>JARWZW010000008.1 GCA_029866155.1 Caulobacter sp. | reverse complement strand
TGATCATGCCGGGCGACAACGCCGAACTGGACGTGGAACTGATCACCCCGATCGCCATGGACCAGGGCCTGCGCTTCGCCATCCGTGAAGGCGGCCGCACCGTCGGCGCCGGCGTGGTCAGCAAGATCGTCGAGTAGCCTGCCCGGGCCGGGACGTTTCGGCGTCCCCGGCCAGCAGAACAGCCAGTCAAACCCCCCGGCGGTCTCCGCCGGGGGGTTTTTCATGTCTGCGGCCACTCCGCTTAACCTCGCCTTGGTTTTGTCCTGCTAGCGTCTCGCCTTCAGGTCCTCTTCGGGGGAGCGGGTCAGAAGGGCCAGAGGGCGGAATCTTGCATCGACCGATCAGTGTAGAGTTTATCGGGACGGACGGACTGACGGTCTCGGAACGCGCGCTCTGGCTCGGCTGGACGCAGGACGATCCGGCCTATCAGTCGCCCTTCTTTCATCCGGACTTCACGGCCGTTGCCGGCCAGATCGCACCGGGCTCCCGCCTTGCGGTCCTCCACAGGGCCGGAGAGATCGTCGGGTTCTTTCCTCATCAGCGTCGGGGCAGGGCGGCCCAGCCTCTCGCGGCGCCCATCAATGACTATCACGGGGTTATCGCGGGGCCCGGTCAGGCGCCGGCCATCGACCAGATGGCCGCCCTCCTGGGCGCCCGGTCCCTGACCGTTACTGGCTGGACAGGCCAGGCCAGGCCCAGCCAGGCCCTGTCGCAGGCCCGTACCCTGATCGCCTGCCTGCCAGAGGGATGGGAGGCCTATACCAAGGCTCGCCGCTCGGAGTTTGGCAAGTTCTTCAAGGACAAGGACCGGAGCCGCAGGGCGCTCGAACGTGACCTCGGTCCGGTCCGGGTGGATGTCCGGACCGCCGGGCCCGGGCATTTCGAGCGGCTTATCGAGCTCAAGCAGGACCAGTACCGGCGGTCGCGCCGCCATGACATCTTCGCCTGCGGCTGGACAGTGGACCTGTTGCGGGCCCTGATGGCTCATCCAGACCCGGCCTTCGGAGTGAGGCTGGCGGTTCTGTTCGCCGATGAGCGGCCCATGGCCTACGAGCTCGGACTCCAGGGCGGGGATCACTATCATTTCTGGATCCCGGCCTATGAGGCCGAGGCGGCGCGGTACTCGCCCGGCATGCTGCTGAGCATGGACACCATGCAGGCCTGCGCCGCTGGCGGCATCCGGCGGTTTGACTTCGGATTCGAGGGCGAGGCCTACAAGAAGTACTTCTGCAACGAGGCCCGCGAGGTCTGGGAGGGGGCGAGTCTGCCCGCCGGGCTTATGCAGGCAGTCAACGCAGCCGCGACCCTGGCCGGGGCCCATTCGGCCATGGAGGCCGGCGCCGGTCTGGTGAGCGCCTCCCTGGCGCAGAGCGTCCGCCGTCGCTGGGCGGTGATCGACGCCTGCGAGACCACAGCCCTGGGCCGCATCCGGGCCGTCACCGCCGCGGCCTCCGCCATGCTGGGCCGAACCCGTTCCATTCCCGTGGCCGGCCCTGCGCCGTCCGCCGTCCCTTCCACGTGAGATCCTGCGCATGACCTGGCTGTCCGAACCCAAGATCTATGACCACCAGATCCAGAATAGCGGCCTTGTCGAGGATGACGCCCTGGCGGCGCTGCTCGATCGCTATCCGGCCGACCTTCTCGATATCAACGCCTACAGCTATGACGCCGAAGGACAGGTCAGCCTGGCCACCGGCGAGCGGGGGAGGGCGGATGGCGCCGTCCTGCTGGACGCCATCAAGGGAGGCCGGGTCTGGGTCAATCTGCGTGACGCCCATGAGGCCCATCCGGCGCTCTGGCAGCATATCCAGCCCGTCTTCGACGGGATCGCCCGGGATCTCGGCGTCCGCCCGATCAAGGTGACAGGCCAGCTGATCCTGTCCTCGCCCCAGACCCGTGTGCCCTATCATTTCGACGCCGCCGGCGTGGTTCTGTTCCATATGCGCGGCGTAAAGCGGCTCTGGGTCTATCCCACGGATGAAGCCCATCTGCCCCAGCCCTCGGTCGAAAACGTCATCATGAGGGTCCAGGCCGAGGAACTGCCCTATCGACTGTCCTATGACGACAACGCCCGGATCGTCGAGCTACATCCCGGCCAGGCCCTGACCTGGCCCCTTTATGCGCCGCACCGGGTGGAGAATCAGGGCGTTTTCAATGTCTCCCTGTCCCTGGATTTCCAGACCTGGGAAACGCGGATGATGCGGGGCGCCCATTTCGCCAACGGCGCATTGCGGCGCTGGGGCGTCAAACCGGCCCCCATGGGGGCAACCCCCGCCTTTGCCCGCGCCGCCCTCTGGGCGGCCTCCTTGGCCATAAAGAAGGCCAACCTGGTTCCGAACCTGATCAAGGACTACGAGCGCTCGTTCGCGCTTGCCGAAAGCGACCGTTCGGCGGCGTGAACTTCTCGTCATGACCTCGAATTAAGCTGCCCTGCCGCCAAGCTGGCCCTAGCCTTGGCTCCACAATCAGAGGGAGCTTACCGCCATGCGTCGCGCCGCCAAATCAGGAATCATTACTGCCCTGCTGGGCCTCGCCGTCCTGTCAGCCGCCACAGCCTCCGCTTCCGGGGCCAGCGCTGCTGAGCGGTCCGTGCAGATCAAGAGTGCAGTCGCCCGGGTCATTGTCGTTCCGTCCGACCGCCAGGACGTGAAGGTGGTCATCCGCACCCAGCACCCGGATCTGCCCCTCAAGGTTTCCCGCAAGGGCGATACCCTGGTGATCGACGGCGACCTTCGCTGGAACCGGATCCGCAACTGCCGGGGGGCGGGAGAAAAGGCGTCTGTCGATGTAAAGGGAGTCGGAACCGTCTCCTGGGCCAGGATGCCCGAGGTGATCATTTATTCGCCCCGCAAGGTCGACATGTCCGTGGCAGGCGCTGTGTTCGGCTCCATCGGACGGGCCAACAGCGTAGAGTTCGCCAATGCCGGCTGTGGCGACTGGACCATCGCCAATGTCGCGGGCCGGCTGGATATCAGCCAGGCTGGCTCCGGTAACGTCCAGGCTGGATCGGTTGGCGCTCTCGACCTCAGTGTCGCCGGTTCGGGCGACACCCGGACCCAGGCCGTGACCGGCCGGGCCGACATCAATATCGCGGGCTCGGGCGATGTGCGCATGGCCAGGCTGGATGGTCCCCTGGACGTCTCCATCGCCGGCTCAGGGGACATCCGGGTCTATGGCGGCAAGACCGGCAAGGTCGATGTCTCTATCGCCGGTTCTGGCGATGTCCGGATCGCAGGGGAGGCGGCATCGGTGGACGCCAGCTTCATGGGCTCCGGGGACGTCTGGGTCACCAAGGTCAACGGTCCTGTGTCCAAGTCGGTCATGGGCTCCGGCGGCGTTCATGTCGGCCCGTTCGACATGAACCGGAATTAGTGGCCAGGCGTCCACTTGCTGGTTCCACGAGCCTTGACGCGAATGGAATCGGCGGGTAGAAGCCGCCCTCCTGTTGGACCGGCTGTGCCTTAGGGCAGACGCGGTTCGCGGAACGACCAGAGGCGCACTCGGTGCTTTTGGCTTGAAGGCCCTCGCAGGGCGACCTGCGCGGGCCTGTCGTTTTTTGCGGACGTACGCGTATCTGGGCTCTTCTTCGGAAGGGTTCGGGCCGGTCTTTGAAATGGTTCGAGATCACGCGGACGGTTCCGCCGTCTGTTGGGGAATAGAAGAGCGATATGGATCGTCAGAACATCCGCATCCGGCTCAAGGCCTTTGACCACCGCGTGTTGGACCATTCAACACGCGAGATCGTCAACACGGCCAAGAGAACCGGCGCGACCGTCCGGGGGCCAATCCCCCTGCCGACGTTGATTGAAAAATTCACCGTCAACCGCTCGCCCCACGTCGACAAGAAGTCGCGCGAGCAGTTTGAAATCCGCACGCACAAGCGCGTGCTCGATATCGTCGACCCCACCCCGCAGACTGTGGACGCGCTGATGAAGCTCGACCTGTCCGCCGGTGTGGACGTCGAGATCAAGCTGTAAGGGGATCGAACCGATGCGTACCGGATTGATCGCCAAGAAACTTGGCATGACCCGCTTCTTCGATGAAGCCGGCCAACATGTTCCCGTGACAGTGCTGTCCCTGGATGGCTGTCAGGTGACTGGCCAGCGGACCCAGGAGCGAGACGGCTATGTCGCCCTCCAGCTGGGCGCCGGGGCCAAGAAACCCAAGAATACCTCCAACGCCATGCGCGGCCACTTCGCCAAGGCTCAGGTTGAACCCAAGCGCATCGTCGCCGAATTTCGCGTTGACGAGGCCAGCCTTATCGATGTCGGCGCCGAGTTCACCGCTGATCATTTCCTGGCCGGCCAGAAGGTCGACATCCAGGGCATCACGGTCGGTAAGGGTTTCGCCGGCGCCATGAAGCGCTGGAACTTTGGCGGCATGCGGGCCACCCACGGTGTCTCGGTCTCGCACCGGGCGCACGGCTCCACCGGCCAGCGTCAGGACCCCGGCAAAACCTTCGCCGGCAAGAAGATGGCTGGTCACCTGGGTCAGGAAACCGTCACCACCCTGAACATCACCGTCTGGAAGGTCGATGCCGACCGCGGTCTGATCCTGGTGAAGGGCGCCGTCCCCGGCTCGGAAGGTTCCTACGTAAAGATCCGCGACGCCATCAAGGCGACCCTGCCGGAAGACGCCCCCAAGCCGGGCGCGTTCCGCAAGGCCGGTCTCGAGGCTTCGCCCGCTGAAACCCCCGCCGAAGCGGCCCAGGTCGAAGAGACCGTGGCCCCCGAAGCCTCGGTCGAAGGCGCCGAATAATGAAACTCGAAGTCATCAAGCTTGACGGCGGCACGGCCGGCTCGGTGGATCTCGACGACGCCATCTTCGGCATCGACGACATCCGCGGCGACATCCTGCAGCGCGTCGTGACCTGGCAACTGGCCAAGCGCCGGGCCGGCACTCACAAGATCCAGGTGCGGAACGAAGTCTCCCGCACCGGCAAGAAGATGTACAAGCAGAAGGGCACCGGCGGCGCCCGTCACGGTTCACGCCGTGCGGCCCAGTTCGTCGGCGGCGCCAAGGCCCATGGCCCGGTCGTCCGTAGCCACGCCTTCGGCCTCAACAAGAAGTTCCGCGCCCTGGGTCTGCGCCATGCCCTGTCGTCCAAGGCCAAGGCCGGTTCGCTCGTCATTCTCGACGATGTGGCCCTGTCCGAGCCCAAGACCGCCGCGCTGCGCGCCTCGCTCGAGAAGATGGGCCTGAAGAACGCCCTGTTCATCGCGGGTCCGGAAGTGGACGCCAACTTCAAGCTGGCCGCCCGCAACATTCCGAACATCGATGTGCTGCCCAATGCCGGCCTGAACGTCTATGACGTGCTGCGTCGTCACACCCTGGTCCTGACCAAGGCGGCCATCGACGGCATCTCGGCCCGCTTCGCCGATCAGAAGGAGGCCGCGTAATGGTCGCCACCGCGCGTCACTACGACACCATCCTGTCGCCGGTGATCACCGAAAAGGCCACCCTGCTTTCCGAGCAGAACAAGGTGGTTTTCCGGGTCGCCAACGAGGCCACGAAGGACGAGATCGCTGCGGCGGTCGAAGCCCTGTTCAAGGTCACCGTCACCAAGGTCAACACCCTGAACGTCAAGGGCAAGACCAAGCGGTTCCGCGGTCGGCTCGGCCGGCGCTCGGACGTCAAGAAAGCTATCGTGACCCTGGCTGAAGGCCAGTCGATCGATATCACCACGGGGCTCTGAGACCATGGCTCTCAAGCATTACAAGCCGACATCTCCCTCCAGACGCGCTCTGGTGCTGGTTGATCGCTCGGAACTCCACAAGGGTCGCCCGGAAAAGAGCCTCGTCGAGGGTCTGACCAAAAAAGGCGGACGTGGCGGCGGCGGACGGATCGCAGTGCGGTTCCGTGGCGGCGGCGCTAAGCGTCTTTATCGTCTGGTGGATTTCAAGCGTCGCAAGTTCGACATCCCGGCGACGGTCGAGCGCATGGAGTACGACCCCAACCGGTCGGCCTTCATCGCCCTGGTCAAGTATGCCGATGGCGAGCTGAGCTATATTCTGGCGCCGCAGCGTCTGAAGGTGGGCGATGAAATCATCGCCTCCGCCAAGGTCGACGTGAAGCCTGGCAACGCAGCTCCCCTGAGCGGCCTGCCGATCGGCACCATCATCCACAATGTCGAGCTGAAGCCCCTCAAGGGTGGCCAGGTCGCCCGGTCTGCCGGGTCCTACGCCCAGCTGGTTGGTCGTGACGCCGGTTACGCCCAGATCCGCCTCAACAGCGGCGAGCTGCGGATGGTTCAGGACAGCTGCATGGCGACGGTGGGCGCGGTTTCTAACCCCGACCACATGAATCAGAACCTGGGCAAGGCTGGCCGGGTGCGCCACATGGGCTTCCGTCCGCATGTTCGCGGCGTGGCCATGAACCCGATCGACCACCCGCACGGCGGTGGTGAAGGCCGCACCAGCGGCGGACGCCATCCGGTCACCCCGGCCGGCAAGCCGACCAAGGGCGCCAAGACCCGCACGAACAAGGCCACGGATAAGTTCATCATCCGTAGCCGTCACAAAGCCAAGAAGGCCCGCTAGAGATGACCCGTTCCGTTTGGAAAGGTCCGTTCGTCGACGGCTACCTGCTGAAAAAGGCCGATGCGGCCCAAGCCGGCGGCCGCAAGGACGTGATCAAGATCTGGTCGCGACGCTCGACCATCATGCCGCAATTTGTCGGCCTGACGTTTGGCGTCCACAACGGCCAGAAGCATATCCCCGTTCTGGTGTCGGAAGACATGGTCGGCATGAAGTTCGGTGAGTTTGCGCCGACGCGCAATTTCCCCGGCCACGCAGCCGACAAGAAGGCGAAGAGAAAGTAAGGCGATGAGCAAGCCCAAGACTCAACGCCGCCTGCCGGCAGCCGAAGCGATGGTCAAGCTGCGCACCCTGCGCACTTCGGCCCGCAAGTTGAACCTGGTCGCCCAGTCGATCCGCGGCCTTCGGGTCCAGCGGGCGCTGAACGAGCTGGAATTCAGCCACAAGCGTATCGCCAAGGATGTTCGCAAGGCGCTCTATTCCGCCATCTCGAACGCCGAGAACAACCACAGCCTCGACATCGACAGCCTTGTCGTCGCCGAAGCATTCGTGGGCAAGAACTTGATCATGAAGCGCTTTTCGCCGCGTGCTCGCGGTCGCGCTTCGCGGATCGAGAAGCCATTTTCCGAGATCACCATCGTGGTCCGCGAGCTGGGTGAGGCCGCCTGATGGGTCAGAAAGTCAATCCGGTCGGGCTTCGGCTCGGCATCAACCGCACCTGGGACAGCCGCTGGTTCGCCGACGGTCAGGAATATGGGCGCCTTCTGCACGAGGACATCAAGGTCCGTCGTGAACTCAAGAAGCGGCTCTACCAGGCCGGTATCTCGCGCATCATCATCGAGCGTCCGCACAAGAAGTGCCGGGTCACCATCTATGCCGCCCGTCCGGGCGTCATCATCGGCAAGAAGGGCGCCGACATCGACAAGCTCCGCAAGGACCTGTCGGCCCTGACCTCCGCCGAGGTGCATCTGAACATCGTCGAGATCCGCAAGCCGGAAACCGACGCCCAGCTGGTGGCCGAGAATATCGCTCAGCAGCTCGAGCGCCGGGTGGCTTTCCGCCGCGCCATGAAGCGCACCATGCAGTCGACCATGCGTCTGGGCGCCAAGGGCGTCCGGATCAACGTTTCGGGTCGTCTGGGCGGTGCGGAAATTGCGCGGATGGAATGGTACCGTGAGGGCCGGGTTCCGTTGCACACCCTGCGGGCCGACATCGACTATGGCTTCGCGGAAGCCAAGACCACCTACGGCATCATCGGCGTGAAGACCTGGATCTTCAAGGGCGAGGTGCTGGATCACGACCCGATGGCCCTGGACAAGCGTCTGGCCAGCGAGTCGGGCCCGGCCGGCGAGGGCGGCGGACGTGATCGTGACGATCGCGGTCCCCGTGGTCCCCGCCGCGATCGCGGTCGCGGAGCTGAGGCGTAAATTCCATGCTGTCACCTAAGAAAACCAAGTATCGGAAGGCCTTCAAAGGCCGCATCCACGGCACGGCCAAGGGCGGCACCCTGCTGAACTTCGGTTCCTATGGCCTCAAGGCCGTGGAACCGGAGCGCATCACTGCCCGGCAGATCGAAGCGGCCCGCCGCGCGATCACCCGCCATATGAAGCGTCAGGGCCGGGTCTGGATCCGGATCTTCCCGGACCTTCCCGTCACCGACAAGCCTGCCGAAGTCCGTATGGGCAAGGGCAAGGGCGCAGTGGAATACTGGGCGGCCCGGGTTCACCCCGGCCGGATCATGTTCGAGATCGACGGTGTCGCCGACGACATCGCGCGTGACGCTCTCAAGCTCGGCGCCGCGAAGCTGCCGATCAAGACCCGCATTGTCGCGCGCATCGACGCCGCGGCGGAGCACTAGGCCATGAAGATCGATCAAATCCGGGGCATGACCCCTGACCAGCTGGCCGAGACCCTGCTGAACCTGAAGAAGGAGCAGTTCAATCTGCGCTTCCAGGCGGCGACGGGCCAGGTCGAAAAGACCCATCGTGTGAACGAGATCCGCAAGGACATCGCTCGCATCAAGACCGTGCTCCGCACCAAGCAAGCGGCGTAGGAGACAACAGATGCCGAAACGTATTCTCGAAGGCGTTGTCGTTTCCGACAAGGGCGACAAGACCGTGGTGGTGAAGGTCGAGCGGACCATCGTTCACCCGGTCCTGAAAAAGATCGTGCGCCGGTCCAAGAAGTATCACGCTCATGACGAGGCCAATGTCTACAAGGCCGGCGAGCGTGCTCGCATCGTTGAATGTGCGCCGAAGTCAAAGCTGAAGACCTGGGAAGTCCTTCCCAAGGCCTCGGCATAAGTCTGGAAGGTTTGAACCATGATCCAGATGCAAACTAACCTGGACGTCGCCGACAATTCTGGCGCCCGCCGGGTCATGTGCATCAAGGTGCTGGGCGGGGCCAAGCGCCGCTATGCACACGTCGGCGACAAGATCGTTGTCTCCGTCAAGGAAGCCATTCCGCGCGGTCGCGTGAAGAAGGGCGACGTCCTGCAGGCCATCGTGGTCCGCACCTCGTCGGCCATCAAGCGCAAGGACGGTTCGGTGATCCGCTTCGACAAGAATGCGGCCGTCATCGTCAACAAGTCCGCCGAGCCGATCGGCACCCGTATCTTCGGACCGGTTCCGCGCGAACTGCGCGCCAAGAACCACATGAAGATCATCAGCCTCGCGCCGGAGGTGCTGTAATGGCCGCCAAGATCAAGAAGGGCGATCGCGTCATCGTCCTGACTGGCAAGGACAAGGGCAAGACGGGCACCGTCTCGGCCGTTGCGCCCAAGGAAAACCGCGTGGTTGTCAGCGGCATCAATATTGCCCAGCGCCACACCAAGCCGTCCCAGGGTGATCCCCAGGGCGGTATCAAGAACAAGGAAGCGCCGCTTCACGTTTCAAACGTGGCCATCGTCGATTCCAACGGCAAGCCGACCCGCGTTGGCTTCCGCGTCGACGGCGACAAGAAGGTGCGGGTCGCCAAGACGACCGGCGAGGTGATCAATGGCTGAGCAAGCTTACACGCCCCGACTGAAGTCCGAATATCGCGCCCGGATCCGGGCCGCGATGAAGGAACAGTTCGGCTACACCAACGAAATGCAGATCCCCAAGCTCGACAAGATCGTCGTGAACATGGGTATCGGTGAAGCTGTTGCCGACTCCAAGAAGGCCAACTTGGCCATGAAGGATCTGGCGGCGATCACCGGTCAGAAGCCGATGCCGACCAAGGCCCGCAAGTCTGTCGCGCAGTTCAAGGTGCGCGAAGGCATGACCATCGGCGCCAAGGTGACCCTGCGCGCTGACCGGATGTACGAGTTCCTCGACCGTCTGATCACCATCGCGCTGCCGCGGGTGAAGGACTTCCGGGGCCTCAACGGCAAGAGCTTCGACGGTCGTGGCAACTACGCGATGGGTCTCAAGGAGCACATCGTGTTCCCGGAGATCAACTACGACGAAATCGATCAGATGTGGGGCATGGACATCATCGTCTGCACCACGGCCAGAACCGATCAGGAGGCCAAGGCCCTCCTGAAAGAGTTCAAGTTCCCGTTCACCTCGTAAGCGGGAAGGAAAGCACACCATGGCTAAGAAAAGCGCCGTAAACCGCAACGAGATGGTCAAGGCCCTCGTCAAGCAGATGGCCTCCAAGCGCGCCGAACTGAAGAAGCAGGCGAACGACGAGAGCCTGCCCCTGGAGGAGCGCTTCGAGGCGCGCCTCAAGCTGGCAAAGCTGCCGCGCAACTCGTCTGCGACCCGCATCCGTAATCGGTGCGAAATCACCGGGCGCCCGCGCGCCTACTATCGCAAGCTCCGCATGAGCCGGATCGCGCTTCGGGAGCTTGGCTCCCAGGGCCAGATCCCCGGCCTCGTCAAGTCGAGCTGGTGAGGACCATCAGATGTCGATGAACGATCCCCTGAGCGATCTGATCGCCCGTATCAAGAACGCCGCCATGCGCAAGCGCGGTAAGGTTTCGACGCCTGCGTCGAAGCTCCGTGCGCGGGTCCTGGATGTCTTGGCCGACGAAGGCTACATCCGCGGCTATTCGCTGGTCGAGAAGCCGGGCGCCTTCCCGGAGTTCGAGATCGAGCTGAAGTATTTCGACGGCCAGCCGGTCATCGCGGAGATTGCCCGCGTGTCCAAGCCCGGCCGGCGGGTCTACTCCTCGATCAAGGACCTGAAGCCGATCAAGAACGGCCTCGGAATCTCGATCCTGTCGACGCCCAAGGGCGTCATGTCCGACAACGCCGCCCGCGATGCCAATGTTGGCGGCGAAGTGCTCTGCAGGGTCTACTAGAATGTCCCGTATCGGAAAGAAGCCCATCGCGGTTCCTGCCGGCGTGACCGTCACGCTGGAAGGCCAGACCATTGCGGTGAAGGGCCCCAAGGGGCAACTCTCCTGGACCGTGATCGACGATGTCGTCGTCAAGCACGAGAATGGCGAGATCACCCTTTCGCCGCGCGACGACAGCCAGCGCGCCCGCGGCATGTGGGGTCTGTCCCGCACCCTGGTCGACAACATGGTTCACGGGGTGACCCAGGGCTTCGAACAGAAGCTCGAACTGGTCGGCGTGGGTTATCGCGCCGCCCTGAAGGGCGAGGCCCTGTCCCTGCAACTCGGGTTCTCGCACGATGTTGAGGTCGCGCCTCCGGCCGGCGTCAGCTTCGTGGTCCCCAAGCAGACCGAAATCACGATCAGCGGTATCGACAAGCAGGCGGTCGGCGAAATCGCCGCCAAGATCCGTCGCATCCGTCCGCCCGAGCCCTACAAGGGCAAGGGCGTGCGCTATGCCGGCGAAAAGGTCCGCCGCAAGGAAGGCAAGAAGAAGTAAGCCATGCCTATCACACCGACTGAAATCACCAAGCTGCGGGCCCGCCGCATTCGTACCCGGCTCAAGGCCGTCTCGAATGGCCGTCCGCGTCTGACGGTGTTCCGTTCTTCCAAGAACATCTACGCCCAGGTTATCGACGACGCTCGCGGCGTCACCCTGGCGGCCGCCTCCACCCTCGAGGGTGAAGGCAAGGCCGGCGGCGACAGGAACGCCGCTGCTCTGGTTGGCAAGCTGATTGCCGAGCGGGCGATGGAAAAGGGCGTCAAGGACGTCGTGTTCGACCGCGGTGGTCACATCTTTCACGGGCGGATCAAGGCGCTGGCTGACGCCGCGCGTGAAGCCGGCCTGAACTTCTAAGGGATCGATCATGGCTCGTGAACAACAGCGCGGCGAACGTCGCGACCGGCGCGACCGCCCCCAGGAAGACGGTCCCGACAGCGACATCGTCGAAAAGCTGGTGCACATCAACCGCGTCGCCGCCACCGTGAAGGGTGGTCGCCGGTTCTCCTTCGCCGCCTTGATGGTGGTGGGTGACCAGAAGGGCCGCGTTGGCTTTGGGCATGGCAAGGCGCGTGAAGTGCCGGAAGCCATCCGCAAGGCCACCGAAGAGGCGAAGAAATCGATGATCCGCGTTCCGCTGAGGGAATCGCGGACCCTGCACCACGACGGCAATGGCCGTTGGGGCGCTGGCAAGGTGATGGTCCGCTCGGCGCCTCCCGGCACCGGCATCATCGCCGGCGGTCCGATGCGGGCGGTTCTTGAAACCCTGGGCGTCCAGGACGTGGTGGGCAAGTCCACCGGTTCCTCCAACCCCTACAACATGGTGCGCGCCACCTTTGAAGCTCTGAAGGTCCAGTCTTCGCCTCGCCAGATCGCCGCCAAGCGCGGCAAGAAGGTTAGCGATGTTCTGGCCCGTCGGGCGGACGGAGCGTCGGCGCCGGAAGCGATCGAGGGCTAGTCATGGCCGAGAAGAAAACCGTCACCATCCGCCAGACCGGCAGCCCGATCCGTCGGACCGCCCACCAGCGCGCGACCCTCGCCGGCCTCAAGCTGAACAAGCTGGGCCGGGTGGCCACCCTGGAGGACACGCCGTCCATCCGCGGGATGATCGCCAAGGTCGCCCACATGGTTGAAGTGGTCGACTGACATCATTGCGCCCGCCCTCACCACGGGCGGGCGCTTCCTGTTAAAGCCGAGTCCGGTTTCGCCGGGCGCAGATCTCCAGAGGAGAGGCAAAATGTCCAAGCTGAATGAACTGGTTCCGCGCGAAGGTTCGACCAAGGGTCGCATGCGCGTTGGCCGCGGCCCGGGTTCGGGCAAGGGCAAGACCGCCGGTCGCGGCGTGAAGGGTCAGAAGGCCCGGTCGGGCGTCGCTATCGCTGGCTTCGAGGGCGGTCAGATGCCGCTCCACATGCGCATGCCCAAGCGCGGTTTTAACAATCCCAACGCCCTTCAGTTTGCCGAGGTGAACCTGTGGCGGCTGGAGCAGGCCGTTGAGGCCGGCAAGCTGAGCGCCGGCCAGGCCGTCGACTCCGAAGTGCTGATCGCTTCTGGCGTCGTCCGTCGGGTGCGCGACGGCGTCAAGCTGCTGGGCAAGGGCGAGATCAAGTCCGCCCTGAATCTGACAGTCTATGCAGCCACCCCCAGCGCCATTGCGGCGGTGGAAAAGGCCGGCGGCACCGTCACGGTGACCCGTCCCGTGAAGGCCGAAGCCGAGGCCTGATTGGTCCCGGGCGATTTTGGGGGTCGCGGTTCGCACCGCGAGCCCCTATCTGATGGCCTTATCTGAGACAGGGGATTGTCGATGGCTTCGGCCGCCGAACAGCTAGCCGCGAACATGAACTTCGGCGCCTTCTCCAAGGCGACGGAACTTCACAAGCGTATCTGGTTCACGCTGATTGCACTGGTGGTATACCGGATCGGGACCTACATCCCGATCCCCGGCATCAATCCCGATGTCTTCCAGGAAACCTTCCGACAGCAAACCCAGGGCATCCTGGGCATGGTCAACATGTTCTCCGGCGGCGCCGTCGAGCGGATGGCGATCTTCGCCCTGAACGTGATGCCCTATATCAGCGCCTCGATCATCGTGCAGCTGATGGGCTCGGTCTATCCGCCGTGGGAAAAGCTCCGCAAGGAAGGCGGGGAGGCGGGTCGCAAGCAGCTCAACCAGTATACCCGCTACCTCACCGTGGCCCTTGCCCTGTTCCAGTCGACGGGTATCGCCTTCTCGCTTCAGGCTCAGCCTGGCGTGGTGGATGTTCCCGGTCCTGTCTTCATCGCCTCCACCATCGTCGTCCTGACCGGCGGGACCATGTTCCTGATGTGGCTTGGTGAACAGATCACGGCCCGGGGCGTTGGGAATGGCGTTTCCCTGATCATCTTCGCGGGCATCGTCGCCGCCCTGCCGATCAGCGTCTGGAACCTGCTTCAGCAGGCCCAGGTCGGCGCCATCAGCGCGATCGTGCCCTTCGCCCTTACCCTGATGGCCGTGGTCGTTGTCGGCGCCATCGTGTTCATGGAGCGCTCGCAGCGCCGGCTTCTGGTCCAGTATCCCAAGCGTCAGGTCGGCAACCGCATGACCGGGGGCGAATCCAGCTTCCTGCCGCTCAAGATCAACACCGCCGGGGTCATCCCGCCGATCTTCGCGTCTTCGTTGCTACTGCTGCCGGCGACGGCTGCCGGGTTCATCAAACCGGAGACCCTGCCTGCCTGGGCCCAGTGGCTTCCGGAAGTGACGCGACAGCTGCAGCACGGCCAGCCGATGTTCATGTTGGTTTATGGCGCCCTGATCGTCTTCTTCTGCTTCTTCTACACCTCCATCGTGTTCAATCCTGAGGATACGGCCGAGAATCTCCGCAAGTACGGCGGGTTCCTGCCAGGAATTCGGCCCGGCAAGCGCACGGCGGAGTATCTTGATTACGTCCTGTCCCGTCTGACGGTGATCGGCGCGGGCTACATCACCGCCGTCTGTCTGGTGCCGGAACTGCTGGTTGGCTTCTCGGGAGCTCCCAACGCAGCCCGGGCCCTGGGTGGCACATCCATTCTGATCGTCGTCTCGGTGACCATGGATACGGTCGCCCAGATCCAATCGCATCTGCTCGCGCACCAGTATGAGGGGCTCATCAAGAAGTCCAAGCTGCGCGGCGGACGTCGTTAGCGGGTCTGGGAGGGCCTGAGATGAATCTGATCCTGTTCGGGCCGCCCGGCTGCGGCAAGGGCACCCAGGCCAAGAAGCTGGTCGATGGACGCGGAATGGTGCAGCTCAGCACCGGGGACATGCTGCGGGCGGCCATTGCGGCCGAGAGCGCGCTTGGCCTTCAGGTCAAGGACATCATGGCGCGAGGGGACCTGGTTCCCGATGCCATCGTGATCGCCCTGATCGAGGAGCGCCTGCCAGAGGCCGAATCGTCTGGCGGCGCCATTTTCGACGGCTTCCCCCGGACGATCGCCCAGGCTGAAGCCCTGGATGTGATGCTGGCCGGGCGCGGTGCAAAGATTGATCGGGTCATCCGCCTGCTTGTGGATGAGCCGGAGCTGCTTGAGCGGGTCACTGGCCGGTTCAAGGAGCAGGGGCGTCCGGATGACAACCCGGATACCTTCAAGACCCGTCTGGCGGCCTACAATGCCCAGACGGCCCCGCTGCTTCCCTATTACGAGCAGTCGGGCTGTCTGCATGAGGTTGACGGCATGGGGACCATGGAAGGGGTCGCTGGCGCTATCGCTGCGTCCCTGGATGCGGTTAAGAGTTAAACCATTGGCCGTGGGCGGATTCGTTCGCTTACGGCATTGACGGAAACAAAACGTTCCTTATAACGCTTCGTTTCCGCGAATGGCGCGACTCCCGCGCCGGCTCTCAGGCCGAGAGCCGGGCGTGTTTCGCGTTTCGTTTTGCGTGCGTCCGTAGTGGCGTGACAGGAGAGAGCTAGACGTGGCCCGTATCGCAGGCGTCAATATTCCGTCGAACAAGCGCGTCGTGATCGCGCTTCAGTACATCCATGGGATCGGCCCGAGGTCGGCCCAGGACATCGTTTCCAAGGTCGGTATCGAGGACAGCCGCCGGGTCAACGCCCTTAGCGACGCCGAGATTCTCCAGATCCGCGAGACCATCGATCGTGATTTCACCGTCGAAGGCGACCTTCGTCGTGAGACGGCGGTCAACATCAAGCGGCTGATGGACCTGGCCTGCTACCGTGGCCTGCGTCACCGCAAGGGTCTGCCGGTCCGTGGCCAGCGCACCCACACCAACGCCCGCACCCGCAAGGGTCCGGCCAAGCCGATCGCCGGCAAGAAGAAATAAGAGAGCGCCCTGATGGCCAAGGAACCGGCTCGCGTCAAACGTCGCGAACGCAAGAACATCACTTCGGGCGTGGCGCATGTGAACGCCTCGTTCAACAATACCATGATCACCATCACCGACGCCCAGGGAAACACTATTTCCTGGTCCAGCGCCGGAACGATGGGCTTCAAGGGTTCGCGGAAATCGACCCCCTATGCAGCCCAGATGGCCGCCGAAGACGCGGGCAAGAAGGCCGCAGAGCATGGCGTCCGCACCCTTGAGGTCAATGTCTCGGGTCCCGGCTCCGGCCGTGAGTCGGCTCTGCGGGCTCTTCAGGCTGCTGGCATGACCATCACTACCATTCGCGACGTGACGCCGATTCCGCACAACGGATGCCGGCCGCCCAAGCGTCGCCGGGTCTAGGCCCCAGCGACCAACTTCCCTCCGCCGGCTCCGTTTTGCATGGGGCCGGCGATCCCGTGTTTCGAGGATATCCGCCCGTGATCGAAAGAAACTGGAACGAGCTGATTCGCCCCGAGAAGCCCCTGATCGAGACCGGTTCCGACGCCAGCCGCAAGGCTCGCATCGTTGCTGAACCGCTCGAACGGGGTTTTGGGGTGACGCTCGGTAACGCGCTCCGGCGCGTTCTGCTCTCGTCGCTGCAAGGCGCCGCCGTCACCGCCGTCCAGATCGACGGCGTGGTGCACGAGTTCTCCTCCATGGAAGGCGTTCGTGAAGACGTCGTCGACGTGGTGCTGAACATCAAACAACTGGCCCTGCGCATGCATGCCGAGGGCCCCAAGCGCATGACGCTGAAGGCCACCGGTCCCGGCGCCGTAACCGCCAGCCAGATCGAGGCCCCCTCGGATATCGAGATCCTCAATGGCGACCATGTGCTCTGCACCCTGGACGACGGCGCTTCGGTTCGCATGGAGTTCACGGTCAACACCGGCAAGGGCTATGTCCCCGCCGATCGCAACCGTCCGGAAGATGCGCCGATCGGCCTGATCGCCGTCGACAGCCTGTTCTCACCGGTAAAGCGCGTCGCCTACCGCGTCGAGCCGACCCGTCAGGGACAGTCGCTGGACTATGACAAGCTGGTGATGGAAATCGAGACCAACGGCGCTGTGTCGCCGGTGGACGCGGTGGCCTATGCCGCCCGGATCATCCAGGACCAGCTGCAGATCTTCATCACCTTCGAAGAGCCCAAGGCCAAGACGGACGGGGAAGCCAAGCCTGACCTGCCGTTCAACCCGGCCCTGCTGAAGAAGGTGGACGAGCTGGAGCTGTCGGTCCGTTCGGCCAACTGCCTGAAGAACGACAATATCGTCTATATCGGCGACCTGATCCAGAAGACCGAGGCGGAGATGCTCCGCACCCCCAACTTCGGTCGCAAGTCCCTCAACGAGATCAAGGAAGTGCTTTCGGGCATGAATCTGCACCTCGGGATGGATGTGCCCAACTGGCCGCCGGAAAACATCGACGATCTGGCCAAGAAGTTCGAAGACCAGATCTGATTGTGATATGCCCCTCCGCCGCCGAGAGGCGCCGGACCTATAGGAGAGACCGCCATGCGCCACGGTTACGCGCACCGCAAACTGGGCCGCACGACGAGCCACAGGACCGCCATGTTCGCCAACATGGCCGCCTCGCTCATCAAGCATGAGCAGATTGTTACTACCCTGCCCAAGGCCAAGGAACTGCGTCCTGTGGTCGAGAAGCTGGTCACCCTGGCCAAGCGCGGCGA
Organism: Caulobacter sp.; assembly: GCA_029866155.1. Classification (GTDB taxonomy): domain Bacteria; phylum Pseudomonadota; class Alphaproteobacteria; order Caulobacterales; family Caulobacteraceae; genus Caulobacter. Next base: position 12,003 of record JARWZW010000008.1, on the reverse strand, counting down.
TCTGCATGCTCGCCGTCAGGCGATCAGCACCGTTCGTGACGTCGCCCAGGTCGGCAAGCTGTTCTCGACCCTGGGGCCCCGCTACAAGGATCGGGCTGGCGGCTATATCCGCGTCCTGAAGGCCGGTTTCCGTTATGGTGACAACGCCGCCATGGCCGTGATCGAATTTGTCGATCGTGACCCGTCGGAAAAGGGCAAGGACTCCGGTCCGGTCCAGAACTTCGGTGACGACGAATAGTTCTCAGCCTCGGCTGCAAGACGTTGAGGGGCGGCAGGGAAACCTGCCGCCCCTTTGTCGTTGACGGTGTTGGGGGCGATTGCCCCCCTATAGCGAGAAGTTCGAGGTGATCTGCTGGCCGCCGCGCTCGATGGTCACGCTCCAGCGTCGGCCTGTCTGGGCGAGGGCCTGGGATACATCGCTCTCGGTCTTGATTTCGCGGCCATTGATACCGCGGATGAAGTCGCCGGGCCTCAGGCCGACCTGTGCGGCAATGCCGCCGCCAGCCACCTTGAGCACCACGATGCCCTTGCCGATGAAGGGATCAATGCCCTGGGTCTCGGCGAGGGCGGGGCTTAGCTGCGCCACCAGAGCGCCCTGCAAGGGGTTTCGTCCCTGGACTTCCAGGCCTCCCGCGATCTTTCCGGGCGCCGGCTCGGCCTTGACCCCGACACTGCTCTCCCTGCCTTCCTTCAACAGGGTGACAGCGACGGTCTGGCCTGGTCGTTTGCCGCCGAAGTAATAGGCGACCCCGGAGTCGTCGTTCACAGCCTTGCCGTCGATTTCAAGGATCACATCCCCCTGGACGATGCCGGATCTGGCGGCCGCCCCGCCGGGCCAGACATCCGCGACCAGGACGCCTTTTGGCGCGGCCATGCCAAGGCTGCGGGCGATATCGGAGGTGACCGGCTGGGTGCGGGCGCCGAGCCAGGGCCGCACCACGGCATCGGCGCCGCCGAGGGCCGCGCCCACCACCTGACGAGCCATCTGGGCCGGAATGGCGAACCCGACGCCCGAAGAGGTGCCCGAGCGGGACAGGATAGCGGTGTTCACCCCGACCAGGTCGCCGTCCATATCGACGAGAGGACCGCCGGAATTGCCGGGATTGATGGCGGCATCGGTCTGGATGAAAAAGCTGAAATCGGTGATCCCGACGCTGGAGCGGGCAGTCGCGGAGACGATCCCGTTGGTGACGGTCTGGCCCACGCCGAAAGGATTGCCGATCGCCAGGACCAGGTCGCCGACCTCCAGCTGCTCGTGGTCGTCGATGGCGATGACCGGCAGTTTTTCGCCGCCGACGTCGATCTTCAGGACCGCCAGGTCTGAACGGGGATCTGCCAGCAGGACCTTGGCCGGGAACTCGCGCCGATCGGCCAGTTGGACCATCACCTCGTCGGCCCCCTCGATATTGTGGTTGTTGGTCAGGATGACGCCGTCGGCCCGGACAATGGCGCCGGAACCGAGGGACTGCTGCATCCGCTCACGCGGAACGCCCCCTCCCGAGAAGAAGTCCCAGAAGGGGTCGACCCTCTGACGAACCGTCCTGCGGCTGGACACATTGACCACAGCCGGGGCGGCTTTCTTCACGACAGGGGCGAAGGAGGTCTTCAGGGCGGCCGCGCTGGCCGGCGGCGCCTTGCTGGGCTCTGGCAGCCCCTGGGCGCTGGACCCCTCGCCGGGGCTTGAACAGGAGGCTAGGACCACCAGGGCCGGGATCAGGAGTCGATAGGCGCGCATGGCTCACTCTGAAAGGTCATCCGTTGCCCTTCAGATGTGTGAGGTTTTCGGCGCAATCAAGGCAGGACGGCGTCAGGCGGACCGGGGCGGGGAAGCCGCTGGCGCGGTTGCCCTCAGGGCGATCAAAAGGCCGAGCGCCAGAAAACCACTGGCCAGCAGGACAGGCAGGCCCGGCTGGTGCAGAATTGCGTCATGGCGCAGGGCCCAGGCGAAGGACAGGCCGAAGATCGAGGGGGCCAGGATCCCCGCGACCCCGCCCATGGCGCCATTGGCGCCTTGAAGCTGGCCCTGCTCATGCGGCGACACCTTGCGGGTCATCAGGCCCTGGAGTCCGGGCTGGACAAATCCAGTCAGGGCGAACAGCGGCACGCCCATCAGGTAGATCCAGCCTTCCGGCGCCAATCCGAAGACCGCGAAACCCAGGCTACCGCTGGCCAGGCCCAGAAGGAGGGCCCCGCGTTCTCCGATCCGCTTGACCACCGGCCCGATCAGCACGGCCTGGACGATGATGTTGGAAAGGCCGGTCGCCATCATGGCCAGTCCCATGGTGGCCGGGCTCCACCCGTATCGATGGGCTGTATACAGCACAAAGATCACCGGCATCACGACATGGCCCATCTGGAAGAGAAACCCGGCGCCGGCCAGGCCCAGCAGGCCAGGCTTGGATCTGAGCAGCTTGAGCGAGCCAAGGGGGTTGGCGCGCTTCCATTCCAGGGTACGGGTCCTGCGCTCCGGCGGCAGGGACTCGGGCAGGATGAAGAAGCCGTAGAGCCAGTTTGACAGGGCCAGGGCGGCGCAGACCAGGAAGGGGAGGCGGATATCGATCCCTGCCAACAACCCGCCCAGGGCCGGGCCGAAGGTAAAGCCTATACCGAAAGCCGCCCCCATCAGGCCAAAGGCCCTGGCGCGGTTCTCGGGCGCCGTAACGTCGGCGATATAGGCATTGGCCGTTCCCAGGCTGGCTGCCGTGGCGCCGTTGATCACCCGGCCCGCAAAGAGCCAGCGCAGGTTCGGTGCGAAAGCCATGAACAGGAAGTCCAGGCCGAGGCCGAAGATGGAGGTAAGCAGCACCGGGCGCCGTCCGAACCGGTCGGAAAGCAGGCCCAGGATGGGGGAGCAGAAGAACTGCATCACGCCGAAGGTGGTGGAAAACAACACATTCCATTCCGCGGCCGCGGCGGTGTCGCCGCCGGCCATCTGCTTCACGAGGGTCGGCAGGACAGGGATCATGATCCCCAGGGCCATGATGTCGATCAGGGCCGTGATGAAGATGAACCCAACGGCCGCCCTGCGTCGACCGCCCTGCAGGCTGTCCTGTTCCGTCATGTCCGTCCTTGAAGCGCCTTGGGCGCCAACTGTGTCCAGGCGAGTCGGATCAGGTCCGACAGCGTTTCTTCCTCCATGCGCTCCAGGACCATCAGGGTCCAGCCGGCGCGGCCCCAACGACCGGCCTCGGGGACAACAGCGCCTGGATGGGACTGCTGCAGGCCTTCTTGAACCAGCGGCGTCAGCTTGAGCACAAGGCTCTGCCTGTCGTGGGACAGGGTGGCGAATATCCTGTTCATCACGCGAAATGAGGCGCTTTCGAAATGCGGCGTTTCATCCGCTCCCGGCAGGGCCATGGCCAGGCTGCAAGCCTCGTCCGCGGTCATGAAATCGGCCGTCCCTGTTGATCGCAGTCCGGAGGGCTCACAGTATCTTTCCAAACGCCGCCAGCAGGCCCTGCCACCACTCACCATGGCGCCGCAGAAAGACCGTGTCGGGGAAGCCGTGCCGGGCGACATGGTCGGCTGGCACCTGGTCCCAGCCTGTATGGGTCACAGTGACCCGGGTCTCGTCGCCCACCGCCTCGAACGAGACCTCGACTCGCGTGGACTGCTCTGGCGAGAAAGTGGCCTGCCGCCAGTCGAAGGCGAGGAACCGACCGGGTCGCCAGTCGGAAATCCGGCCAATCTCGAACCGCTTTCCGTTGTCGAGCCGCTCGACAAGGCGTCCGCCTGCCTCGCCCTCGAAGGCCATGGTTCCCGGGGAGTTTGGGGTAAAGGCAAACAGGCTGTTTGGCTTCCACCAGAGGCCGATGTCTCTGGTGAAGACCTCGAAGGCCCGGTCGGGGGCCGCTCTGACCCGCAACGACACCAGGACACGCGACGCCATGATCAGGACCCTTCGAGATGGGCCTTGAAGGCGGCGAGCTGGTTGGTCCAGAGCTGTTCAGTCTCTTCCAGCCAGCGGAGCAGGTCGATCATCGGCTCGGGCGTCAGGCGATAGACCCGGACCCGGGCGTCAAACTCCGGGTGGCTTTCATCCACCAGGCCCGACTGTTTGAGGGTGCGCAAATGGCGGCTCAGGGCCGGCGGGGTCAGGCCGACCTCCCGGGCCAGGTCACCCGCCCTTTGCGGCCCGGCCCGCAACAGTTCGACCACCCGCCTGCGGTGCGGATCGGCCAGGGCCGACAGGGTCGCATCCAGGGTCGCCGCCTGTCGCGCAACCGGGCGGGGGTTGGCGGGCATCAGATCTTGTGGACGGTGGTCTTCAGGCCGGTGGCGGCTTCCCAGGCCTCGGGCGGCGTTTCCTCGATGGTCTGGCCGACCGTCCAGATATGGCCCTCGGGGTCTTTGCACCGGTAGGTGCGGTCGCCGTAGAACTGGGTTTCGGGCTCGGCGATGATCCGGGCGCCGGCAGCGCGGGCCCGCTCGCAATGGGCGTCGATGTCGTCATCCGGCGACTGAAGCTGGATATGGACGGTCTGGGTCATCAGTCCCTCGATCGAGGCCGGACTCTTGTGTTCCGCCGTCCATTCGCTGCCCACCATGATGACGCCCGAGCCGAACCGCATCTCGCTATGGCCGACATTGCCTTCGGCGTCCTCCAGCAACAGGACGGTCTCGAAACCGAACGCCGCCTCCAGGAAGGCCAGGGCGGCCCTGGGGTCTCGATAGCAGAGCGCGGACATCAGGGCGGGACGGGTGTCGGCCATGTCAACCTCATGTTTCCACATCAGACAATATTTAACGCATACAAAAACTAATGGGTCAATGGATCCATCGCGTTCTGCTTCAGGACGCCTTTGGGGAGACGACCGTCCGAGGGCGCCGGCGTCACGCCGATCAGGGCCGCCAGCAGGGAATAGACATCCACATTATCCATGTCCGGAGCCTTGCCGCCCTTGCGGATCGAGGGGCCGTTGGCGACGAATAACGCCGCCATTTCCGGAGCAGCATTGTCATAGCCGTGGGCGCCGGTGGTGCGGGTCTCGGGGCGGCGTCTGGCGGCGGATTCTGCGTTGCTGATGTACCAGCCGACCCTGGCGATGCAGATGATGGCGGGAACCCGCGGGTTCTTGCCGAAGGCCAGGCGGGCTGGAATCTCGCTCTTGCGCCAGCAGGTCATGTTGTCATGCGGACGGAGAAGGGTGGCTTCGCCACGGGCCTCCTGGCCCGATATCAGGGCGAACCCGGCCGAGGCGCCGCTATAGACCATGCGCACGGCGCCCGGATCAGCCTGGTCCGAGATGATCGTCTGGCCAACCGGTACGGCCGCCATGCCATGGTCGGCGACGATGACGAGATTGACCTGGCCGTCCAGGTTCAGGGTCTTCAGCCCCTCGATCAGTTGCAGGATGGCCCGGTCAACCTCCGCCACACTGGCCCGGGTCTCGTCGGAGTCCGGGCCGAAGCGATGGCCCGCCGTGTCGACTATGTCGAAATAGAGGGTGGCCAGGCCGGGGCGGTGAGCCGGATCGCGCAGCCAGCCCAGCAGGACATCGACACGGGCGGCGGATGACAGGCTCTGGTCAAAGGCCGCCCACTGGCTGGGGCGAACGCCCTGGATCGCCGCCTCCGACCCGGGCCAGAACATGGTGGCTGTCCGCACGCCGGACTTCTCAGCTGTCACCCAGAGGGGTTCAGCCTCGTCCCACCAGCGACGGTCGGTCACCGCAGCCTTGTTGCCAAGAGTGAAGGGAACCTCGGAAATCCTTGGGTCTTCAATGACATTGGCGACAATGCCGTGGTTGTCAGGGCGCCGGCCCGTCACCAGACTGTAGTGGTTTGGAAAGGTGATGGAGGGAAAGGACGGACGCATGCCATGTGGCGCGACGACTCCGGACTCCGCCAGGGACGAGAGGGTCGGGGCCTCCGCCCTGGTCATATAGTCGGGGCGAAATCCATCAATCGAGATCAGGATCGTCAGGGGCCGCACCCCGGCCTTCTCCGATGGAGCCTGCGGGACCAGCGGGGGGAGTCCGGCGCAGGCGGCCAGACAGGCGGCCAGCAGCAGTCCCAGAAAGGCGCGGTACGGCATTGCAAGATTTCCTCTGTTCCAGGGCCGCTCGCCCGGGGCAAACTTTGTCTGCGGCGATCCTGACGCCGTGACCCCTGTCAGGGCGTCGGTTCGTCGGGGAGCGTCAAGACTCCCTTAAGCATACCGCCGGATGGTGACGCATTCTCGAACCTTGCGTGGATTCGCAAAAGCGCCATGCTCGCAGCCATTCGCCCCTATCTTCCGACAGCCGCCCTGTTTGGCTTCATTCTGTATTTCCTGTTCCACGGGCTGACCGGGGAACTGGGCTGGATGCTTTCGGAGCAGCGGCAGCTGCAACAGTCGCAACTTCACGAAAAGCTCAAGAGGACGCGTCAGGAACGGATGGACCTGGAAGCCCGGGCGCGGTTATTGCGTGACGGAAGTCTGTCGCGGGACCTGCTGGAGGAACGGGCGCGTTCCGTTCTGGGTTTTGCCGACCCCAAGGATTATGTAGTTCGTCTCCAGCCCTGAATCCGGGTCAGTCCTTGCGCCCGGGCACGGGAGGAGGACATGTTCAACCGGCGGCAGTCGGGTCAGGAGAGAGCTTTATGGCGCGGTCCAAAAAGGCCCAGGAAGCGACGGCGGCGGCAGGAGCCGGTCGCGACCAGCTTCTGAAATACTATCGGGACATGCTGCTGATCCGCCGCTTCGAGGAGCGGGCGGGCCAGCTCTACGGCATGGGTCTGATCGGGGGCTTCTGCCATCTCTATATCGGCCAGGAAGCCATCGCCGTGGGGATGGAGGGCATTCGCCGGCCGGGCGACCAGATCATCACCGGCTATCGCGATCATGGGCATATGCTTGCCGCCGGCATGGAATCTCGCGCCGTCATGGCAGAGCTCACTGGCCGGGCAGGCGGGTCCTCCCGGGGCAAGGGTGGCTCGATGCACATGTTCTCCACCGAGGCAGGCTTCTATGGCGGCCATGGCATCGTGGGCGCCCAGGTCAGCCTGGGCACCGGCCTGGCCCTGGCCAACAAATACAGCGCCAATGGCAATGTCGCCTTCGCCTATTTCGGAGACGGCGCCGCCAATCAGGGTCAGGTCTATGAAAGCTTCAACATGGCCGAGCTCTGGAGCCTGCCGGTCGTCTATGTGATCGAGAACAACCAGTACGCCATGGGCACCAGCGTCGAGCGTTCGGCCGCCGAGACCCATCTCCACAAGCGCGGCGCTTCCTTCCGGATCCCGGGTGAAGAGGTGGACGGCATGGATGTCGAGGCCGTCGCCGCCGCCGGCGCCAAGGCCGCGGAACATGCCCGCTCCGGACAGGGCCCCTTCATCCTGGAAATGAAGACCTATCGCTATCGTGGCCATTCCATGAGCGACCCCGCCAAATACCGCACCAAGGAAGAGGTGGACGAGGTCAAGAAGACCCGTGATCCCATTGAACATCTTCGCGAAAAGCTGGACGCCGCAAAAGTGACCGAGGATGAGCTCAAGGCCATCGACGCCGAGGTGAAGCGCATCGTCGCCGACGCTGCGGAGTTCGCTCGCACCAGCCCCGAACCCGAGCCCGCCGAACTCTACACCGACGTCTATCTGGAGGCGGCCGAGTAAATGACCGACATCCTCATGCCCGCCCTGTCTCCGACCATGGAGGAGGGCACCCTCGCCAAGTGGCACGTCAAGGCCGGCGACACGGTCAAGGCCGGCGATGTCATCGCCGAGATCGAGACCGACAAGGCGACCATGGAGGTCGAGGCCGTCGACGAGGGGATCATCTCCGACATCCTGATCGCGGCCGGTTCCGAAGGGGTGAAGGTCAATACGCCCATCGCCCGGTTGGCCGGAGACGAGGTCGCTGCGGCGCCCCCTTCAAGCAAGGCCGGGCCCCCGCCGGTGGCGGCCGAGCCAGCGCCGACCGCAGTCCGGGCCGAGCCAAAGGCGCCGGTAGCACCGGTTGCTGTGAGCGCGCCGCTTCAGGACCCGGAAATCCCGGCCGGGACGAAGATGGTGAGGATCACGGTCCGCGACGCCCTGCGTGACGCCATGGCCGAGGAGATGCGCCGCGATGAGCGGGTCTTCCTGATGGGCGAGGAAGTCGCCCAGTACCAGGGCGCCTACAAGGTCTCCCGCGACCTGCTGCAGGAGTTTGGCGACCGCCGGGTGATCGATACGCCAATCACCGAGCATGGCTTTGCAGGCCTGGGGGTCGGCGCGGCCATGGCCGGTCTCAAGCCCATCGTCGAGTTCATGACCTGGAACTTCGCGATGCAGGCCATCGACCAGATCATCAATTCGGCCGCCAAGACGCTGTACATGTCGGGCGGCCAGATCAAGTCCTCGATCGTCTTCCGCGGGCCCAATGGCGCGGCCTCCCGGGTCGGGGCCCAGCACAGCCAGGACTACAGCAACTGGTATGGCCATGTTCCCGGGCTGAAGGTCGTGGCCCCCTATGACGCCGCCGACGCCAAGGGGCTGCTGAAGGCGGCCATCCGCGACCCGAACCCCATCGTCTTTCTCGAGCATGAGATGATGTACGGCGTCGAGTTCGACATCCCGGATGTGGAAGACTGGATCGTGCCGATCGGCAAGGCAAAGGTCCGCCGCGAAGGGACCGGCGTAACCATCACCGCCCATAGCCGCATGGTGGGCCTGGCGCTCAAGGCTGCGGAAGAACTGGCCGCCGAGGGCATCGAGGCGGAGGTCATCGACCTGCGCACCATCCGGCCCCTGGATCACGAGACCGTCCTGCAGAGCGTCCGCAAGACCAACCGTCTGGTGACGGTCGAGGAAGGCTGGGGCCCCATGGGCGTCGGCGCCGAGATCATCGCCCGGGTGACGGAGCACGCCTTCGACTATCTCGACGCACCGCCGCTGCGGGTCCACCAGGAAGACGTGCCTCTGCCCTATGCCGCCGCGCTTGAGGCCCTGAGCCTGCCGTCGGTGGAGAAGATCGTGAAGGCGGCCAAGGCCGTCTGCTACCGTTGATCCAGACGGGCCCCATCTGGCGTGCCGGCGGCTGCCACTGTGGCGCGGTCCGGTTCGAGGCCGCCCTGCCGAAGGTAGTCGAGGCGCAGAGCTGTAACTGTTCCATGTGCCACAAGGTCGGGTTCATCCATGTGATCGTGCCGGAAAGCCGGTTTCGGCTGACGGCCGGGGCTGACGCCATCACCACCTATGAATTCAACACCGGCGTGGCCAAACACACCTTCTGCAGGGTTTGCGGGGTCAAGGCCTTCTACCGTCCCCGGTCCAACCCGGATGGCTGGTCGGTCAATGCCCGCTGTCTGGACGACCTGTCCGATCTCGATCTGCGGATCGAGGACTTCGATGGCCAGAACTGGGAGGCCCATGCGGCCGACCTCGCTCACCTCAGTCGGGAAGACGCACCGTCCGTCCCGCCCACCATTGATCTTCGAGACCCGTCATGATCGACATCCTGATGCCCGCCCTGTCGCCCACCATGGAGGAGGGGGCCCTCGCCAAATGGCACGTCAAGGCCGGCGACACGGTCAAGGCCGGCGATGTCATCGCTGAGATCGAGACCGACAAGGCGACCATGGAGGTCGAGGCCGTGGACGAGGGGGTCGTTGAGGCGATCCTGGTCGCCGCCGGCACCGAAGGGGTGAAGGTCAATACGCCGATCGCCCGCCTCGCCGCCGAGGGAGAGGCGCCGGTCATAACGCCGGTTCCGCCCGCGCCTGCCGCCGTCGCGCCAAAGCCTGACCCCGTCCCCGTCGCCGCTTCGGTCGTTCAGCCGCCCGCCGCTGCGCCGCCCGTCCCCGTCAAGCCAGCCGGGGACCGCATCATGGCCTCGCCCCTGGCCCGCAGGCTGGCCGAGGCCGCCGGGCTGGACCTTGCCGCCATCAAGGGCAGCGGCCCCCATGGCCGTGTCGTCAAGGTCGATGTCGACGCCGCCCGGGGCAGGCCACAACCCGCGGTCGCCGGCGCCGCCCAGACTCCCGGGACCGCCCCGGCCGGCCCGCAGCAGCCTCGCCAGGTCCAGACCCTCGAGCAGATGGGCATCGCGCCCGGCAGCTACGACCTGGTGCCGCTGGATGGCATGCTTCGCACCGTGGCCCGGCGGATGACCGACAGTTTCCGGGACATCCCGCACTTCCCCCTGACAATCGACCTTGAGATCGACGCCCTGCTGGCCGCCCGGGCCAGGATCAACGCCATGCTGGAAAAGGACGGCGTCAAGGTCTCGGTCAACGACATGGTCATCAAGGCCGTCGCCACGGCCCTGAAGCGGGTGCCGGCCGCCAACGCCAGCTACACGCCCGAGGGTCTGGCCATGCATCACCATGCCGATATTGCGGTCGCGGTCGCCCTGGATCATGGACTGATCACTCCGATCATCCGCAGCGCCGAGACCAAGGGCCTGGCCCAGATCGCCGTCGAGGCCAAGGACCTGGCCAATCGCGCGCGCTCCAAGAAGCTGAAGCCCGAGGAATTCCAGGGCGGCACCTTCTCGATCTCGAACCTTGGCATGTTCGGAATCAAGTCCTTCAACTCGATCATCAACGAACCCCAGGGCTGCATCCTCAGCGTCGGGGCCGGGGAGCAGCGGCCGGTGGTGAAGGATGGCCAGCTGGCGGTCGCGACGGTCATGAGCGTCACCCTGACCTGCGACCACCGGGTTGTGGACGGGGCCATCGGCGCGCGGTTCCTGCAGGTCTTCAAGGCGATGATCGAAGACCCGCTGACGATGATTGTCTGACCCTGATCGTCTGACGGTCGACGCCGTCCGCCCGGTCCCTGTCGAATTCTGGAGTGATCCCCTTGAGCGATTTTGACGTTATCGTCATAGGCGCGGGCCCCGGCGGCTACGTAACCGCCATCCGCGCCAGCCAGCTGGGCCTCAAGACGGCCATTGTCGAGCGGGAAGCGCTTGGCGGGATCTGTCTCAACTGGGGCTGTATTCCCACCAAGGCCCTGCTCAAGAGCGCCGAACTTTATGAGCAGCTGGATCATCTGGAGGCCTACGGTCTGTCCGTGACCGGTCGTGCCTTCGACTTCGGCAAGATCATCGAACGCTCAAGGGGCGTCGCCAAACAGCTGACGGCGGGCGTGGCCTTCCTGATGAAAAAGCACAGGGTCGAGGTCATCGAAGGCGCGGCCAGGCTCTCAAAGGGAATGCCATCGCCAAAGGTCACCGTGGCCCTGAAGGCCGGCGGGACGCGCGCTGTCACGGCCAAACACGTCATCCTCGCCACCGGCGCCCGGGCCCGCACCATTCCGGCCATCGGCCTGGAGCCGGATGGCGAGCGGATCTGGACCTATCGGGAGGCCCTGGTTCCGAAAACAGCGCCGAAATCCCTGCTGGTCATCGGGTCGGGCGCTATCGGCATTGAGTTCGCCAGCTTCTACCGGGCGCTTGGCGCGGAGGTGACGGTCATCGAGGCCATGGAGCGGATCCTGCCCGTCGAGGACGAGGAGATCTCCAAGGCGGCCCAGAAGGCCTTTGAAAAGCGCGGCATCCGCTTCCGGCTTGCGGCAAAGGTGCGGAAACTGGCCCGGACAGGATCGGGCGTGGCGGTCACGCTGGAAACGGCGGGCAAGTCCGAGACCCTGGAGGCCGATGTCGCCATCGTCGCCGTCGGGATCAGCGGCAATGTCGAGAATCTGGGCCTCGAGGACATCGGCCTGACTCTCGATCGCGGCCATGTGGTCACTGACGGATACGGGGTGACCAATGTGCCGGGCCTCTATGCCATCGGAGATGTGGCCGGAGCACCCTGGCTGGCCCACAAGGCCATGCATGAGGGTGTCCACTGCATCGAGCATATTGCCGGACTCAAAGCGCCTTCCCAGTCCGCGCCCATTCCCGGCTGCACCTATTCCACGCCCCAGGTCGCCTCGGTCGGCCTGACCGAAGCGGCGGCCCGGGCGGCCGGCCATGAGGTGCGGGTCGGTCGCTTCCCCTTCCGGGTGAATGGCAAGGCCATCGCCTCCGGTGAACTGGATGGCTTCGTCAAGACGGTGTTCGACGCCGGCACGGGCGCCCTGCTGGGCGCG
>JARWZW010000049.1 GCA_029866155.1 Caulobacter sp. | reverse complement strand
GGCGCCCCCCCCCCCCCCCGCCTTTCGTTTGGGCGGATGGTTTGCGGGCAGTTTGACCCAACAACCAACCGTCATCCCGGCCGCAGCGCAGCCTAGGGCCGGGACCCAGAGGGGCGGTGGCGCCTATCTGGCCTCTGCGTGATCGCACTCCGTCGGCCTCAGGTCCCGGATCGACCTTTCGGGCCGTCCGGGATTGTCTGTTGAGTTTCGGCTAGGAAAGTCTCGCCGGTGAAGCGGGTTGCGGGTCGGCCGACCGGCAACCCATCATCCATTGCCAAGACCGTTCCGGGATTGGGCTTTGCGCCCGTCGTCATCGTGGTCCGACTTTGGAGCCGGCATCTTCCTGCTTGCTGACTTGTATGGGCCGCTTTCGCGAGCCCGCAGACAATCCGAAGCCGAGGCTCCATCATGAAACCCTATACCCATCCTATCAAGACTCAGACCCGCGTGGTCGGCGTTGACGTCGCCAAGGCTACGGTCGTGATCCACGACACCGCCCAGGCGCGTTCAATCACGGTGGCCAACACAATTGACGCCTTGAGGGCAGCGCTGGCGGTCTTTGCCAGCGATGACCTGCTGATCTGCGAGGTGACCGGTGGTCACGAGCTGGCCACTCTGCAGGCTGCACTCGATCTCGGCTTGCCAGCTCACAGGGCTGACCCTGCTCGGGTCAAGTCCTTCATCAGATCGCACGGCGGTATCGCCAAAACCGACGATATCGACGCCCGTTGGTTGGCCCGGTATGGCCAGGAGCGAGACCAAACACTGGCTCGCTGGCAGCCTCGGGTCGCAGATCGTGACGCCCTTGCCGGTCTCGTGCGCCACCGCCGCGACCTGGTTGATCAACGCACCCAGTCACGCAATAGACGAGGTGCGCCCGCCGTCGGCGTCATCGCCCCCTTCCTCGACGAAGAGATCAACTTCTTCGACCAGCAGATCGCCAAACTCGATCGGACGATCGCCGAGATCATGGACCGAACCCAAACCCTGGCCGATGATCAAATCAAGTTGCGGAGCCTTGTCGGCGTAGGACCTGTCGTTGCCTGGTCCTTGCTGGCCTTCCTGCCAGAACTCGGAAGTCTGGGGCGCCGCCAGATCGCCAGTCTAGCTGGACTAGCGCCTCATCCCCATCAGTCAGGACAGACTGTCAAAGGCACACGAACCCGAGGAGGGCGCGCTGAACTGCGGCCCATCCTCTTTATGGCGGCCCTCAGTGCTATGCGATCAGATCCCGATACAAAGGCCTTCGCTGATCGCCTCGCATGCCAGGGAAAGCCCAAACGACTCATCCTAAACGCCATCGCCAGAAAGCTCGTCGTGCGCGCAAACGCTCTCCTAAGGCCTCAAGTCCAACTGACTTGATGACGGCAAACAAAAAAAGGGGCCGAGGTTTCCCTCGGCCCCCTGGTCTTAAGAATGGGTCAGGCGGTCAGAGGCCGCCGGGGCCGCATTCGGTCTTGAGGTAGCCTTCGACGGCGATTAGCATTTCGGCGGTCTGGCCGGCTTCCCAGGTGTTGATGCTGTGGCCCATGCCCTTCAGCTCCAGATACTTGTGAGGCTTGCCGTTGGCCTTGAGGGCGGCGACGAACTTCTCGGACTGGCTGATCGGCACGTTGGTGTCCCGCTCGCCGTGATAGACGAAGACCGGGATCGACACCTTGCTGGCGTTGTCCAGGGGCGACAGGCCGTCGATGGTCTGGCCCTGATACTCCTCTTGGAAGCTGTTGAAGGAGGTCCTGGTCTGCATGTAGTTCATCGACGAAGGGCCGGCCCCCGCGATGGCGCACTGGTAAAGCCCATTGGGCCGGACCGAGGCTGCCATGGCCGCGTAGCCGCCATAGCTGTAGCCATGCATGGCGATGCGGTCGGGATTGGCGATGCCCTGAGCGATCAGCCACTTTGCGCCGTCGTCCTTGTCATCCTGCATCTTCTGGCCCCATTCGCGGTCGCCCGCGCGCCAGAGCTTCTGACCCCAGCCGTCCGAGCCGCGATACTGTGGCTGCAGGACCGCATAGCCGCGGGCGGTGAAATACTGGTTCCAGCCGGTGGGATCCCAGTCCAGGTCGTCCCGGGCCCAGGGGCCGCCATGGGGAACGATCAGGGTGGGGTAGGGGCCGGGACCATAGAGGTCCTTGCGGGGCGTGGTCAGGATGCCGGGAATCATCAGGCCGTCGCGGGCGGCGTACTGAACCAGCCGCACATCCCCCAGGGCCGTGGTGTCAAACCAGGGACGCGAGGCGCCCAGCTTGGACAGTTGGCCGCTGTCGGTCAGAAGGTAGTATTCCACCGGCTGGCGCGGGCCGACCTTGGTGACGATGGCGTATTTGAAGTCATCGGACCAGTCGGACAGCTCGACGTCGAAACCATCGGCCGTGGCGTAGCGGATCTTCTCGCCGGTGGCGATGTCGGTCCATTGAACGGGAACATTGCGCACGCCCAGAGCCTTGCGGACGCCCTTGGTCAGGGAGGCCAGCTTCTCGTCGGTCCAGTAGACGTGTGTCGTGTCGGCTCCGTAGAAGAAGCCCAGCAGGTCGCCATAGGTGTTGGCGGACCGGGACTGAACCACGCCTTGGGCGTCGAACGACTTGAAGGCGAAGACCTGCTCGAGAAGCTTGCGGGCCTTGATGTCGTATTCATAGATGGAGGTGTTGTCGCCGCCGTTGTTGGTGCGGACATAAAGGATGTTCGGATCGGCGGTGAAGCCGACGACTTCGGTCGGTTCGCGGTTCTTGGCGTACCAGCGGAAATGTTCGACCCAGTTGTCGCCCTCGCGGATCCACTGGGCGATATAGGCGTCGCCGTTCTCGTAGCCGAGAGACTGGCGGGCCCGGAAATCGCCGTTCAGGTCGCGGCGCTCTTCAAAGAACTTGTCCGAGCCCTGGAAGACCTTCTGGCGCGAGCCGGAATAGACATCGACTTTATAATAGCTGCCGGCGTTGGAGCCGCTGGTCACGGTCACCAGGATGCGGCGCGGATCGCGGGGCAGGGAATCGACGACCCGGACGCTTTCGAAATTATTCGGGTCCTTGGAGCCGTCCACGGCCACCTGGGAGCTGCCGTCCAGCTTGGTGATGAAGGACCGGAACAGGTGGCCCTTGATGGCGCCGCTGTTGATCTGCTGGCGGATATTGATGACCAGCCGGTCATTCTTGATGAAGCTGACACCCATGCAGCGGTTGCGATCGCCACAGCCGACGGTCACCGGAGCCTTGTCGACGGAGTCGGTCTTCCAGACGGCGACATAGGCTGTCAGGCCATCCGGAGACATGACCGCGGCGATATGCTTGCCATCAGGCGAGAGGGAGACATTGCGGATAGCCGCCTCCCGGCCGAAATCATCGGCGGTTGGCAGGCGGTAGCTGGGCGCCTGGGCCGCGGCGGCCGTGGCGCAGGCCCCGACAGCCAAGACCGCCATCGCCGTGCGATGGAGGAATTGAAGGACTGGTCTCACTCTATACCCCGATGTCTGTAGGGTGAGGCGGATCGGGTTGGCGAGGGCCATGACGCCGCTCACCAGGCCCCTCCCGGCACAATCCGGGCGCCGCAATTCACCCAGCGCTAATGCGATGCAATCTATCCGGAAAACCACATTCGGCTAGTGCGAAATGCCCCGGTGACCCAGACCGCGGGCCCAATCGTGCAACAAGCGAGAAATGCCCGCCCCAGGGGCGCACCAACTGTGGCGAGATTGTAACGCCGGAATGACGAATGGCCTCAATCCTGTCATCATTGTTGTGAGGTCGCCTCAAGCTGCATAGGGTCGGTTCATCGCGCAGAGTCTTTCGGGTTCTGCGGGCGGCCATCCGTATGGCCGCGAGTGTCAACGGGCTGCTGGGGAAAGTGCTCATCATGTTGGATCGCAAGTTTTTGCTCGGAACCACCTTTATCGCCGGCTTGGCCGCGTCGATGATGGTTGGGCCGACTGTCGCCTTCGCCCAGACGCCGGCGCCCGCCGCGGCGGCTGACGATGAAGAAGCCGAAGAAGATGGCGCCGTTTCGGCCCTGGTCATCACCGGTTCGCGCATCAAGCGCTCGGAGTTCACCAGTTCCTCCCCGATCCAGGTGATCACTTCGGAAACCTCGACCCTCGAGGGTCTGGTCGATACCGCTGAAATCCTGCAGCAGTCCTCGATCGCCAGCGGCTCCTTCCAGGTCAACAACCAGCTGACCGGCTTCGTCACCGACGGCGGCCCCGGCGCCAACACCATCTCGCTTCGCGGCCTGGGCGCCACCCGCACCCTGGTCCTGCTGAACGGCCGTCGCGTCGGCCCCGCCGGCACCCGCGGCACCGTTGGCCCGGTCGACCTGAATGTCATCCCCAACTCGATCGTCGAGCGCTTCGAGATCCTGAAGGACGGCGCTTCCTCGGTTTACGGTTCCGACGCCGTCGCCGGCGTCATCAACATCATCACCAAGTCGAACTTCGACGGTATCGAGCTGAACGCCTACGGCAACATGCCGTTCGAAAGCGGCGGCGAGCAGTACCGGCTCAGCGGTTCCTGGGGCAAGACCTTCGACCGCGGCTATATCAACGCCTCGGTTGACTGGCGCGACAGCAAGATCCTGAGCCGCGGCGAACGCGACGATACGGCCTGCGCCGCCGACTACCTGCAGAACGCCACGACCGGCGCCCGCGTCGATTACGGCAACACCGACCCCGGCCAGGGCGCGTCTGACAAGTTCAAGTGCTTCAACCTGTTCTCGCGGGTCATCCGTACGGCGCAGTTCGGCGACCTGATGTACCCCGACGCCGGCGTGACCTACGCCACGGGCCAGCAGGGCAACAACGCCCCGGTGGTCGCCGGCTTCAACCTGGTCCGCCAGGCCCGCGCCGGTTTCCCCGCGACCTTCCCCTATGCCCACCAGGACGCTCCGGCCTTCGCTCGCGCATCGATCCTGAGCCCCAACACCACCACCAGCTTCTACACCACGGCCGGTTACGACCTGACCCCCGGCCTCGAGCTGTACGGTGAGTTCCTCTACAACAAGCGTGAATCCGAGCAGCTCGGCGCCCGCCAGTTCTTCCCGTCGGTTTCCGGCGCCAACGGCGGTGTCAATGCGGCGTTCAAGGCCGGCTACAACCCCTTGGGTCTGTCCCTGCTGCCGATCATCCCGCTGACCTCCGACCGGTCGCAGGAAGTCAACTACTGGCGCGCCGTTGGCGGCCTGCGTGGCGATCTGGGCCGCTTCAGCTGGGATGTCTTCTACCAGCACAGCGACTCTGATGCCGACTACACGACTGACATCATCTATAACGACCGCGTCGTGGCCATCACCGGCGCCGCCGCCTGTAACCCGGCCGCCGTCAACATCTCCGGCTTCTCTTGCACGGATCTCCCGGGCGGCATCGACTGGTCCTCGGCCCGTATCCTGGCCGGCAACTTCAACGCCGCCGAAAAGGCCTTCCTGTTCGCTAAGGAAACCGGCAACACCACCTACAAGCAGGACCTGATCGAAGCCACGCTGTCGGGCGACCTGTTCGACCTGCCGGCCGGCCCGGTTGGCGCCGCCTTCGGTGCGACCTGGCGCAAGGACGAGATCGACGACACCCCCGGGTTCAACGAAAAGAGCGGCAACCTCTGGGGTTCCACCTCGGCTGGCCGCACGGCCGGTGACGACACGGTCAACGAACTCTTCGCCGAGTTCGAAGTGCCGGTCCTGAAGGGCCTGCCGGGCATCGAAAGCCTCGATTTCCAGGCTTCCGGCCGTTACACCCAGTATGACAGCTACGGCGAAGGTTCGACCTACAAGATCGGCCTCAACTGGCAGATCACCCCTGACTGGCGCATCCGCGCCAGCAAGGGCACCTCGTTCCGCGCTCCGGCCCTGTACGAACTCTACTTGGCCAACCAGACCAGCTTCACCAACCAGGGCGCGATCGACTCCTGCATCACCTGGGAAGACGATCCCAACCCGCTGATCCAGGCTAACTGCGCCGCAGCTGGCGTGCCCACCGGCTACACCGGCGCCGGCACCTCCAGCGCCCTGGTCGTCACCGGTGGCGGTCTCGGCATCCTCGATGCGGAAACCTCCGACGCCTACACCGTCGGCGTGATCTGGACCCCGAGCTTCATCGACCTGTCCGTGGCCGTCGAATACTTCGACTTCCTGGTCAACGATGAAATTCGCCAGTTCGGTTCGGCCAACATTGTTCGGCAGTGCTACACCTCGAACAACTTCGCCGCCGAGCCCTTCTGCACGCTGTTCTCGCGGAACCCGTCCACGGCCGCCCTGCGTCCGAACGAAATCATAACCATCAACAACAGCTACGTGAACGTTGCTGAGCAGGTGAACCGCGGTATCGATCTTACGGTCCGCTATGAGCATGAGTTCGACATTGGTCGCCTGACCTTCGACAGCCAGTTCACCTGGACGACCCGTGACACCACGGTTCTCCTCGGTGGCGCGGCCGTTGAAGACAGCAACGGCGAGACGAGCGAGCCTGACTTCACCGGTAACATGAGCCTCCGGTTCGACCGCGGCGACTGGACGGTGTTCTGGGCTTCCGACCTGATCGGCAAGCAGTCCGACACCGAAGACTTCGGTGGCGACGTCTTCCCGTCGACCCGTTACAGCAACACCTGCAACTTCACCCCCACGGGTGGCGTGCGCACGACCGGCGTCTGCACGAGCTTCCTGTCCGCGACGGGTGGTCTCGCCACCCCGGGCGCTCTGTCGGTCCTGCCGATCAATGTCTACTACAAGCAGTTCAACGAGTTCACTGCTTACCACTCGCTCTCCGTCCGCAAGCGCATGGATGACTGGACCTTCCAGGTCGGCGTCCAGAACCTGTTCGACGAGGCGCCTCCGTCCCAGTCGGCTGGTCAGTTCCGCATCGGTACCGCGGCTCTGAACCTGTACGACGTGCGCGGTCGCCGCGGCTTCATCAGCATCACCAAGCGCTGGTAGTCGCGACCTCTCAAGGTCAAGGGAAGGGCGGCGAGGGCAACCTCGCCGCCCTTTTTCTTTGGGGCGTTTCCTAGGTTTCCACGCTGGCTGCCAGTAGTGATCAAGCACCGGGACCGGGAACGGCAGGGGCGCCAGGTTCGCAGCGTCCCAATCCTTGCCTGGTCAACCCTGGATCCCGGATCGCCCCTTCGGGCCGCTCGGATTGACGGGCGTGCTGGGTCTGGTCCTTGCTTGAGCGCTGAGGCGGTTGGGGATGACCCGTCAGAATGCTGCGTCCCCCCGGCCTCAGCTTTGCGGCGTGGAGCGGCGGCGCCCGGAAGCGGGATTGGGCAGCTTCCCTATCCTGCATGATCGACCCTGGGCCCCGGAACGCCCCTTCTGGCCGTCCGGGATCACGGGTGTGGTGGGCCTGGTCATGGCTTGATTGCTGTGGCTGTCCGGGATGAA
The DNA here is from genome assembly GCA_029866155.1 of Caulobacter sp. Classification (GTDB taxonomy): domain Bacteria; phylum Pseudomonadota; class Alphaproteobacteria; order Caulobacterales; family Caulobacteraceae; genus Caulobacter. Next base: position 58,433 of record JARWZW010000049.1, on the reverse strand, counting down.
CCGTCAGAATGCAAGGTCATCCCGATCGGAGCCCGTCAGCCCGGCGGTGCGGGGCCTGGCAGGGCCGGGGCTCCGGGTTCGGTAGTTGGCCCGATCCCGTTTCGCATCCTGGATCCCGGATCGGCCCTGCTGCGGGCCGTCCGGGATGCCGATGAGCCTTCGGAAGCGCTTACTGCGTCAGGCTGGTGGTCGGGGCCAGGACGGTAGCGCCCCGTTCCCGAAGGCGGATCTCGGTCAGGCGGTCCATGGCGGCCTCAGCCTTGGGGTCGCCAAACACCCAGGCCGCAGCAGCGAGGGTCCGAACCGAAGCGGAGCTGGCGCCGAAGGCCTTTTCCAGGGCCTCAAACGGGGAGCCGGCGCCGCCAATGAACTTCAGCTTCACCTCACCCTTGATCTTGGCCAGGCGCTTGGCTTCATCCACGGCGTCATAGAATCCGCCGAGACGATCCACCAGGCCCAGTTGTCTGGCCTGGGCGCCGGTCCAGACACGGCCCTTGGCGAGCTCGCGAACCTTGTCCGGGGTCATGTTGCGACCCTCGGCGACCCGGGCCACGAACCCCTCATAGATGCTGTCCATCCAGCCGGCAAAGGCGGCGCGCTGTGCCGGGTTGAACCCCTCCTGGGACCCGAAGGCGCCGGCATAGTCGCCGCCGACCTGGCTCTTGCGGATATCCACCCCGAACCGCCCCAGGGCGTCGCCCAGCGCGAACTTGCCGCCATAGACGCCGATAGAGCCGGTCAGGGTCGTGGGCTGGGCGATGATCGAATCTGCCTGGGACGAGATCCAGTAGCCGCCGGAGGCCGCATAGTTGCCCATGCTGACCACGACCGGCTTTCCGGCGGCCCTTACGGCCTTCACGCCGGCCAGGATCTGTTCCGAGGCCGTGTCCGAACCGCCTGGCGAAGACACGCGGAAAACCACGGCCTTGACCGACTTGTCGGCCGCCGCCGCATAGAGTGCGTCCGAAACCGTGTCGGACCAGACCGTGTCGTCGCCGGAGAAGGGATTTCCGCCATCGCCGTTGCCGGTCATGATGGCGCCCTCGGCCCCGATGACAGCGACGGTTGAACTGTTGCCGCCCATCTTCGGGGCGGCGGCGGCCTTGACGGCGTAGTCGTCGAAATCGACCAGCTTGGCGCCCTTGCCGGCCTTGGCCAGCATATAGTCCGAGGCCTGCTTGACCTGTCCGACCTTGTCGATGAGTCCCCTGGACCTGGCCTGATCGGCCGACCAGGGGCCAGCCTCGATGGCCGTGATCAGCGCCTCGGGCGCCATCTTGCGATCGCCTGCGGCGCTGACCAGGGCGGTGCGATAGATGGACCCCATCCAGGACAGCTGGGCCTCGCGATGGGCCGGCGTGTAGTTGTCATGGAGGTAGGGATTGACGGCGTTCTTGTACTCGCGGCGCTGCTCGAATTCGGCCTTGACGCCGTACCGGTCGAACAGACGCTTGAAGAAGATGTCCTCGACCTGCATGCCCGTGGCTTGGAAGGCGCTTTCCGGCTGCATCCAGACCTCGCCAGAGGCCGCCGCCAGCATATAGGTCGATGTGACCGCCCCCGAGGGGTAGAGGCCCTGGCTGTGGGCCAGCATCGGCTTGCCGGTCGCCCGGAAGCGCAGGAAGGCCTGGCGCAGCTCATCGGCCGCCGCCGGGGCCATGCCGCCCTCCGGCAGGCGGATAAAGACGCCCTTGACCTTGCTGTCGGCGCCGGCGGCCTTGAGGGTCTGGATGACGGACATGACCGACTGGCCGCCGCCGCCGAACACAGCAAAGGGATTCTGGGGGTCCTGGTCGGTCAGGCCGCTGCGCAGGTCCAACTCCAGGACCGCAGCGGCCGGTGTCGCCGGGCCCTCGGCGCTCTTCATGGCGGACCCGATCAGCCCGCCGATCAGCACCACCGGAATGATCACGACGAAAAGAAGCAGCCCGACAAAGACGCCGGCCACGGTCAACAGGAACTGCTTCATCAAAAACCCCGGGGTTTGGTTGTTTCTACGCTAGCGGTTCCGGCGTTGCGGTCAAATGAACACGACGCAACAAATCCCCGGCCGCAGCCGGCATCTCGCGTAAAACCAAACGAATCGCCATGATGGGAAAATGGTCGGAGTGGCAGGATTTGAACCTGCGACCCCCGCGTCCCGAACGCGGTGCTCTACCAGACTGAGCCACACTCCGACTTGAGGAGCGGCTGTATAGAGGAGGCGATCAAACCCCGCAAGGACTGTCACGCACCCCGTTGCATCGTCCGCCCGGCTGCGCTATCTCCCCCCTCCTCGCGGGGCGTTCACGTCCCTCCGGGCGTTCCTGCTGGGGAATGGTGTAATGGTAACACTCCGGTTTTTGGTACCGTCATTCTAGGTTCGAGTCCTAGTTCCCCAGCCAACGTCCAACTGTCCGTCCTTTCAAGCCGGACCGGCACAGCTTCAAGTCTCAGACAGATAAAGCCCTTCAGCATCCGGAAGCGTCGCATCGCCGGCGTTGAGGGCCCGCTGCATGAACACCACATCGACCCACCGGCCGAGCTTGAACCCGACCGACGTCAGCACGCCGACATGGTCAAAGCCCAGGGACGCATGCAGGCCGATGGAGCCGGCGTTCAGGCTGTCGCCGATCACGGCGGTCATCTGGCGAAGGCCGAGCGACTCGCAGCGAGTGATCAGCGCCTGCAGCATGAACCGGCCGACGCCGGTCCCATGGGCCTCAGGCGCCACATAAACGCTGTCCTCAACCGTGAACCGATAGGCTGAGCGGGGCCGGAAGGGCCTAGCGTAACACAGCCCGACCACAGTCCCCTCCCGCTCGGCGACCAGATAGGGCAGGCCACAGGCCTTCACCTCTTCCAGCCGCCGAAGCATCTCGGCGGCTGGCGGCGGCGCCTCCTCGAACGTGCCGAAGCCGTTCAGGCAGGCGTCGCCATAGATGGCGGCCAGGGCGCCGGCGTCCGACGGCAGGGCGTCCCGCAGGATCACGCCCTGGTCCATCCCTTGTCCACCGCCCAGACGGCGAAAGCGTAGTCCAGGGCGATCTCCTTCAGGAAATCAAAACGGCCCGAGGCGCCGCCATGACCGGCATCCATATTGATCTTCAGCAGGACGGGACGGCCGCTGGTGGTGTGTTCCCGCAGCTTGACGGCCCATTTCTCGGGCTCCCAGTAGGTGACCCGGGGATCGGACAGGCCCCCGGTGGCCAGGACCGCCGGATAGGCCTTGCGGGCCACATTGTCGTAGGGGCTGTAGCTGGCCATGTAGTCATAGGCGACCGGGTCCTCGATAGGATTGCCCCATTCGGGCCATTCCGGCGGCGTCAGCGGCAGGGACGTGTCGCTCATGGTGTTGATCACGTCGACGAACGGCACGGCGGCGATGATCCCGGCATAGAGGTCCGGCCGCATGTTGGTTACGGCGCCCATCAGAAGGCCGCCCGCCGAGCCGCCATAGGCCACGGTGCGGGCCGGCTTGCCAAAGCCATTGCGGTGCAGATGCTCTGTGCAGGCGATGAAATCCGTGAAGCTGTTCTTTTTCTTGAATTTCCGCCCGTCCTGGAACCAGCCCCAGCCCTTTTCCGAGCCGCCGCGAATATGGGCGATGGCCCAGATCCAGCCCCGGTCGATGAGGCTGAAATTGCGGATCGAGAAGTTGGGCTCGGTGGGCAGGCCATAGGATCCATAGCCATAGACCAGCAGGGGCGCGGAGCCGTCCAGCCTGGTTCCCTTCTTCATCAGGACGGTGATCGGCACCTCGGCGCCGTCGGCCGCCTTGGCGTAGAGCCGCTTTGCGACATAGTTGGCGGGGTCATGACCCGAAGGGATGACCTGGGTCTTGCGCAGGGTCCGGGCCCCGCTGGTCATATCATAATCGAACCAGGACTTGGGCGTGGTCGGCGACTGGTAGGTGTAGCGCATCACCGGGGTGTCGAATTCGTAGCTGCCTTCCAGGCCCAGGACATAGGCCTCCTCGTCCACGGCGATCGGGCGCTCGGACCTGTCGGCCCGCGAGGTGATGACAATCTGGTTGTTGGCGCTGATCCGCTCCAGCCGGACCAGATGGTCCTTGAAGGCCCCGACGCCGACGATGAACCGTCCGGGCTTGTGGGCGATCCAGTCCTTCCAGGCGGCGCGTTCGGTGGCGCCCGGAGCGGCGGTGCAGAGCTTGAAGTCCACGGCGCCGTCGGCATTGGTCCGGATGATGAACTGACCATCCCAATGCTCGACGTCATAAAGGACGCCTCCGGAACGGGCGGCGAACAGGGTGGGCGCCGCCGTGGGGGTCTCGGCCGGGATCAGCCAGACTTCGCTGGTTTCCTGATTGCCGCAGGCGATGGCGATGTAGGCGTTAGAGGCCGAGGTGCCGACGCCCATGAAGAAGCCCTCGTCGGTTTCCTCATGCACCATGACATCGCTGCCGGCGCCGCCACGCGCCGGGCGTCGAAACACCTTGTCCGGACGGCCGTTCTCGTCGCGGTGGGTCCAGAAGATGTATTGGCTGTCCGGCGAGAAGGTGACGTCGCCATAACCGCTCTCCATCGGCCCATCGAGCACCTTTCCGGTCTCGAGGTCCTTGACGAAGATCTGATAATACTCTGAGCCCTGCGAGTCTTCGGCATAGGCGAAGAGCTTGTGGTCCGGGCTGTGTTCAGCGGCGTTGACCTCGGAATAGGCCTTGCCCTCGGCCAGGGCGTCAGCGTCCAGCAACACTTCCTCACCCTCGGACTGGCCCCGGGGCCGGCGGCAGAACAGGGGGTGCTGGCCGCCCTTCTCATAGCGGCTGTAATAGTCCCAGGGACCGTCGGGGGACGGGACCGAGGAATCGTCCTCCTTGATGCGGCCCTTCATCTCCTCGAACATGTCGGCCTGGAGGCTGATCGTGCCGGCTAGCATGGCACGGGTGTAGGTGTTCTCTTCCGTCAGGTGGTCCTTGACGTCCGCCTTGATCAGGGACGGATCGCGCAGCACGGCCTGCCAGTTGTCGTCCTTCATCCAAGCATAGTTGTCGATCCGGACCCGGCCCAGCTGCTCGATTCGCTTCGGGACCTTTTTCACGACGGGAGGCTTGGGCGCGGAGGGACTGGCGGACATGGCTTGACCTGGAAGAATGGCGGCGGCGGCGGTGGCCGCCAGGACTTCGCGCCTGTTCATGGAGATTCCTGCTGTGGGGGTCGACGCCAAGCGCGACGGGAGCACCAACTTGTCCGCCAGCCGGGCGCGGGTCAATCCGATCCCGCATGCAACTCCTCGGCCTGGAAGGGGTTTTCACTGGCAGGAGCTGCGAAGGTCGCGTGCTTCGTCAATCTGTGAAGGAGATCCGCCATGTGGGACCGCATCGAAGGCGCCTGGAAGCAAATGACCGGCAACGTGAAACAACAGTGGGGCAGGCTCACGGACGACGACATGACCGTGATCGCCGGCAAGCGAGATCAGCTTCTGGGCAAGATCCAGGAACGCTACGGCTACGCCACCGACAGGGCCGAGGCCGAGATCCACAGTTTTGAAAAGCGGATGGACGAAGCGGCGAAAGCCCGGTCCTAAGCGTCTCTGAGCACATTTGGGGTTAGGGAAGCGGTTCCGTCATCCGGCGGAGCCGTCTGGGCGCCAAGGTCACCAGCCTGGCCTTCGGAGCAGACCGGGCAGGTCCTCAGTGCTTATTCGCGAACTGGAGCTGTCGGACGGGCCGGCCACCGGCCCCTGTGCGATTGGGCTTGGTAGCCGGTTCGCTCCCAGTCTGGCCTGGACTGGCTGATGCCCGGGCCATGCCGGCCGGGACTGACCAGGCCGTCCTGCTGGGCCTTGAAGCGAACAGTAGACTGGCCGGCGATCTGCCGGCCTATTTCTCCAAAGAGACCCAGCTGGATCAGCCGACCCTGGAGATCGCCGACCTTGTCGCCAGAAGGGATCTCGAGGTCCGGGCGATTCCGGCGTCGATGCACGGCCTGACCGGTTCAGGGCGGAAAATGGGCGCGGCCCGTGTTCGAATGTCGGTGGTCAATGCCGCCCTGGAGTCCTTGGCGCCGCTACCCAAGGCGGCTGGATGCCCGTCACCATATTCATTTGCTGTATGGCGATCCTTCGGCAGAGGCCCCGCCGGGATCCTGGCATCTGACTCCATTTGATGGCGACTACAGCTTCTGCCTGAGGCCGCCACCGCGTCCGGCCGAGGCAACCCGACAGGCTGTCGCCTGATCCATCAAAGGGGGGCGGCGCGCCAACCGGTCGCGGGGGCGCCGTGCTGGTCTTTGATGTTTCTTCATCCTGTAGGCGGATGATCGGGTCATGGGACAGTCTGCGAGAACAGGCGTCCGGGCTGGAAAACGGTCATGAGTATTGAACTGTCGCAGCCGGCTTCGCCGGAATTTGTCGAGCGCAAGGCGACCCGCCATCGCTGCTTTCTGGCCTGCACTGTGGTCTACGGTCCTCACGATCTGACGCTTGCCGCCACGGTGCGGGATATCAGCGACGTGGGCGCTAGACTTTCCCTGCCGCCCTTTACGCCCCTGCCGCCCACCTTCCGGATCCTGATGAAACAATCTGGCCGGTGCTACGAGGCCAGGACAGCCTGGAGGCGCGCCGAAATTCTAGCGGTCGAATTCCTTTCTGACGTTGATATGACATCCCAGGCTGACGAATCTGTCCGGTTGTTGCGCCGGTTGGCCAGTGAAATGGCCGGCCGCTCCCAGGGCGACTAAAGAAAAGGCCTCCCGCCCGCGCCATCGGCGCGGCCGGGAGGCCCTGTTTCCGGTCGATGTCCTCAGCGGGCTCAGGTCAGCCGTAGATCACCGAAATCGTCTCGGCGACGCAGGCCGGACGCTCTTCACCCTCGATCTCGATGGTGCATTCGTTCTTCATCTGCAGGCCGCCAGCCTTGGCCTCGACGGCCAGCAGCTTCTGGCGCATGCGCACCTTCTTTCCGACGCGGACCATATTGGTGAAGCGCACCTTGTCCGAGCCGTAGTTGATGCCCCGGGTCACGCCGCTGACGCGCAGCAGGCCGGCGCCGAGGAACGGGATCAGGGAGAGGGTCAGGTAGCCGTGGGCGATGGGGCCGCCCATTTCACGGGTCGCCCGTTCGACATCGACGTGTATCCACTGGTGGTCGCCCGTGGCCTCGGCGAACTGGTTCACACGCTCCTGCGTGATTTCGACCCAGTCGCTGACGCCCACTTCCTGGCCGACCAAGGTGTGCAGATCGTTGTACGCAACTTCTTTCATCGCGATATTCCTTCCTGGAGTTCCGGTTTCATGGCCTTGAGAGGCGACATGCCACGGGCGGCCATCGCTCTCAAGCCAGGCTTGCCCTGACGGGCTCAGACGATCTTCGAGTCCGACTTGCCCCAATAGGCGTCGCGGATCAGGCGTTTGTAGAGCTTGCCCGTTGCGTGGCGGGGCAGTTCGTCCATGAAGTCGAAGACCCGGGGGGTCTTCACATGGCTGAGATTGGCGCGGCAGTAGGCCATCAATTCGGCGGCCAGTTCCTCGCGGGAGGCTGACAGGTCCGCAGGCTGAATGACCGCGATGACCTTTTCGCCCATTTCCTCGTCGGGGCCGCCGACCACAGCCGCATCAGTCACCTTGGGATGGGTGACCAGGATGTTCTCGATCTCCTGCGGGTAAATGTTCACGCCCCCCGAGATGATCATGAAGCTCTTGCGGTCGGTCAGATAGAGAAACCCGTCCTCATCCATCCAGCCGACATCGCCCAGGCTGGTCCAGCCGTGCTTGTTGTAGCTCTCGGCGGTCTTGACCGGGTCGTTGTGGTAGTTGATCGGCGGTCCATTCTCGAAATAGACCTGACCTTCGGCCCGCGGCGGCAGGGAATCGCCCTCCTCGTCGCAGATGCGAAGCTCGCCCATCACAGCCTTGCCGACGGATCCCTTGTGGTTCAGCCAGTCGGCCGAGCCAATGTAGCAGAAGCCGTTGCCCTCGGTTCCGGCATAGTATTCGTGGATGATCGGGCCCCACCAGGCGATCATCTGTTCCTTGACCGGCACAGGGCAGGGGGCCGCAGCATGCACCGCCGAGGTCATTGAGGACAGGTCGTAGCGGCTGCGCGCCTCTTCCGGCAGTTTCAGCATCCGGACGAAATGGGTCGGCACGAACTGGCCGCACTGAACCCTGTATTTTTCGATCAGGGCCAGGGCGTTCTCGGGGTCGAACCGCTCCATCACCACGACAGTCCCGCCCAGCTTGTGGACGCTCATGCACCAGCGCAGGGGCGCTGCATGGTACAGCGGGGCAGGAGAGATATAGACGCAGCCGTCCGGGAAGCCGAACAGGGCCTGGGTCATCATCTGCAGGGCGTTGGGCGCATCGATCGGGGCGCCGGTCAGGGCGGGCTTGACGCCCTTGGGCCGTCCGGTTGTGCCGGAAGAGTAGAGCATGTCTGAGCCGGCCGTCTCATCGGCGATCGGCGTGGCGGGCATGGCGGCGCGGGCGTCCTCGAAGCTTTCATAGGGGCCGCGTGTCCCACCGACCATGTAGAGCTTGAGGTCCGGCGCCAGGGCGGCGACCTCGTCCGCCACGGCGCCCATGGCCGCCGACGTGATCAGCACCTTCGCGCCGCAGTCCTTGAGGATGTATTCGACCTCGCTGGCCGTCAGTTTGGACGAGATGCAAGTGTAGTAGAGGCCTGACCGCTGTCCGGCCCAAGCGATCTCGAAATAGCGGGGATTGTTGTCCATGAAGACAGCGATCACGTCGCCGACCCCCAGTCCCAGGGACCGGAATAGCTGGGCCCCCTGGTTGGAGCGTTCGTCCAGCTCCCTGTAGGTCACCGTCTCGCCGTTCGAGGCCATGATATAGGCGGCGCGGTCGGGGTGGCTCTGGGCGAAAATGGTCGGGTGCATGGGCTTCCTCGGATCCACCGGCTTGGGCGGTTATCGTTGTTCAGTTGAGTTGTCGGATAGAAGCGCGTCCAGACGGCGGGCTCAAGGGGGCGCCGTTAAGGAATGACGTGGCGTTTCGCCTGCAGATTTGGTGTGGTCGGCCGGAACCGCTAAGGAGCGGGCTTCAATGGTTCGAGGACTATCATGGCCGGCAGTCAGGATTTCGCCGCTGATCCACGCAACGCGACCGCCCTGGTCTGGCTCAACGGGGCGCTTGTTCCGAAATCGGAAGCGAAGGTCTCGATCTTCGATGCAGGCTTCGTGGTCGGTGACGGGGTCTGGGAAGGGCTGCGGCTCCACAAGCGGACGCTGGTCTTTCTGGACGCCCATCTGGACCGTCTGTTCGCGGGCGCTGCGGCCATCGACCTGGACATTGGCCTCTCCCGGCAGGGCGTGGTCGAGGCCCTGAACCAGCTTCTGGCGGCCAATGAGATGACAGATGGGGTCCATCTGCGCCTGATGGTGACCAGGGGTCCCAAGGCGGCGGCCAACCAGGACCCGCGCAATGCCCTGGGCAATCCGACCGTGGTGATCCTGGCCGAATGGAAATCGCCTAGTCCCGCCATCGTCACGGAGGGCCTGACCCTGGCGACGGTATCGATCCGATGCAGTCCCGCCTCGATGTTCGACATGCGGCTGAACTCCCACAGCCGGCTGAATCTGATCATCGCCCTGCAGGAGGCCATCCGACTGGGGGCCGACGAGGGGATCATGCTGGATCCGCACGGCTTTGTTTCCAGCTGTAACGCCACCAACCTCTTCTGGGTCAAGGATGGCCAGGTCAGGACCTCGCGAGGTGACTACTGTTTTAACGGGGTGACCCGGGCCAATGTCATCGCCCTGTGCCGGTCGAACGACATTCCCATCGCCCTGGGCGACTATCCGGCGGAGGATCCTGCTGCCGCGGATGAGGCCTTCGTGACTGGCACCTTCGGTGGCTTGACGCCGGTGCGCCAGATCGATGGGCGGGTCCTGCGCGAACGACTTCCGGGTCCGCTCACCGCGCGGTTAAGGGGCCTGTATGAAGCGCTGAAGGATCGTGAGGCCGGCCTTTGACCATCCGGATCGCCATGTGGTCAGGCCCCCGCAACATCTCTACGGCCATGATGCGCAGCTTCGAGAATCGCCCGGACACGGCGGTGGTCGACGAGCCCTTCTACGCCGCCTACCTGCTGGAGACGGGCCTCGACCATCCGATGCGGGATGCCGTCCTGGCCTCGCAGCCCACTGACCGGAGCGCGGTCATCCGCACACTTTCAGGGCCTGGCCCGAGTGGCACCGAGGTCTTCTATCAGAAGCACATGACCCACCATATTCCACCAGGCGCGGATATCGACTGGACGGCCCATTGTCGCAACGCCTTCCTGATCCGCCAGCCTGAGCCGGTCCTGGCCAGCTATGCCGTCAAGCGGGAGGATGTGACCCTGGCCGACATCGGCTTCGAACGACAGGCCGAGCTTTTTGATCGTGAATGCGACCGGCTGGGCCACGCCCCGCCTGTTGTCGAGGGGCGCGATGTGCTGACCTCGCCCCGGGCCATGCTGAACCGGCTGTGCGAGGCGTTGCAAATTTCCTTTTCGGAAACCATGCTGGCCTGGCCGCCCGGCCCTCGCGACAGCGATGGGGTCTGGGCCCCGGCCTGGTATGACGCCGTTGAACGGTCGACGGGCTTTGCACCGCCGGTCAGCGAAGCCCGACCGGCGCTTGCCGGCCATCTTCAGGCCATCGCCGACGCCGCCCGCCCCTTTTATGACCGGCTGGCGGCTCACAGACTTTGCCTTTGACGTGGGGTCACGGCTTGGCGCCCGGCTGGAACAACCTAGTCTAGACCCCCAATACCGAACAAACGGGCCGGAGACTCCCATGCAGCTGCTTAGCCAGACCGTCGTCGAGGGCCGTGCCGGTCCCGGTGGTTCCCTGACCTATCCGACCCTGGAGGGAGTCAATCTGGCGGACATCGGCCGCTTCATGCAGGGCCAGCCTTATGCCGATTTCGCCCGGATGCGGGCCGAGGCGCCGGTCATGTGGCATCCGGAGCCGTTGGGCGGCCCGGGGTTCTGGGCCGTGACCCGCCATGCCGATGTCATGACCGTCAATGGTGACCCGGAGACGTTCAGTTCGGCGCGGGGTGGAATCCTGATGGCCATTGGCAAGCCCGAAAGCCGGCATGCCCTGCTGTACCGGGCCTCGATGGACGCCATGATCAACATGGACGAACCAAACCACATGCAGTTGCGCCGAGAGCATATGCCCTATTTCACCCCGGGCTACCTGCGGGATCTGACCCTGAAGGTCCGAGCTGAGGTGACCCGTCTGCTGGACGCCATGGCGGCGCGGGGCGAATGCGACATGGTCGAGGCGTTTTCCTCGCAGTTGCCGCTGTTCACCCTGTGCGAGATCCTCGGCGTGCCGGCAGAGGACCGGCCGAAATTCCTGAAATGGATGCATTATCTGGAAATGGCCCAGAACCTGGCGGCGGAGCAGGCCGCCGCGCCGGCCCAGCCGACCCTGGAGCTGATGCAGTTCATCCAGGACTTCAACAGCAATGTCGAAGAGATGTTCGAGTATGGCCGGGCCATGCTCCACAAGCGCCGTGCCGACCCCCAGCCGGACCTCATGAGCGCCATCGCCCGCGCCCAGGTCGAGGGGGAGCTGCTGTCAGACGAGTATCTGGACGGGTCCTGGCTGCTGATCGTCTTTGCCGGCAATGACACCACCCGCAACACCCTGTCCGGGTCCATGAAGCTGGTGACCGAACATCCGGCCGAGCGGCAGAAGCTGATCAATGACGCCAGCCTGCTTCCCGGCGCCGTCAACGAGTTCATCCGCATGGTCAGCCCCGTGATCTACATGCGCCGCACGGCGACCCGGGATGCGGTGGTCAACGGCCAGACCATCCTCGAGGGGCAGAAGGTGGTCATGTATTACGGAGCCGCCAACCGGGACGAGACGGTGTTTGCCGATCCTGACCGCCTGGATGTCACCCGCGCCAATGCTGACAAGCATATCGCCTTCGGCTACGGTCCCCACGTCTGTATCGGCAAGCGGGTCGCCCAGCTGCAGCTGGAAGAGACCTGGCGCCAGATGCTGGGCCGGTTCCCTGATATCCGCTGGAACGGCGAGATCGATATTGCGCCGAACAATTTCGTCCATGCGATCCGGAGCCTGGGCGTCAGTTTCACGCCCGGGCAGCGGGCGGCCTGAAGATCACAGGCCGTGGACCCGTCGCGAGGCGTCGTCGCGGCCTAGATATCAAGGACAGCAGGCACCCGATACGAGGGCTGAAGCACGCCATCTCCAGGGATCGCGCCCGATCGGGATCGTAATGGAGCCCAAGTCATGAGGGCGTCTTGCTTTCCGTGGGGTCCATAGGATTGCTTGGGCGTCAGGAAACACTGAACCGCCCCTAGGAGTCGCAAAATGAACTACGAAACCATCCTCTATTCCGTTGAAGACGGCATCGCGACCATAACGCTCAACCGGCCTGACCGGATGAACGCCTTCACCGGCCAGATGATGCTCGAGATGATCGACGCCTTTGACGCTATCGACGCCGATGACGCGGTCAAGGCGGTGATCGTGACCGGATCCGGCCGGGCCTTCTGCGCGGGCGCAGATCTCGGCAGCGGCGGCGCGACGTTTGACTACGCCAAACAGGGCAACGACACCCGTGAGTCAGGCAAGGTCAACGGCGTCTATCGCGATGGCGGCGGTCGCCTGACCCTGCGAATCTATGACTGCCTGAAGCCGGTCATCGGGGCCATCAATGGCGCCGCCGTGGGCATCGGCGTCACCATGCAGCTGCCGATGGACATCCGCCTGGCCTCCACGGCCGCCAAGTTCGGGTTTGTGTTCGCCCGTCGCGGCATCACGCCCGAAGCGGCGTCCTCCTGGTTCCTGCCGCGGCTGGTCGGCATGCAGCAGGCCCTGGAATGGTGCTATACCGGCCGGGTGTTCGGCGCCCAGGAGGCCCTTGACGGTGGTCTGGTCCGGTCGCTGCACGAGCCTGATGACCTGCTGCCGGCGGCGCGCGCCTTGGCCCGCGAGATCGTCGACAATACTGCGCCCGTCAGTATCGCCCTGACCCGCCAGATGCTCTGGCGCAACGCCGGCGCGTCCCATCCCATGGAAGCTCACAAGTCCGACAGCCGGGCCATCATGTTCCGGGGCGCCCAGGGCGATGCGAAGGAAGGCGTGACCTCTTTCCTCGAGAAGCGTGCGCCGCAGTACCCCAACAGCGTTTCCTCCGACCTGCCCGATATCTGGCCGGAATGGGTCGAGCCCGAGTTCCAATAGGACCCGGGCGCCTGTCCCTTTTTGATCCAAGCGGTCAGAACATTGAAACAGGCTCTGGTTCAACAGGTCAGGGACTGGTTCGGTCCGATGGACTTCTCACGTCTATCGGGCCATACCCTGGCCGATCTGGCGGGTTCGTCACGGCTAGTTAATGCACCGGACATAATCTGTCCCCTGCAGCCGGAGCCAACATGAGCGAGCCCGCCCTTTCGCGCACCCCGTCCCCCGGCGCCGGGTCTTTGGACGACGCCCCGGCGTCGCCGGCTTCCGTGCGCTCCAGGGCCAGCCTGCTGAAGCGCCTGGCCGACGTGGTCTGCCTTCCGGCCAGCCGGGTCAACGCCTTCGAGCGGGCCATGACGGCCGACCTGCTGATCGAGGTGCTGCGTGAAGCTGCGCCAGAGGAACGGGCCAAGGTCGCGCGGCGACTGGCCAATCTTGCGGATATTCCTTCGGCACTGGCTCGCATGCTTTTGCGGGACGATATCTCTGTCGCAGGAGCCCTACTGGAAAACTGCCCCTCCCTTGGGGACGCCGATCTGATCGATTGCGCACTGTTCTCCGACATGGACCACCGCCGCATGATCGCCCAGCGGCGCGGCGTGGGTGAAACGGTTGCCGATGTGCTGGTCCAGCAACGGGAAGATCCCGTCATCGAGGCCCTGTTGCGTAACGACCTGGCCAGGTTGAGCCATGGCGCAATCGAGATGATCGTGGCGTCCAGCCGGGAAAACCTCAGGCATGCCTCCCTGTTGCTCAAACGTCAGGAGTTGCGGCCGAGTCATGCCTATATCGTCTTCTGGTGGGCTGACGCCGACAGCCGGCGCGCTATTCTGCAGCGGTTCGCCGTCTCGCGAGAAGTCCTTCAGGACGCCGTAAGCGACGTATTCAGCATGGCGGCGGAGGAGGGGTGGCGGGATCCTCTGACCCGCAAGGCTCTGCAGTTCATCGAGCGTAGACAACGCAATCGCAGCGCCATCGCCCGCAGCCGGTTCGGCAGCCTGGACGAGGCGGTGCAGGAAGCTGAACGGGGGCTGTCCCGCGAACTGACCGAAGAAATCAGCTATCTGTCGGGTATCAAGCCGATGACCGGCGCCAAGATTCTCACCGATACGGGCGGGGAGTCCCTCGCGATCCTCTGCAAGGCGACGGGCCTGCCCCGCGCGGCGGTGCGCTCACTCTGGCGGGGATTGCGCAGGCCGGAAACGGATGCGGCCGGCAATATCTCGCCGGCGCTGGAGCGGGTGCTGACCGTTTTCGACTCCATCGCGGTCGATCGCGCGCAAACCGTTCTCCGCTACTGGAACTGGGCGTTGTCCTCGGCCCTGACTCCCAATCTCGTGCGGGCGATCCGGGAGGGGGAAGAGGCTGCGGTCGACAGCTTCTCCACGCCCCAACGCGCCGCCATGCTGGCCCTGGGTCGCGATTTCGGCCGATAGCACATACTCGAACGGACCAGCTCGCCCTTCGCCGGGTGCGCGCCGAGCATTTCTTGTCCCTGATCCAGCGCCCGGTCTTTCTGGACCGGGCGAACCCCGGAAGCTGATTCTGATTTGAAAGTGCCCTGGCGCCCCGCAGCCCGGCCAGGCTGTCTTCAGTCTGCCCGGGGTACAATCAAAAAATGAACCCATTTCCGGCATCTGAAACTGCTTGGTCCGCTTTCGGGGATTGAAATCCAAAATCGGCCTGTACTGTCACTTTGAATATCTGATGCGGGGTTGTATTGAAACTCGACACAGACTATGCCCCATTTAACCGAACATTCGCCGGGGGCAAGGTCCCGGGCAAGTCAGCCAAAATGGAACAGAGCGACATGGAAGACAAATCCGCCATTATCGAAATGACGACCGATATCGTGTCGGCCTATCTGGGCAACAACACAGTTGCGGCGAGCGAAATTCCGAACCTGATCCAATCGGTCCACAAGGCGCTGAGCGGTGTTGTAACCGGCGTTGAGACGGTCGAGATCGTTCCGAAGGAGCCGGCGGTCCCCGTGAAGCGTTCGATCACGCCCGATTTCCTTATCTGTCTGGAGGACGGCCGCAAGTTCAAGTCGCTGAAGCGCCACCTGCGGACCAAGTACGACATGAGCCCGGAAGATTACCGGGCCAAATGGGGCCTGGCCAAGGATTACCCCATGGTCGCGCCGAACTACGCCAAGGCCCGTTCTGATCTGGCCAAGCAAATGGGCCTCGGCCAGGGCGGACGTCAGGCCAAGAAGCGCCGTTAGACTCAAGTCGACCTGATGCAGGATTCAAGGCCCGCCGGCGTTTCGCGCCGGCGGGCTTTTCTGACTCTGGGACCGGCGCCAGTGGGTCCCGAAGATTCATTGTTGACTCATTCACAGAATCTTTGCTGTGGCCTCGATTTCCGCTTGCTCCCGATTCGGGGGTTAAGCGATAGTGAATCACAGGTGATTCCAAGGGGTTGTTAAGGATTCTGTAGATGGTCGCGCAACTGGGCGCATCGGCGATTGCTGCCCGCGCCCACGAAGAGCTGTTCAGCTACTGGGCCGCATTGCGCCGATGCGGACGCTTGCCCGCACGCGGGGACATCAGTCCTGAGGCCTTCAAGCGTCTGCTGCCGACTGTCAGCCTGATTGATGTGCTGCGGGATGGTCCAGGCCTTGACTACCGGCTGAGGCTCGCCGGCACGGGCCTGTTCCCCGTCTATGGTCGTGAAATCACCGGCCTGACCCTGGGCGAAGTCTATAGCGGCGGCGCCAGAGACTACTGGCGGACGGAACTGGACGCGGTGGTTCAGGATCGCCGGCCGCGGGTCGGTAGCCACAATCTTGCCTGGCGCGGCGCAGCCCATGTCTCGACCCTTTGGCTGCGCCTCCCCTTGGCGTCGGATGGCGTCAATGTCGACATGATCCTGGGCTATGATGCCGTCATCGGCCTGCATTCAGAACGGCGGACGACCTTCAGCGGCATCAGGGCGGCCTAGGGTCAAAACCCAATCAGACTATTGATCTGAATTCGCGAAGCATGATTCACACTCAGCAGGAGGAAGGATCATGGCCAGCGAGTTTTGGTTCAGCGACGAGCAGTGGGCGAAAATCGAGCCGTTCTTGCCGAAGAACCGGCCTGGTGCGCGCCGCGTGGATGATCGCAGGGTCATCAGCGGTATTGTCCATGTGCTCAAGAGCGGATGTCGCTGGCAGGATTGCCCTGTCCGATACGGACCGCCCACCACGATCTACAACCGCTTCCGACGTTGGACGATGCAGGGCGTCTGGCGGCGGCTCTTTGGAGCGTTGGTGGAGGTCGCTCCCGGTGAGGCGCAACTGATCGACTCGACCACCTCCAAGGCCCATCGCTCGGCAGCGGGCGGAAAAGGGGGGACCAGGTCCAGGCGATCGGGCGCTCGCGCGGCGGGCGCACGACCAAGATCCACGCCGTCGTCGACGGTTCGGGCCGGCCAATAGCCTTCGAGATCACACCCGGTCAGCTCGGCGACGTGCGCGCTGCTCTGGCTCTGCTCGGACCGCTTCCGCACGCCGCGCTCTGCGCCGCCGACACCGCCTACGACAGCAATGGCCTACGCCAGTTCCTCATCGAGCGCGGCACATTGCCCGTCATCCCCAACAATCCGACCCGCAAGCACCCACACCCTTTCAACCGACCGCTTTACCGTGAGCGAAACCTCATCGAACGGATGTTCTGCCGACTAAAGGACTGGCGGCGCATCGCCACACGCTATGACAAGCTAGCAGCCGTCTTCGCCGCCTCCGTCTACATCGCCGCCGTCGTCACTTGGTGGACCTGATTGAGTGTCAAGCCTAGAGCATTTTCCGATAAGTGCGAAGCGGCTATCGGAACATGCTCTAACGTTCTGATTTAGAGCCTGGACCGTCCCGGCCCCGACTTTTCAGCCGGTGACCTCTCAGACCCGGATCTGAAGTTGGTCCGCCGCGTCCCGTCGAATTCTCTCGACCATGGATGCAAGGCCGTTGGTGCGCTGGGTCGACAGGGCCCCGTCAAGGCCCAGGCTGGCCAGGGCAGCCCGGGCGTCGAAGGCCAGAATCTCCTCCGCCGTCCGACCGGAATAGAGCCGAAGCAGCAGGGCGATCAGGCCGCGGACAATGTGGGCGTCTGAATCGCCGCGATAGCCGATCCGGCCTTCATGCAGTTCGGTCATTAGCCAGACCTGACTGGCGCAGCCGCGCACCCGGTTGGCTTCCGACCGCTCGTGATCGCCCATGGGCGGCAGGGCCTTTCCCAGATCGATGATGTGACGATAGCGCTCCTCCCAGTCGGAGAGGATTTCGAATTCGTCTTTCAGATCCTGAAGGTCTGTTTCGATCGAGGCGCTCATCGTCGGGCGCTCTACCCCGACCTCAGGCGGAGGGCAAGGCGACCGTGGCGCTCAGGCCCTGACCCGGCGCTGAACGGATGCTTAGAGTACCCGACATGGCCTTGCAGAGGGCGTCTACGATCGGCAGGCCCAGACCGGTGCCGTGGGTGGAACGGGTCAGGGCGGACTGCCCCTGTTCGAAGGGCCGCAGCAGTCGCGGAACATCGGCGGGATCGACCCCCGGCCCGCGGTCAGAAATGGTGATTTCCACAACGCCGCTGCGGTCCGTGGCCGAGACACTGATCTGTCCACCGGGCGGCGACCAAGTCACGGCGTTGTTCAACAGATTGAACAGGATGGTCCGAAGACCCCGGCCATCCGCCATAACCTTGGGAAGCGCGGTTTCATCGCCGATATCGACGATCACGCCGGTCTGGCGAATCTCGGCGCGGAGTTGTTCGAGGACATCTTCAAGCGCGTGGTCCAGGGGCTCCGGGCGGAGATCCAGGTCCACGGCGTGTCCTTCCAGCCGGGCAATCTCCAGCACCTGATTCACCAGAGTCAGAAGCTTGTGCCCGCTCTGGCGGATATGTTCGGCATATTCCTTGTACTGTCGCGCGCCCAGGGGGCCGTAGAGTTCGCAGGACAGGATCTCGGCAAAGCCGATGACGGCGTTCAACGGGGTGCGAAGCTCGTGGCTGACCATCCTCAGGAAGGAGCGCTTCTGGTCGTCGAGAAGCATCTGACGGCGCGTCTTCTTCCTGGCGACAGGACCCGGCGCGTCCTCGGCAGGGGGCGCGGTTTCAGGGTCCAGGACAGGCCGGCGAGCCGTTTGAGTCATCATTGCCCTTTTGCGAACCTCGCGGTTCGATTGCTCAGGCTGACAGCTATTGCAGGTCTCGCTTACGATTCCGTTTCAGCAAAACTTGGTCAGGAGAGCGAAGGTCGCGCAGCGATTGATACGGCTTCTGCCTGATCGCGATCAAAGCTAAGCTTTTTAACCGTCGACTCTGCGGCGAAGGACGTCAGACTTCTTTTGATCGAAGATCGCCCCGAACAGTTCCTGAACGCAGAGGTCGGTGGCGCGCGCACGGGCCGGTCATGGCTGATGCTCGCAGCGGCCGCCGTGGCGGGGGCGTCGGGCTGTGTCTTGTCCGGCGGTCTGGCCGGACCGCTGGGCGTGCTGTGTCTGGCGCCGCTGGTTGCGGCCCTGCTGGCGTCCGGGGGGCGGGTCCTGGCGGGCGGCGCCACATTGTCGGTTGCCGCTGCAGCCCTGGCGGCCTTGGTGGCGTTGCTGGGCATCGCCCCGTCACCGCCGGCCGGCGTTCTGGCCATGGGCCTAGGCCTGCTTGGCCTGGCGGTGATTGCTCTCAGCCTGGGCGTCGGACTGGTCCTGGCAAGGCGCAAGCAGTTGGAGCAGGCAGACCGGCTGGCCGCCGATGGCGCGCGTCTCGGCAAGCTGCTGTCCGGGCTGCCGCATCTGCTGATCGTCCTCTATCCCCATGGCCGGGTGCGATCTCTGCATGGCCGGGCTCCGGAAGGCGTCGATCTCGAAGACCTGCGCCAGGCCGGCCTTGTGGGTTTGTCGACCGACCGAAACGAAATGATGGGCGCCATCCGCACGGCCATCGAAACGGGGTCGGCCGAGATCGGCTTTGCTCCCCTGACAGCCCAGGATCGCTGGCTGGCCGCAAGTCTCAGGCGCACGGACGATGACATGCTGCTGGTGATAGTGCGGGAGGCCACCACCGAGCGGGCCCGCGAAGCTTCGTTGGAGCAGGCCCGGGCCGACGCCGAAGCCCTGGCCTCGGGCAAGTCCCGCTTCCTCGCGAATATGAGCCATGAACTGCGCACGCCGCTCAATGCGATCATGGGCTTCTCGGACATCATGAAGTCCAGGCTGTTCGGCCCCATGCCCGACCGCTATGGCGAATACGGGCAGTTGATCCATGAGGCCGGGTCCCATCTGCTGGACCTGATCAATGACGTGCTGGACATGTCGAAAATCGAGGCCGACCGGTTTGAGCTGTCGCGGGAGGCGTTCGACGCCCGCGAGGCCATCTCGGCGGCCCTGCGGCTTATGCGGCTCCAGGCCGACGGGGCGGGTGTCCAGCTAAGGGGGTTGTTGCCAGCCAGGGCCCTGGAGATTGACGCTGACAGGCGGGCGCTCAAGCAGATTGTCCTGAACCTGGTCTCGAACGCCCTGAAGTTCACCCCCAAGGGCGGCGCCGTCACGGTGACAGCCCAAGGGCGGGATGGGGCCTTTGAACTGGTGGTCGCCGACAGCGGGGTCGGGATCTCCCGCGAGGATCTGGACAGGCTCGGTCGTCCCTTCGAACAGGCGGGAAACACCGAACGGAGGGCGCTGGGCACGGGTCTTGGGCTGTCCCTGGTGCGTTCCTTCGCCCGTCTGCATGGCGGCGACATGGATATTGAAAGCGCCATGGGGGAGGGCACGACCGTGACGGTGAGGCTTCCCGTCCTGCTCACAGCCAGCGAGCCGGAACCGGTGGCGGCCTCGGCAGACAACGTAGTCGCCTTTACGCCTCAGCGCTGACTGGCGGCCAGAAAGGCCCGACCGGCCGCGAAGTCGCCGACCTCGACATAGGCCTGGCGGACCCCGCCGCCGCCCTGTCCGTCAAACAGGAACTCCACCACAACGGCCTCCCGCGGGTCCAGCTCGGCCATTGCCCGGCCGGCGGCCGGCGAGAAGCGGAAACGCCAGCCGCCACGGCTTTCGCCGAACAGCAGCATGGGTTCTGCGGTCGCTCGCGCTTCGGCGGTGAACACCCGGGTGGCCGAACGAGGGGGAACCCTGGAGGGCAGCGAGAGCTTGCCCCCCACGCCCCGTGACCGGTGGTCCAGATAGGGGCCGCTGGTGCGTTGCAGGTCCCGGATGACCAGGCGGGCGGCATAGGGCTTGGCGCCGTCGGCGAAAATGCCCACGGCCGTCAGGGACGGCTCGCCATGCTGGCCGGTCAGGCCAAACCGAAGGCGATCCCAGCCGAAGGCGCCCGTCTGGAGCAGCATCCAGCGGATCCCGTCACGGGACACCGACCGATCCGCTGTCCAGCCGGCCACATCGCCGGGATAGATCATCTTGATCATCCGGGTATAGCCCTCGAACCCTTTGCGAACCCGGTCTGCAGCGGTGCTCATGTCCTTGGAGCTGCAGTCGACCGTATCGGCCCTGGAGCGGGCCCGACGCTCGACTTCCCTTAGGTCGTCCGAGCGGGCGCCGGAGCGCAGGGCGGCGCCTCGCGCCTGGATGCGGGAGGCGTCGAGGGCCGCGGCGATCTGGGGTGTGAACAGCCGGCAGCGACCATTGGCGGCGGTCATCACCGTGCGCTCGTAGAGCAGGCTCGCCGCGCCGCCGCCGGCCTCGGCCTGGGTCGCGCCGAACAGGCCCGTCGCCGCCGAGAGGAGGGCAAGGCCTATAGCGGATGGAGCAAACGCCCTGACGCTCAGTTCCAACATTCTCTGGATCGGTCCGTCTGG
Organism: Caulobacter sp.; assembly: GCA_029866155.1. GTDB lineage: Bacteria > Pseudomonadota > Alphaproteobacteria > Caulobacterales > Caulobacteraceae > Caulobacter. The sequence continues at coordinate 37,467 of JARWZW010000049.1, read as the reverse complement.
CTGTAAATCGGATGAAACCAAGGATAGGGTGGATTGCCTTGCAATCCGGTTAGCGAAGGGGCCTCGCCCGTGCTTTTGTCGTCGGACATCTGGGTTGCCGCGCTGATCCGGCGCGCTGAACTTGGCGGCGCTTTCGGCGCCGTCTCCCGCAAGGGCGACGCCAGGGCGGGGGCTGTGCTGGTCAAGGCGGTCAATCGCGGGAACAACAGCGCACGGCTGTTCAGTGAAGCCACAAGGGGCGACGGCGAGCGGATCTGGATGGAACCTGTTTCCAGTCACGATGAGGCGGAACTGGACGCCTATATCGCCCGGACGGCGCGGATCGACCCCGATGTCTGGGTCGTGGAAATCGAGGATCGCGACGGTCGTCACTTCCTGACGGAAACCGTTGAGACCCGTTAACCGCCTTCCTTGACAGAGGTGAAAGCTGATCGTGCCATTCTGCGGATTGTCTCCCCAACCCGAGAATTGCCCTTGCTCTTCCTGCTCAACGACGTCGTTCTCAATCTCGAATCCCTGGATGTGACTCCTCCGGTGGCCGCCCAGCGGTTCCGTGCGGTCAGCATGGCCTTCGTCGAGAAACTGGGACGGGAGATCTTTGCAGAGGAACCGCTGTTGCAACGGACTTCCCCGGAAAAGGCCCGGCGTCTGGCTTCGCTGATCGTCCTGAAGCAACCGACCATCAACGCCGCTCTGTTTGTGGCGCCCTTCGCCAACTGCGCCGAGACCCAGGTGGCCGTGCGCTATGCCGATGTCAGTTTTGACGTGATGGGACTGCTGTACGAGCGCCAGAAGGCGGCGGCCCTCTCGCCGGTTGAGGCCGATCGACAGGTCTGGCGCCGCATGGCGGCCTGATCCGGCTCTTCGCCGGCATGATCGCCCGGGGTGACAAGAAGCTCGCCCCCCGCTACTTCCCGCATCATGTCCAATTCGCCTGCCGTTGAGGCCGCCCGTCGGCGCACCTTCGCCATCATCAGCCATCCTGACGCCGGCAAGACCACGCTCACGGAAAACCTGCTGCTGGCCGGCGGCGCTATCCGGGCCGCCGGAGCGGTGCGGGCGCGGGGGGAGAACCGACGTACCCGGTCTGACTGGATGAAGATCGAGCGAGAGCGGGGCATCAGCGTCAGCGCCAGCGTCATGACTTTCGATCACGACGGTCTGATGTTCAACCTGCTCGACACGCCGGGCCACGAGGATTTTTCGGAAGACACCTACCGAACCCTTACGGCAGCCGACGCCGCGGTCATGGTCCTGGACGCCGCCAAGGGGATCGAACCCCAGACCCTGAAACTGTTCGAGGTCTGCCGCCTGCGCGACATACCCATCGTCACCTTCATCAACAAGATGGACCGCGAGGCCCAGGATCCCTTCGCCTTGCTGGACGAGATCGCCACCAAGCTGGCGCTTGATCCGGCTCCCCTGTTCTGGCCGGCCGGCTCGGGCGGGCGGTTCAAGGGCATGGTCGAGTTGCGGACCCAGACCTTTATCCCCTTCGGTCGCAATCGCGAGGAGGGCCATCCTGCGCCCCTGCCTCTGAACTCGAACGCCCTGGACGGACTTCTCGAGCCGGAAGAGCGGGACGAGGTTTCGGAAGGCGCCATGCTGGTTCAGGAGGCTTCAAAACCCTTCGACCCTCAGGCCTTCCTTGAGGGCCATATGACGCCGGTCATCTTCGGTTCGGCCCTGCGCCATTTCGGCGTCGCCCAGCTGCTTCAGGTTCTGGGCAGCTATGCGCCGCCCCCCAAGGCCGTGGCGGCCCAGCGTGGGGGCGCCGCGACCCAAGTCGCGCCGGGTGATCCCGAGGTTTCGGGCTTTGTCTTCAAGGTCCAGGCTAATATGGACCCCAATCACAGGGACCGGATCGCCTTTTTCCGCCTGACCTCGGGCCGGTTCTCGCGCGGCATGAAGCTCAAATCCCAGGGGACGGGCAAACAGATGAGCGTCAATGCGCCCATCATGTTTTTCGCCTCGGATCGCGAACTGGCGGAAGAGGCCTTTGCGGGTGACGTGATCGGCATCCCGAACCACGGCGTCCTGCGGGTTGGCGACAGCCTGTCGGAGACGGGAACCCTGCGATTTGCCGGACTGCCCAACTTCGCGCCCGAGATCCTGCGCCGAGTACGGGTCAAGGACCCACTCAAGGCCAAGCACCTCAAACGGGCGCTCGAGGGCCTGGCGGAAGAAGGCGTGACCCAGCTGTTTCGCCCGATCCTGGGGTCTGACTTCGTGGTCGGCGCAGTAGGCCAGCTGCAGTTCGAGGTCATGGCCGATCGTCTGGCCAATGAGTACCAGCTGGATGTGATCTTCGAGGCGGCCCCCTATTCCGAGGCCAGATGGCTGGCGGGAACCTCTGCCGACATCGACGACTTCGGCTCCAAGCACCGGACCGCCATGGCCACGGACATCGACGAGTCCGCCATTTTCCTCGGCAAGTCGGCCTGGGAGATCAGCTATGTCGCCGAACGCTATCCGAAGGTCTCGTTCCTAAGGACCCGCGAACGGGGTTAAGTCGACAGCGACCGACAGGCCTCGACCTGACCGCTACATACAGCTACTCACTGCCTCCCCATGCGTCCTCCCATTCTTGCCCTCAAGGATGTCCGTCTCGTCGACGGCGCCTCCACCCTGTTCGACGGCGCCGATCTCGCGCTGGAGCCGGGCGCGCGCGCCTGCCTGGTTGGCCGAAACGGAGCCGGCAAGTCGACCCTGATGCGGTTGCTGACCGGCCAGATCGCCGCCGACGCCGGCGAACGCTTTGCCTCTCCGGCGGCCCGCATCAGCGTCGTGCCCCAGGAGCCCCGTATCGAGGGCGAGACCCTGCTGGCCTATGCGACCACCGGTGGCGCCCTTCCGCACGAGGCCGAGGCGACGCTGGAGGAACTGGGCCTGGATCCGCAAAGAGGGACCAGCGGTCTATCGGGCGGTGAAATCCGGCGCGCCGCCCTGGCCCGGATGTTCGCCGAAGCGCCGGATGTGATGTTGCTGGACGAGCCGACCAACCACCTGGACATCCTGGCGATCGAGACCCTGGAACGGATGTTGCGCAGCAGTCGCGGAGCTGCCCTGATCGTCAGCCACGATCGGGCGTTCCTGGAGCGCACCACCAACCGCTGCTTCTGGCTCGAAAGCCGCCGGGTCCGCCGGCTGGACAAGGGGTTTGCCCATTTTGACGACTGGGCTGACCGGCAGCTGGAGGCCGAGTCCGAGGAAATGCGGCGCCTGAACGCCGCCCTGGTGCGGGAAGAGCACTGGATGCAGCGGGGCGTGACCGCGCGGCGCGCGCGCAATGAAGGACGGCGTCGGCGACTGGTTTCCATGCGCGAAGAGAAGGCGACGGCCATGCGGGATTCCCGCAAGTCGCTCTCTATGGACATGAGCGTCGCCAGCACCTCCGGCAAGCGGGTGGCCGAGGCCAAGGGCCTCAGCAAAGCCTTCGGCGACAAGGTGCTGGTCCAGGGGTTCTCGACGCGAATCCAACGGGGCGACCGGATCGCCATCGTCGGTCCCAACGGCGCAGGCAAGACCACCCTGGTCAAGCTGTTGCTGGGCCAGATCGCCCCCGACGCGGGCGAGGTGGTCCTCGGGACCAACCTGCAGATCGCCTATATCGACCAGGCCCGGGCCGATCTCGACATCAACGCCACCCTCTGGGAGGCGCTGGCGCCGGGCGGCGGCGACCAGGTTATGGTCGGCGGCCAGCCCCGGCATATCGCCGGCTATGCCAAGGACTTCCTGTTCCGGGACAGCCAGCTGCGCCAGCCGGTCTCGACCCTGTCGGGCGGCGAGCGGGCTCGGCTGCTGCTGGCCCGGGCCCTGGCAACGCCCGCCAATCTTCTGGTCCTGGACGAGCCGACCAACGACCTGGATATGGAAACCCTGGATCTGCTCGAGGATTTGCTGGCCGCCTATGTCGGCACATTGCTGCTGGTCAGCCATGATCGCGATTTCATCGACCGGCTGGCCAGTTCGACGATCGGGCTGGATGGACGGGGCGGGGTGGTGGAAACCCCGGGCGGCTGGTCCGACTTCATGACCCAGAACCCGGGGTTCTTTTCAGCGACAGGGCCCCTTGTCGCCGATGCGGTCTCTCCGTCACGGGCGGTCGAGCCCCGGCCCGCAGCGCCGGTGAAGAAGCTTGCGAAACTGACGTACAAGGATCAGCGCCGACTGGAAGAACTGGAAGGGCTGGTTGCCTCCCTGCCGGCAGAGATCACCCGGATTGAGGCTGTGCTGGCCGATCCCGGACTGTACGCCCGTGATGTCGCCACCTTCGACCGGACCATGAAGACGCTTGGCGATCGCCGGGCTGAACTGGCGCGCTGCGAGGACGAATGGCTGGCCCTTGAAGAGAAGCGGGAACAGCTGGCTGCGCAATAGCAGTGGGCAGGTCCAGGACCTTGATTTCAATTCTGGGCCAGAGGCGATCCACAGCCTGTCCACCAACGACACAGCGGTTTTCCATAAACTCTCCGGTAGGGGGCCCGCCCAGCGGATTGCCGCAGGGCAATCCGGCCGCACCCTCCGGTCGCCCACAAGAAACTGCGGCGCAGGCGAGGCGGGCCTCCGGAAGGCCGGGCGAGCGGAAGGCTCAGGGCGCAGGGGCTGCAGGGAGACAAGCGGAAATCCCCTTGGTACCGGACGGAAAGGGCCGCGGGACCCGTCCTGCAGGCCGTCCCTCCAGAGCTTTGGGCCACCAGGACGCTCGTGGTCCCCGATGGGAGGGTGATGCTGCCGGTGAACCGGACGTAGCACCCGCCCGCCGATTTGGCGCAACCGCAAATTTGACGGGTCCCCAGCCTTGGCGTCGGCGACCCGGCGGCCTACCCTCATACCCCTGTTTCAGGAGGGGTCCATGACCAATCGCCGCTTTGTCCTTTCGGCCGGCCTGGTCGCCTTGGCCGCCGCCTGCGCCCCAAAGGCCAAGGAACCCGAAGGCCGAACCCGAATCCGGTTCGCCACTGACTGGAAAGCCCAGGCCGAGCAGGGCGGCTTCTATCAGGCGCTGGCGACAGGCGAGTATCAGAAGCGCGGCCTGGATGTGGAAATTCTGCAGGGTGGTCCCGGGGTCAATGTGCCCCAGCTCCTCGCTGCCGGCGCCATCGAACTGGGGATGGGATCCAACAGCTTCATCGTCCTGAACCTGGCCAAGGAGGGCATTCCGGTGAAGGCCGTCGCCGCCTTCATGCAGAAGGATCCGCAGGTCCTGTTAGCCCATCCCGATCAGGGCGTGCGTTCGATCGCCGACATGAAGGGTCGGCCGATCCTGCTGGCCTCGGCGTCGCGCGAGGCCTTCTGGGTCTGGCTGAAGGCCAAGTACGGATTCAACGACGGCCAGCTGCGCAGCTACAACTACAGTTCAGCGCCCTTCCTGGCGGACAAACGCTCGGTCCAGCAGGGCTATCTCTCCAGCGAGCCCTACACGATCGAAAAGGAAGCCGGCATCAAGCCTGCGGTCTTCCTGCTGGCCGATGAGGGCTACCCCGGCTATGCGACCATGCTTCTGGCGACAGACGCATTGCTGGCCAGCAAGCCGGAAGCGGTCAGGGCCTTCATCCAGGCTACGGCGGTGGGCTGGAAATCCTATCTGAAGGGGGATGCGGCCGCCGGCGACGCCCTGATCCTGAAGGATAATCCGGAAATGACCCCGGAACTTCTGGCCCATGCCCGGACCATGATGAACCAGTATGGCATCGTTGAAAGCGGCGACTCGGACAAGCTCGGCATCGGCGCGATGACTGACCAGCGCTGGGCCGACTTCTTCAAGGTCGCCTCTGATCAGGGGATTTATGACAAGGGTCTGGACTATCGCCGGGCCTATTCGCTCGATTTTCTCAAGGGCTGAGATTCCGCGCCGATGATGATCGCCGAGCTTCGTTCCGTCCGGGTGGACTATAGTCGCGGTCCGGCCCTGGGACCGATCGATCTGACCCTTGCGGCCGAAGAGGTGGTCGCCCTGGTCGGTCCATCCGGCTGCGGAAAATCTACCGCCATGCGCCTGCTGGCGGGACTTGAACAGCCTTGCGCCGGCAGTGTTGAGCGATCGATCGGAAAGGGCCAGACCTCGCTTGTTTTCCAGGCCCCGACCCTTGCGCCCTGGCTGACCGCCCTGGACAATGTCGCCCTTCCCTTGAAGTTGTCGGGACTGAGCGGAGAGGCGGCCCGACAGCGGGCCGAGGACTGCCTTGCCCAGGTCGGGCTGAAAGGGGCGGCGGGCGCCAGGCCGGCGCAGCTGTCTGGCGGCATGGCCATGCGGGTGTCCCTGGCCCGGGCCCTGGCCACCGATCCCCGGCTGCTGCTGTTGGATGAGCCTTTTGCGGCCCTTGATGAAATCACGCGACGCACCCTGGCGGACGACGTGCTGGGCCTGTGGTTCAGATCGCGACCCGCCATCCTCTTCGTCACCCATAATGTCGAGGAGGCCGTCTATATGGCCCAGAGGGTGCTGGTCATGAGCCCCGGGCCTGGACGGATTGTCGGCGACATCCGGACGCCGGGCGACCTGCCGAGGCCTGAGGGCTATCGCACCAGCGCCGCCTTCCGAGAAACCGTGGAAACTGTTTCCCGGCTGCTGGCCGCCAGCCTCAAGGCTGCGGCATGAACCGGATTGCGAGGATTCTGGCGCCCCTGACCCTGGTGACGATCATTCTGGTCGGCTGGGAACTGGCCTGCCGGCTGATGTCCGTGCCGGTGTATCTTCTGCCCGCGCCCTCTGCGATCGCCGCCAGCCTGGCGAGCGACTGGTCGCCCTTGGCGGCCGCCGCCTGGACGACCCTCTCCATGGCCCTGACGGCTCTGGTGATCGCCAGTCTCTGCGCCTGCGCGCTGGCCTTGATCGGAGGCCTGAACCCCCTGATCGAGCAGGCAGTCCAGCCGATTGCGGTCACGGTCCAGGTCACGCCGGTCGTGGCCATCGCCCCCCTGGTCATGATCTGGACCGGTCTGGATCATCCCGGCCGGGCCATCACCATCCTGGCGACGATCGTGGCCTTCTTCCCGATCTATTCCGGGGCGGCGGCGGGTCTGCGGGCGGCAGATCCCGATCTGGGGCGGCTGTTCGATCTCTATGGCGCCAGTCGCTGGCAGAAACTCATCCGGTTGCGACTGCCCTCGGCTGTGCCGTTCCTGGTGGAGGGTCACAAGGTCGCTACGGCTCTGGCCGTGATCGGCGCTGTGGTTGCCGAATTTGTCGCAGGGTCCGGCGGAGCCCAGGGACTGGCCTGGCGGATCATCGAGTCGGCCAACCGGCTGCAGACAGCGCGGGTCTTTGCCGCCCTGGTAGCGCTGGCTGCCATGGCGACCCTGCTCTATGGGCTGGTGTCCTTGGCGGAGCGAAAGATCCTGTCCTGGTGGGCGGGGCGTTAGGGCAGGGTTAAGTGGCTTTTGCTAGGTATGGGGACGCCCATCCGTTCGAGCACCCATGCATCTTCGCCTTGTCCTTCTGCTGGTCAGCCTGCCCTGCGCCGCCCTGGCGTCGGAGGACCGCTATGGCGCGGTGAGGTCTGCCGAGGTGACAAGGGGCGTAAGGGCTGATCCAGTCGCCGGCCTTCCTGCACAAAGCCGGTTGACCTGGCCGGGCAAGGTACAGCCTGCTCCACCTGAATTCGCCGCGCAGGTTCTACCGGCAGTAACGACTGCAAGACCGCTGGCTGCGACGCCATCCTCCCGAACTTTCAACCCTGCGCCAGAGAGTTTTGCAGCGCCGTTTGCGACCCTTAGGCCACCGCCGCAGCCCGCTCCGATCATTCAGCCCGCCCCCATGCCGACGCCGATTCCACCCTCGGCTCCCAAGGCCCAGGCTCCACCTCCAGCCAGCAGCAAGCCGGATGCCGGCTATGGTTATGGCTATGGCAGCGGTTCAGCCCGGTCCTATTCCGTTGCCCGCGAGTTTGGCGGGACGCCCGATCGTATTCTGGCCCCGTTGCCGCAGAGCGCCTACAAGGGCCGTGCGGAAGTTGCTCTGTCTCCCGACATTCTGACCGGTCAGCCCGGGGCTGACGCCGAGCCTGCCGAGAACGAACCCGTCCAGGACCCAAGACCCGTTCGACCTGCCCCCAAGGACAAACGATGAGCGCCAATCCTGCCCGTTTGCGTGAGCTGATCGACCTGGCCCAGGAGGCCTCGAGCGAGCGCCGCCGCGAACTTCTGCGTGGACTGACGGACGCCTTCTTTGCGCGGGACGCCCATGCTCCTGGCGAGATGGTGCTGTTTGACCAGATCCTGACCCAACTGTCGGATGACATGGAGACCGTCGTCCGGGCCGACCTTTCCCAACGGATGGCTCGACGCGAGGATGCTCCGGCGGGTCTGCTCCGCCGGTTGGTTCATGATGACATCTCGGTGGCCGGCGCTCTGCTGTCGCGGTCCAACGCCCTGTCGGATGAAGTGTTGCTCGATGTCGCCCGGAGCCAGGGCCAGGATCACCTGATGGCGATTTCGGGCCGGAGTCACGTGCCGGCTTCGGTCTCTGACGTCATTGTCCAGCGCGGTGATGACACCACCCTGACCGTGCTGATCCGCAATGATGGCGCTGACCTGTCCCGGGAGGCCCATGAGCGGATCGTTGATCGTGCGGTGGCCAGCCCGGGTCTGCAGGAAGCGGTCATCGAGCGCCGGAGCTTGCCGGTTGACCTGTTGAACGAGATGTATTTTGTCGCCGAGGCTCGGCTGCGCGAGCGGATTCTGGCCCGGAACGCTGAAATCGATCCGGCAGATCTGGAAAAGGCCCTCGAGTGCGGCCGCAAGCGGCTGGCCACCCAGGATGGGGCCCTTCCGGCCGACTATGCCGTGGCCGAGGCTGAGGTCAGGGCGCTTCATGCCAAGGGGGAGCTTGGTCCCCGCACGCTTGCGGCCTTTTTGCGGGATCGCCGCACGACCCGGTTTCTCGCATCCCTAGCCCTGTTGGCGAGGATCGATTTCCATACCGCCCGACGGATCGTCGAGCGCCGGGAACTCGACGCCCTGGCGATTATCTGCAAGGCGGCGGGCTTTGACGCCAGCCTGTTCCTGACCTTCGCGGTCCTGATCCTCGATCGGGAAGCCGACGCCATGGGCCGGGCCCGTGAATATGGCCAGCTTTATGCCGATCTGCCGGAAGAGGTCGCCCAGCGCACGATCCGCTTCTGGCGGATGCGGCGTCAATCCAGCGACCTGGTCGCGGCCTGATCAGGTCGCAGAGGACCGGCGCAGGCCTTCGGACCGGCAGCGAATACGCTCAAGGCCGCTGGCGGCCAGGTCCGTGAGCGATCGCAGGCCCTGCTCGGCGAACACCTCCAGCGCTGCGTCATAGGCAAGGGCGCTGGCCTGAAGCCGATCCCTGGACCGGCCGGTGATTTCGCCCCGGAGTTCATAGAGGCGGGCAAGGCTTAGCTGGATGATCGCCCAGGACATCGGGTCTTCCGTCGGTCGGGCCGCCAGCAATTCAGTTTTCAGGGAGGCCTCTGCAGCGTCCAGCACGGCCAGGTCGCCCGTCAGCTCGGCCAGCCTTCCCAGGCAGGCCGATCGCTGATTGGCAGCTACGGCCCGCAGGGCGAGGGCAGGCTGTTCCTTGAGGCCCAGGGCGGCCCGGTCGAAGCAACGCAGGGCCTGTTCGAAAGCCCTGGGTGAATCCGTCGTCTCACCGAGAATTCTCAGGGCCTGACCGAGCATGGCCTGAAGCCGCGTCCAGTCCAGCGGGCTCTGATCACGGTCGAGGGCTTCCAGGGCGTCGGTGAGCCCCTGGACCGCCCCGGCGGCATCTGCCGCGTCGCCGGTCAATTCCGCCCGAAGCGAGCGGATGGAACCCGACTGGGCTGTCAGCCTCGCGAAAAGCAGCGGCTCGAAGTCCGCGTCGACGGATGCGATCGCCAGTTTCAGCTCGGCCAGGGCCGCATCGACCATGGTGTGGTCCTTCAGGCGGGCGCCGCAGCCCGCCATCACGTCGGCCTTTACGGCGCGGTGCTCGGCTGCGGCCAGGCGGTAGCCCGAGCTGTCCCGGCCCGCGGCGGTCAGCCGTTGCAGGGCCGGGTCGAATTGCGCCGCCGCGGCCAGGGCTTCGGACGGGGCGGCCGAGCGCAGGGCCTGGCGACCGGCCAGACCGGCCAGTCCGGCCAGGGCCAGGGCCCCCACAGGCCCCGATTGAGCCTTGACGGCGGTCAGCGTCGCGGCCACCGCCGCTTCCAGTCCCTCGTCGCCAAACAGTTCCGAGCCCAGAAGCGCGCAATAGGCCTGCTCCACCTTGGCAGCGGCCGTGGCCGGGCCGCGCCGGGCCCGTTCAAAGGTTGCGGCGGCGGACTGGGCAAGGGACGCCGCCTTCCGGAGGACCACCGGGTCGCCACTGCGGCGCGCGACTTCACGCCAGATTCTGGCGGCTTCCAGTTGCCGGGCAGCCGGATCACGCACGCCGACCCGGCCCGCGGCGATATCTGCGGCGCGGCCCTCGGACCGCAGCATTCGTAGGTCCAGGAGGTCCAGCAGGGCTGCATCCCCGCCAGTCAGGCCATCACGGGGCGTACGGACGCCGCCCCCCTGAAGGGCGCGTCTTATCTCGCGACCGAACTCGAACATGCGGACCCTGTCTCCGGAGAAGCCAGACCGTCCCATCCCGGCACAGTCCGGAGGTCGGTCACCCGGTACAGAGCAAAGCGCGGTCCGTCGCCGTTAACAAGATGTTTACGTGTCTGTTTTCTCCCGTCAGCGATTCAAGGGGTCAGAATGGGATTTCCTCGGGCTCTGTCGCAGGGCCTGGGGCGCCCGGGACCTGCTCGGCGTCGGGATCGGGCTCCCGGGTGAGGACCTCCAGTTCCCCCGCCAGCCGGCTGAAGTCCGAGGCGATGCCCTCATAAAAGCCGTTGCGCGGGTCTGGTTCGGTTTCAGGCTCCGGGTCAGGCAGAAGCCATTCGAAGTCCCTGGCAGGCAGACCCTGATGCGCCGCCACCATATACTGCCGCCAGATGGTGCTGGGCATGCCGCCGCCGGCGACCCGTTCCATCGGGGTGTCGTCGTCATTGCCCACCCAGACACCGGTGACGACATCGGGGGTGAAGCCGACGAACCAGGCGTCGCGATAGTTCTGGCTGGTGCCGGTCTTGCCCGCCGCCGGACGACCGAACGCAGCCCGCGTTCCGGTTCCGTGATCCATCACGCCCTTGAGCATGTTAACCATCATGCTGGCATAGGCGATGTCATAGACTGGCGACGCCGCCTTCGCCGAGCGGCTGTAGATGGGCTCGCCAGCCTGGGAAACGATACTCTCGATGATGTATGGCTCGACCCGCTGGCCGGCCTGCTGGAATACCTGGAAGGCGCTGACCAGCTCGAGCAGGTTAACCTCATAGGAGCCGAGGGACACCGAAAGGTCTGGCCGTCCGGGGATGCTGGAAAACCCGAACCGGCGAGCGATTTCACCGATGGCCGGGCCACCGACTTCCTGTCCCACCTTGACCGCCACGGTGTTGATCGACTTGGCGAGGGCGGTCTCGATGGTCACGGGGCCGCGATAGTCGCCGCCGTGGTTTTCCGGCTCCCAGTCTCCGAACTTCACCGGTCCGTCGATCCGGATGTCCTTGGGCAGGAGTCCCTTTTCGAGACCGGCGGCATAGACAAAGGGCTTGAAGGTTGAACCTGGCTGGCGCCGGGCCTGGACGGCCCTGTTGAATGGGGCGGCGTCGAAATCAACGCCACCGATCATCGCGCGGATCGCGCCGTCCGTTCCGAGGGAAAGCAGGGCGGCCTGGGACGCCTTGGCGCGAACCCCGTCAGCGGCCAGGACCTTGCGGACCGTGTCCGCCCCGACGGACTGAAGGCGGCTGTCGATGGTCAGGCGTACGGTCAGGTCGGGAGCATTGGCCCCGGCGATCTTGACCGCCTCGGCGGTGGCGTAGTCCAGCAGATAGCCGATATCGCCCTCGTCCAGTAGCGCTCCCGCCGCCAGCCCGGGGGGATTGTCGATGGCCTGCTTTTCCTGGGCCGCTGTGATCCAGCCCTCACGCCGCATCCGGTCGAGCACCAGGTGAGAGCGCTCCAGGGCGGCGCCCATATTCTTGTTCAAAGCCAGGCGGGACGGGGCCTTGGGCAGCGACGCCAGAAGGGCCGACTCGGCGATGGTCAGTTCGGCTGCAGGCTTGCCGAAATAGGACCGAGCTGCGCCGTCGACGCCAAAGGTGTTGGCCCCGAAATAGATGCGGTTGAGATAAAGTTCCAGGATCTCGTCGCGGGTCAGGACCTTGAACAGGCGTCGGGCCATGACCGCTTCATGCAGTTTGCGCTTGAGAGTCTGTTCCGGCGAAAGGAACAGGCCCTTCGAAAGCTGCTGGGTAATGGTCGAGCCGCCCTGCACCGTATGGCCGGCGCGCCAGTTCATCCACATCGCCCGGGCGATACCGTAAAAGTCCAGCGCGCCATGCTCGTAGAAGCGGCGATCCTCGGCGGCGAGGAAGGCCTTGGGCACATGGGCCGGCAACTGGGTCAGGGTGATGCGCTGGCCATAACGGGGGCCTCGCGTGGCGATCAGCCGGTCCTGGCGGTCCAGGAAGCGGATGCCGGGAGCCCGGTTGACGGCAAACAGGGCGCTGCGCTCCGGCATGGCCGGAACGTCAGTGAGATATTTCTGCCAAATATAGACGCCGCCGGCGGTGGCGACGACGGCCCCGAGGGCAAAAAGGATCGCCAGGGTGATCCAGAGCCACTTCAGCCGTGCTGCGAGGCGCCAGAGCCGGTCGAAGGAGAATGACGGACCGGAGCCCGGGGGGCGGGCCATTCGGGCGGGTGGCTTTTCGCGGGGCGCCCGGCCAAAGATCTTGGGGGCGGCCTTCCGTTCCTGACGCGACCTGTCGGCCGGCCGCTGCTCGGACTTCTCGGGCGGGGGTTCGCCACGCGGTTGACTCAGCGTCGCGACCGGTCTCGGTGCGTCCGGTTCCGAAAAGCGGTACGGTTCGAGGGACCAGTCATCAGACACGGAATGACAAACCTAGCGATTGAAGCCTGATCGGTTTAGGACGCTGGACCATGCCGCGCAAACCCTTCTGGGAATACAAGACGCTGGGCCAGATGACTGTGGCCGAGTGGGAGAGCCTATGCGACGGCTGCGGCCTTTGCTGCCTTGTTCGCTTCGAGGACGAAGATTCCGGCGAAGTGATCCCGACGCGGGTTCATTGTCGACTGTTCGAGTCGTCTGCCTGCACCTGCAGCGACTACGCCAATCGCAAGCAGCATGTGCCGGACTGCGTCAAGCTGACCCCTCACAATATCGAGCGACTGGCGTGGATGCCCCTGTCCTGCGCCTATCGCCGTCTGCATGAAGGGCGATCCCTGCCGGCCTGGCATCCCCTGGTGACCGGTGATCCCGAAAGCGTCCACAAGGCCGGCGTTTCCATTCGCGACCAGACCATCAGCGAATCGACCCTTGCCCAACCCGAGGACGCCCTGGACTTTACCGCCTGGGACCTGATGCTGGATCATGGGGATGACGAATACGAGGATCCGGGCCCCCAGGATGGAACCCCGAAGCTGCATCGGGTCTTGAACCTTGACCGCAATGGCGATGGCTGAGCGATCCCGTGGCAAAAATGTCACTATTGCCCTTGCGCCGAGCCTAGTTTCGCTTAGGTAAGGAGCCGGACAGGTTCACTGAAAGAGGCTTCCTTGGCGCGCGATCCTTATCTGGAACTGGGCGTGGCGCGAACGGCGTCAGCCGACGACATCCGCAAGGCGTTTCGCAAGCTGGCCAAGCAGTTCCATCCGGACGCCAACCCCGGTGACGGGGCTGCAGAGGAGCGCTTCAAGAAGGTGTCGGGCGCCTTCGACATCCTTGGAGATGTCGAGAAGCGCAAGAAATTTGATCGTGGCGAGATCGATGCCGATGGCCATGAGCAGCATCCCGGTTTTGGTGGCCGGGGCGGCTTCGGCGGCGATGCCGGCGGTTTTGGCGGCCGGGGCGGAGCAGGCTGGTCGCCAAGGCCAGGCAATTTCGACTCAGGTGTCGATCTCAACGACGTGCTGGGGGACATATTTGGTCAGCGGGAAACTTCCGGGCGCGGCTTCGGCGGGTTCTCCGCCCGGGGCCAGGATCTGCGGGCCAAGCTGGAAATCGATCTGGAAGACTCCATCCAGGGCGGCAAGAAGCGCATTGCCTTCTCGGACGGTCGAACCCTCGAGGTCGCCATTCCCAAGGGGGCACAGGACGGCCAGGTGCTGCGGCTGAAGGGCCAGGGTGCAGCCGGCCGCGGCGGCCCGGGCGATGCCCTGATCGAGATCGGTTTCAAGCCTCATCCTATCTATCAGAGGGACGGCGACTCCCTTGTCATGGACCTGCCGGTCAGCGTCCCGGACGCGGTTCTGGGCGGAAAGGTCGAGGCGCCAACCCCCGACGGCGCGGTCAGCCTGACCGTACCGAGGGGATCCAATAGCGGACAGCAGCTTCGACTCAAGGGTCGTGGCTTCATCGACGCCAAGGGGCGGCGTGGGGATCTGGTCGCACGGCTGGTGGTGACCCTGCCGGATATTCAGGGCGCCGAGCTACAATCGATCGCCCAGGAATGGCGCACCAAGCATCCTTATGTCGCCAAGCGGAAATAATGTCCCTTCCGGCGAGAAGGGCGATGACGCAAACCTAGCAGGCGCAGATAACAGTATTATTCAGCCGCCATTCAGCGCGCAGTCTCTAGAAACCCCTCATGAGCCGCTTCATCGCCCTTCTCGCCCTCGTCCTAGTCAGCAGCGCCATACCCGCGTTTGCCGAGGCGCAGTCCCGTGGGGACCGTCTGGAGCGACAGGACAGGTCCAAGGAAGACCGGCGCGATGACCGCCGGGGCGGCTACGAGCGTCAGGCCGAGCCGGAGATTCCCCTGACCCGGCTGATCCGGATGGTCGAGCGGGCCACTGGCGGGGAATATGTGAATTCCGATCCCAGAATCATGGGCGGGCGGAAATACTATTGGATGCGGTTGAGGTTTCCAGGTGGTCGCTCTCAGGACTACATGGTCGACGCCGCCACTGGCCAGTTCTGACAGGAAAGCGGAATGCGGATACTGCTCGTCGAGGATGATCCCGATCTGTCGCGCCAGCTCAAGATGGCCCTGGATGACGCCGGCTATGCCGTCGACCACGCCGCCGACGGCGAAGAGGGGCATTTTCTGGGTGAAACCGAACCCTATGATGCCGTGATCCTCGATCTTGGGCTGCCCAAGATGGACGGGGTTTCGGTTCTGGAACGGTGGCGCCGGGAAAATGTTGCAACCCCGGTCCTGATCCTGACGGCCCGCGACAACTGGAGCCAGAAGGTCGCAGGCTTCGACGCTGGCGCTGACGACTATCTGACCAAACCCTTTCACACCGAGGAACTGCTGGCGCGTCTGAGGGCTCTGGTCCGTCGGTCGGCAGGACATGCCTCGCCCAGTCTGTCCTGCGGCGGGATGCGGCTCGATCCTCGCGCCGCCCGCGCCAGCGTCAATGGCGAACCGCTGCGACTGACCTCGCTGGAATACCGGCTGCTTCACTACATGATGATGCATCAGGGGAGGGTCATCAGCCGGACCGAACTGGTTGAACATCTTTACGATCAGGATTTCGACCGCGATTCCAATACCATCGAGGTCTTCATCGGCCGGGTTCGCAAGAAGATCGGGCCGGACCGGATCGAGACAGTGAGGGGCCTTGGCTACCGGATCATGGCGCTTGAGGGCGAGTCCGGGACGTGAGTCTGACAGCCCAGACCAGACGGGCGCTGTTCCCAAGCCTGGGGCGCTCATCCCTGGTCATGCGGCTGGTCATGCTGGCTGCGATCTGGAGCGTTGCCATGCTGGTCGCGGCGGGCTTTGGCTTGAACGAGCTCTTCCGGCGGGCAGCCGTGGACCGGTTCGAGGCCGGTCTTGAGGAGTCCATCAAGGGTCTGTTCGCGGAGACGACCGTGGCCGATGGACAGGTCTATGCACCGCCCATGACAGACGCCCGCGCCTTCAGGCCGTTCAGCGGCTTCTATTGGGAGATTGCGCAGCTCGGGCCGGGGGCCCGCGTGTCCTCCGTCGTCAAGTCCAGGTCGCTCTGGGACAGCAACATGGCCCCGCCGCCGTCTGTCATTGCGGCGGCCCGTCGACGACCAGGCGAGACTATCTTCTTCGATATGGTCGACCCGCTCGGCAAGCCTCTGCATGCAGGGGCCCAGCTTGGCAGCATTCCTGGCCGGACTGCGCCGCTGCTGTTTCTAGCCGCCGAGAACCGTGAGTCCATAGACGCCGCCACAGCGCGGTTCGTGGTGATCATCGTCGGATCCCTGGTTATCCTGGGCGCAGGCCTGATCGCTGCGGTCTATCTTCAGGTCCGGATCGGACTGCAGCCCCTGTTCCGCCTCCGCCGCGAGGTGGCGCAGGTCCGCCAGGGCAAATCAGATCGGTTGACCGGAGCCTATCCAGCCGAACTGGCCCCCTTGGCCGGCGAGCTCAACGCCCTGGTCGCCCACAATCAGGATGTCGTCGAACGTCAGAGGACCCATGTCGGCAACCTGGCCCATGCCCTGAAGACGCCGCTGTCGGTGATGCTGACCGAGGCCCGCCAACAGCCGGGCGCCCTGTCCGATATCGTCGAGCGGCAGGCGGAGGCCATGAGGGCCCATGTCGAGCATCACCTGCGCCGCGCCCGGGCTGCGGCTCGCTCCCAGACCCTTGGCGAGCGAACCGACGTCGAGGATGTGCTGGACGAACTGGCGCGCACCCTGGAACGCATCTTCCAGAGCAAGTCGGTGAGCATCGACTGGACCGCTCCGGACGGCCTCTGTTTTCGCGGAGAGAAGCAGGATTTCCAGGAAATCGCCGGCAATGTCATGGAAAATGCCGGTAAATGGTGTCGTCGTAACATCCGGGTGTCGGCGCAGGAACTGGATCCGCAATGGTTCAGCATCACGGTGGACGATGACGGCCCGGGTCTGCCGGCCGAGCGCCGTGGTGAAGTGCTCAAGCGGGGCGCCCGCCTTGACGAGTCTGCGCCGGGCTCGGGACTTGGCCTCGCCATTGTTGATGAACTGGCCAGAGCCTATGGTGGAGGGCTGACGCTTGAGGACTCACCGCTTGGTGGGTTGCGTGTTGTTTTGCGCCTACCCAGAGCGGAACTCTAAGTCACTGAATGCCTTTTGGTATTCCTTAACATTGCGGGCTCTATTGTCCTCATCGTTACTCGCCCCGTAACCTTCAGGCACGCGACATGACCGAGCTGGCGCCGACCAAGGCCGCGACGCTCCGAATGCTGATCGAACGCGCGCCCAACAGCGTGCTGTTTCGACTTGAGCAGAGCCTCGCGACGCAGGCGACCTATGATGACGCCATGGCGGCTGTCTGGCGCATGATGGACCAGGAGGTTCGGGACCGGGCTGTCCGCGACATTGTTCTGGCGCCGGTGGTTGGCCTTTTCCAGGGGGCCGGAGCGATGTTCCCGACCTCGGCCCTGGGCGCCCTCTGGCGCTTTCTCAAGGCGACCTTTCCGACGGACGTAGCCGGGGCCGTTAGCATGACCCAAGTCTGGGATCCCGACACTCTCAATGTCGAGCCGTTCGATCGTCTGTGCAATCTGGCTGCAGAGGCCCTGGCCAGGACCGAGGGAGAGCAAACGTTCAGGGCTCTGGATGCGGACGCTGTGGCGAAACTGTCCGGCTTCCTGACCTTGGCGCCTACTGTCCGGCGGTATGTGGCGGTTCTGCCTGACTGGGTGGCGCGCATGGGGCCGGAGCAGCGTGTCGCGGCTCGGCTTGGATATCGGGACTGTTCGGTGCTTTCGGCCGACGCGGGCCTGCAGTACTTCCAGATGCTGGCTTCGCTGCTGCCCGAGCCGGATCAGATCCTGAGGGTGATCTCTGCTGTCATGGATCGTCCCAGCGAGCGGTACATGGCCGAAACTGAGCTTTCCAGCTTTGGTGCACGCCTTCTGGATCAGATCGACGCCTGTATCGCCGAGATCAAGGACTACAAGGGCCAGGGCGGCATTGCCGCTGGACGCGCCGCAGGTCGATGGGTCCGCAAGGCGATGGTGACCGTCGCCGAACTGGATTCGGGAATCCAGCTCAACAAGGACGGCGCTTGGGGTCAAAGACTCGGTCAGCAGAAGCGCAATCTGGCTGCGACTGTTGAAGTTCATCTCAGGGAGATCGAAAAGGCGGTCGGCAAGGCGCTTCCAGTCCAGGCGATCCGCTACAGCGCGCGCCTGTCGGGTTCCGCTCCCAAGATCGCAGATCCGCCCGACAGCAGTGAATTGACACGGGCGCTAAGCCTGCTGGCCTTCGCCGACGAGATCCGGTCGGATGCAGACAGCGGCGGATTTGGCTCCACCCGGACCCGGGTGCTGGATTCCGTCGAAAAACACACGGAGCCGTACATCGCGGATCTTCTGGAATTGATGAAAACCGGCGATCCAGAAAGCTGTCGCCTCATTCGGGCCTTTGTCGAGTCTGCAGCAGAGATCCTGAGCCTGGTCCAGGACGAGAAATCCGCCGAACTGGTCCGGCGCCGGTTGGCGGCTGCCTGATCGACAGGGCCGCTCGTCAAAATCCCGAGTTATGGCTGAACGGCCATCCGGAGACCTTTTTCTGGAAGGGCAAGGACCCTACGCCCTGGCCCCGCTCAGAATGTCATCTCGCAAGCAAGCGGGTTTTCCGCTAACAGCGAGGCATGATCTTTTTCTGGGTGATCGCCGCCGGTCTGTCAGCCGCAGCTGGCGGCCTTGTACTTCTTTCTGCGCAAAAGATGCGTCAGGCTTCGTCCGTAGTCGAAGACCCGGCGGTGTCGCTCTTGCGCCGCCAGATGAGCGAGATAGACGACCTTGTCGCCCGCGGCCTGCTGGACTCCGTTGAGCGTGACGGGTCCAGAGCCGAGGCGGCGAGACGCCTGTTGTCGGCCGCCGAACGACCTGCTCGACAGCGGAAATCCGGCGGCGACCGGGTCGTTCTGGCGGCGGCCGTGCTGGCGCCGGCGGCGGCCGTAGCTCTTTACCTGTTTGTCGGAAGCCCCGGAACGCCCGACGCCACACTCGGCTCGCGAGTGGCTGCCTGGCGGGCTGCCGACCCCTCGACCCTGACAGCGGGGCAGATTGCGGCGGTGCTCACGGAGGTTTCCCGGGAGCGTCCTGCGGACCCGGAACTACTTCGCAATCTGGCACTGGCGCGCCAGGGAGCCGGCGATCCTTACGGTGCTGCCAAGGCGCTTCGGCAGGCCGTAGCCGTCAAGCCGGGTGATCCTGTCCTGTGGAGCCTTCTGGGCGAAGCCTTCATGACCCTGTCTGATGGCCGGATTGGTGTCGATGCCCGGCGCGCTTTTGGCGAGGCCCTGAAACTTCAGCCCAGCGCGCCGGCGCCCCGCTATTTTCTGGCCCGGGCCAGGGTTGAGTCCGGGGATGTTGCCGGCGGGCTGGCTGACTGGAAGGCGCTGCTTTCCGACCTGCCAGATGACGATGCGCGCCGGGCGGGTCTGGCTGCGGAAATCGCCAGTGTCCAGCAAACCGGCAAGCTTGATGTTGACGGATCGGCGCCATCCGGTCCGCAACCCGGAAATGCCGGGTCTGGCGAGGTCGGGGCCGCGATCCGCAACATGGTAGCGGGACTGGCCAGCCGACTGAAAGGTCAGCCGGATGATCCTGACGGATGGGCGCGGCTGATCCGGGCCTATGCCGTCCTCGGCGAAACCGAGAAACAGGCCGCATCCATGGCTCGTGCCCAACAGCAGTTCAAGGGTCGACCCGACGTGCTGCTAAGATTGAAGACTGCGTCGGAGGCGCCGCAATGAGTATCTGGCCAAAATCCCGCACAGCCCGTCGCCGGCTTACCATCCTGCTGGCTGTGGCGCCCGTCCTGGCCCTCGCGGCCGGGCTGACCCTGTTCGGCCTGCGCGACAATATCTCGTTCTTCTACACGCCTGCCCAGGCGAAGGAGGCCGGGGTGACGGCCGGCCGGGCCTTCCAGCTGGGCGGGCTGGTCGAGGTAGGCAGTCTCAACCGGTTGCCTGACGGGGCCATGCAGTTTCGCGTGGCTGACCGCAAGGCTGCCATGACGGTGGTCTATTCCGGAGAAGTCACCAGTCTGTTCCGCGAGGGGCAGGGCGTTGTTGCCGAGGGGTCCCTGCGGCCGGACGGCGTCTTCGTCGCCAAGCGGGTGCTGGCCAAGCACGACGAAAAATATATGCCGCGCGAAGTGGCCAAGGCCCTGAAGGAACAGGGGGAATGGCGCGGCGAAGGGCCCAGGCCGGCCTATTCGCCGCCGAAGCCCGGCAAGGTCACCGGCATATGATCGTCGAGATAGGCTCGCTCTGCCTTGTCCTGGCCCTTGTCCTTTCACTGGCCCAGATCCTGCTGTCTGTCGCCGGCTCAGACCGCCCCCTGCTGGCGGGAGCGGGAGAAGGGGCGGCGACCGCTGTTTTCCTCGCGCTCTGCATCGTCTTCGGCGCCCTGATCTACGCCTTCGTCACAAGTGATTTTTCGGTGGCCAATGTTGTGGCCAATTCCCATTCTGCCAAGCCGTTGCTCTACCGGGTTGCCGGGGCCTGGGGCAGCCATGAAGGCTCTATGGTGCTCTGGTGCCTGGCGCTGACCGGCTTTGGCGCCGCCGTGGGCTGGTTTGGGCGGGATCTGCCGGCGGATCTGAGAGCCCGGACCATTGCGGTCCAGGGCTGTCTGGGCGTTCTTTTCCTGGCCTATACGGTCTTTGCGTCCAATCCGATGGTGCGGTTGTCAGAGGTCCCGCTGGAGGGCCGGTCGCTCAATCCGCTGCTGCAGGATCCTGCACTGGCCTTCCATCCGCCCCTGCTCTACCTCGGATATGTCGGATTTTCAGTGGTCTTCAGCCTGGCTGTTGCGGCCCTGATCGGCGGCCGTGTCGATGCTGCCTGGGCGCGTTGGGTGCGTCCGTGGACCCTGGCGGCCTGGAGCCTGCTGACGGTCGGGATCACCCTTGGAAGCTTCTGGGCCTATTACGAACTGGGCTGGGGCGGGTGGTGGTTCTGGGACCCGGTCGAAAACGCCTCCTTCATGCCCTGGCTCATCGGGGCGGCCCTGTTGCATTCGGCGGTGGTGACCGAGAAGCGAGGCGCCCTGCCGGGCTGGACCCTGTTCCTGGCCCTTAGCGCCTTCACCTTCTCGATGCTGGGCGCCTTCCTTGTGAGGTCCGGCGTGCTGACCAGCGTCCATGCCTTTGCCGTGGACCCGACCCGGGGAATGTTGCTGCTGGCGATCCTCGGGGTGACAGCCGGTGCTGCCTTCGCCCTGTTCGCCTGGCGCGCGCCGTCCCTGGCGCCCGGCGGCCTCTTCGCCCCTGTCAGCCGGGAGAGCGCAATTGTCCTGAACAACATCGTGCTCACCGCGGCGACGATGACCGTTCTGCTGGGCACCCTCTATCCGCTGATCCGCGAGGCGGTGGATGGCAACACCGTGTCGGTGGGCCCGCCTTTCTTCAACTTGACCTTCACGCCGGTCATGCTGCTTGGCATGGCTGTCCTGCCATTCGGACCGATGCTGGCCTGGAAGCGCGGCGACGCCATCGGCGCCGCCCAAAGGCTTTGGGTCGCCGCCCTGCTCGCGGTCGGGGCCGGCCTCCTGGCCCTGGCGCTGGCAAGCCCCCGCAAGGCCCTGGCGAGCGCCGGTCTGGCGGTCGGGTTCTGGCTGGTGTTCGGAGCCGCCGCCGAGATTGTCGAGAGGGTCAGGCTGTTCCGCGCACCCTGGCCAGAGGTCCGCAGACGCCTGACCGGTCTGCCGCGCGGCGCCTGGGGTTCGAGCCTGGCCCATTGCGGTCTGGGCCTGTTTGTTCTGGGCGCCTGTTTCGAAACCGCCTGGAAGATCGAGCTGGCCGAGGTCATGGCGCCGAACAGCCGGGTCGCACTCGGCAAGTATGAACTTGAGCTCAAAAGTTCCTCGGTGGTCGATGGCCCCAACTTCCTGGCGGAGGAGGGCGTGATCACCGTGCTGAAGGCCAACCGGCCTGTCTGTGAAGCCCGTCCGCAAAGGCGTTTCTACCCAGCCGGCGGCCAGACAACACAGGAGGTCGCCATCTGCGCCCGGGGTCTCGATCAGGTCTACATCACCCTCGGAGAGCGGCGGGCCATGGCCGACGGCCGGCCAGGCTGGCTGGTGCGGGCCTATTTCAACCCCTGGGTTCAGCTGATTTTCCTGGGGCCGATGCTGATGGCCTTGGGCGGGGGAGTTTCCCTGTCCGATCGCCGCATGCGGTTCGGAGTGGGGCGTAAGGCGAGTGCGAAGGCGGCAGCGACATGATGCGGATGGCCCTGCTGGTCTGCGCCCTGTTCTGCATAGCGGCGGCCTCCGACCCTGCCGACAGGCTGCCGGACCCGGCCAGCGAGGCCCGGGCAAGGGCCCTGTTCCAGGAGGTTCGCTGCCTGGTCTGCCAGAACGAGTCGATTGACGACTCCGACGCCGAACTGGCAGCCGATCTGCGCAAGGTTGTCCGCGAAAAGATCGCCGGCGGCATGAGCGACGCCCAGGTCCGCAGCTTTCTGGTGGACCGCTACGGCGAATTTGTCCTGCTCAAGCCGACTTTTTCAGCGGCCAATCTGATACTCTGGCTGGCTCCCTTAGCGGTCATTCTCCTCGGGCTGGGATTGCTCTTCGCCCGGACCCGCCAGGCCCGGCCTGCGGAGGCGCTCAGCCCAGAGGAAGAGGCTCGATTGGCGCAATTAAGCCAGATCCGTCCCGATTGACACCAAGCCGCCGCGATCTTGCCGCAACAAACTCACGACCCGTGACGCAAAGATAACTTGAGCGTCGTTGCGGATCGTCGCTACGCTTCTAAGATATTGGGACAACGTTCCGCGGTCACGGAACACAGGAAACAATTGAAAATGGCATCGAGAAAGTCTGGATTTGTCGTCGGCGCCATCGCTGGCGTAGGTGTCGCCGCCGCTGCCATGGCGGGCGTCGGAATGAGGATCGCTCCAGCCGATGCGGCGCCGGCCGTGGCGGCGCCCGTGCGCGCCACGCCCGTAAACTTCGCACCGCCTCCCGGCGCTCCGATGTCTTTCGCCGATATCTTTGAAAAGGTCTCTCCCGCCGTCGTCTCCATCGACGTGAAGTCCAAGGTTGACGCCAAGGCCCTGCGCCGGATTCCCGGGCTGCCCTTCGGGCTCAGCCCTGCGCCGGACCAGGACGGCGGAGAGGGCGAGGAGCAGGGTGGCGGCGCCCCCCGCCAGCAGTCCTCCGGATCGGGATTCTTTATCTCTTCGGATGGTTACATGGTCACCAACAACCACGTGGTTGAAGGCGCCGACGAAATCACCGTCACCCTCAAGGACGGCCGCGAATTATCGGCCACCCTGGTCGGCCGTGACGAGGGCACCGACCTCGCCGTGCTGAAGGTCGCCGGCTCCAACTTCATTTTCGTGAGTTTCGAAAACACCGCCAAGCCGCGGGTCGGCGACTGGGTGATCACGGTCGGCAACCCCTTCGGACTGGGCGGAACGGCGACAGCCGGCATTGTTTCCGCCCTGGGGCGCGACATCAATGACGGTCCCTTCGTCGACTACATCCAGGTCGATGCGCCGATCAACCGGGGCAATAGCGGAGGCCCGACCTTCGACATCTACGGCCGGGTCATCGGGGTCAATTCGGCGATCTTCTCGCCGACGGGCGGATCCGTCGGCATCGGCTTCGCCATTCCCGCAGAACTGGCCGAAAGCGTCGCCAAGGATCTGATCGCAGGCGGCAAGGTCACCCGGGGCTATATCGGCGCGACCATCCAGAACTTCACCCCGGACATGGGCGAGGCCCTGGGCCTGGGCCCGATCAAGGCGGCGATCGTCGCCGATCTGTCGCCGGGCGGCCCGGCCGCCAGCTCCGGTCTGATGCGGGATGACGTCGTCACGGCCGTCAATGGCAACCCGATCACCTCCTCCACGGCCCTGACCCGGGAAGTGGCCAAGACCCGTCCGGGCGCCAGCCTGAAAATGGACATCCTGCGGGATGGCCGCCGCAAGACCATCGAGGTCAAGACCGGCACCCGGCCGTCGGAACGGGACCTGGCCTCGGCCCAGCGTGATCCGTCGGCTGCCGGTCCATCCGGAAGCCCACCGGTGGTCCCGGTCCAGCGTCCTGTGGTCCTGGGCATGGCCCTGGGCCCGGTGGACGCCGTGACCAAGGGCCGGCTCAATGTCGAGGGCGGGGTGCTGGTGGAAAATGTCCGGGCCGACTCCGACGCCGCCGAACAGGGCGTGCGCCGGGGCGCCGTGATCGTCAGCGTCAACACCCGCAAGGTTGGCAACGCCGTCGATGTGGCCTCGGCCGTGGAAGCTGCGAAAAAGGCGGGGCGTCCGACGGTCCTTCTGGGCTTTGCAGTCGGCGGTTCGACCCAGTTCATTCCGGTCAAGGTCGCCGGCTAGGGACACAAAAGGGCAGGATCTGGCCCCATATCGGGTTGGAACATGCTCTAGTATCTCGACGGGGTCCGTTTTGTTCCGGCTGATTCGATGGGAACAGGGCGGACTTACGGGCGCGCCGGAGCAGTCCGGATGGGGGGGACAGAGATGCGTATCCTGATCATTGAAGACGATCTCCAGGCTGCCGAGGCCATGCAGCAGGGCCTGGCCGAGGCCGGGTTCGAATGCGCCCATGCGGCCGATGGCGAACTGGGGCTGGAGGCCGCGCGCCAAGGCGGCTTTGACGTGCTGATCGTTGACCGGATGATGCCCAAGCGGGATGGCGTCAGCGTTGTCGAGACCCTTCGCCGGGAAGGCGATGCAACTCCCGTCCTTTTCCTCTCGGCCATGGGCGAGATCGACGACCGCGTGGTGGGTCTGAAGGCCGGCGCGGACGACTATCTGGTCAAGCCCTATGCCTTCGCTGAACTGATCGCCCGCGTGGAAGCCCTGACCCGGCGCCGCGAAACCGGCGCGGTCTCCACGACGCTCAAGGTCGGCGACCTGGAGATGAACCTCCTGACCCGCGAGGTCAGCCGGGCGGGTAAAGAGGTGGACCTCCAGCCCCGGGAATTCCAGTTGCTGGAGTTCCTGATGCGTCATGCGGGTCAGTCGGTCACCCGCACCATGCTGCTCGAGAAGGTCTGGGAATATCACTTCGATCCCCAGACCAATGTCATCGACGTCCATATCTCGCGGCTGCGATCCAAGATCGACAAAGGGTTTGACCGGGCCATGCTGCAGACGGTCCGGGGTGCGGGCTACCGGCTGGATCCCTAGGCCATGCCCGGCCCTCAGAGCGCGACCGGCGAATCGGCCGCCTCCGTGGCAAGGACCGGGCTGCGGCTTCCCCGTCTTGTCCGGACCACGACCTTTCGTCTGACCCTGCTGTTTCTCGCGCTGTTCGCCGCCGCCGCCGCCGCGTTTCTCGGCTATATCTATGTGGCGACGGCCGGCGAGGTCAGTCGCCGTGCGGACAACGAGATCGTCCGGGAGATGAACTCCCTGGAGGCGGCCTACCGGCAGGGCGGTGCGGGCGCCCTCAACACCGCCATCATCGAGAGAGCTGCGGGCGAGAAGCCCTTTCTCTATCTGCTGATGGACGCGGCCGGAAAGAAGGTCAGCGGGACCATTCCACTGTCTCCCATGGACCGGACCGGCGAAGGGGAAAACTGGGACAGTTTCATACTGACCGATACCGACGCCGACGGCGCAGAGACCCGCAGGCCGGCCAGGGGACTGCAGAAGCGCCTTCCGGGCGGTGAAATCCTGTTCGTTGGAGCCGATGTCGGGGAAAGCGAGGCCTTTGTCGTGGGTATCGCAAGGGCCCTCTGGGGCGCGGGCGCCTTGATCATCATCCTGGGTCTGTCAGGCGGCGCCCTGGTGAGCCGGAATGTCGCCGGACATATGCAGGGTCTGGCTGAAGCCATCGCAGCGGTAAGGGGCGGCGACCTCCAGGCCAGAGCCCGGGTGCGCGGCGTTCGTGACGAGTATGACGAACTGGCCGAGGGACTGAATGACATGCTGGACCGCCTCGAGCGCTCCATGGGCGGGTTGCGGCATGCCGGCGACGCTATTGCCCATGATCTTCGCTCGCCCCTGACCCGGCTGCGGGTCCGGCTGGAGACGGCTCTGATCCAGGTCGAGGCCGGCAAGGGTGATCCGACCCAGGCCCTGGTCCAGGCCCTGGAGGACGCTGACAATGTGCTGAATACCTTCAACGCGGTCCTGGCCATTGCGCGTCTGCAGGCGGCGGGGACGATCGCCGACCCCAAACCCTTTGATCCGGGCTTGCTGGCCAGCGACATGGCGGAACTCTATGAGGCGGTCTGCGAAGACAAGGGGCTGGATTTCCAGGCCGAGCTGACTCCGCGCCTGACCGTGCATGGCGCCAAGGACATCCTCGCCCAGGCCCTGGCCAATATTCTCGACAATGCCGTGAAATACACGCCGCCGGGAGGGGCGGTCATGCTGCGGCTTCGTCGGCGGTCGTCCGGCGAGGTCGAGTTTTCGGTGACGGACACCGGCCCCGGCGTTCCCGAAGAGGACCGGGCCCGGGTGGTCGAGCGCTTTGTGCGCCTGGAAAACAGCCGGAACGCACCGGGCACGGGCCTGGGCTTGTCCCTGGTGGCGGCGGTCGCTGAGGCCCATGGCGGCCGGCTGGAGCTGAGTGAAGGGCCGGGCATGGTCGACGGATCTGGTCCCGGCCTACGGGTCGCCCTTGTCCTGCCTCGGCGAGCATGATCGCCCTTGGCGCCGCCCTGGCCGCCTGCGGGCCTGTCGTCGACACGGCCCAGGCGGACAGGACGCGTGAGGTCCTGGAGGGCGCCCTTGGCGCAGGCAGCCTGGAGCCCTACTGGTGGGCGTTGTCGCCGGTGTTTGGAGCTTCTCCCTATCTGTCGGGCCTGGCGCGTCGGAGGCCGAGCTCCCTGTTGCAGACCCTTATGGAGGCTCCGGCGACACGGCTGGCGGGTCTCGTGGCGGCAGCCCGTGTACAGGCCCTGGAGCCAGATGCAGTCCTTGCCGCCCGGCGACTGAGGCAAGGCAAGGCCGACCTGCATCTGCTTTGCGCCCTGGCGGACTTGAGCGGCGTCTGGGACCTGGACCAGGTGACTGGCGCCCTGTCCGCCTATGCCGACGCAGCCCTCGAGGCGGCCCTCGCCCAGGCGGCGGTAGTCGAGACCCAACGGGGACGGCTGCTGCCGGTGACGGACGGGAACCGAGGCCCGGTCCCGGGTCTTTTTTGCCTGGCCATGGGCAAGCACGGCGCCCTGGAGCTGAATTATTCCAGTGATATCGATATCTCGATCTTCTACGAGCCGGATCTCCTGCCCCTTGCGCCGGGCGCTGAAGCCGAGGCGGTGGCCGTCCGGATTGCCCAGTCCGTCGCCCGGATTCTGCAGGACAGGACGCCGGATGGTTATGTCTTCCGCGTCGACCTCCGCTTGAGGCCGGATCCCTCTTCGACCCCGCTCGCGGTTTCGGTGCCGGCTGCCTTTGCCTATTATGAGAGCGTCGGCCAGAACTGGGAGCGCGCGGCCTTTATCAAGGCTAGGCCCGTGGCGGGCGACTTTCAGACGGCCTGCGAGTTTATGGACGAGTTGTCGCCGTTCATCTGGCGTCGCAACCTCGATTTTGCAGCCATTGCAGACATCCATTCGATCAAGCGTCAGATCCACGCCTATAAGGTCGATGACCGGCTGACCGCCGCCGGGGCCGACCTGAAGCTGGGCCGCGGCGGCATCCGCGAGGTGGAATTCTACGTCCAGACCCAGCAGCTGATCCTTGGCGGACGCCAACCGGGCCTGCGCCTGCCGCGCACGCTTGACGCGCTGTCAGCCCTGGAAGCCGCCGGCCATGTGACGGGCGATGCGGCGGCCACCCTCCGCCTGGCCTATGGGCAACTGCGCGCCCTGGAGCATCGGGCCCAGATGATCGGGGATGACCAGACCCACAGGCTGCCGGAGAACGACCGCGAACGGGCCCGGGTCGCCGCCCTCTGGGGACATGGCAATCTGAAGGTCTTCGATGCCGCCGTGGGCAAGATCCTCAAGGGGGTCAACGCCATCTATGGCGAACTGTTCAAGGGTGAGGAGCCCCTTTCCTCGCGCTTTGGTAGTCTGATCTTCACCGGTGTCGAGGATGACGCAGAAACCCTGGCCACGCTCAAGCGGATGGGATTCGACGAGCCAGCTGCTGTCTCCGGCGCCATCCGCAGCTGGCACCATGGCCGGATCGCCGCCACACGGACCGAGCGGGGGCGAGAGCTCCTGACCCGTCTTGCGCCGCGCCTGCTGGATGCCGCCAACGCCACCGGCGCGCCCAACGCCGCCTTTCGCAGGTTCAGCGACTTTTTCGAGCGGCTCGGTTCCGGGGTTCAGGTTCAGTCGCTATTCCTGGCCCAGCCCCGGCTGTTCGAGCTGATCGTCCAGGTCATGGCCTTTGCCCCGCAGTTGGCGCGGACCCTGGCCCGCCGACCGGCCGCGCTTGACGCTCTGCTGGACCCCAGCTTCTTCGCCCCGATCGAGGCCAGGGCCGGGGGGGAGGCTCTCGATCTCGCTCTGGCGGAGGCTCCTGACTTCGAGGCGGCGATGAACGCCGCCCGCCGTATTCACCGGGAACAGGCCTTCCGGGTTGGTGTGCAGGTGATCGGCGGCACGGCGACCGCAGCCGATGCCGGGGCGGCCTTTGCCGATCTGGCCGATCTCTGCATCCAGGGACTCGCTAGGGCTGCGCTGGACGAAACAGCCCGTCAGGCCGGGGATTTTCCGGGTCAGGTGGCGGTGATCGCCCTCGGCAAGTGCGGCGGCCGTGAAATGACGGCGCGGTCCGATCTCGATCTGATGACCCTGTATCGGTCCGACGACCCGGCAGCCATGTCGACGAGGCGCGGCTGGGGCGCCGAGACCTTCTACGGTCGGTTCACCCAGCGGATGATCGCGGCCCTGTCGTCACCGACCAGCGAGGGGGGGCTGTATGAAGTGGACATGCAGCTTCGCCCCACGGGCAGCAAGGGACCGGTGGCTGTCAGCCTGGCGGCCTTCGAGACCTATTACGAAAAAGAAGCCGAGACCTGGGAAATGCTGGCCCTGACCCGGGGACGGGTGGTCTGGTCGACCTCGGAATCCTTCCGTCAATCGGCCGAAGAGGCCTTAGAGCAGGCCTTGCGCCGACCCAGGGACCGGGCGCAAACGGTCGCAGACGTCCGCGAGATGCGCGCCCTGATCGCCCGGGAGCGACCGCCCCAGGGGCCTTGGGACCTCAAGCTCAGCCCAGGCGGACTGGTCGATGTGGAGTTCGCCGCCCAGTATCTGCAACTCCTCCATGCGGCGGAAGGCGGCCCCTTGCATGCCAATACCGGCGATGCGCTGGCAGCCTTGGCCAGTGCAGGCCTGGCCAATGTCCGGCTGCTGGGCGATCTCATTGAATCCTGGCGTCTGCAGCAGGATCTGGCGCAGCTGCTGAAGGTGGCGCTGGAAGACGAGGATGATCCGGATGGCGAGCCCCGGGCCTTCAGGGCCCTGCTGGCCCGGGCCGGACAGGCAGCGGATTTCAAAGCCTTGAAAACCCGGTTGGCGAAGGCCCGGGCTACAACCCGGGCGGCCTATGAGAGTCTGGTCCTTTAGGTCGGCCGGTATCAGGCGCTGCGGCGCACCGCCCTGGAGACGCGCCAGGCCATGAAGATGGCCGGAATGCAAAGGGCGGCAGCGACCGCAAACGGGGCTCCCGGACTGACCAGGGTGAAGAGCGGCGCGGCGGCCAGGGGGCCGATGATCCGGGCAAGTGCCCCCGCCGCTGAGTTCAGGCCGAGCATTTCGCCCTGACGATCAGCCGGCGCCGCCTTGGACAGGATGGCGCCAATATTGGGAAAGCTGAGCGACTGTCCGAGGGCCACGATGATCATGCCGAAGACGGCGAAGGGCCAGGCATTGACCAGAGGCTGGATCGAGAAGCCGATGGCGATCAGCACCAGGCCGATAATCAGGGTCGTGGTCTCGCCAAGGCGTCGGGCCAGAAAACCCGTTAACATCGACTGGGCGAGGGCGGCGGTCACGCCGATCGCCAGGAAACAGAAGCCGATTTCCCTGGGCCCCCAATCGAATTTTGCCTTTGCCCAAAGGCCGAAGGTCGCCTCCATGCCGGCAAATCCGAAGATCGAAATCAGGGAGACCAGCAGCACCCGCCAGATGACCGGATGGGCCAGAGCGTGGTTCAAGCCATCAAAGCGGCCGCGCCGGGGGGCGTCGGAATGGCGGTGGCGGGTTTCCCGGACAAACAGCGCCACCCCCAGCCCGGCGGTCATGGCAAAGGCCGAGGCTACCAGCAGGGGCGGGCGAAAGCCCGCCAGTCCCGCAGCCTCGTCGGCCAGGAGGCCGCCGATCGAGGGACCGGTAACGAAGCCCAGGCTGAAGGCAGCCCCCATCAGGCCCAGTCGCCCTGCCCGTTTTTCCGGCGGGGTGACGTCGGCCAGATAGCCCTGGATGGTCGAGATATTTCCGGTCAGGATGCCACCGCAGAAGCGGATGGCGAAGGCGACCCAGAGGTTGGGCGCAAAACACAGGGCGAGATAGGTCGCGGCGTTCCCGAAAATGGTCAGCATCAGCACTGGTCGCCGGCCGATACGGTCGGACAATCGTCCCCAGAAAGGCTCGGCGAAAAAGTTGCCGAGGCTGTAGGCGGAAAACAGCAGGAAGACCTGCCAGGCGGGGGCGCCGAAGCTCTTGGCGTAGAAGGGCAGAAGCGGGATGACCACGCCGAAACCGGCGATGTTGATGAAGATCACCGCCAGCAGGATGTAGAGCGCCCGGGAATCCTCGACCGGGGCTTCGACCGCTTTGGAACTGTCCTGGAGGGATGCCATGGATAATGGCCTTACGCGGCATGATCACCAGCGGCAATTGAAAGCCGGCAGGAAGCCTGACGGCCAGGCCCTTTGACTTCAGGCAGTCTTCCGGTCGAGAGAACCTCGACCGGCAGAGTGCAACCTGTCCAGCTTTAGCGGGGCGCCAGGATCATGATCATCTGGCGGCCTTCCATCTTGGGCTCATGTTCGACCTTGGCCAGTTCGTCAAAGTCGGCCTTCACCTTGTTGAGCAACTTCATGCCCAGTTCGGGGTGAGCCATTTCGCGGCCACGGAACCGGAGGGTCACCTTGACCTTGTCACCCTCTTCGAAGAAGCGGGTCATCGACTTGGCCTTCACTTCATAGTCGTGAATGTCGATATTGGGGCGGAGCTTGATTTCCTTGAGTTCGACGATCTTCTGCCGTTTCCGCGCTTCGTTCTTTTTCTTCTGTTCCTGGAACTTGAACTTGCCGTAGTCCAGAATCTTGCAGACAGGCGGATTGGCATTGGGGACGATCTCGACCAGATCAAGTCCCGCCTCCTCAGCCGCCTCAAGGGCCGCAGAGATGGGCATCTCGCCCTGCTTCTCGCCATTCTGATCAATCAGAAGGACACGGGGAACGCGGATATCTTCGTTCATGCGCGGCCCGTCCTTGACGGGCGGCGTATTGTTAGGACGGCGAATAGGCGAAGCTCCGGAGGCTGTTGGCGA
Source organism: Caulobacter sp. (assembly GCA_029866155.1). Classification (GTDB taxonomy): domain Bacteria; phylum Pseudomonadota; class Alphaproteobacteria; order Caulobacterales; family Caulobacteraceae; genus Caulobacter. The sequence goes on along the minus strand of JARWZW010000049.1, from coordinate 6,046 downwards.
AAAAGGTCGAGGCGCGCCGAAGCGTTCCTGGAACACAGCAGAGTATATGAGCCCACCAGCCCCCTTGATCAAGCGGTGTGGGCTGCAAGGGTCAAGATTGGCTTGGCTGCGTGCAGCTGGTCCGTTTCGGTTATCTCGGCAGTAATGACCAGGAGGCGTTGGCGACGGTGTCCACGGACAGGTTGGCCAGGTCTGGTGCATGCAGAACGGCGACATGGCCGCGCGGACCGGCCAGGGCTTCTTCCGGTCCGCCGGCGAACAGGGCGACCGTGGGGGCCCCGGCGGCGGCGATAAGATGAAGCGGGCCTGTGTCATTGCCAACGGCCAGAACGGCCTTGGCGCCCAGCAGGGCGATCTGGGCGAAATCGGTGCGGCCGGTCAGGTCTCTCGCCCGGCCGACAGTCTTCTGGATGGTGCGGGCCAGGGCGCTTTCCTGGGGGCCGCCGATGATCACGATGTCATAGCCAGAGGCGAACAGCTTTCCGGCCAACTGGGCATAGGCGCTGACCGGCCAGCGCCGATAGGGCGCCTTTTCATTGCCGCCGGGCACCAGCAGGACGAAGGACTTGGGCGCCTGGGCGCCGGGCGTCGGCCTCGCTTCGGGCGCACGCCGCAGGATCCAGGACAGGTCGGGCGCCGGAGCGTCGCCGGGCGCCGTGGGGGCGTTTGGCCAGATCCCGGCCACATGAAGTTGGTCCGCCTGGCGTTCCAGAACATGCATGGTTTCGCGCTGCGGATTGCGGTGACGGTACTTGGCCCCGGAGACGGGACCGGACCAAGGGGGCGGGAAGGGCCGCAGTATCTGGAAAAGGGTCGCTGTCCAGGCCGAGCCCTGGAGGTCATAGACCCGGCTATACTGAGCCTGTTTGATCCGCCTGCGCAGGGACAGCCATTCACCAGGGCCCTGTGGGACGCCGCTGGTGTCGATCTCGTTGAAATAGGGACTGGTCCTGGCCAAGGCCTGGAAGTCCGGAACGGTGAGCAGGGTGATGCGCGCACGCTGATGGGCCTGGCGGATACGGCGCATGGCGGCCAGCGACAACACGAACTCGCCGATCGTCCCGGCCTGAATGACCAGGATTTTCTCAAAGTTCGCCATCAGGCCTTCACCTCCAGGATGCGAGCATAGACGGCCATCGTGGCAGCGCACATGGCTTCAACTGAATAGAGTTTTTTGGCGCGGGCCGCCCCGGCCAGGCCCATGGCCTGACGGCGCTCAGCCCCTGTTTCCAGCGCCGCCCTCAGACCTCTGGACCAGGCTTCGGCGTCCCCGACCTCCAGCCGCCAGCCGGTCTCGCCCTCGACGACCGTTTCCCGCGCGCCGCCATGGTCCGAGACCAGGACCGGTCGCTCCATGGCCTGGGGTTCAACCGCAGCCCGGCCAAAGGACTCGGGCTGGGTGGAGGGCAGCAGGGCGAAATCGGCCAACCGGTAGGCGGCGGGCATGTCGTCGCAATGGCCAACGGCGCGAATCTGGTCGCCAAGGCCAGCCGCGGCGATTGCCGCCTCCACTTCATGGCGGTAGTCCGTGCGGCCCTGGTCATCCCCGACAAACAGGATCAGGAAATCCTGGCGCCCGGAGGCCTTCAGCAGGGCGGCGGCCTGGATGATGCTGAGATGGCCCTTGAGCCGGGTCAGCCGTCCGCCCAGCACAAAGATCGTGCGGCCATCGGCAGGGCCGAGGTCCCAAAGATCGCGCAGGGCCTGGATCCGGGCCGGTGTGACCTTGCCCGGATCAAAGCGCGCCAGATCGACGCCCCGGGGGATGGAGATGATCCGCTCGGGATCGACGCCATGCTCTGCCATGACGTGATCGCGAGTGTAGTCGCTGTTGGCGATGATCAGGGCCCCGCGGGTCATGACCGCATTGTACCAGCGCTTGAGATGGGTCTTTGCGTTGTAGATGCCGTGATAGGTGGCGATGAAGGGCACGCCGGTGGCATGGGCCGCCCAGAGGGCGCTGAAGGCGGGCGCCCGGCTCCGTGCATGGACCAGGCTGATCTTCTCGCGGCGGATGATGTCGATCAGACGGGCGGCGTTTCCCAGCATCACCAGCGGGTTCTTCGACTGCACAGGCATCAAGGCCAGATGACCGCCGTCGGCCTCCAGGCGGGCCGCCATGCGACCGCCACGGGTGGCCACCATGGCCTTGCCGCCTGAAGCTACAACGGCGCGGGCGATATCGAGGGTGGTCTGTTCGGCTCCGCCGGTCTCGAGTTCAGGCACCACCTGCAGAAGGGCGAAATTCGGAGGCAGGCTGGTCAAGGCAGAGGGGGCTTCCTGTGGGCGCACGCCATGGATAAGGCGTCAGGGTCAATAATTAGTGGACTTGGAGGCCGTGCGCCATGACCGAGATCGCCGGACTTCTGCCCCGCTCAGATGGGGAGGCGCTGGCCTGGCGCAAGGTCGAGGGGTACGGGCCGACTGCGGTCTGGCTGGGCGGCTTCCACTCGGACATGACCGGAACCAAGGCAGAGGCCCTGGCGGAACTGGCGGTGAACCAGGGGCGCAGTTTACTGCGGTTCGACTATCTGGGGCATGGCCAGTCTTCCGGCGATTTTCGAACGGGGACCATCAGTCGCTGGCGCGAGGACTGTCTGGCCGCCATCGATCAGTTGACCGAAGGACCCCTGGTTCTGGTCGGGTCCTCCATGGGCGGCTGGCTGGCCTGCCTTGTCGCCCTAGCCCGTCCGGAGCGAATCAAGGCCCTGATTCTGATTGCTCCAGCCGCTGACTTTACCGAGGCCCTGATGGAGCCGGAACTGTCGCCCGAGGCGAAGGCGGCCATTGCGGCTGAAGGCGAGTGGATCAGGCCCTCGGAGTATGACGGGGATGGCTATCCTATCACCCGGCGTCTGCTGGAGGACGGCCGGGGCTGGTCAATCCTGCCGGGGCCCGTCGAGATCACGGTTCCGATCCGAATTCTTCAGGGAGGACAGGATCCGGACGTGCCCTGGAGCCACGCCCTGAAACTGGCCCACGCCCTGACCTCGCAGGATCTGGTGTTCAGCCTCATCAAGGATGGCGACCATCGCCTGTCGAGGCCCGAAGACATCGCCAGGCTGATCCTCGCCCTGCAGGAGGTCTGCGACCTTTAGCCGACCTGCCCGTCCTGCGGCGTCCTTTACTGGCTCAGGATCGCCGCAAGACCTTCGCGATAGGTTGGAAAGGCGGGCCGCCAGCCCAGTTCCGCCTTGGCGAGGGCGTTGGACACCCGCTTGTTCTCTGACCAGAAGCGCCGCGCCGAAGGCGGCAGGCTGTCCGGATCCCAGGGGGTCAGGGCCGGCGGCTGAACGCCCAGCAGCCGGGCGGCCCAGGCGTTGACGATATGGGAGGGCGCCGGCTCGTCGTCGGTCAGGTTATAGACGCCGCCGGGCCTTGGCCGCGCCAGGGAGGCGGCTAGCCCGCCGGCGATGTCATCCACATGGATGCGGCTGAAAACCTGGCCGGGCTTGATGATGTTGCGGCCTGAGCCCTCGCGCATCCGGTCCAGGGCTGACCGTCCCGTGCCATAGATGCCGGGAAGCCGAAAGATCTGCACTGTCAGGCCCATACCCCGGCCCACTTCCAGCCAGTCCCGCTCTGCCGACACCCGGCGGGCGGCTTCCGGGCTGCGTGCGGCCAGGGGCGAGGTCTCGAAGGCCCAGCGGCCTTCTCGGTCGCCATACACCCCGGTGGTCGAGAGATAGCCGATCCAGTCCGGAAAGGCCCTTGCGTCCGCCAGGGCGGGAACCAGGGCATTGAGTCCCGGACAGCCGCCCTGGCCCGGCGGCGCCGTCACCACTATGGCCTGGGCGGTCTTCAGTTCAGAGGTGAGGGCTGTCCGGTCAGCGGGATCAAGGGCGATGATGCCCTCTTTCCGCATTTCGGACAGGCGTTCCGGGTCGCGGGAGGTGGCCGCAATTGCCCAGTCATGCCGCAGCAGCCGGCGGGCCAGGGCCTGACCGCTGAAACCGTAGCCGAAGATCAGAAGTTTGCGCACCGGTCCTGCCCATCCTGGTCACCGGTTTGCAAGATAGCGCCTATCGCAGCAGGGCCGATACCGCCTCACGCGCCGCCGGGCCCAGTTCCGGATGGTTCAGTGCATAGGCGACATTAGCCCGCAGCAGGCCGATCTTGTCGCCGCAGTCATAGGTGACGCCTTCGTATTCCAGGGCGTGGAAGGGCTCCAGGGCCATGAGCCGGGCCATGGCGTCGGTCAGCTGGATCTCGCCCCCGGCCCCCTTCTGCTGGTCGCCTAGCAGGTTGAAAATCTCGGGCTGCAGGATGTAGCGCCCCGAAATGAACAGGTTAGACGGCTCGGTGCCTTTTGGCGGCTTCTCGACCATGCCGGTCATGCGGTTGAGCCGTCCGTCCTGGGTCTCCAGGGCGACGATGCCGTATTTGTGGGCTTCGCCGGGCGGGCAGGGCTCGACGACGATGATATTGCCGCCAACCTGGCGATGGGCGGCCACGGCCTGTGCGAGGGCCGGCGTCTTAGCATCCATCAGCATGTCGGGCAGCATGACGGCAAAGGGTTCATCGCCGATGATGTCGCGGGCGCACCAGACGGCATGGCCCAGGCCCAGGGGCTGCATCTGGCGCACGAAGCTCATCTCGCCGGGACGGGGCAGTTCGGCGCGGATGGTTTCCAGCATCTCCAGCTTGCCCTTGGCCTCAAGCTGGCTTTCCAGTTCGGGATGGTGATCGAAGTAGGATTCGATCGCTTCCTTGCCGCGCCCGGTGACGAATACGAAATGCTCAATGCCGGCCGCTCGTCCCTCGGCGATGACATAGGACAGGATCGGTCTGTCCACGATGTTCAGCATTTCCTTGGGGGTCGTCTTGGCCCCGGGCAAAACACGGGTGCCGAGGCCGGCGACGGGCAGGACCGCTTTGCGAACAGGTTTCATGGTTCACCGAACGAGCTGGGGAGGGGACGATGAGGCTTCAACGCCCTGAGGCCTTGCCCTCTACTCGACAGTGACGGACTTGGCCAGATTGCGCGGCTGATCGACGTCCGCTCCCTTCTGGACTGCGACGTGATAGGCCAGAAGCTGGATGGGCACGGCATAGACCAGAGGCGCGATCAGGGGGTCGCAGGTCGGGCCGACAATGAGTTCGACCGTGTCCGGAGCATGGGCGGCGCCGGCCTCGTCCGTGATCAGGACCACTTTGCCGCCCCGGGCAACCACTTCGCTGACATTGGCCAGGGTCTTGTCGAAAAGGCTGTCGGTCGGGGCGACGACGATGATCGGCGTGGCCTCGTCCACGAGCGCGATGGGGCCATGCTTCAACTCGCCGGCGGCATAGCCCTCTGCATGGATATAGCTGATTTCCTTGAGCTTCAGGGCGCCCTCATAGGCCAGGGGCGACATGGAGCCGCGGCCCAGATACAGCACGTCCCTGGCCCGGGCGATCTTGGGGGCGAGGGCCGTGACAGCGGCCTCGACCTCCAGGGCCTGGCCGACCAGTCGCGGCGCCTCCAGAAGAATTCGCGCCAGGCGGCCCTCCTCGGCGCTGTCGATCCGGCCCCGGGCGGCCGCGGCGGCGACCGCCAGGGCGGTCAGGGCCGTCATCTGGCTGGTGAAGGCCTTGGTCGAGGCGACCCCGATCTCTGGTCCGGCATGGGTTGGCCACATGATATCGGCCTCGCGGGCCATGGTGCTTTCGTGGGCATTGACGATGGCGGCGGTCGTCAGGCCCCTGGCCTTGCACCAGCGCAGGGCGGCCAGGGTATCGGCGGTTTCACCTGACTGGCTGACGGCCAGAGCCAGGGTCCCGGCGGTGACCGCAGGGTCGCGATAGCGGAACTCCGAGGCGATCTCGACATCACAGGGCAGGCCTGCAAGGCGCTCGAACAGGTAGCGGGCGATCATCCCGGCATAGAAGGCCGTGCCGCAGGCGATGATCTGGAGCCGTTCGACCCTGGCGAAGTCCACGCCGCCCGGGGCCCTGACCCGACCGTGAACCGGGTCGAGATAGGCCGTCAGGGTATGCTGGCAGGCGTCCGGCTGTTCATAGATCTCCTTGACCATGAAGTGGCGGTGATTGCCCTTGTCCACCA
>JARWZW010000006.1 GCA_029866155.1 Caulobacter sp. | reverse complement strand
AGAAGGATTGGCCGAAGAAAGCTATCTCTTCCAGTCCCTGATCCGCGACGAAGAGGCCCGGCGAAACATGCAGCGTTTCCTCGATCTCGGCGGCCAGACCCGGGCGGGCGAACTGGAAGTGGATCAGCTCAGTCGGCAGGTCGCCAGGGTCTCAGCAGAGGCCATGACGTCGTCGGATTGAGTGTTACTGCCCCGGTGAAGGTTCCTTGGCCTGCTGCGGAAGGGGCTCGGCAACCTGGTTGCGGGCCCTGCGGAATACCTCTGGCGCCGAAACGGCAAAGCGCCGGCCCATGCGGTCCAGGCCGGCCGGGTTGGGATGCAGGCCGTCAGGCAGGTCGGCCAGATCGGCGGTGTCGAACAGGTCCCGTCCGTCCTGATAGAACAGGTTTGCATCTCCGGCCGCCTGCCGCCTGGCAATGATCTGGGACAGCAGCGCTCTTATCCGGCCAAGCGTCAGGGCGCCTTCGGCAAGCTCGGTCGGCCGCTCAACTGTCCGGATCTGGTCGCCCGCCCTCAAGGTGGGACCCGGTCGATCTTCGATCATCGGGCAGAGAATGGGCGAGAGGACCAGAACCGGTGTGTCGGGAAGACCCTCGCGAAGGGTGTCGAGAAAAGCGTGGACGGCCGGTGCGAAAGTCCGTTCGCGCATGGAATCCAGGTTGATCACATTCACGCCGAGCTTCAGGCTGATCAGGTCTGGCCGGGCATCCCGGATAGCCCGGGCCACAAATCCGTCCAGGTGACATTGGCCGGCAAACCCCAGATTCAGCAGGTCGAGCCCCAGGATCTGAGCCGCGACGGCCGGCCAGGTTCCACTGGGACCGTCCGCATCCATGCCATGGCTGATCGAACTGCCATAATGGGCCCAGACGGGACGGTGAAGGACGCTGGTCTCAAGTCCGGCCCCGGGGTCGATCTGCAGCGCATGCAGATCCACCAGGGCCGATTGCGGCAGCCAGATCTCGACCCGCTTGGAGCCGGGCGGGAGCCGCGCAAAATCGATCTGGCAAGGCTCGCCAGGCGACACGGACACGGCGTGGGGAACCTGTGTCGTGTCGACGATGACGGTACTTCCGGACTGAACTGTGGCCCGGTCGTAGGGGACCCCCTCCACCAGAAGGTCAAAGGCGATGGTCCGCCTCGACTCTGGCAGTATCTGCAGACCTGTGGTCAGAACCGTCAAACCCAGGGTGCGGCTGGTGGTCTGGAATTCCAGTCGCACCCCGCTGGTCATCCCGGCCATCAGGTCCAGGCTGGCGTCCAGGTTCTGGGCCTCGGCCCAGGCCGGCAGTCGGCGCGGCGAGAGGCCAGACCGTGTCTGCCGCTGTCCGAGGGATCCCTTGAGATGGCGGGCCAACTGGTCAGCGGGAATGGATGACATCAAACACCCGCCGCGACACGGGCCAGGGCGGGCAGCCAGCTGTCCAGGCCGGGAACGTCGCGGCCAGCGACCTTGGCAGATTCATCGGCCCGCCGAAGCATCAGGGCTTCACGCCAATGGTCCCGCGCCTCGAACGCCTGCACTTCCGACTCCGAAAGGTCGCCTCCCTGGGCGGCCAGGGAAGCGACGCTGATCGGTGAAAGCCGGGCCCGGTAGTCAGGATCGGTTGTCACCAGATAGCGCTTGGCCAGCACATGGAGCCCGACAAGTGCGGCGACACGCTCGCCGAGGACGCCCCGAACCGCCTCGGCGCTGACGACATCATGGTCGCGGATATGGCAGAGCCCATGGCCGATGTCGTGAACCAGCCCGGCGATCTGCAGCGCCTCGTCATCCGGCGCAGTCGCCGCCAGTTCGGCGGCGCACTGCAGGCCGTGGTCCAGCTCTGTGATGCCGTCGGCCTCGGCGGAAACCCAGGTCGCCATGGTATTCAGGCGGGCGATCAGGCTGTCCAGATCGGCATAGGCGACGGAGGGTTCCAGGCGTTCAGTCATGGTCGGTCCTTCCCCAGTCTTGCGGCATGACAGGCCAACGGCCGACCCCGCCTTTTTCCACAAGCATGCCGGTCAGGGTGCGGTCCGCGTGCTGGGCGCGCCAGGTCAACATGCGCTGCGCCATGTCCAGGATCCGGGCTGGATCCTTTAGCGGCGTTCGCCAGGTCGGGTCGGCCTTCAGGTCGAAACACAGGTAGCTGCCGTCGCCGAAATGCACATAGGCCGCATCGTCGGTTCGGATGGCGGCGAGGTTCTGACGCTCCAGCCTCCGGTCCCAGGGCCAGTCATGGGGACCCTGGGCAATGAAGCCCGAGCGCCAGTCAAACTCCCAATGGGCGGAGTCCCGCCACCAGGGCGGAGTCTCGCCCTGCAGGAAGGCCGTCAGGGGCATGCCATCGCATTGCGCCGGGATCGGAATCTGCAGGGCGTCGCAGAGGGTCGGGAAGATGTCGATGTTCTGGGTGAAGTGATCCACCACCAGGCCCCGGGCTGCGCCAGGCCGTGGGTCGCGGGCCAGGCCCAGGATGTTGAAGCTGCCCTGGAAGAAGCCCAGCTTCTGGATCAGGCCATGATCGCCCAGCTGTTCGCCGTGATCGGAGGTAACGATGATCAGGGTGTCGTCCCATTGACCCCGGGCTTCCAGGGCGTCCCAGACCCGGCCCAGCTGGTGATCCACCTCGCTGACCATGCCGAAATACTGCGTCATCATGTGACGCATGCCGGCGTCGTCGGCCGGAGCGGCCAGCAGCGGGTGCTTCAGGAAACGCTCATGCAGCCAGTGACGATCGTCCGAAGGCGCGATCGGCGAGGGCATGTCGGCGGGATCGTACAGCGTCGCGAAATGGCCCGCAGCGGCGAAGGGCTCATGCGGCCGAAAATAGCTCAGGTGGCTGAACCAGGGACCGTCCTGATCCTTGATCCAGTCCAGGAAGTGATCGGTCAGATAGGCCGAGATGCTGAGATCCGCCGATCGTTGCGGCTCGGTGGCGATGGCCGGCATGGCCTCGTCGGGCAGCTCGTATCCCCTGGCCCTCAGCCAGTCGATCCAGATCTGCGGCTCTCCGGCCGCCAGTCTCAGGCCGATGTCAAAGCCGGGAAGGACCTCTTCATAGGTCAGAAGGCGGGGGTCATCCGGGCCGTCGGTGTCGCGGGGATCCACGCTCTGGTCAGTGTATCCGAACAGGGTCGGAACATAGCCGGCCCGGCGGGCGGCATGGGCCAGATTGTCGAACCGTCCGTCCAGCGGGGTGCCGTTGCCGACCACCCGGTGGTTCATCTGGTACATGCCCGTATAGAGGCTGGCGCGCCCGGGACTACAGGGCGCCGACTGGCTGTAGTGACGGGCGAAACGCACGCCCTGGGCGGCCAGTCGGTCCAGGTTGGGCGTCTGGACGACCGGGTGGCCGGCGCAGGACAGGCAGTCGGCCCGAAACTGGTCGAGGGTCACAAGCAGAATGTTCAAGGCTGCGTCGGTCCGTCTACTGATGGTTGTCTTGCCAAGTCTTATCGGGGCCTTGGTGTCGGCCGTGTGACACCGTCTCTGGCCGGGGTGGTCGCCCGATCCTCAGGCGAGTCCGAACAGGCCCGGAAGATCCGCGATAGTATCAATGACCCTGTCGGCGCCCGCCGCCAGGAGAGCCGCCCTGACCGGCGCCAGACGCTGCTCTCGCTCCGTCTCCGGCAGGGCCAGATAGGCTTCCAGCGACAGGCCAAGACCGTTCCCCGATGCGGCCAGGCCAATGGTGAAGCAGCCGGCGGCGCGTCCTTCTGCGACGCCCGCCTCGGCGTCATCCACCTTGATCACCCGGGACAGCGGCCAGACGCCCAGGTCAGCGCAGGTCCTGTAGATCATCAGCGGGGACGGCCGGCCTTCCGGTGTGTCGCCGGCGCAGACCAAGGCTTCCGGATTGTAGCCCTGGGCCGCCGCCCGCGTCAGGACGGGTCCCATCATCTCGCGGGTATAGCCGGTGGAGGAGGCGACCCGAATCCCGGCGCGCTGAAACGCCTGGACGCAATCCAGGGCGCCGGGAATGAGCGTCGCCGCCGCGGCCGCCGCGTCGCGCATCAGGGGGGCCAGATCGGCCATGACCCGGGCAACGTCCGTTTCGATCGGGGCGACGCCTCGCGCCGCCACCCAGGCCGAGGCCACGTCCGAGCGGTCCAGCAGGGCGCGGACGTGGGCGTCCTTGGCCTTGCCCATGTCGGCGCGGGCCGCCTCATCCTCGAGGACCACACCCTGCCGGGCGAAGGCGGCCTTGAGGGCCTGGACCGGCGCCAGGCAGCCAAAATCGACCACGGTTCCAGCCCAGTCGAAGATGATCAGGCTGAAGGCGGAAATCGCGGGCGTCGTTGTCATGGTCAGACTTCCTCAAACAGCTCTTCGACAACGGACTCGCCAATGGCGAAGCCGGTTGAGGCGCCTGCGCCGGTGGTCACCATGACCAGCCTTACGCCCGGCAGCGGCGCTTCGATCAGGACGGGTTTTCCGGGGATGTGGGCGTAGGTTCCTGTCCAGCGCTCGAGGACGGGCGGCACAGCGCCGAACACGGCGGCGAATTCTTCGAGGATCAGTCCGTCCACGGCTTCGGAAGCAAAGGGGTCGGGGGTAGGCGCGTAGTGGTGACTGTCCCCCACGACGAGGCTGCCATCGGCGCTCTGCACCACGATCAGATGGACGCCATTGGCCAGGTGCTCCGGCTGTTCCTGCTGCAACCGCCTGCGCAGGGGCTGGGCCTCCGGCAGGGCGCCATAGCCCTCGTATCGCTCCAGGCCCAGGTCCGACATCACCCCGCCCTGCAGGCGGAACCCCGGATCGGCGAGACGCAACATCTGCAGCTTGCAGCGCCGCACGCCCTGTGCGGCGATCTGCTCCGGGAACAGACTGTAGAGATCATCGCCCGGACAGATGGCGATGGCTTGGGCCTCCACCAGGCCTTTGGTGGTCATGACCTTTCCCGACTCGACGGAGAGCGCAGCCTCGCCCCGCCGAAACGTGACGCCGTGATGATGCTCCAGCCAATGGGCCAGTTTCGGAATCGCCTCGCGGGACTCGACCCGCAGTTCATGCGGGCTCCAGAGCGCGCCCATCAGGCCATCCGCTGAAAGGCCAGGCTGCCGGGCCAGGGCCTCGGCGGGGCCCAGCAGGGCGCAGCCTTCGCCCATCTCTGTCTTCAGAAACGCCTCGATCACGGCAAGGGACTCCGGTCGTCGCGCCGTCATCAGCAGGCCGTGATGCAGGACCGGAATCCCCGCCTTGGCAGCGATTTCCGCCCAGACCGTCCGGCTGCGATGGGCCCGGCGCCACATGTCGCCCCTGGCCTGTCCGGTGATGGTGATGAAGCCGAAGTTTCGCACCGAGGCGCCGTTGGCCTGGGCGTCCCTGTCGATCACGACCACCGTCTTGCCGCGCTGGACGGCGGCCAGGGCGCAGGCCAGGCCGACGATGCCGGCCCCGACCACCACCAGATCTAAGCCAGGATCAGACCGCATGGTGTCTCCGTTTGCAGCGAGCAGGTCGGCCTAGCACAGCCGCCCGGGCGCGGCCTTGCGATATCTCCTGACGGGCGGCCTTGTCACAAGACTGTCGGCTAGCGACGCCCCGGATCGGGGTCAGGATTACGGACCGGGCCCCTGACCCCTGTCTTCAGGGTTTCACGCGCTGCTGTAAGAGACCATGGTCGGGGTTGTCAGGGGCGACGGTCATGGGCGGATTGCAAGCACGTCTGGAGCGGGCCCACCCCGCCCTATTCACGATCCTGGCGGGTCTGGCCGGGTTTTCCGCCTATTTCGCCATGTACGCCTTCCGAAAGCCCTTCTCGGCGGCCACCTTCGAGGTCATTCCGGGCTGGACCTTCGCCCTGGACTACAAGGTCGCCCTGGTCCTGGCCCAGGTGGCGGGTTACGCCCTGTCCAAGATCATCGGCGTCAAGGTGATTTCCGAGATCAGTCCGTCCCGCCGGGGACTGGCGATCCTGGGCCTGATCGGGACATCCTGGCTGGCCCTGGTGGGTTTCGCCCTGGTTCCGGCCCCCTGGAACGTGGCGGCCCTGTTCCTCAATGGACTGCCGCTCGGGATGATCTGGGGACTGGTCTTTGGCTATATGGAGGGCCGGAGGGTCTCTGAAGTCCTGGGCGCCATGCTCTGCGCCAGCTTCATCCTGTCGTCCGGCCTGGTGAAGTCGGTCGGGGCCTGGCTGGTCCAGGCCCATCACGTCGATCCCTTCTGGATGCCAGCCGTCACCGGGCTGCTGTTCATGCCCCTGCTGGCGGCTTCAGTCTGGCTGTTGATGCAGCTTCCGCCGCCAGACGCCCAGGACGAAGCGGCGCGGGTCAGGCGCGGCCCGATGGACGCCGCCCAGCGCCGCGCCTTCCTGCTGCTCTATGCCCCCGGAATTCTGTTGCTGGTGACCGCCTATGTCCTGCTGACGGCCTTCCGGGATTTTCGGGACAATTTCGCCGCCGAGATCTGGACGGCCCTCGGGTACGGCGGCCAGGCCTCGGTCTTTACCGCCAGCGAGCTGCCCGTTGCGGTCGTGGCCCTCGCGGCCCTGGCGGCGATCATCATGGTGCGCGACAATCTGCGAGCACTGATGGTGATCCATGGGGTGGTCATCAGCGGATTTCTGCTCCTGGGCCTATCGACCCTGGCCTTTCAGGCTGACCTGCTGCCGCCCCTGGTCTGGATGATCCTGTCCGGGGCGGGACTCTACATGGCCTATACGCCGTTCAACGCCATGCTGTTCGACCGGCTGGTGGCGGTCAGCGGCCGGGTCGCTACGGCAGGGTTCCTCATCTATGTCGCTGATGCTTCCGGCTATCTGGGCAGCGCCGGCCTGCTGCTCTGGCGCAATTTCGGCGAGCCAGACCTGGACTGGCTGCAGTTTTTTGTTCTCTGTGCCTATGCCACCAGCCTGGTCGGCGTGGTGCTGGTGTCCGTTTCCGCGCTGTATTTCGGCGCGAAGGGCGCGGGTCAAAAGCCGGGCGAGACGACCGCAGTCCGGTAGCGGCCTGACCCTGCTCGGGCCGAGTGGAAGAGACTTGCCGACGATCCGGCGACACCGATTGGACTGGGCGCCATTCAGCGATATGTCCTCCCTGCCACAGCAAGGATGGCGATGGGCCGGCGCGGCTGGCCCTGAAAGGGACAAAGAGGAAACCCCATGCGCGACGTCAGCGGCAAGACCGCCTTCATTACCGGCGGGGCCAGCGGCATTGGCCTGGCCATGGCCGAGGCCTTTGGTGCGGCGGGCATGTCCGTCATGCTGGCGGATATCGAGGAGATGGCGCTGAACGCCGCCGTCAAGAGTCTGGAAGAGCGCCAGATCCGGGCGGCCGGCGTGCTTTGCGATGTGGCCCATCGTGCGGCGCTCCTGGAGGCCGCTGACAAGACTCTTCAGACCTTCGGCAAGGTCCATGTGGTCTGCAACAATGCCGGCGTCGGCGCCGGCGGCCCGATCGGCGAGGTGGCGGCCACGGACTGGGACTGGGTAATGGAAGTCAACCTGATGGGCGTGGTCTACGGCATGGAGACCTTCCTGCCGCACCTGCGGGCCCATGGCGAAGGCGGCTATGTGGTCAATACCGCCTCCATGGCCGGCCTGATCTCGCCGCCCGGCATGGAGCCCTACTGCGCCAGCAAATATGCCGTGGTCGCCCTGTCCGAAGGCTGGGCCGACCAGCTGGCGCCCGAGAACATCGGAGTCGGGGTGCTCTGCCCGGGCTTTGTGAAGACCAATATCGACCGTTCGCGGCGCAATCGTCCGGATCGGCTGGGCGGCCCGGACACCCCGGAAAACCTGGTGGCGTCCGAATTCGTCCAGGGCGGCATCGATCCCGCCCGGGTCGGCCGTCGGGTGCTGGAAGCGGTCCAGAACAACGAGCGCTACATCTTCACCCATCCCGGGATGCGGGTTGCGGTCCAGGACCGGTTTTCCCGGATCATGGCCGGTTTCGACCAGGCAGACGCCAGTCCGGCCCTCCAGGGTCTGGCGGAGCCACAGTTTCCCGTGGAGGGGATGGCCCCCAAGGGCTGATGACCCCCGGGAACTGATGATCTGGCCCCCGGTCGATCCGGGGGCCCGACCCTATTCAGGTCAGTGCAGGCTGAGTTCAGCCCGGCCCACCACCATGTGGTGGACTTCATCCGGACCGTCCGCGAACCGCAGATGGCGCACGTCGGTGTAGAGCTCGGCCAGGGGCGTCCATTCCGACAGGCCGGTGGCGCCGTGGATCTGGATGGCCTGGTCGATGATCTCGCAGACCTTTTCCGGCACCATGGCCTTGACCATGCTGACCCAGATGCGGGCTTCGCGATTGCCCAGCACGTCCATGGCCTTGGCGGCCTTGAGCACCATAAGCCGCATGGCCTCGATCTCGATCCGGGCCCGGGAGACAAGCTCCAGGTTCTTGCCCAGCTGGATCAGGGGCTTGCCGAAGGCTTCGCGGCTCTTGGCCCGCTTGACCATCAGGTCGAGGGCGCGCTCGGCCTTGCCGATCGATCGCATGCAGTGGTGGATCCGGCCGGGACCGAGGCGGACCTGGCTGATCTCGAAACCGCGCCCTTCGCCAAGCAGGATGTTCTCCTTGGGCACCCGCACATTGTCGAGTTTCAAATGCATGTGGCCGCGCGGGGCATGGTCATGGCCGAACACATGCATCGGGCCCAGGATCTGTACCCCGGGGGTGTCCATGGGGATCAGGATCTGGGACTGCTGGAACTGGGAGGGGGCATTGGGGCTGGTCTTGACCATGCAGATCATGATCTTGCAGCGCGGATCGCCGGCCCCGGAGATGTAGTACTTCTCGCCATTGATCACCCATTCGTCGCCGACCAGTTCGGCGCGGGTGGAGATATTCTTGGCGTCCGACGACGCTACGCCCGGCTCGGTCATGGCGTAGCAGGACCGGATTTCACCGTTCAGCAGGGGTTTGAGCCAGCGCTCCTTCTGCTGCGGTGTGCCGACCCGCTCCAGGACTTCCATGTTGCCGGTGTCCGGGGCCGAACAGTTGAGGCTCTCCGAAGCCAGGGGGCTCTTGCCCAGCTCCACGGCGATATAGGCGTAGTCCAGATTGGTCAGGCCCCGGCCTATCTCGCTTTCCGGAAGGAAGAAGTTCCACAGGCCCGAGGCCTTGGCCTTGTTCTTGGCGGTTTCCAGCAGCTCCAGCTGGCCCGGCGCCCAGCTCCAGCGATCTGTCCGGTTCTCGCCCAGGCGGAAGAACTGCTCGGTGATCGGTTCGACATTCTCCTCGATGTGACGCTTCACCGCCTCCATCAGGGGCTTGGCCGAGTCTGACATGGCGAGGTTGTTGAGCTCGGCCTCGGTGTCCGGCTTGATGTCGACGATTTGGTTCATGGCGTTTTCCTCGGGATCGGTCTGGCGGTCATTGCGGGGCGGGTCCCCGATGGTCGGTTGGGGCCATTCTGACGACAATAGGGTGGCTGACGCCAGCCCTGAAGCGCCATACCTCGCGCGACGGGGATTGACGCAACGGTCTTCTCGGCCGAAGGCGCAGGGCATGACTTGCCTGACGCAGACGGGGTGCGCTGTCGCCGCCGAACAGCCGCAGGCCAACCAGACACAGGGCAGGGAAGACCTAAGATCATGAACCTCAAGGACCGCATCATTGTCGTGACGGGCGCCGCGGGCGGCATCGGCCGGGCCCTGGCCCAACGATTCGCCAAGGAAGGTCCCCGGCTGATTGTCTGCGCCGACCGGGACGAAGCCGGCGCCAGGGCGACGGCGGACATGGTCGGCGGCGTCGCCTTCAAGGTCGATGTTGCGGTCGAGGCCGACATCAAGGCCCTGATCGAGACGGTCGAGGCCGACCATGGCCCGATCGATCTGTTCTGTTCCAACGCCGGGATAGGGGTCGGCGGCGGCGCCGAGACTCCCAATGAGGACTGGCAGCGGATCTGGGACATCAATGTCATGGCCCATGTCTGGGCCGCCCGGTATCTGGTCCCGCTGATGGCGGCCCGGGGCGGCGGCTACCTGCTGAACACGGCCTCGGCGGCGGGCCTGCTGTCACAGATCGGCTCTGCCCCCTATGCGGTGACCAAGCATGCGGCGGTCGGTCTGGCCGAATGGCTGGCCATCACCCATGGCGACCAGGGCATCAAGGTCTCGGTCCTCTGTCCCCAGGCCGTGCGGACGGCCATGACGGCGGGCAACCCTGACGGGGTGGCCAGCGTTGACGGCATGATGGAGCCGGAGACCCTGGCCGAGATGGTGGTCCCGGCCATCGAGGCGGAGGACTTCCTGATCCTGCCCCACCCCCAGGTGCTGGACTACATGCGTAACAAGACTGCCGACTATGGCCGCTGGATTGGCGGCATGCGCAAGCTGAACCGTCGCTACCAGGGCTGAGTCCGGCCCCGCAAATCCTGACCAGGAGCGCTGACCATGGCTTCGTCCTTCGATAGCGCCGAACGCGCCCGGCTCAACCTGGCGCGGCCGGACCTGTTGCGGGAGGCGGCCTGGATCAATGGCCATTGGGTTGGGGGCGAGCGGGCTGGCGGCGACACGGTCATCCCGGTCACCAACCCGGCGACCGGAAAGGTCCTGGGCTCCGTTCCGGCCCTGGGGGAGGCCGAGACCCTTGCCGCCGTCGCGGCCGCCCATGAGGCCATGCCGGCCTGGGCGGCCCGGACGGCCAAGGACCGTGCCGGCATCCTGCGCCGCTGGTTCGAGCTGATCCTGGCCCACCGCGACGACCTGGCCAGGCTGATGACCGCCGAACAGGGCAAGCCCCTGGCTGAGGCGCTTGGCGAGGTGACCTATGCCGCCAGCTTCATCGAATGGTTCGGCGAGGAGGCCAAGCGCGCCTATGGCGAGGTGATTCCGGGCCACCAGGGCGACAAGCGGATCCTGGTCCTGAAACAGCCGGTCGGGGTGGTGGCGGCCGTGACCCCCTGGAACTTCCCCGCCGCCATGATCACCCGCAAGGTCGGTCCCGCCCTGGCCGCCGGCTGCACGGTGGTGCTCAAACCGTCCGAACTGACGCCGTTCTCGGCCCTGGCCCTGGCCCTGCTGGGCCATGAGGCCGGGCTGCCGGCCGGGGTGTTCAATATCGTGACCGGTCCGCCGGCCCCCATCGGAACCGTCATGACCACCGATCCCCGGGTGGCCAAGTTCACCTTCACCGGCTCGACCCCGGTGGGCAAGATGCTGGCCGCCGCCTGCATGGGCACGGTCAAGCGGGTCTCGCTGGAACTGGGCGGCAACGCCCCCTTCATCGTCTTTGACGATGCAGACCTGGAGGCCGCCGTCGAGGGCGCCATGGCCTCCAAGTTCCGCAACACCGGCCAGACCTGCGTCTGCGCCAACCGCATCCTGGTCCAGGCCGGCGTCTATGACGATTTCGCCGCCCGCCTGGCCGAACGGGTCAAGGCCCTGAAGGTGGGGGACGGCCTGTCAGGCCCCACCGACCAGGGCCCCCTGATCAACGCCGCTGCCGTCGAGAAGGTCGAGCGCCACGTGGCGGACGCCCTGACCCGAGGAGCCCGGGTCCTGACCGGGGGCGGCCGTCCACCTATGCAGGGAACCTGGTTCGAGCCCACGGTGCTGCTGGATGTCGCCCCAGACAGCCTGATGAACCGGGAGGAAACCTTCGGCCCCCTGGCCGGGCTTGTCCGTTTCAAGACGGAAGGCGAGGCCCTGGCCATGGCCAATGACACCCGGGCGGGACTGGCGTCTTACGTCTACACCCGCAGCCTGGACCGCTCCTGGCGCATGGGCGAGGGCCTGCAGTACGGCATGGTCGGGCTCAATACCGGCCTGATCTCCACCGAGGTCGGCCCCTTCGGCGGCGTCAAGGAATCGGGCCTGGGCCGCGAAGGGTCGCATTACGGGCTGGATGAGTATCTGGAACTGAAGATGATGGTGATCGGGCTGGGTGGCTAGCCGCCAGGGTCTGACGGGTGGGTGCGGACGGTCCGGTTGCGAGGCTGGCAGGCAAAGGTCCGGTTCTTGGCCGGAAGACGAGAGTGAGTTTCGACCCGTTTCAGGCCGTCGACGCATGGGCTGAACGCGCTTCCTGCCGTCTCGTGGCAGATGTCGATGCCGCGCTCGAACAGTAGATCCGCGACGTCGCGCAGCGATCGTGGGGCTTCTTCTGACGGGCCATCGGACCCGCTCAGGTCACCTCTTCTGGAGCGTTGCGCCGCAGAACCATGTCCGGATCGAAGGGATAGAGCGGGCGGACGATGTTCTCGTATTTCAGCAGAGCGAGGTCCGAGGCGCAGCAGCCGTCCCCGTCGCACATGACGATATGTCGGGCGATGGGCTCGAAGCCGGCCCGGAAATGCTGGCGCGACTTGATGATCACATAGCGCTTGGCCTTGGGATCTATGCCGCAATGGGTGAAGATGCCGAGGTCGTAGGGCTCGCTTCGCCCTTCCGAGACCACGATCTGCATGGAGCCGGTGTCCAGCACGGCGGTGCGGCCCATGCGGACTTTCGAGCCCGTCGCCATCGGTCCGGTCACCAGGAACTCGCCGTCGGTGATCGCCCGTACGCGCCCGGTGAGCCGCAGCGGCTCGCCCTTGAGGTCCAGGGCCGGCATGTCGATCCTGCCGCCCAGGTCCAGCGATACCTCGGCGCCGACGCCGGCCGCGATCATCTTCGCGACGGCCGGCGGATCGCAGATCGGGCCGGCGCAGACGTCGGTCAGCCCCTGGCGGATCGCCTCGGCGATGACGCTCATCACGTCCTGGGTGCCGCCCGAGGCGGTGTTGTCGCCATGATCGGCGAGGATGATCGGTCCGCCTGCCAGGGTCTTGGCCCGCGCCACCTGGTCGTGCAGGGGCTCGGGATGGAAGAGGAAGCCCTCGCGTCGCTCCCAGGCGGTGTCGAGGATGCAGTTCAGCAGGATTTCGCCTTCGCTGGTCGAGCCGTCGCAGACAATCAAAGCCGAGAGCCCCAGATGCGGGATGTCGGCTTGCGGGAAGCCGCCGAAGACCGAGGCGTTCAGCACCAGGCCGGAATCCTCGGCTTCGTTGGCCATGCCCATCAGCGTCTTCATCGGCTCGCGGGCCGGCGTGTGCACCAAGGTCGAGGACATGATCGGGACCTTGCCCCAGACCATCCTGGGCCTGACCTCGCCGTCCAACGCGCGCAGCAGCGTGCGGCCGGCGCGCCTGGAGGTCTCGGCCATGTCGATATGCGGATAGGTGCGATAGCCGGCGATGACCGTGGCATTGTCCACCATCGCGGCGGTCAACTGGGTGTGGAAATCGAGGCCAATGGCGATGGGGACGCCCGGGGCGGCTTTGCGGATGCGGGAGAGAAGCTCGCCCTCGCCATCGTCATAGCTCTCGGTGACCATCGCGCCGTGCAGGGCCAGGAATACGCCATCGCAGCCCTTGACGACCTCGCCCACGATGGCGCCCGCCATCTCCTCGAAGGCGGCGTTGGTGACGAGGCCGGACGGATGGGCGCTGGCGGCCATTGGCACGCTGAACTCGGCTCCGGCCTCGCGGGCGAGGTCGATGAAGCCACCCAGCGGCGTGTTGGTGCCAGCCAGTTCGCGGATCGCCGAATCGCCCGAGAAGGCGCTGGCTCTGCCGAACGAGCCGATGGGCGTTGCGAGCGGCGAGAACGTGTTCGTCTCGTGCATCATCATCGCCAGGACGAGTCGACGGGCCATGCGCTTCCCCTTTGGCGCCGAAGGCCGGCGCAGGGGCCCATTCACGCCCCTGGCGAGGGCCTTGGCAAGCCTCGGCGGCGGGGCGTGGCGCCCCTTCCGCGCGAAGAGTACCGCGAAACCGGAATGCCATACGGGGTCTTGATCAACGCTGACGATGGACTGGACGGGCTCTGGAAGACTGCCGAGCATTCAGTTGGCAACGTCCGTGGACCATCTATCTCTGCCACCCGTGGTTTCGGCTCCAAGGCAACGCTGCCTTTGCTGTCCACCGTCCTGAGCGGCCACGCCCCCTAAGCCAGGGTCTCCAGCCGGGTCATCCAGTAGTCGGCGTCATAGGCGTCATCGCCGGTGATGTAGCGCCACAGCTTGATGCGGTTGACGAATTCCAGGCGGCCGGTGTCGTTCTCGTGCCAGGGTTCCGGGGTCATCAGGATGGCCTCGACGCTGGGGGGCTGCGGGCCCTTCACATAGAAGATCGGCCTCTGGGCTGTCTGCGGAACCAGGGTGGACAGGTCGAACTGGGCGGTCTGGGACTGGCCGGGATTGATGCGGATCTTGAACATGGTCCGCGTCTGGTCGGACAGGTTGAGGCCGCCGCCATGCCAGATGCCGGAATGGACGATCAGCACAGTCCCGGCCGGGCAGACCATATGCTGCTGGCCCCGGATGTTCTGATAGCGGGCAATGGCCGCCTCGCTGACCTTTCGCAGGTGACTGCCGGGCAGGAACCGCGTGCCGCCCATCTCCCGGCTCACGGCATGGGGATAGTACATGATCTGGATGTCGAACGCCGTCCGGGGATCGATGGTCGAGTCCTGGTGATTGTGCTGGGGCAGGTTCTCCTGGCCCGCCGCCTCATGATAGGCGGGCGGGAAGGTGACATGCAGGAAGTGGTGGTCGAACATCGGGTCCGGCCCCACCAGACTGCGGATGGCCCCGGCTAGGACAGGGACCTGCAGCAGGTCCGACAGGGCCGTGCCGGGGGCATAGACCTGGTCCAGGGGCGTTCCGGCCGCGGCTTCAGGCACGCCGGCCCGGGCCAGCATCTCGCCATAGGTGCGCATCATGCGCTGGCCCGGCGCGGGCGGGGCGATGTCGCCCATTTCCTTCAGGAAGGCCTGGTTGATGGCCTCGGGAACCACGGCGTCGAACCGCAGGAACCCCCGGGCGGTGAAACTGGCCATGGCTTCGGCTGTCAGCAGGGGAGGGCTGTTCATGGGGCCGTCTCGATCAGCTTCTCGAAGAAGAACTCGTATTTGAGATAGGCGACGTCCAGTTCCGCGCCATGGGCGTGCGGCAGGAGCTGCGAGGCCTGGAACAGCCGCCAGCCGTCCAGCAGGGCCGCAAGCCCCGTCGCATAGGGCGGGGTATCCTGGTCGCCGGTCATGTGGCGGTTGGCGCCGGTCCCGTCATAGATCGACCAGGCCACCACGGCGGAGTCGATCGCCGAGTTGGCGAGATAGAGAACAAGGACCTGTTGTCTGGTCATGGGCCCTTCCCGAAAGCCTTCTGCAGCCTACCCTAGACAGAAAACGAGGCGCTGCAAATGGCGCGGAATGGGGTTCCCGTCCCTGCCGCCGGGGAAGGCCCCAGGCTTGCAAAAGGGACCTTTGACGCGCCGGGCCTGTCATGCCATACAACTTATATCGCGTTATAAAGTTAGTTGTCGGATCCGATATGTCCCTGACCCCGCATCGCCGTTTCGTGACGCCCCTGGCCGGGGAAACTCTTGAAGCCCTGGCGGCCCGCGCCCTGCCGGAGACCCCGGTCGAGACGGCCATGGACGAGATCAAGAGCTACAACATGCATATCTTCGTTATCCGGCGTCCGCCGGGCCTGCTGCTGGGCAGCGACGTGGTGTTCGTGGAGCCGCCGCTGCAATGAGTGCGGATGGCGCAGTGGTCCGGACAGCAGAAGCCATCGCCCGGGAAGCCATCATTGTCGGCGCCGAACTGGCCGCCGCCCATGACGGCCAGGCCGAACTGGTGGTCAGTATTCGCTACCCGAATGGCGTGGTCGGCCATGTCCTGCTGGATGCGGACGCCGGTTACGCCCTGATGCGAAGTTGTGAAATCGACGATCTGGGCGGCCTGGCGGGCCAGTCCTGGCGAAAAATTCTTGAGGGAGTGAAGACGTGTTCGACATCGTGATCCGCAACGGCCTGGTGGTCGACGGCGAAGGCGGACCCGGCGTCCTGGCGGACCTGGCGATTCAGGACGGCCGGATTGCGGCCATCGGCCAGAACCTGGGCGAGGGCAAGCAAACCCTCGACGCCACAGGCCGGGTCGTGGCGCCCGGATTCATCGACCCCCACACCCATTTCGACGCCCAGCTGCTGTGGGACGGCCAGGCCCGGCCGGCGCTGGAGCATGGCGTGACCTCGGTCATTCCCGGAAACTGCTCCCTGTCCCTGGCGCCGCTGAAGATTGCGGATCGGGCGACGGTGGTCGGCATGTTCCAGCAGATCGAGGAGATGCCGCCGGAAGCCTTCACCGAAAAATTCGCCAAATGGACCTGGGAAGACTTCGCCGGCTATTGCGCGGCCATCGAACCGGACCTGGCCATCAATGTCGCCCCCCTGGTCGGCCACAGCCTGATCCGGCTCTGGGTCATGGGGGCGGAGTCCCAGCAGCGGGCCGCGACGGCTGACGAGATCGTCGCGATGCAGGCCCTGCTGCGCCAGTGCCTGCGCGACCGGGCCATCGGCCTGTCCACCAGCTTTGTCGATGTCGACGCCAATGGCCGCCCGGTGCCGAGCCGGTTCGCCGAATTCGCCGAGCTGGACGCCCTGTGCCAGGTCCTGGGCGAGGAAGGCGGCAAGATGCTGCAGGTGGTGCCGGAATTCTACGACGCCGACATCACCATCGCCCGGATCGACCAGCTGGCGGATTTCTCCCTGAAGCATGGTATTCCCACCACCTTCTCGCCGGTGTTCGACTCCCATGCGACGCCAAAGGCCGCGCCACGCATCCTGGACCGGGTGGCCGAGCAGTTCGCCCGGGGCGCTCGGGTCTGGCCGCAGATGCAGACCCGGCCCATCGACATCAGTTTCTCCATGCTCAACCCCTCGCTCTTCCTGGCGCGTCTGCCGCGCTGGGTGCGGGTGCTGCGCCAGCCGCTGGAGCAGCGGATTGCGGCGCTGAACGACCCCGCCACCCGGGCCTCGATGATCGCAGACTGTGGCCCTGATGGCGGCGAGGCCATGTTCGGACGGCTGGTGGTGCGCGGCGGCGACCGGGCGCCGGAGGCCTATGTCGGCCGGCGGCTGGGCGATATCGCCAGGGAGCGGGGCGAAGGCGCCGCCGAGGCGGCCATCAAGATCTCCTGCGAAAATGGCCTGGACGTCGCCTTCCTGGCGGCCAATGGCGGTCATGACGACACCGGCCGGATCGGGCCCATGCTGGCCAATCCCCTGGTCCATATCGGCGCCAGCGACGGCGGCGCCCACCTGGCGTCCTTCTCGACCTATGGCGACACCGGCTATCTGTTCAGCGAATTTGTCCGGGCCTCCGGAGACTTCACCCTGGAACAGGCCGTCAAGAAGATCACCGCCGACACCGCCGACATCTGGGGCATCAAGGATCGCGGTCGGCTGAAGCCCGGACTGGCGGCCGATGTCGTGGTGTTCGACGCCGACACCATCGCCCGGCTGGAAGAGCGGCCGGTCCATGACGTGCCCGGCAACGGCCTGCGCTACATCCGCTCGGCCACCGGCGTGGATGCGGTCCTGGTCAATGGCGCCGTGGTCTATGCCGACGGCGCCTATACCGACGCCCGCCCCGGCGCGATCTGCAATTAGCCGCCTGACTGAAAGGACCCAGACCATGAGTGAATCCGTCCTGGTTGTCGGCGCCGGCATCGCCGGCCTCTGCACCGCCCTGGCGCTCGGCCCGACCGGTCGTCAGGTGACCCTCGTCGAGCGTGACGCCTCCCCGCCGGAAGGGGATGCGGACGCCGCCTTCCGCGACTGGAAGCGCACGGGGGTCGGTCATCTGCGCCAGAGCCACGCCTTCCTGGCCCGGCTCAGCCTGCTGCTGAAGGCCGACCATCCGCATTTGCTGAAGGAACTGGCTGACTTCGGGGTGCGGGAACTGCCGTTCGACGCCATGCTGACGGAGAGCCAGCGAAAGGACTATCGGCCCGAGCCTACCGACGCCGACCTGACCATCATCACCAGCCGTCGCACGACGCTTGAGCTGGTCATGCGGCGCTATGTCGAGACCCTGCCCAATGTCACCATCCGCTCCGGGGTTTTCACCCGACGGCTGCTGACGCAGAAGGCCGAGGACGGAACCCTCACTGTCCTCGGGCTCGAGGGCGAAACCGCCGAAGGTCCCGTTGAGCTGCGGGCGGACATGGTCGTCGACGCCGCCGGCAAGGGCGGTGATTTCGTCGGGCAGCTGACGGAGGAGGGGGCCACGCTCCGGGAAACCAGCGAGTCCGCAGGCATCCTCTATTTTACGCGGCATTATCGCCTGAAGCCCGGCTGCAGCGAGCCGCCCCGCATCGGCAACCCGCCGGCCAGCGGCGACCTGGGATTCCTCAAGTTCGGGGTCTTCCCGGCCGACAACGGCTGTTTCTCCATCACCATGTGTGCGCCGGAGATCGAGTACGAGATCCGCAAGGCCATCGTGAACCCGGACATCTTCCAGGCCATGACGATGATGATTCCGGGTCTGCGCCCCTGGACCGATCCGGCCATCTCCGAGCCGACCACCAAGGTGTTCGGCATGGGCGATCTCCAGGCCCGGTGGCGGGATCTGGTGGTTGATGGCAAGCCGGCGGCCCTTGGCTATTTCGCCATCGGCGACAACCTGATCCGGACCAACCCCCTCTATGGCCGGGGCTGTTCCTTTGCCGCCGTCGCCGCCTGGCAGCTGCGGGATGTTCTCAACGGTACAAAGTCTCCTGTGGACCGGGCCCTGCGCTACCACGACGCCATCCAGACAGAACTCCTGCCCTTCTTCACCGGCATGAACCGTCAGGACCGGACGGCCCTGAAACGGGCCAAGGCGGCCCTGACTCCGGGATACAAGCCCTCATTCAAGTCGCGGCTGGCCCAGAGCTTTGCCGAGGATGCGGTCACCATCGCCCTTCGCAGCGACACGAGCCTGCTGCGCCAGGGTATGAGGGGCTTCCATATGCTTGAGCACCCCGAGGCCTGGATCAAGCGCCCGTCCAACATGGCGCGGATCCTGATGTACTGGGCGCGGGGAAAGAAGCGCAACGCTGCGGCCTATCCGCCCAAGCCGGGCCCGGAGAGGGAAGAGATGATGCGCGGCCTGGGACTCGATCCCCAGGCGGACATCGACCTCCTGGCCATGCAGCAGGCAGCCTGAGGCCCGACGTCTCTCCGGTCTGGCCCTTGTCGTCGCATCAGGACAAGAAGGGACCGATGACCGGATGGGGGCAAGGGCGGAGCGCGGCATGAGCGTCAGCATCAGCAGCAGCAAGCGCGAAGAAGGCAAGGAGACCCGCCGCAGGCGGATCGTCGATGCGGCTCGCGCCCTGATCCGCGAGACGGGCGATACCGGCCTGTCGATGCGGGCCATCGCGGCCCGGGCCGAGGTCAGCCTTGCGACCCCCTATAATCTCTTCGGCTCCAAGCGCGGCGTGGTCATGGCGGTGCTGGAAGACGCCCGCGAGTTCCAGGAGAAGTTCTCGACCCTGAAGAACCTCAGCGCGGTCGAGCGCATCTTCCGGGCCCTGAGCATCACCTTCGCCTATCACGTCCAGGATCCCGACTTCTACCGGACCCTCTGGACCTCGCTGCTCGATCCCCGGGGAGGCGATGCGGAACTGCGCGCCGAGCTGATCACCCCCCAGAGCAGCCTGTTCTGGCGCAGCCTGCTGGAAGAGGCCCGGCAGGAGGGCGCCATTGCGCCGGACATCGACATGGACCTGCTGCAGCAGGCCCTGAATGGCCGGTTCGCCTCGGTGATGCTCTACTGGGTCATGGGTGGCGGGTCCGTGCTGGAGCTGGAACCGGCGGCGTGCCACGGATATGCCGCCAGCCTGTGCGCCAGCGCCACCGACGCCTGGCGACCGCAGATCCGCCAGAGGATGCTGGAGTTCCAGGCCGACCTGATCACCGTTCGGCGTCAGGCGCAGCCAGAGCCTGTTCCGTCATGATCGAACCGATCATGACGGAAAAACAGGCTCTGATTCAAAGTGTTGGAGCAAGTTTCGATCCGATAGCCGCTTCCCGCTTCTCGGAACATGCTCTGGTCTGAGGCCCTTTACCGACGGCTCAGACCACCCGCCCCTTCAAAGAGGTCAGCCAGGGGATCAGCAGGTCATTGACCTCCTCGGGTCGTTCCTGCTGGGTCCAGTGTCCGCATCCGGCCAGGACATGGGCGCCTTCCAGGTTGGGGGCCTGCTGGCGAAGGGTTCCGATCGGGTCCTGGGCCATGCCAAAAGCCGTAAAGGCGCCGTCGCGATCGCCGGCGATGAAGAAGGAGGGCGGCTCGATCTTTCGGTCCTTGAACGGCTGCAGATACTGCCAGTCGCGGGTGTGGTTGCGATAGCGGCTCAGGGGCCCAAAGAAGCCGGAGGCCTGGAATTCCCCGACATAGTAGTCCAGATCGGCGTCGGTCAGCCAGGCGGGGAAGGGGTCCGGATCGGGCAGGCCGTCCAGCAGGTTGTCAGCCGAGGTCTTGTTGGTCGGCAGGCCGGTCAGGTCGATATCGCCTGATCCCACATAGTAGAACCGCCGCAGGAACCCGCGCGGATCGGCCTCGAACGCGGCTTCCGCCACCCCGACCTCCCGGAAATAGCTCTGGTAGAAGAAGAGGTTGTTGTCGTCGAACATCGTCTTGATGATCGCGTCGAAGGAAACCTCCGGCACGCCGGAATGGATCACCGACATGGCGGCCACGGCGGCGACCCTTTCCGGATGCAGCAGGCTGGTCTGCCAGACCATGGGCGCGCCCCAGTCATGGCCGAGCAGGATGAATTTCTGATCGGGCGCCAGGGCCTGGGCCACGCCCAGGATGTCGCCGATCATCGCCTCCATGGCATAGTCCTCGACCCGGTCGAATTTCTGCGAGCCGCCATAGCCGCGCACATCGATGGCGCAGGCTGTGAAGCCGGCCGCGGCTATGGGGTCGATCTGATGGCGCCAGCTGTACCAGCTCTCCGGGAAGCCATGGACCATCAGGACCAGCGGCCCTGTTCCCTTGACCACGGCGCGGATCTTCGCCGAGCCTGTGTCGATCATGCGAAAGGGCGTCATGCCAGTCTCCTCCGATCTGCGACCTCGAACAGGCACTGCGCCGTCCCGGCCATTCTTGGGCAGCAGCTAGGCTGGAAGCCGGTTGTAGTTCAACCAAAATTGTAACGCGTTATAAAAATATCGGATCAGGACGCGACCTGGTCCCTGGCCTTGACGACCAGCAGGCTGGAACTGGACAGGCAGGGCCTGCCTCGGGCAGATCAGTCCCCGAAGGCGCCGGGCCACAGGTCCGACGCCAATCTCATCTGGGGGGCGGGGCGCCCCGTCCCTCGAATCTGAAAGACAAGACCATGGCTGTGAATCTGACGCACGGACAGCGTGAACTCGAACTCACGGCCCGGGTCACGGACTTCATCCGCGAGGTCGTGATCCCCTATGAGAATGATCCCAGGATCGGCTCCCACGGCCCCTCTGACGAACTCTGCTACGAACTCAAGGCCCATGCCCGGGCCGCCGGCCTGCTGTCGCCACATGTCGGCGAGGCCTTCGGCGGACAAGGGCTGAACCACAGGGAGATCGCCACGGTCTTCCGGGCGGCGGGCTACTCCATGCTCGGGCCCATCGCCCTCAACATCATGGCGCCGGACGAGGGCAATATGGCCCTGCTGGAGAAGGTGGCCAGTCCAGCCCAGCAGGAGCGTTTCCTGCGTCCCCTGGCGGCTGGAACGACCCGTTCGGCCTTCTTCATGACCGAGCCCGACGGCGGCGCCGGATCCGACCCTTCGATGATGAAGACCACGGCGCGCCAGGATGGCAATCACTGGGTGATCAACGGTCGCAAGGCCTTCATCACCGGCGCCGATGGCGCGACGGTCGGCATTATCATGGCCAGGACCGAACAGGGGGCCACCCTGTTCCTGGCGGACCTGCCCGATCCGGCTGTCGTGACCGAGCGTGTGCTGGACA
Source organism: Caulobacter sp. (assembly GCA_029866155.1). Taxonomy (GTDB): domain Bacteria; phylum Pseudomonadota; class Alphaproteobacteria; order Caulobacterales; family Caulobacteraceae; genus Caulobacter. The sequence goes on along the minus strand of JARWZW010000006.1, from coordinate 1,703 downwards.
CAATCGACCGGACCATGCCGGGCGGCCATGCCATCGTGCAGATCAACGACCTGAGGGTCTCCTCGGACGCCGTGCTGGGCGAGGTGGGGCAGGGCTTCAAATACGCCCAGGTGCGACTGGCCCCGGCCCGCCTGACCCATTGCATGCGCTGGTGGGGCGCCGCCCGGCGGGCCCATGACATCGCCACCGACTATGCCTGCCACAGGCATGCGTTCGGCAAGCCGCTGATCGATCATGAGGGGGTCGGCTTCATGCTGGCCGATAACGAGATCGACCTGAAACAGGCCGAACTGATGATCGACTGGTGCGCCTGGGTGCTGGACAATGCCGGCCATGGGGCCGGCGGCCCGGAATCCAGCATCGCCAAGGTGGCCGTGTCCGAATCGCTGTTCCGCATCGCCGACCGTTGTGTTCAGGTTCTGGGCGGCATCGGGGTGACCGACGATACCCCGGTCCACCAGATCTTTCGCGATATCCGCGCCTTCCGCATCTATGACGGCCCGTCAGAGGTCCATCGCTGGTCGCTGGCCAAGCGGATCAAGCGTGAGCATATGGCGAAGCGCTAGAGCCTGTTCCGTTCCGATCGAGCCGATCATAACGAAAAAAAGGCTCTGATTCAAAGTGTTAGAGCATGTTCCGATAACCGCTTCACACTTGTCGGAACATGCTCTAGCTCGCCGGCGGACCGGACGGCGGACCGGACGGCGGGGCAGGGAAGGCCAGGGGCGCAATGGCGGCGCCCGGCGTGCCGGCGGTCACGGCGCGGTACAGGCTGTCGCCCACCGGGCTGAAGGTGATGGCTTCGGTGACGACCACCGAGCCGATCATGACGGCGATGCCCCAGCCCCAGGCCGGATGAGCCCGACCGTCCCGGCGCAGGTCTGCGATGACCCCGGCGAGCGGGAACAGCAGGCAGGCGACCATGGTGGCTTCCCAGGCGTAGGGCGCCAGCATCGGCGACGGCAGCAACCGTCCAAAGCCCGGTCCCAGCAGCCAGGCCATGGCCGAGAAATGCAGCCGGCGATGCCAGTCTGTCCGGCGACGCAGGATCACGGCCGCCGCGGTCAGGCCGGCGAACGCAAACAGGGTCATCGGGTCAAAGACCAGGAATTGCAGCGGCCGGAAGAAGAACGGGACCTGCCCGCGCTGAACCATGGAGACCGTTACCAGGCAGCCCAGGACCAGCATGGCGAGGACCCAGACGGTCGCCAGCCAGCCAAGCGGCCTGTGCAGCCCGACCCGTCCGGTCGTGCCAAGGAAGGTCTGAAGCAGGAAGATCACCACCCATCCCATGAAGACCACCGCATGGGCATGGACCATCAGCGGCGCGGAAAAGCTGGAACGCCCCATGGCCAACTGGATGGAAAATCCGGCGAAGATCACCAGCACCATGGCGATGGCGCCGCTCATGAAAAACCCGCCATCGCGACCGCCTGACGCCGGCAGCCTGTCCGAAACCGCAACCATGTGACTTTTTCCCCGCTCCCTGACCAACCCTTCTCGAGAGTCCGGATCAGGCTCAACCCCGCGGAGCAGGTTAGTCAGCGTTGTGCATTCGTCAAGTTTGCCCCGGATTGGGGGGAATAGGAGTCACTTCACCCCGCCGCCCTCGCCGGCTGGACTTCGCGCGGGCTCTTCCCGGTCCAGCGCTTGAAGGCGCGGGAAAAGGCGGCCGGTTCGGAAAATCCGACCAGATAGGCGGT
>JARWZW010000027.1 GCA_029866155.1 Caulobacter sp. | reverse complement strand
CCCGCCTTGCCACGCTTTCCGGCTTCGCACTTGTCTGAATGGCTGAAGCTCTGGCCGGTGGCGAGGATCCGTTCGGCCAGGGGCGCCAGGCGGGCTTCGTCATCCAGCAGGAAGCCGAGATAATAGAGTCTCAGGGGGACGATATCGAGGTCCTTGCCCTTGGGGCCGGAACCCTCGACAGGGGCGCCGCAGGCGACTGTACGACTGTTGCCGTCATCATTGATCACGCCGGTCTGGGGATCGACGACAAGCAGGAAGCGATCCAGACCCTTGCGCAGGGCGACGCCAATCCGGTCGCGCCAGGGCGACGGCTCCAGGGTGGCGTAATAGCGGCCGAGCAGTTCGAGCGAGAGGGTCTGGTAGTTGCTGTCAAAGCCTCCCTTTTCCGGAAAGGCGCCATCGGCCAGTTGTCGGGCGAGAATCTGCTCCATCATGCCCCTGGCCCTGACGGCCAGTTCAGGCTTTCCGGTGACCAGAGATGCTTCCTGAAGACCCGCCGCCACCGACATCAGCTGGTTGGTGTTCTTGACCCTCTGGAAAAAGGCCGAGGTGTCCGGTGAATTGGCCATCCAGTTGGCGGACTTGTAGAGGGCCGGGGTCAGGGCCTCGACCCGGGCCCGGGTCCGGGCGTCCGGAGCGGCCTGTTGCAGGAGCAGCAGGGTCCTGGCGGAAGCTTCGATATAGACCGCCTTGGGATGCAGCGAGTTCTGCTTCTTCTTGACGCCGCCGCGCTCGTTGGGGAACGATCCGTCCTCACCGGCCTGGGTAAAGCCCCATTCAAAGGCCTTCAGGCCCTGGTCCAGCAGCTTTTCCTGTTCGGCGCCCTCGGCCAGCACGCCGGCGGCCGCGATAAAGTAGGCGCGACGCAGGCTCTCCACCGCCAGTTCGCCCTTGGGCCCCCCGACAGTGTCCGGGAAGGTGCCGTCCGGGTTCTGCTTGATCGTATAGGTCCGACCGTCGGCCAGATAGATTTCAGCGGGGCGCGGCTTGCGCAGGAAGGCAAGCTCCGACCCCGCCCCGGCCTTGCGTGCGGCGGCCGGCGGCTGGGTCTGGGCAGCGCCCGGGGCGGAGGCGCCACAGGCCGCCAGCCAGAAGGCTGCGAAGATCCAGACGCCCCTGCGGAACGGTGAAGTCATCGAACTTGGTCCTTGCTGGTCTAGAAGCTGGCGCCAGAAACCGTGTCACCAAAGCCGCTGGCTAACATTGAATTGGCCCGGGATTAAGGCCGGGCGCATCACTCCGCGCTTTCGACCTTGGCGGCGCGATCCTGTAAGGCGGCGAACTTCTGCTCGAAAAGTTCGAAATCGGGCAGGGCGTACCAGGAGGCAAGTTTCCGGCCGGTGGCCTCCTCGGTCCGCTTGACGTCCTTCCGGAACTGTTCGCCAAGCGCCTCGATCTCGGACCGGGCGAACCGGGGCACGGTCTGGCCCGCAACCGAGGCCACGCCGGACCTAAGGGTCAGGAAGTCCCCGTCCCAGGCCATTCGCAGGCCTTCATTGACCGGACTGTCCTCGATCGCCTGGGGCGTGATCTCAAGGAACCGGGCGGCCTGGCCGTAGAATTTCGACGCGCTGGCCTGGAGGTCGTCAAAGAACAGCACTTCCGTATGGGGAAAGCGCCCCTGCCAGAGCTTCAGTCGCTTGGCGTAGAGACTTCTGGAGCTGTAGGCCTCGAACTTGTCGTCCGTCAGCTTTTCCAGGCCGCTGACCCGTCCGCGCTTGTAGTCGTGCAGGTAGTGGGAAAACAACCGGTCGACCGGGTGGCGCAGGCAGACCATGATACGGGTCTCGGGACCCAGATGACGCTCGATGAAGCCGATCGCCTTGTTGTGGTGGAAATAGTTGGTGGAGCCTTCGCCCAGCCAGCGCTCGGTCGTGGCGCCCCCGAAATAGTCGCGCTGGTAACGCGCAAAGGCGCCGGCGGTCATGGTCGGAGTGTTGAAGAAGAACGGCTCCTTCGGGCGCGAAAAGAACACGTCCGGATGTTCGGACAACGCCTTGGCCAGAAAAGTCGTGCCGCCCTTGGTGACGCCGACAATCAGAAAATTGGGACTACGGGGGCTAGCCAACAACTGTCCCCTTCTGGCCAGGGCCGGCAAAGCCGCTGACGGCGGAGGGCGGCGGGGCCGCAATGAATGTGGTCGTGTGAATTCGGACCATGAACGCTGTCCTTCTTCAAATCGGGGGCGGACACAGGTTCGCCCCGGAATACTGGATTCGTCATCCTAACGGTCGGACCCGGGAGTTGTCCAATCTGACCGTCCAGAGGGCGACTTCGACGCCACGGAAAACCTCGAAGGCGGGTCCGTCGCTAGCGCTAGGCGGTTTTCGCGGCTTTCTTGGCCTTCCGGGCAGCCTTTTGTTCGGGCGTCCGCTGGGCCTTCTTGGCCTGGAGTTCGGCCTGCTGCTCGGTGGTCATCTCGGCCTTTGCGGCCTTCTTCTGCGCTCTCTTGGCCAGCACTTCCGGTGTTCTGCTGGCCCGCTTCTTGCCGTCGCCCATTCTCGCCCTCGACACGATTTCAGGCTGCGCAAACGCCGGCAGCCCCGAGGGCAGATCACACAGACAGCGGCCGAATGGCAAGAGCAGCCATGTGGCAAAAGCACCGACAACCGGCGTATTTTGCCCCGAACCGTTGCAAAGGGCAGAGCGCAGACCGAACAGGCGGCTTTATGTGCGTTCCTTTTGCGATTCGCCCTATAGTGTTCTGGACAATAGACTCCCCTCTGGGTTTTCCTGATTTGAAACGCATTCTTGTCGCCAGCATTCCGCGGTGCGGGAGCACTATGCTCTTCCGGGCCATGGCAGGCCTGGAACCGGGCTCAACCCTGCCAGCGGACTATGACGGACCGCACCTGAAGACCCACAGTTTCGAGCCGGAATCCTTCGAAGGTCGGATCGATTTCGCCGTATTCCTGTTCGGCGACATTCTCTCGGCGGTCGCCTCCACTCACCAGCGGCGGCGCGAGGAGGGACACTTCCGGAACTGCGGGGCGGGTCACCTCAATCCGGATGAAACCAACCTCTTCGAGGCGGATCACCTGAATTATGAGCGGATGTTCGACGCCTGGATGCAGAAGACACCCTATCCTCATGTCGCGGTCCGCTATGAACGGCTGCATGCCCTGGCGCCGACGATCTCGGCCCTGGTCGGCGCCCCCCTGCCTCTGGTCGAGAGACGACGGCGCCGCACCCGCCACGGCATGATCGAGCCCTCAGATCGACGCGCCATCCGCCAGAACTACAGCCAGCTGATTGAAAAGGTCGAGGCGGCCCCCGATCTGACCTTCTGGCTCTGACATCCCGGGCCAACCGGCGACGACAGACCGGTCCAATTGAGGAAACACGCCTGATGACCCTGACAAGAACCCTGGTCCTGGCCGCCGCCCTGGCCCTGCCGATCGCCGCCTGCAACGGTCCGGCAGCGCCGAAGCCTGCAGAATCCGCCTCGGCGGCCAAGAACTCCGAAGGCAAACAGGACAAGGCCTCCAAGGAAGATCGCAAGGCGGAGAAACTGGAACGAAAGGCCGCACGGAAGGCCCTCAAGGCGGCCAAACATCTTTAGACATGTCCCTGCCCCTGCCCCTGCCCCTGACCCGCCGGGAGCGGGTCTCACTTTCGGACCGGTTTGCGGCTAGGATCAGGATTCCCTGCGGGCCAGGTCCGCGCAAACCCGTCTGAACCTCCGACCCATGGCCGGCTATCGCGTTCCCCGCCCGGACCGTCCGGATATCGTCCGGGGCGCCCGTCACCAGACCCTGCTGGCCCGGCTGGCGGGGTTTGCCCTGCTCTGGGCGCTGGTCGGCTTGATGGGTCTTTTGGCGGACCGGGCGATCCCGCGCCAGCACCTGCCCTGGAAGCGGTTGACCCTGCTCGATCCCGTCGGCGCCGCGACCCGGGTCAAGGCGGCCAGGGCCGGGGCCGATCCGGCCGCCTGCCGGGCGATCCTGAAGGCCGGGGGCGTCGACTATCGGGAGGTTCCGGCCCGGACCAGCGGCTTCTGCGCCCTGAACGACAGCCTGCAGCTGACAGCCGGCCTTGCGCCCCTGCAGCCGGATGGCGCCCCCATGACCTGCAAACAGGCGCTGGCCGTCGTCATCTGGGAGCGGCAGGTGGTCCAGACGGCCGCCTTCGCCGAGCTGGATCAGGCCGTTGTCGGCATTGACCACTATGGCAGCTACAGTTGCCGGCGCATCTATGGCCAGTCCGAGGGGCCCGTCAGCGAGCATGCCCTGGCCAACGCCCTCGACATCGCCGGCTTCCGGCTGGCCGACGGGACAACCATTTCGGTCCTGGACGACTGGAACGACCCGGGCCCCAGGGGACGCTTCCTGCATCAGGTCCGGGACGGCGCCTGCAGGGTGTTCCTGACCACCCTGAGCCCTGACTACAACGCCCAGCACGCCAACCATCTGCATCTCGACATGGGTGGCTGGCCGAAATGCGCCTGACTCCGGTCCCGGTCGGTTTCGCGCCGTCTGCGGCTTGACCTAGCGGAGGTCTCGCAGCAGTTTGCCGTCAACTTCAAACAAACGTTTCAGGGAAGAACCGCCATGGCCACGGGCTCGCTTTTCGATCTGACCGGCAAGGTCGCCATCATCACCGGCTCGTCGCGAGGCATCGGCAAGGCCATCGCCGAACGCATGGCCCAGCATGGCGCCAAGGTGGTGATCTCGTCACGCAAGGCCGGCCCCTGCGAAGAGGTGGCCGCAGAGATCAATACAGCCCAGGGCGCGGGAACGGCGATCGCCGTACCGGCCAACATCTCGTCCAAGGACGATCTCCAGCGGCTGGTTGACGAGACCCGCAAGGCCTTCGGCCGGGTCGACGTGGTGGTCTGCAACGCTGCATCCAACCCCTATTACGGCCCGATGGCCGGCATCGAGGACGACCAGTTCCGCAAGATCCTCGAGAACAATGTCATCGCCAACCACTGGCTGATCAGCATGGTCATCCCCGAGATGATCGAGCGCAAGGCCGGCTCGGTGATCATCGTCTCCTCGATCGGCGGCCTGCGCGGCAGCCCGATCATCGGGGCCTATAATGTTTCCAAGGCCGCCGACTTCCAGCTGGCTCGCAACCTCGCCCATGAATACGGGCCCCATGGCATCCGGGTGAACTGCATCGCGCCCGGCCTGATCAAGACCGATTTCGCCAAGGCCCTGTGGTCCAACCCGGAGACCCTGAAGCGCGCCACCGACCCGGTGCCCCTGCGCCGCATCGGCGAACCTGACGAAATCGCCGGGGCCGCTGTCTATCTGGCCTCGGACGCCGGCAGCTTCATGACCGGCCAGGCCCTGGTCGTGGACGGCGGGGCGACCATCTAGAGCCTGCTTCGTTATGACCGAACCGGTCATGACGGAAAACAGGTTCTAATTCAGAAGGTTAGAGCATGTTTCGTTCCGATAGCCGCTGCGCGCCTATCGGAACAGGCTCTGGCCTGACAAGGCCGTCACCGGGCCCGGTCTCTACTGGGTCCGGGTGACGGTCATCATGTAGTTGATGTCGGTATCGGCGGACCGGTCCCAGCGGCCGGATAGCGGGCTGTAGGCCACGCCAAAGGGCCCTTCCATCTGGAAGGGCTGGCCGGCCATGAAGCCATGAAGCTCTTCCGGCTTGAGGAACTTGTTCCAGTCATGGGTGCCGGGCGGCAGCCAGCGCAGGATGTATTCCGCGCCAACCTTGGCCAGGGCCAGGGACTTGATAGTACGGTTCAGAGTGGCGACGATCATCAGCCCGTCCGGCGACAGCATGGCGGCGCAGGTCCGCAGGAAGTCGCCCGGATCGGCCACATGCTCGATCACTTCCATGTTCAGGATCACATCAAACGGCCCGGCCCCCTCCGACAGCAGCTGTTCGGCTGTGGCGGCGCGATAGGCGATGTCCAGGCCCTGTTCGGCGGCATGGGTGGAGGCCGTCCCGATATTGCGTTCGCTGGCGTCGACCCCGGTGACGGCAAAGCCCAGGCGGCTCATGGGCTCCGACAAGAGGCCGCCGCCACAGCCGATATCCAGGAGTTTCAGCCCCTCGAAGGGCCTCCGCCCCGCCGGATCGCGACCGAACCGGCCCAGGACCTCGTCACGGATGAAGGCCAGACGCACGGGGTTGAACCTGTGCAGCGGCGCGAACTTGCCCTTCGGGTCCCACCATTCGGCGGCGATGCGGGAAAAGCGGGCCACATCCTCGGGGTCGATGCTGCGGGTCAGATCAGGGCTGGCGGTGCTCATGGCCAACTATTTAGTGCGGCGCGGCCGTGATGTCGCGTCCCCGTGACGGAATCCCGAGCGCCTGCATTGCGGCGCCGTCAATCGGCCGTTAGAAGGCGGGTCCTTGCTCAGAACCGGGAGGATCGTCCCGGCGCGGGCATGAATCTGCTCTGGAGACGTCTGCGCCCGTGTCACGGCTGGTCATGAAGTTTGGCGGCACCTCGGTGGCTGACCTGGAGCGTATCCGCCGGGTCGGGCGGTTGGTGGCGGCGGAAGCGCAGGGCGGCCGGCCGATCGCCGTGGTGGTCTCGGCCATGGCCGGCAAGACCAACGAACTGGTGGCCTGGACCGATGGCTCCGGTCCGGCGGCCGAGGGCCTGACCCCCTCCGATGATGAATATGACGTGGTGGTGGCCAGCGGCGAACAGGTGACCGCCGGTCTGCTGGCCATGACCCTTCGCAACATGGGCCTGAAGGCCCGCTCCTGGATGGGCTGGCAGATCCCGATCATCGCCGACGAGGCCCATGGCCGCGCCCGGATCGAGGAGATTCCGGCCGAGGCGCTTGGCGCCGCCATGGACAGCGGCGAGATCGCCGTCATCGCCGGATTCCAGGGCGTGACCCGCGACGGCCGGATCGCCACCCTGGGACGGGGCGGTTCCGATACCAGCGCCGTGGCCATTGCGGCGGCGCTTGGCGGCTCCTGCGACATCTATACGGACGTGGACGGGGTCTATACGACCGACCCCCGGATCGAGGCCAAGGCCCGGCGGCTGGCCCGCATCTCATACGAAGAGATGCTGGAAATGGCCTCCCTGGGGGCCAAGGTGCTGCAGACCCGGTCTGTGGAAATGGCCATGGCCCACCGGGTTCCGGTCCGGGTCCTGTCGAGTTTTGTCGAGCCAGGCGAGGCGCCCGGTCAGGGCACCATCCTGTGCGACGAGGAGGATATCGTGGAAAAACGCATCGTGAGCGGCGTGGCCTATAGCCGCGACGAGGCCAAGATCACCCTGCTGGGCCTGCCCGACCATCCGGGCGTCTCTTCCCGGATCTTCGGGGCCCTGGCCGACGCCAATGTCAATGTCGACATGATCGTCCAGGCCCATGCCCGGCTGGCCTCGACCGCCAACATGGAATTCACCGTCGGCAAGCGCGACGCCCAGCGGGCCGTCAAGATCGCGCAGGACCTGCTGCCGGAACTGGGCTTCGAGGGCGTGGCCCTGGACGAGGATGTGGCCAAGGTCTCGGTCATCGGGGTGGGCATGCGCAGCCATGCCGGGGTGGCCAAGACCATGTTCAAGGCCCTCGCCGACAAGGGCGTCAATATCCAGGTCATCTCGACCTCCGAGATCAAGATCAGCGTCCTGATCGAGAGCGCCTATACCGAACTGGCCGTGCGGGCGCTGCATGCGGCCTATGGGCTGGATCAGCTGTAGGGGTTGCTCCGCGCCTCCCCGGGGCAGGCAGCGCCGTTCCGGGGGACGACAGTCTACAACAGGGCGCCGGTCTGCCTTGCGATGCTCCGGACACGGAAAATCAGCCCCTCCGACCGGGTGACTTTCGGGCAACAGTGTCAAAAACCACAGTCCTGTCGGGGTTGACCTTGGTGGCGGCTCGGCATACCCGGAGGCTGTTCTGGCCCCTGCGGCCGCCCTTTGCGAGCTTTTCAACCGTGACCGTGACCCCTGTCATGATCAAAGCCCAGGTCCCGTCCGCCCTTCGTGGCGACGGTTGCCCTGTCGCTGCTCGCGAGGAGAACGCCGCCTAGATCCATCCGGATTGAAGCCCTTTCGCCCCCTCCCGAGCTGACCGCTTCGGAGGGGTTTTTCATGCCCGCTTCCTGAAGCGTTCGGCCCGGGTCAAAGACCCAGAAGAGACACGTCGATGATCGACGACGCCATGACGACCGCCCCTTCCCGCTCCCGCGACAGCCATGTCGCCGGGTCCTTCGACCGCGCCGGCTGGATCGCCGAGTCCCGGGCCATCCTGACCCTGGCCGGCCCGCTGGTCATAACCCAGCTGGCCCAGATGGCGATCCTGGCCACCGATGTGGTGCTGCTCGGCCGGCTGAGCACGGCAGCCCTGGCGGCGGCCGCCATCGGCAATACGGTCTATTACTTCACCTGGCTGCTGGGCTCCGGCCCGGCCATGGCCGTGTCGCCCATGATCGCCCAGCTGATGGGGGCCAGACCCAATGCCAAGGCCGGGGTGCGGGCCATTGTGCGGATGGGCCTCTGGGCGGCGGTGCTGCTGACCCTTCCGCTCTATCCCATCCTGCTGTCGACCGAATGGATCCTCAGCCATCTGGGACAGGATGCGGGGCTGGCGCGGGATGCCGGACTGTTCACGGCCATGCTGTGTTTCGGCCTGCCGTTCACCTTCGGATTCCAGGTGTTGCGCAACTTTGCAACCGCCATGGAGATGCCCCGGGCCCCGCTGGTGGTGATGCTCTGCGCCATCGTCTTCAACGGCCTGCTGGCCTGGATGCTGATCTTCGGTCATCTGGGGGCGCCCAAGCTGGGCATCGTGGGGGCGGGGATCGCCACCTCGGCCTCGGCGGTGTTTTCCTTTGTGGCCATGCTGGGGGTCATCTTCCTGACGCCGAAGCTGGCGGCGGTGCGGGTGTTCCGGCGGTTCCATATCCCGGCCTGGATGCAGCTGGCCGAGCAGTTCCGGCTGGGGGTTCCCATCGGTCTGACCATGCTGTTCGAGGCCATGCTGTTCAACGCCATGACCCTGGTGGTGGGAACCTTCGGGCCCAACCCCCTGGCGGCGCATCAGGTGGCCCTGAACTTCGCCTCGGTCACCTTCATGGTGCCCCTGGGCGTGGCCATGGCCGCGACGGTGCGGGTCGGGCTGTTCGCGGGCGCAGGCGACATGGCCGGCGCCAGGCGGGCGGGCCTGACCGCCATGGGCATGGGCGCCCTGATCGTCTTGCTGTTCGGGGTGGCCATGGCCCTGTTCGGTTCCCAGATCGCCGGGCTCTATATCGCCGGGCGAGGACCGGACGACCTGCAGGTCATCGCCCTTGCGGCGGTGTTCCTGAAGGTGGCGGCGGCCTTCCAGCTGTTCGACGCCCTGCAGGTGGTCGCGGCCCTGGCCCTGCGCGGGCTGAAGGACGCCCGCTGGCCGATGATCATCGCCGGCGGCAGCTACTGGCTGGCGGGGGCCCCGGTCTGTATCGCCCTGGGGGTCGGTCTGGGCCTTCAGGGACTGGGGGTCTGGATCGGGCTGGCCTTTGGCCTGGCGGTGGCGGCGGTGGCCATGAGCCTGCGCTTCCACATGCTGACCCGGCCCCTGCGGCAGACTCGCGACTAAAGCTCCAGGGCCAGGACGACGTCGTCATAGTCGTTCTGGCCCACATGGAAGATACGGGTCCCGACCTGGACAAAGCCGGTCCGGCGATAGAAGGCGATGGCCCTGTGGTTCTCGCCATAGGCGCCCAGCAGAAGTCGCCGCGCGCCCCGCTGCCGGGCCCGGTCGATGGCGGTCTGCATCAGCCTGGGGCCGATCCCCTCGCCATGAAAGCGGTGCAGCACATAGATCCGGCGCAGCTCCAGGTCATCCGGGCCTGTCGCCACTGGCAGGTCCGGCGGGCTGACCATGGCGAAGCCCACAGGCGCATCGTCCGGCGCCATGACGGCCAGATAGAGGTCCACCGCCGGATCAGCCGCCAGGGCGGCATAGGAGTCCGGGGAATGGGTCTTCTGGCCGTGGAGCAGGATGTCGCCGCCATCAACGATCCCGGCATAGGTCTCCAGAAAGGTCGCCTGTCCCAGCAGGGCCAGACGGGTGGCGTCGGCGGGACTGCAGCGGCGGATGGCGTGGGTCATGGCGGCGCAGGTCCGTAAAGGATGAAGGCCGACCGTGCTTAGCGGCGATTCGGGTCCCCGTCAGGACGCGAACAGCAGGACGGCGGCCCCGGCGGCGATGGACAGGATGCCGGCCAGCCGGCCGCCGGTCAGTCGTTCCTTCAGAACGAAGACGGCGATCAGGGTGGCGAAGAGGATGGAGGTCTCCCGCAGAGCCGCCAGTCGGGGCGTGTCGCCCAGCCGCAGGGCCCAGAGGGCGAGACCATAGGTGACGATGGACAGGGCGCCGGCCGCCAGCCCTGCCTTCCATTCGGCCCGGGCTGCCAGGACGAACCGGGGACCACGCCACAGGGCGAAGATCAGGCCGATGCCAAACCCCAGCAACAGGAAAATCCAGACGATATAGCTGAAGGCGGACGGCGCCGCCCGAACCCCCTGGGCGTCGATCACCGTATAGACGGCGATGCAGGTTCCGGTCGCCACCGCCCAGCCAATGGCCCGCCGGTCGACCTGCCGGCCCAGACCGACCACCAGCACCCCGACCGAGACCAGACCAATGCCGGCGGCGGTCAGCCAGCCAATCGGCTCGGCGAACAGGGTGACGGCAGCGAAAGCCGCAATCAGGGGCGCCACCCCGCGCAGGATGGGATAGGCCACCGACATGTCGGCCCGCTCGAAGGCCTTGATCAGGCAGACCAGATAGACCAGATGCACCACCCAACTGGCCGCCAGCCAGCCCCAGGCCCCGGTCGGCAGGGGAACAAGAAACGCCGCCGGCAGGATGATCAGTCCGGAAAACCCGTCGATCAGCGCCCGGCTGGACATCTTGTCCCGCCCCGACTTGAGGATCGCATTGACCACCGCATGCACCGCCCCCGAGGCCAGCATCATCAGGGCGGCGACGGGAAGGGCGGTCATGGGCGAGCTCATTGCGAAACCAAGGCTCTACAGCCGCCCCGGCCGACAGGGCCAGCCCCGCGTCGGACGAGCAATGGCGGCGATCGCAATGAGGCCGCCCCAATGGCAGGTTTCGACGGCAGCCTCCTACATCAGCAGCGGCCAATCCCCGCTGCCAACTCCTGGTGCCCCTGTCGGCGGGGTCACCGCCAGCCGCCCCGTCTGGTCGCCCGACAGCCAGATCTGGCCGTCGATGCTGTCGTTGTCATCGACATAAAGGTTGATCACCGTCCGGTCATTGGCGGTGTCATAGGTGATGGTCATTTCTCCAGCCGCACCTCCGGCGCCCAGCAGGAAGGCCTGGTCACCGTCGACCGTGGTGTCGGCGTCGATGGCCGACAGGTCGATCTGGTCGTCGTCCGAGAAGTCGATAATCAGGTCGGCGCGGCCTACCTGGCTTTCCTGCACCGTCCGGAAGCGGAAGATATCCTGTCCAAGTCCGCCGATCAGGACGTCACTTCCCAGCCCACCTTCAAGGCGATCCCGTCCGCCGCCGCCATCAAGCACATCATCGCCGGCCCCGCCCTTCAGCCGGTCGCTTCCCAGCAGACCATAAAGCTTGTCGAAACCGCGACCTCCGGTGATCTGATCGTCGAAGTTGCCGGCGTGGAAGGTCAGGTTCTCGATGCCCCTGATGCTTCCAGCGACCAATCCATTGACGAAAATGTCGTACTGCTTGCCGCCTTCGAACGCTCCGTACTCGAACAGAATGGCTGCCGTCGATCGTCCGGACTGAACAATGGCCGAATCGTTGCCTGCGCCGCCGTCGAAACGCGTATAGACACCGCCCACCAGCGAATCGTTTCCAAGGCCGCCGAACAGGCGGTCCACAATGCTGGCGCCTTCGGTTATGGCAGGCCGCTGATCCAGGGCAAACAAACGGTCGTTTCCGGCGCCGCCCTCCAGAGTGTCAGCGCCTAACCCGCCAACCAGGGTATCGTCGCCCTGGTCGCCTAGCAAGGTGTCCGCATCCGCCCCACCATCCAGATAGTCGTCTCCGGCTCCGCCGATCAGGACATCGTTGCCTGAGTTGCCGAAAAACCTGTCCGACGACTGACCACTCACCAGTCTGTCGCCAACCCGGCCGCCAAAGGCGGTGAGGCTCTCGATGCCAACCAGGGTCGTTTGAAGAACCCCGCCCAGAAAGATGTCGTAGGACTGCCCAGCTTCGTCGCCAAAGTTCAGGGTAACGGCCGACAGCGTTTCGTAGAGATAGACTTCGGCGGTATCAAAGCCGTCGCCACCGTCAAACTGGCTCTTGAAGCCGCCGATCAATGTATCGTCGCCAGCGCCACCGGACAATTGGTCCAAGGCTGTGAGCGTGACGTAAATGCCCTCATCGTCAAGCTGGGCCCCGTCCAGACCGTTCAGATAGTCATTGCCGGCCCCTCCTACGAGAATATCGTCGCCGCCATTTCCCAACAGTCTGTCGGCTCCGTCATGGCCGATGAATTCATCATCATAGTAGCTTCCCCAGACTTCTATGGCTTCAACGTCCTTGAGTGTTCCGACCGCAATCCCGTTTTCATAAATTGAATAACTGACGCCTGCAGAGCCGCCATACTGGAATCTTAACGGCCCCAGACTGTCGGACAAATCGCCTTCGAACTCCCGTCGATCGTATATGGACGCGGTATCGTGTCCCTCGCCCCCGTCGAAGGCGGTGGCGGCCCCACCGCGCAATTCATCATCTCCCGCCCCGCCAGACAGTTGATCGCCCACATCCTCGTAGCTCTGGATGTAGGCCCCGGCCCAAAGGAAATCGTTGCCGTCGCCACCGAACAGAACATCCCTGCCGGCGCCGCCGAACAGGGTGTCGGCGCCCAGACCGCCCGTCAGTTGATCCGCGCCGTAACCTCCGAAAAGGTTGTCGTCGCCGAGGCCCCCGTCCAGAATGTCGGAGCCGTCTCGTCCGCTCAGCACATCTTCGCCCAGACCTCCGATCAGGATGTCGTCTCCCCGGCCGCCATCCAGGGTGTCATCGCCATCGTCGCCGTCGAGACTGTCGTTGCCATCGCGCCCGCGAATGTCATCGTCAGAATCCGTCCCCACAAGAACGTCGTCGCCGAGGGTTCCCTTGATCGTCCCGGACGCGTTCAAAGTCGCGCCAGATTGGACATCTCTGCTGGATCGCGGCTCCATCGATCTGGCAGGGGTCACCTCCGCAGGCGCCCATCCCTCGAGGACAGTGTCCCAAGCCGGTTCCTGCAGATACTGGTGATCCTTGCCGAAATTCATCATCTATCCCCACAACAATGTTTCAGCCCTTGGCGCCAAGGGCTTCCCCCGCCGAGCATCGAGCGTGCCTAGAGTTTCCGAAGGGATCAAGAATCGGACCAACCCATTTCAGGCCTGTCTGCACCGGGCGCTATCAACCAAACCCCGGACTGCTCGATCCGACCCCCATTGCCCCAAGGCCCCTTGCCCTCCCGCCCCGCCAATGCTGAAAGCGCCGCTCGCGGGGCGGACTTTGAGTGACTCACAGGACTGACATCGACGGCCTCCGGGGCCTGGCCGTGCTGGCGGTGTTCGCCGGGCATCTGGGGCTGAGCGGGATTCCCGGCGGATTTGTCGGGGTCGACGTGTTCTTTGTCGTCTCCGGCTTTGTCATTGCCCGGGTCGTGGCGCGCCGACAGGGCGAGGGCCAGTTTTCGCTGATCGACTTCTGGGAGCGGCGCACCCGGCGTCTGCTGCCGGCGGTGCTGGTGGTGATCGCCGCCGTCACGGTCATGGCGATGATCCACATGTTTCCCGACGAGCTGGTCGGGTTTGCCCGGTCGGGCCTGTCGACCCTGGCCTTTTCGGCCAATCTCTATTTCTGGCAGACCATCGACTATTTCGCCGCCCCGCCGGACATGCACCCCCTGCTGCATGCCTGGTCCCTGGGGGTTGAGGAACAGTTCTACATCATCTTTCCCCTGCTGATGGTCCTGGGCTGGCGGTGGTTTCCGACCCGGCTCAGGGCCGTCCTGGCGGTCCTGGCCCTGGTTTCCTTCGGGGCCGGGGTCTGGATGGCGAAGGACATGATGTCGGCGGGCTTCTACCTGCCCCTGGGCCGGGCCTGGGAGCTGTTGCTGGGGGTGTTGCTGGCCAAGGGCGCCATTCCGGTTCCGAGCGACCGGCGGATCCGATCGGTGATGGGGATCGTCGGGCTGGGTCTGATCCTGGGGGCCATGGCCCTTTACCAGCCCTGGACGGCCATGCCGGGCTCCGCCGCCCTCATCCCCTGCGCCGGCGCCCTGCTGCTGCTGATGGCCGGAGAGGACACCCCGACCGGCGCGCTTCTGAGCATCCCGCCCCTGAAGTTCTACGGCCAGATCTCCTACAGCCTGTATCTCTGGCACTGGCCGCTGATCTCGTTCCAGCGGATGCTGTTCGGAGAGCAGGCCGGCGGGCTGCTGACGCCCGTCGCCGTGTTCGCCGCGGCGGTGGTCCTGGCCACCCTGAGCTGGCGGTTCGTCGAGACCCCGATCCGCGATCGCCGGGACGGCCTGTCTACGGGCAGGTTCTACCTGGCCGCCCTGGCCGCGACCCTGATCGTCGCGGCGCCCCTGGTGGTGATCCTGGCGACCAAGGGTCTGCCCGGCCGGTTCAGCCCGAAGGTCTATGCCATTGCCGGCAGCGCCGAGCGCACCCTCCGCCGCACCGAGGCCTGCCTGCCGCCGCCGGATGGCCCGTTGAAGACCTTCCCGGACGAATGCCTGAAGACCGCCGCGGACCGGCCAGACTGGATGCTGGTCGGCGACAGCCACGCCAACCACCTTTGGTACGGGCTCAGCGAGGCCCTGCCGGGGGTCAATCTGATGCAGGCCACGGTGTCCAACTGCCGGATGACCCTGACCCCCGCCTCATCGGCCACCGACCAGTGCCGGCGGGTGATCGCAAGCCTCTATGGCGACATCCTGATCAACCGTCCGCCGCAGCGACTTTACCTGGCCGGCCTCTGGCGGCCCGGGGACGAGACCGCCGTTTCGGAAACCCTCGCATGGCTGAAGGCGCGGCGGATCGAGGCGGTGCTGATCGGCCCGGCCCCCAGCTATGAACAGAGCCTGCCGCGCCTGCTGGCCCTGGCCGAGCATCTCAAGGACCCCGGCCTGCCCGCCCGGCGGCGGCGAGCGGACAGCGACAGGATGGAACCGCTGATGGCCGCGACGGCGAAACAGGCAGCCGTCCCCTATCTTTCGATCCTCTCCCTGGCCTGTCCGGGGGGCCTGTGCCGGACCAGGGCCCCGGATGGACGCCCCATGCAGTGGGACGCGGGGCACCTGTCGCGCTCAGGTTCGCTCTGGGTCGGCGCCGGCCTGATCGCCTCCGAGACGAAAAAATAGTCCCCGCGTCCATGCGGCGCTGCAGCATCAGCCTTGCCTTTGCAGCATGCCGGGCCTATTGTTTGCCCCCCCGGACGTCTGCGCCCGCGGCCGGAAATGACCACAACTCTTCTCAGGGCGAACCGAGCGAACTTTCCGAATATGGAAAAGGTACCGATGACCGCCGGGGGCTATTCCTCCCTCGACGAAGAACTCAGGCGTCTGAAGACTGCGGAGCGCCCAAGCGTGATCGCGGCCATTGCGGAGGCGCGCGCGCATGGCGACCTCAGCGAAAACGCCGAATACCATGCCGCCAAGGAGCGCCAGGGCTGGATCGAAGGCCGCATCGCCGAGATCGAGGACAAGATTGCCCGCGCTCAGGTGATCGACGTGTCCAAGCTGTCCGGCGCCCAGGTGAAATTCGGGGCCACGGTCAGCGTGGTTGACGAGGACACCGAGGAAGAGGCCCGCTACCAGATCGTCGGCGAACATGAAGCCGATGTGCGCGCTGGCCGGGTTTCGATCTCCTCTCCCATCGCCCGCGCCATGATCGGCAAGGAGATGGGCGATGTCGTCGAGGTCAACACCCCCGGCGGCGTCAAGGCCTATGAAATCCTCAAGGTCGAGTGGCTCTAGGCTGCAAGACCCCGGCTGCCGGCGTTCTCGTCAGGGACGCCGGGCCTTCCCACGGCGCGTCGTCCTGACGGCGGCCATGATCATGCCCAGATTTTCGCCGAGGCCGGGTCTGACGTCCGGGAGGGTTTGGCCATGACCAGAGCGCCGCGCAGCAAGACGGCGCCGGAGCCGCCCCCGGAGCCCCCGATCGTCATCTGGGCGCTGTCGGACGGTCGCGCCGGGATCGAGGCCCAGGCCGTGGGCCTGGCCGACGCCATAGCCCGCCGGCGCAACGCCACCGTTGTGGTCAAGCGCATTGCCTGGAAGGGACAGCTGGGCCGGCTTCCCTGGTGGCTGAACCTGCTGCCCCGGCGCTTCATGGACCCGTCTTCCGAGATTGCGCCACCCTGGCCGGACCTGATGATCGCGGCCGGGCGGGCCACCCTGCCGGTGGCCATCCAGATGCGCCGCTGGAGCGAGGGGCGGACCTTCGTGGTGCAGATCCAGGATCCCCGCACGCCGCTGCATTTCTATGATCTGGTCGCGCCGCCCAACCATGACAGGGTCAAGGGCGACAATGTCGTGTCCATCACCGGCTCGCCCCACAGACTGACCCCGGCCCGGCTCAAGGCGGACTACAGGACCTTCGCCAGCCAGATCGATCCCCTGCCCCATCCCCGGGTGGCGGTGCTGGTCGGGGGCCGTTCAAGGGCGTTCGACCTGAGTCAGGAGCGGGCGGCCGCCATCGCCAACAGCCTGCAGCTGCCCCTGGAACAGGATGGCGGAAGCCTGCTGATGACCTTTTCCCGTCGCACCCCCCAGGCCGCCCGCAACCTGCTGGACGCCCGGCTGCACCACCTGCCGGGGATCATCTGGAACGGCGAGGGGCCCAACCCCTATTTCGCCTTCCTGGCCGCCGCAGACTACATCCTGGTCACCGAGGACAGCGCCAACATGGCGACGGAGGCGGCCAGCACCGGCAAGCCGGTCTTCATCCTGAAGATGGATGGCCAGAGCCTGAAGTTCCGGCTTTTCCATGAGGAGCTGGAATCCCGCGGCGCCGCCCGCCCCTTTGGCGGCGCCTTTCATGGCTGGACCTATGAGCCGCTGCAGGAAACCGACCGGCTGGCCGGGGAGATCCTGACCCGGATGGCGGCGCGGACCGCGGCCGCGGCGCCGACGCCAGCGCCTGAAGCCCCACCAGCCCTCTAGAGCCTGTCTCGATCCGACAGCCGCTTCACACTTATCGGAACATGCTCTAGCCCCACGCCGGCGGGTGGACGGGTCCCCGGAGCAGGCTTAGCCTTGACGCCATGATCCTCGCCATCCTCCAGGCCCGCATGAGTTCCAGCCGCCTGCCGGGCAAGGTGCTGATGCCCCTGGCCGGGGCCCCGATGATTGTCCGGCAGATGGAGCGGCTGAGACGGTCCCTCCGGATCGACCGGATCGTCGTGGCCACCAGCACCGGGCCGGAGGATAACGCCATCGAGGCGGCGGTCAGCCAGCAGGGGATCGCCGTCCATCGGGGTCCGCTGGATAATGTGCTGGCCCGGTTCCTGGGCGCCCTGGAGGCCCATCCGGCGGAGCATGTGGTGCGGCTGACCGCCGACTGTCCCTTTGCCGATCCCCGGGTGATCGACGACACCATCGCCCTGCATCTGACGGCCGGCGGCGACTATGCCAGCAACACCCCGCCCCACCGCACCTTTCCCAAGGGGCTGGATGTCGAGGTCATGACGGCCGACGCCCTGAGGCGGGCCGGGGTTGTGGCCAACAGCCCGGAAGAGCGCGAGCACGTGACCTGGGGCATCCACACCCGGCCGGACCAATGGCGCCTCGTCTTCCACAGCCAGGCGGCCGATGAGGGCGAGGTCCGCTGGACCGTCGACCGACCGGACGACTACGAGTTCGCGGCGGCAGTCTATGACGCTCTCCATCCCCGCGATCCGGACTTCGATTCCGGCGCTATCCGTCACTTCCTTCGCGGCCAGCCCGGACTGCAGGCCTTTGGCGGGGATCGCAGGCTTTGAGCCCGGCGATCCTGTTTGTCTGTGACGCCGGCCCGGTGACGGGCGGCGGCCATGTGATGCGCAGCCTGACCCTGGCCGAAGCCCTTTCCGCCGCCGGGGCCCGCTGCAGCTTTGTCGAAACGCCGGCGGTAAAGGCCCTGCTGGACGTCTATGCCCCCCGGATGGCCCGAACCCCGGCGGGGTCCGGGACCGTTGAAGAGATCGTCGAGGCGGCCAGGGCTGCTTCGGCCTTCGACGCGGTGGTGTTCGATCATTATGGCCTCGAGGTCAAAGACCACCGGGCGGGCGGCGCCGGTCGACCCGTCCTGGTGATAGACGACCTGGCGAACCGCCCCCTGCTGGCCGACATGGTGCTGGATTCCGGCCCTGACCGCAGGGCGGAGGACTATCGAGACCTGGTCCCGGCCGGGACGGCGCTGCTGCTCGGCCCCGCCCATGCGCCGGTTCGTCCGGCCTTTGCCGCCCTGCGCTCCCGGACCCTGGCCCGAAGGCTGGAGCCCGATCCGCCCCGTCGGGTGCTGGTGTCCCTGGGCCTGGGTGATCTCGGGGCCATCACGGGGCGGGTCGTCGAGGCCATCCTGCCGCTATGCGAAGACCTCCAGCTGGATGTGGTCCTGGGCGCCGACGCCCCCAGCCGAACAAAGGTCTCGGCCCTGGCCCTGGTCTATCCCCATGTCACCCTGCATATCGACAGCCAGGACATGGCCGGACTGGCCAGCCGCGCCGACCTGGCGATCGGCGCCGGCGGATCGAGCAGCTGGGAGCGCTGTGTCCTGGGCCTGCCCAGCCTGCTGCTGATCCTGGCGGACAATCAGCGGGCGGCGGCCCGGGCCCTGGAGACAGCCGGCGCCGTCATGGCGCTGGAGGCCACGGGCCAGGACCCGGCCCTGACGGGCGCCCTCTGCGAGGATTTCTGCAGCCTGGTCCAGGATTCCCGCCTGCGGATGGGCATGAGCCTGGCGGCGGCCGAAGTCTGTGACGGTCAAGGCGCCGCTAGGACAGCCACGGCCCTTCTGACCCTGATCTCCCGTCCCTGACCTTCCAGGGCCGGGTTCAGCCGGCG
Source organism: Caulobacter sp. (assembly GCA_029866155.1). Taxonomy (GTDB): domain Bacteria; phylum Pseudomonadota; class Alphaproteobacteria; order Caulobacterales; family Caulobacteraceae; genus Caulobacter. Next base: position 143,306 of record JARWZW010000027.1, on the reverse strand, counting down.
GCGCGAACGGCTTCCGGCTCAGGCGCCCCTTCCAGGGCCTCGGACATGGCCGCCAGCAGCTCGGCGATCTGGATTGGCTTGGCCACATGGCCGGTCATGCCGCCCTGGCGGTAGGAATGGATCTGGTCGGTCATGACATTGGCGGTCAGGGCGATGATCGGGACCGGCGCATCCCCCCGCGCCTGTTCCAGGGTCCGGATCGCCCGGGTGGCTTCCAGTCCGTTCATCTCGGGCATCTGGATATCCGCCAGGATGATGTCGGGCCGGGTCTGGCGCCAGGCCTCGACCATGGCGCGGCCGTCGCAGACCAGGGTCAATTCCGCACCAAGGGGTTCAAGCAGGGCGGCCAGGACCCGGCGATTGGCGGCATTGTCCTCGGCCGCCAGAATGCGCAGGGGGCGATCCAGGGCGGCCGACTGAACTGGCGGCGGCGGGGACAGTGTCGGCGCCTGGTCCAGAACCCTGGCGAGCGGAAGGTCCAGGGTGAAGCAGGATCCCTCGCCCGGCGTGCTGGCGGCGGTCAGGCCGCCGCCCATGAGCTCGGCCAGTTCGCGGCTGATGGCCAGGCCCAGCCCGGCGCCGCCGTGACGGCGGGTCGAGGACTCGTCGGCCTGGGCGAAACGACCGAACAGGCCGGCCAGCACCTGGGCTTCGATTCCCGGACCGGTGTCGACGACGCTGATGGACAGGCCCTGGGCCGTAGGGCTGACCATGACCGAGACCCGGCCAACCTCGGTGAACTTCAGGGCGTTTGAGACCAGATTGCTGAGAATCTGGCGAATGCGCTGGGCGTCGCCGCGCCACCAGCCGGTCAGATCCGCCGGCAACAGGATCTGCACCTCCAGCCCCTTGGCGGCGGCCTGGCCTTCGAACCCGTTGACTGTACTGCTGACCAGACTGTCGAGTTCGAAGGGCGCGGCGTTGATGGTCAGTTGGCCAGCCTCGATGCGGGACAGATCGAGGACATCATTCAGCACTCCGAGCAGGACCTGACCGGCCTCGCCGATCAACGAGAGCCGGTCGCGCTGATGCGGGCTCAACTCATCCCCAGCCATGACCTGGGCCATGCCCAGAACCGCATTGAGGGGGGTGCGGATCTCATGGCTCATATTGGCGAGGAACTGGCTCTTGGCCTGGTCGGCGGCCCGGGCGGCGACCGCAGCCTGGGCCAGGTTGCGGGCCACCGCGCGGATCCTGAGCATCAGGAGCGTGATCAGGATCAGCAGGCAGATTCCGACGGAAACAAAGGTCCCGCGTGCGCCGACCAGCACCTTCTGGCCGGGCCGAAGGGGGGTCCAGATCAGCCGGGCAAGGGGCTGGCCGGACAGGCCGCGCAGGGCCAGGGCGGTTTCGTTCCCGAGCGGAGCCGGATCCAGCCGCAGGTCGCGCAGCCCGTAGTCTGCCCCCAGATCGGCGATGAAGGCCCGGTCCATACGCAGGGCCGAGACCACGATATAGGGACTTTCCGGATCGACAGGGCCCCGATAGCCGGGTTCGGGCGCGACGTTTCCGGCGATCGCCAGATAGGTCATGGAGGGGGTCCGGATCGCCGACCGCCGGTCATGATAGTCGATGACCCGGGCCGGCCCGCCCCCCGGCTGCGGCGTGCGGGCAGTCTCCTTCGCCACAGCCGCCATCAGCGGGCCAGCCGCCGTGATGAAGGCGGACAGGCTTGAAGGCGACACGGGCTCGCCGTCCAGGGAGGCATAGATCACCTCGCCCTGGGGCCGGGCCACCAGGGTGATGTTATGTCCCATGTGGCGGTGCAGGTATTCGCCGAAATTCTCGTGCAGCCAGGTGCGGTCAAACCCGGCCATGGCCTGTCGATAGGCATCGTTCCAGATCGCGATATAGGCGGTGTCGCTATTCAACCGGGCCAGCCGACGCTTCACCCCCTGGTCCAGCAGGCCGGCCTCCCGGGACTGGGTCAGATCGTTGACGGATCGTTCGGCGTGGAGCACCAGCCCCCCTGCCGAGACCAGAACGACAAAGGCCGCCATGATCGCCAGGGGCACAATGCCGATAGCGGCCCGGCCGCCTTCAGGCCGACCGACCAACCTGAGTTCCCCGCCCGGACGAAGCCTACCCCTGATCATCCGGGAAGGTTACCGGCAGGACCTTAACGGATAGGTGTGCCCGAAATGGAGTCGACAACCATGTCCCGGCTGAGGGGCTCGCCTCGCCGAAGGTCGCGGGTGGCGAGGCGGCCCAGAAACTCTTCCAGCGCCTCGGGCGGCAGGCCGTTTCCGGGACGGACCGAGCGCAGATTGGCCCGGGTCAGGGGCGCACCGGCGGCCACATCGGCGGTGACATAGAGGGACCGCCGGAACTGGATATTGCCCGCTTCCGACCCCAGAAGATCATAATGGGCCCGGCCGAGGCCGGTCCAGGCGTCCCGGCAGTCGCGGACCAGGGCCGAGAATTCGGCCGGCTCCAGGCTGAAGGCGGCGTCCGGCCCGCCATCCGACCGGGCCAGGGTGAAGTGTTTTTCGATCACGCAGGCGCCCAGGGCCACGGCGGCCACCGAGGCCGCAGTCCCGGGCGTATGGTCCGAAAGCCCGACCGGGCAGCCAAATCGTCCCGCCATGTCCGGCAGGGTCCGCAGATTGGCGTCGGCGAAGCTGGCCGGATAGCTGGAGACGCAATGCAGCAGGATCACTCCGCCGGCCCCGCCCTGGAAGGCGGCGTCCCGGGCGGCGGCGATCTCGGTCTCATTGGCCATACCGGTGGAAATGATCAGGGGCCGTCCCCGGGCGGCGGCATAGCGGATCAGCGGCAGGTCCACGGCCTCGAAGGACGCGATCTTGTAGGCCGGCGCCTCCAGACTGGACAGCAGGTCCACCGCCGTCTCGTCAAAGGGGCTGGAAAACAGGATGACGCCCCGCTGCGCGGCCCGCTCGAACAGGGCCGGATGCCATTCATAGGGCGTCTGGGCCTCGCGATAGAGGTCATGCAGGGTGCGGCCGTCCCACAGCCCGCCCTGGATGCGAAACTCCGGACGGTCGACATCCAGGGTGATGGTGTCCGCCGTGTAGGTCTGGATCTTGATGGCGTCGGCGCCGGTCTCGGCCGCCGCATCGATCATGGCCAGGGCCCGGCCCAGATCGCCGTTGTGATTGCCGGACAGTTCGCAGATCACGAACGGCGGGTGATCCGATCCGATGGATCGGCCGGCGATTTGCAGCGGAACAGCCTGACTCATGGATCCGGAGTCTCGACCGCGTCGGGCGGCAAGTCCAGATCATCAATGCTTGAACCGCCTTCGAGCCGCCTGGCCAGGTCAGTCCCCGCCGCCGCCGCCATCCGAGCCGCCATCACTGGAATCATTATTGTCAGAATCCGGTTTGCGGGACGACCCGCCATGCCCGCCGATGCTGACGTCGCCGCTGGTTGCGCTGTCCCCGTCAGCCTTCTTCTTTTTGGACCTTTCGCCGCCCAGGTTCTCCGCGGCCACGCCGCCGCCGGCCCCGATGGCCACGCCCAGGCTCAATCCCAGCGCCAGATTGTCCAGGGCCAGCCCGAAGGCCACGCCCAGGGCGATGCCGACGCCCATGCCAATTGCCAGTCCACCCTTCATGATAGTCCCCCCTGTCGCCGTCTGCGCCGCGGCCATCGCTCGCCGACGGGCGGAGCCGACCTCAAAACCGCGGCCCTGTCGAGGGGCGCGGCCCAAGGATTAGCGATGTTTAATCCCCGCCGTGGCGAGATCGGGCAGGACGGGCTGCAGCGGCCGGTTCAAGCCCCCGTTGTCAGCCATCGCACCCGCAGGGAATCGACCCTATATCAGCGCCATGACGACCAAATCCCCCCGCACCACCCGCTGCCTGATCATCGGATCAGGTCCCGCCGGCTATACCGCCGCCATCTATGCCGCCCGGGCCCTGCTCAATCCGGTGATGATCGCCGGCATCCAGCCGGGCGGTCAGCTGACCATCACCACGGATGTCGAGAACTATCCGGGCTTTGCCGATGTCATCCAGGGCCCCTGGCTGATGGACCAGATGCGGGCCCAGGCCGAGCATGTGGGGACCGAACTGGTCAACGACATCGTGCTGACCGCCGATCTTTCGCAGCGTCCCTTCCGGATCACCTGCGACAGCGGCGATGTCTGGCTGGCCGAGACCCTGATCATCGCCACAGGCGCCCAGGCCCGCTGGCTGGGGCTGGAAAGCGAAAGCCGGTTCCAGGGCTTTGGCGTTTCAGCCTGCGCCACCTGTGACGGCTTCTTCTATCGCGGCAAGGCGGTGGTGGTGGTCGGGGGCGGCAATACGGCGGTGGAAGAGGCGCTGTTCCTGACCAAATTCGCCTCGAGCGTCACCCTGGTCCACCGCCGCGATGAACTGCGGGCGGAAAAGATCCTGCAGGAGCGGCTGTTCGCCCATCCCAAGGTGCGGCTCATCTGGGACCACGCCGTCGAGGAGGTGATGGGCGAGACCGACCCGGCCAGCGGCCAGGTCCAGGGGGTTACCGGCGTCCGGCTCAAGTCTGTCCGGTCCGGCGACATCAGCGACCTGGCCTGCGACGGGGTGTTCATCGCCATCGGTCACGCCCCGTCGTCCGAACTGTTCAAGGACCAGCTGGAGATGGACAGTTCGGGCTATCTGAAGGTCAAGGCCGGTACGGCCTCCACGGCCATATCGGGCGTCTGGGCGGCCGGTGATGTGACAGACGACGTCTATCGCCAGGCGGTGACGGCGGCCGGTATGGGCTGCATGGCGGCGCTTGAAGCGGTTCGCTTCCTGGCCGAGCAGGACCATGCCGCCGCCCATGATCCCATGAGCCCGCAGGACGTCGGCAAGGTCGGCGCATGGTGACCCTCCGGCCGGCCTGCGAGTCCGACCATGCGGACATCCGCACGGTCGTGGCCGCCGCCTTTGGCCAGGCCGACGAAGCAGACCTGGTCGACCGTCTGAGGGGGGATGGCGACGCCCTGGTGGAACTGGTGGCGGAAGCGGACGGCGCGGTCGTCGGCCATGTGATGTTCAGCCGCCTGGCGACGGACACCGGGGCCCGCCTTGCCGCCCTGGCGCCCCTGTCGGTCCTGCCGGGCTTCCAGCGTGATGGCCTGGGCATGGCCCTGATGGAAACCGGCCACGCCCTCTGCGCCATGGCCGGGATCCAGGCCGTGATCGTCCTGGGTCATCCCGGCTACTATCCCAGGGCCGGATATTCCGCCGAGGCGGCGAAGACGGTTGCAGCCCCCTTTTCGGGTCCTTCCTTCATGGGCCTGGCCCTGACGCCGGGCGCCCTGGACTCGCGGGTAACCGTCACCTACGCCGCAGCCTTCGGCCTTTAGAGCCTGTTCCCATAAGTGTGATGCGGTTGTCGGAACAGGCTCCAGGGGCGTCAGCAGGCGATCAGGGCGACGGCGGTGAGGGCTCCTGTTCGACCCCCTGAGCACCGGACCGAGAGGGCGTCTGGGCGTCTTCCAGGGCCTTGAGCCGGGCGTTGATCTCGGCGACCTCTTCGGGCGTGGGCGCCCGCCGGGTGGGCTTGAGGGCGCCGGGCGCCCGAAGGGACTCCTGACCCGGTACGCCGGGCACGATGACCGTATAGGTCTGCGAGACCCCTTCCAGAGACAAGACCACGGTGCGGGTCGCCTGGGTCGACAAGCCCCGGAGGGACAGATCATCGATCAGGGCCATCTGGGCGCCCTGGGTCCGGGCGTCCAGCCCTTCCAGAACAGCCTGCGAAAGGCTGGCCTCGCCCCCCGCGTAGCGGCCGGTAAAGGCCGGCGGCAGACCCCAGGGGCCCGTCCAGCGATAGAAGATATGCCGCCCCAGCTGGGTGATCCTGAAAAGGGTCGGGGCCCAGTAGGGCGCGACATAGTCGGCGTGGTAGTGGGTGGCGGTGCCGACAGATCTCAGCACAAAGCCGTCCAGGGCCTGGCGGGCCACCTGTTCGGCCTGGGCCCAGAGCACAGGTGATGGCGAACGGCTCAGCGAGCCGTCACAGGTGAAGCTGAACTGGCAGCCGGTCGTCCTCAGACTGCCCTGATAGACCACGCCGCAGACCGATTTGGGGTAGCCGGGATGACGCACCCGGTTGAGCACCGTCTGGGCCACGGCCTGCCGGCCTTCCAGGGGCTCGGTGGCGGCCTCGTAATAGACAGCCTGGGTCATGCAGCGGATCGCGGCGGCCCTGTCCTCGCCGAGGGCCGGCAGGATGAAGGGCCGGGCCGGCGGCGGCGGTTCAAGGGCGCCGGCCTTCAGGGCGTTTATGAGCCGTGCCTCCTCGGCGGTGAGAAGGCCAACGCCCAGCACCGGGGTCCGGCCGAGGGCATAGGTTTCCCAGCCGGGCACCCGGCCCCAGTAGTCCTTGCTGGGCAGGCCGTCGTTGCGACGCGCCAGGGCCAGCATCGAGGGGCTCATGTCAGCCGTCAGCCGCCGGAACGCGGCCGGGCCATACCCCCGGGCCACGGCCGCCAGTCCCTCCGCCCGCCCGGTTCCGGCCGGGACCCGGAAATTGCCTGCGCAGCCGGCGCCGATCAGTCCGACGATGAGCAACGCCGCCAGGGCGAGAGGGCGCAGCCTTGGCAAGTCTGGTTATGCCTATTTGTCGCCCAGGGTGGCGCGAAGCATCCAGGCATGTTTCTCGTGGGCGGCCAGTCGCTGGGTCATCAGGTCGACGGTCACGTCGTCACCCGATTCACCGGCCAGTTCCAGAACGTCGCGGGCCGTGGCGCAGACAGTTTCATGGTCTCGCATCAGTTCCCGCATCATCTCCTCCGCCGGCTTTTCCGGATCTCCATCGGTCACCGAGGTCAGGTTGGCGAAGGTGGCATAGCCCTGGGGCGCGAATTCGCCAAGGGCGCGGATACGCTCGGCGATGACATCCAGGGCTGCCCACATCTCGGTGTACTGGGTCATGAACAGGTTATGGTAGGAACTGAAATTGGGCCCCCGGACATTCCAGTGGTACCCGTGGGTCTTCAGATAGACCGCATAGCTGTCGGCCAGCACCCGGCTCAGGGCGCTCGACACCTCGCTGCGATCGGTCGCCGCGATTCCCGTTTCCATCCTGGTGGACATCCGAAAGGCTCCTTTGGTTTCTGTATCTGTGAACTGGCCTGCTGACGACAGGCTTGTCGCCGCCTGCGGCCAGGCTGCCCGGCCTTAGCGCATGATCCGGCAACTGGTTGCGCCCCTTCGGGAGGTCAGGACGGGGCCCGAGAGATGCCTCTTGCCGTCTGCGGATCTCGGGTCTATATGTGACAGGCCAGTTATGCTCAATTGTAGCAAAAGTGGTGAGGCGGGCAGCGGGAGCTTCCGCCTCTTTTGAGGCCCCTGTAATGCTCATATTGAGCAAAAGGAGGACGCCATGGCTGACGGGTTTGTAAACTTGGCCTTCACCCCCGAGGTGGAAGCCCAGACGGCCGATATCTGGAACAAGGTCCAGGCCCAGGTCTCGCCCCTGGAATGGCGGGTCCACGCCCCCCTGATTGCCGAGATCAACCGGGTGAAGGCGGAAAAGAACGCCGTCATCCTGGCCCACAACTACATGACCCCGGAAATCTTCCACGGGGTCGGGGACTATGTCGGCGACAGCCTGGGGCTGGCGCGCGAGGCCGCCCGGTCGGATGCGAGGATCATTGTCCAGGCCGGCGTGCATTTCATGGCCGAGACCAGCAAGGTGCTCTGCCCGGACAAGATGGTGCTGATCCCCGACCTGCGGGCCGGCTGCAGTCTGGCCTCCTCGATCACCGGCGCCGATGTGCGACTGGTCAAGCAGCGCTACCCGGGCGTGCCGGTCGTCACCTATGTCAACACCACGGCCGATGTGAAGGCCGAGACCGACATCTGCTGCACCAGCGCCAACGCCGTTCAGGTGGTGGAATGGGCGGCCCGGGAATGGGGCGTCGACCGGGTCATCCTGATCCCGGACGAATATCTGGCCCGCAATGTCGCCGCCCAGACCGATGTGAAGATCATCGCCTGGAAGGGCGCCTGCGAGGTGCATGAGCGGTTCACCCCGGCCGATATCGCCGAGATGCGGATCGCCTATCCGGGCGCCGAGATCCTGGCCCATCCCGAATGCCCGGAGGGTGTGCTGAACGCCGCCGACTTCGCCGGCTCGACGGCCGCCATGATCGACTATGTGGAGGCTCGCAGGCCGAAGCAGGTGGTGCTGATCACCGAATGCAGCATGGCCAGCAATATCGCCGGCGATGTGGGCCCGGGCGTCTCCTTCATCGGCCCCTGCAACATGTGCCCCCACATGAAGCGGATCACCCTGGCCAATATTCTGGACGCCCTGGTCAAGGAGCAGTTCGAGGTGACCATCGATCCGGTCATCGCCGATCGGGCCCGGCTGGCGGTGCAGCGGATGATCGACATGCCGCCCCCGGTGGTCCCTGCCCGCTATGACCTGGTCAGGGCCCGGGGCCATCATGTGAATGTGGAACTGATCTGAGCGGGTCCTCAAGTGGGACCTGGGCCTGAAAGGAGGCTCGCCATGATCGCGATCACCAAGTTTGGACCGGTCTACCGGGTGAAGGCCACGCCGCCCCATGTGCCGCGCGCATGGTCCAGCCTGATGCCCCTGGCGGCCCGCGAGGTGGTGGAGGAACTGATCCGCCACGGCGCCCATTTGCATGACGCCTATGACGCCATGTTCGAGGCCGACCCCCTTCGGGCGGCGCAGGAGCTGAGATGACCTCGCAGCCAGACCATCACCCGAACCCTGGCGGGGGCCATGATTGGGCTCATGACGGGGTCCTGATCATTGGCGGCGGCCTGGCGGGCCTGTCGGCCGCCCTCGCCGCTGCGCCCCGCAAGGTGCTGCTCCTGACCCCCGCCCCCCTGGGCGAGGCCTGTTCCAGCGCCTGGGCCCAGGGGGGCATGGCGGCCGCCCTGACCGAGGGCGACGCGCCCGAACTGCATGCCCGTGACACCCTGATGGCAGGGGCGGGCCTCTGCGACCCCGCCGCGGTCGAGGTCCTGACCCGCGAAGGTCCCGATGCCGTCCGTCAGCTCGCCGGCCTGGGCGCGCCGTTTGACCGCGACCCGACGGGCGGCTTTGTCCAGGGCCTGGAGGCGGCCCATAGCCGCGCCCGGATCGCCAAGGTGGGCGGCGACGGCGCCGGCCGCGCCATCCTGACCGCCGTCACCCAGGCCGTTCTGGCTTCAGACCATATCGAGGTGCGGGTCGGCCTGAGGGCCAGGGCCCTGCTCCAGGATGCCGCCGGCCGGGTGCGCGGCGTCCTGGCCGAGTCTCCGGAGGGCGAAACCTGGCGGATCACGGCGGCGGCGACCCTGTTGTCGACCGGCGGCCTGGGCGGCCTCTATGCCGTGACCACCACGCCCCGTGAACTGAAGGGCGAAGGCATGGGCCTGGCGGCCCTGGCCGGGGCGATGATCGCCGATCCGGAATTCGTCCAGTTCCATCCCACAGCCCTGGATGTCGGCCGAGACCCTGCCCCCCTGGCCACCGAGGCCCTGCGCGGCGAAGGCGCCATCCTGCGCAACCTCGATGGGACCGCCTTCATGGCCGGCTATCACCCGGACGCCGAACTGGCCCCCCGGGATGTGGTGGCCCGCGCCATCCAGGCCGAGATCCTGGCCGGACGCGGCGCAGTGCTGGACGCCCGGCAGGCCATCGGCCAGGCCTTTCCGCATGAGTTTCCCGCTGTCTTCGCCGCCTGCATGGCGGCCGGGATCGATCCCCGGCTCCAGACCATCCCGGTCGCCCCGGCCTGCCATTACCACATGGGCGGGATCGCCACCGACCTGGAGGGCCATACCAGCCTTCCGGGCCTGCTGGCGGCGGGCGAATGCGCCGCCACGGGCGTGCATGGCGCCAACCGCCTGGCCTCCAACTCCCTGCTGGAAGCCGCCGTCTTCGGAACCCGGGCCGGCCAGGCCCTGAGGGAGGCCCTTGACCCGGCCACTCCGTTCCTGGCCATCGAGGCCTGGCCCGACCTGCCGGACGCAGCCCTGGACGGGCTTCGGAAGGCCATGAGCCATTTCGCCGGCGTAGTCCGCGACGGCGAAGGACTGGCAGCCCTGCTGGACCTGGTCGACCAGCTCTGCGCCGAGCATGGCGAGGGACCGGTCCTGGTCGCCGCCCGGCTGGTCGCCGCCTGCGCCCTGGAACGCCGGGAAAGCCGGGGCGGCCACAGCCGTACGGACTGGCCAGACCTGGCGGCGCCGGTCCGCACCTTCGTCACCCTGGCCAGCCTGGACGCCCTGAAGGTCGCCGCCGAATGATCGCTCCCCTCCCCGAACTTCTGATCGAGCCTGTCGTCCGGGCCGCCCTGGCCGAGGACCTGGGCCGGGCGGGGGACATCACGGCCCTGGCCTGTATCGATGCCGGGGCGCGGCTGACCACGGACTTTGCCGTCCGCAAGGACGGCCGGATCTCGGGACTCGCCTGCGCCCGGCTGGCCATCCATGCCCTGGATCCCACGGCCAGTTTCGAGGCCCGCCTGTCTGATGGCGATGACGCTCCGGCGGGAACCGTCCTGGCCCGGGTCGAGGCCAATGCCCGGGCCCTGCTCTCGGCGGAACGCACGGCCCTGAACCTGCTGGGCCGGATGAGCGGCATCGCCACCCTGACCCGCGCCTATGTCCGGGCCGCAGCCGGAACGGCGGCGAAGATCACCGATACCCGCAAGACCACGCCGGGCCTCAGGGCGCTGGAGAAATATGCGGTCCGCTGCGGCGGCGGGGTCAATCACCGGTTCGGGCTGGATGACGCCATCCTGATCAAGGACAATCACGTGGCGGCCTGCGGCGGGGTGATCCCGGCCATTGAACGGGCCCGGGCCTTTGCCGGTCATCTGGTCAAGGTGGAATGCGAGGTCGACAGCCTGGCGCAGCTGGAAGAGGCCCTGGGGGCCGGTCCGGACGTCATCATGCTGGACAATTTCAGCCTGGCGGACCTGGAACGCGCCGTGTCCATGGCCTCCGGCCGGGTGGTGCTGGAAGCCTCCGGCGGGGTCAATCTGGAGACGGTGGCTGCTATCGCCGCCACCGGGGTCGATGTGATCAGCGTCGGCGCCCTGACCCATTCGGCGCCGGTGCTGGATATCGGCCTGGACGCGGTCTGAGGTCGGTCAGGCCGGCAGCTGTTCCGCAGCCGGACGAGCAGCCTTCAGTCGGCGGGCGATCCAGGCCTGGAGGGGGCTGTCCACCAGGACATGGAACAGCCAGGAAAACAGCAGGGCGGCCGGAATCGAGAGGCCCCACAGAGCCCATTGCGCGGCGACGGGAAGGTCCAGCCGGGCGGTCAGGATATCGGTGACGCCGAACCAGACCAGACCGGTGATCGCGTGGGTGATGAACAGCGAGAAGGACAGTTTCGCCCCCTCCTCGATCATCTTCGAGGGCCGGGCGACCGGCACCACGCCGCAGGCCAGGATGATGGCGGCAATCGCGGTCAGGCTGACCAGATCGAAGCGGCCCGCGATCTGCAGCAGCACCAGCGCACCCGCCGCCAGCCAGCCAAGGCCCTGGGCCAGAAGGACGGGAGTCTTGCCGTCCTCCACCACCCGGGCGATGCAAAGCCCCAGCAGGAACATGGGCAGGGCGCGAACCACGCCATACTCGAACCCGATATCGTAAAGCGGCCGTCCGGCCAGGGCCATGACCAGAAGGTCGCCGATCATCACCCCGATGAACCCGAGGCTCAAAAGGGCTGCCGGGCTGCGCATGCGGCCAAGCCAGCCCCAGACCATCGGGAAGAGCGCATAACAGATCACAAGAGCCGACAGCGACCAGCTCTGGTGGTTCCAGCCGCCGCCGCCCTCGATGCCCCAGGCCTGGACGAAGAACAGCTGCATCACAAAGGCCTGGGCCGTGTAGTTCTCGAGGTTCTTCGGATGCAGACCCACGATTCCGGCCAGGATGACGATGCTCAGCAGCATCGCCAGGACCACGACCTGGGCCGGCCAGAGGCGCTGGACCCGCTTGAACAGGAAGGCGCCGGCGCCCAGTCGCCCGCCCAGAACCTGTCGGCCATAGGCCCGGCCAAGCACGTAGCCGGACAGGATCAGGAAGAAGTCGGTCGCCAGATAGCCGCGGCCGAACACGGGATGCAGGCTGTCCAGGGCTACGGGGGCGTTGGATCCGAAATGATAGATGACGATCAGCAGGGCGGCGACAAACCGCAGGGCGTCCAGGGCGCCGCCCCGGCCAGCAACCTGGACCGTCCCAGGCCTTGCCGTTTCAATCTGGTGCGCTTGCGACATGATCGAGCCTTCGCAGGGCCTCTTCTGAGGCGACAGGACGCGGGACTTGCAAGCCTCGCGCAGCCCCTTATCTGTCACGAAACTTGTTACGGAAGCGTGTCTTGACCCCTATGCCCGCCCTCTTTCTCGGCCATGGCTCGCCGATGAACGCCATCGAGGACAACGCCTGGCGACGGGGTTGGGCCCGGGCAGGGGCCGTTCTTCCCAGGCCCCGGGCCATCCTGATCATCTCGGCCCATTGGGAAACCCGGGGTCTGGGCGTCACGGCGGGTGAGCGGTCGGACACCATCCATGACTTCTTCGGCTTTCCCCAGGCCCTGTTCGACGTCCGGTATCCAGCCCCCGGCGACCCGGCCCTGGCGCAGCAGGTGGCGGACCTTCTGACGCCCGACAGCGTGAGCCTGAATCCGCAGCGCGGCTTTGATCATGGGGTCTGGAGCGTGCTGCTGCCCATGTATCCGCAGGCCGATGTCCCCATCGTCCAGCTGTCCCTGGACCGCACCAGGTCCAACCGCTGGCATTATGAGGCCGGGCGACGCCTCGCCGCCCTGCGCGATCAGGGAGTCATGATCGTCGGCAGCGGCGACATCGTCCATAACCTGCGGGATGTCGATTTCCGGTCCGGCCAGACCCCGGCCTGGTCGCCCCGCTTCAACGAGACGGCCAAGGCCCTGATCCTGGCCGGCGACCATGACCTCCTGATCGCACCGGAAGGCCTGGGCGATGATGCGGCCATGGCCATCAACTCGGCGGAACATTACCTGCCCCTGCTCTATGTGCTGGGCGCCGCGGGAGACGGCGAGACGCCGGTCTTCTTCAATGACGATGTCTTTGCCGGGATCTCCATGACCTCGGTGCTGTTCGGCGCCGCCCTATAGCCGGGCTGCTGCGGCCGCCGCAGCCTTCTGGGCCGCCGCCAGGCGTTTGGGCATGTCCGCTTCATAGAAGCCTTTTGAGAGGGCCAGGATTTCCGGCGGCGCAGTCTCCGGCCGCCCGGCGTTGAAGGGCGGGGCCGGGGCATATTCCAGGCCCAGCTGCAGGGTCTGGGCGAAGGCCTCGCCCGCCACCTCTGCCGCCAGGGTCAGGGCGAAATCGATCCCGGCCGTGACCCCGCCGCCGGTGAAGACATTGCCGTCGCGCACCACCCTGGCCGGGTCCGGAATAGCGCCGAACAGGGCCAGATGATCGCGCCAGGCCCAATGGCAGGCGGCCCGCTTGCCGGTCAGCAGGCCCGCCGCCGCCAGGATCAGCGAGCCCGTGCAGACGGACGTGATGTAGCGCGACATCCCTGCCAGCCGGCGGATCTGGTCCAGGAAGCCGGCGTCCTGCATAGCCTCGGTCGTGCCAAAGCCGCCGGGAATACAGAGGATGTCACAGGCCTGGACGTCCTCAAGCCGGGCCAGATGCGCCAGGGTCAGTCCATCCACCTCCAGCTCGCCGCCTGCCATCCAGGCGACCTTGACCTCCGCCCCAGGCAGGCGGCTGAGAAACTGATGGGGACCGGTGAAATCCAGATGGGTCACGCCAGGATAAAGGGCGAAGATGATATGGAGGGGGGCAGCGGCCATGGGCGGAACTCGCAGGTCTGATGATTTGGGCGTCTGGCGACTTGGTGGTCTGGAGTCTGTCGTCTTGACCCGTCCATACTGCCCCAACTATTGTGCGGCGGAAATGACAATGTTCCCTCGTTTTTCGCCATGAGAAGCATCGGCGTCCTCATCTTCCCGGACTTCCAGCTCCTGGATGTGGCCGGGCCCGTGGCGGCCTTCGAGATTGCCGGGCGCATGGTCCCCGGCGCCTATGACCTGACGCTGATCAGCCGGGATGGCGGCGCCGTGGCCAGTTCGTCCGGCGTGGCCCTGGACAGCCGCCCCTTCCGGACCGGCGAGGATTTCGACACCCTGCTGGTCTCCGGGGGCGACGGAACCCGGCGCCCGGCCATCAGCGAGGCGACGCTGGACTTTGTCCGGGCCGCCGCCCGCACCGGCCGGCGCACGGCCAGCGTCTGCTCCGGGGCCTATGTCCTGGCGGCGGCGGGCCTTCTGGACGGGCGGCGCGCCACCACCCACTGGAGCCGCACCGAACATTTCCGCCGGCAGTTTCCGGCCATCCGGCTGGAGCCCGACTGCATCTATGTCCATGACGGCCCCTTCTGGACCAGCGCAGGGATCACGGCCGGCATCGACCTGGCCCTGGCCATGATCGGCGAGGACCTGGGCGAGGACATCGCCCGCCGCACGGCCCAGCAGCTGGTGGTCTATCACCGCCGTCCGGGCGGCCAGTCTCAGTTCTCCGCCCTGCTGGAGATGGGGGCGGGGGGGCGATTCGACGCCTTGCTGGCCTGGATGCGGGAAAACCTGCGCCTGCCCCTGACTGTGCCGGAGCTGGCCAGCCAGGCCGGGATGGCTGAGCGGACCTTCCTGCGGAGCTTTTCCGCCGAGGTCGGCTTCACCCCCGCCAAGGCCGTCGAGCGGCTGAGGCTGGAAGCGGCCCGCAGCCTGCTGGACAGCCAGCCCCTGCAGGTCGAGGACATTGCGCTCGAGACCGGGTTTGGCGACTCCGAGCGGATGCGCCGGGCCTTCATCCGCGCCTTCGGCCAGCCGCCCCAGGCCCTGAGGCGCGGGGCCCGCCCTGCTCCGGCAGGCTCCTGATCAGCCCCTTTTCGAAGGACCACCGCCCATGCCCCTGCCTTCAGTATACGACAGCCACCGCCTGGTCCCCGCTCGCCGGTTTGCCGACCTGAAGATCGGAGAGCGCTATCCCCTGCCCTCCCGCACCCTGGGCGACGGCAATTTCGCGGCCTTCCAGGCCGTCAGCCTGGACAACCACCCGATCCATTATGACGCCGAATACTGCCAGGCCCTGGGTCATCCCGGGGTCCTGGCCCATGGGCTGCAGGTCCTTTGTTTCACCGCCGCCGGGGCGGGGCTGTTTCCGCATGAGATCGGCGACGCCCTGCTGGGCATGATCGAGGTGAAGGCCAGGATCCTGAAAAGCGCCTATCCGGGCGACACTCTCTATCCGCTGCTGGAAATCACGGACCTGAAGGCCCAGCGGACCACAGGGGTGGTGACCATGCGGGCCAGCGTGACCAACCAGAGGGGCGAGACGGTGCTGGACGGCGAGCACGTCTATCTGTTGCGGCTCTAGAGCCTGTTCCGATAGGCGTGAAGCGGCTATCGGGACATGTTCCAGCACCTTGAATCAGAGCCTGTTTTTCTGTTGTGATCGGTTCGGTCAAAACGGAACAGGCTCCAGGCCCGGAACAGGATCAAAATCCTCTGGACGAAATCTCCCGGTCGGGGTCAACCTCGGACCGCAGAAGAGGAGGCGGCCCATGGCGCACAAGTTCGAAATCTACAAGGACAAGGCTGGCGAGTTCCGGGTCCGGTTCAAGTACAACAGCGAAGTGATGTTCACCACGGAGGGCTACGCCTCCAAGGCCTCGGCCCAGAACGCCATCGAGTCCATCAAGAAGAACGGCCCGGACGCCCCGACCGAAGACAATAGCTAGCGAGACGCGCCGACCCGGCGAGCGCTCGCCGGGCGGCGCTTGACCGCAAGCCGCTTCCCGTTTCTGATCATTGATAACCATCATCAGAGGGAGGCGGCCCATGGCCCTGGCCAGCGCAAACGGACGCAAGTCGATCTTCATCACCGGGGCCGCCAGCGGCATTGGCCTGGGCGCCGCCCGGCGCTTTGCCCGCGAGGGCTGGTTCGTCGGCCTGGCCGATATCGACAAGACCGGCCTGAAGTCCGCCCTGGCGGCCATAGGCCCCGGCAACGGGATCACCCTGGACCTGGATGTGCGGGACCGCAGTCAGTGGACCCGCGCCATGACTGCCTTCGCCAAGGTCAGCGGCGGTCGCATGGACGTTCTGCTGAACAATGCAGGGATCGCCCGCTACGGCTTTCTGGAAGAGCAGAGCCCCGAAGAAGGCGATCTGCAGATCGACATCAACGTCAAGGGCGTCGTCAACGGCGCGCGGGCGGGTCTGGACCTGCTGAAGGCCACTGCCGGTTCGACCCTGATCAATGTAGCCAGCTGCGCCGGGCTGTTCGGGGCGCCCCGCATGGCCATCTATGCCGCGACCAAGTTCGCCGTCCGCGGCCTGTCAGAGGCGCTGGAGGCCGAGTTTTCCCGTTTCGGCGTGGCGGTGCGTTGTGTGATGCCCTGGTTTGTCGATACCCCCATCCTCAATGCCGGGTCCCAAGGCTCCAACCTGAAGATCACCGACGCGATCAGGGAGGGAGGCTCGGCCGTCTATACGGTGGAGGAAGCGGCCCAGGTCATCTGGGACGCCGCCCAGGGAAAGGGCGGCAAGCTGAACTACATTGTCGGCAAGGCCGGCCGCGATATCGCCTTCGCCGCCCGCTTCATGCCGGGCTCGATCAGGAAGCGGTTGAAGGTTGCCCCGGAGTCGGCGTGACAGCCGGCTTGGCCGAGGCGGGTTCGGGGGGCTGACCATCCGGCCCGCCCATGCCCTGGATCGCCGGCGCCGGCTCGCTCTGGGCCGAGGCCAGGATGACTGTTCCGGGAGGTGAGGCCAGCAGGCCGTAAGGCTGGGGTCCATCCGGCAACAGACCGGCGGCGATATCGAATGCGCCGGCTGCGCCCGAGGGCCTGGGCTGGCCGTCAAAGGCCCCGGGCTGGCCCGCATTGCCGCCGAACCGGTAGAAGACATGCAGGCCGACCTGCTGAACCCGAACCAGGCGCGAACGCCAGTCCGGGGAGACGTTCAGCGTGTGGAAATGGGTAGCGTTGCCGACCGAGGCCAGGACGTAGCCGCCCAGGGCCCGGCCTGCGACCTTCTGGGCCCGGCTCCAGGCGCCAGGCTCGCGGCCACGCCGCATGGAGCCGTCGCAGGCAAAGCTGAACTGGCAGGATCCCCGGCCGTAGGCCCCCTGGAAGACCACGGCGCAGACTGACTTGGGGAAGGCCGGATGGCGGACGCGGTTCAGCACAACCTGGGCCACCGCCGCCTGGCCGTCCGGAGTTTCGCCGCGGGCCTCGTAATAAACGGCCTGGGTCAGGCATTCGAGATCACGGGACGCGTCCAGGGCGCCGCCAAGGCGGAAAGGTGCGGCCGCCGGGTTGAAGGGACCGCCGAACCGGGCGCGCAACAGGAGACCCGATTGCTTTTCGCTGCGCACGGACCCCATTCGCTTTTCCAGACGGGCGGCGAGCAGGGCTGACTGTCGGTCCCGCTGGGCGTCGCCCACGGTGACCTGCGGGTCATGCCGACGGGCGACCGCCAGGGCTGCGGGGTCGAGACGGACCACGCGGTCGCGCAGGGCCACTTCGGAAAACTCCCCCGAGGCCGCCAGGGCCATGGAGGTCAGACGGACATGCTGCTGGCGAGCGTCGGCTGTCCCCGCCACATAGGCGGCTGCAACGATGAGGCCCATCACGGCGCCGGTGGATGCACCGACGACCAGGGCGCGCGCACCAGCGCGGCTCCGTTCAATCAAACTCAAGGGTCTCGTGTCCTGTTCGACGAGGGCGTTTCGCCCCCCGACATCAGCGCCAAACCGCTCCTGAATCGTCAGGCAGAGCGGTTCAACACAGGTTCGGCCGTTTCACGATCTGGCCGAGTTGGTCCTTATCCAGTGCTTTATGGCGCAAATGGGGCCGAGTCGCAAGTGTATGCTGCGCTGCAGCATTGAACAAGTCTTCAGATGACGCCAAGCGACGCCATAAGACCCGAAAGTTCTTACGGAAATCTTCAGAGGAGGAGAGATTCCCGCACTGCCGCAATTT
The DNA here is from genome assembly GCA_029866155.1 of Caulobacter sp. Classification (GTDB taxonomy): domain Bacteria; phylum Pseudomonadota; class Alphaproteobacteria; order Caulobacterales; family Caulobacteraceae; genus Caulobacter. Next base: position 125,355 of record JARWZW010000027.1, on the reverse strand, counting down.
TCACCATCCACGGGATTTTCTTCCGGATGATCTCAGCCGTCGGCACGGCTGTCCATTGCCAGCAGGGCCGGGACGAGTCACCCTGCCTGCGCACTGTCTTTTGTCGGAATACCGGTCATGAAAATGAAACACGCCCCGGGCGCTGCCCTGCTGATCGCGGCCCTGGTCGCAGGGGTTGTGCCCCTTGTCCTGGGGTCGACGGCGGCCCGGGCCGGAGACCTGATTTTCAACCCGTCATCCGCCACGGTCCTGACCGAGGCCAGCGCAGGCCAGCCCTATTGGCGGCTCCATGCCCAGTGCGCCGGGATGCTGCATGCGTCCTTCAACTACAACAGCCAGAACGACCGCACAGAGCAGGCCGTGACCGACCGGGACGCCAGCAAGACCATGCTCCTGGCCTCCATCGACCGGCTGCAGCAGGACCGCGGCATGGACCGGAAGGCGGCCCTCAACCTGGCCCTGGTCCAGATGAACATCGGTTCGGAGGCCGCCCTGCCCCTGCTGTACAATGGCGGGGCGGGACCCAAGAGCCCCTGGAACATCCAGCGCAGCATCTGCATGGACATCCTGGACGCCTATCGCGGGGGCTGAGCCCCGGGGCCCACAGCAGGCCAGCCTGGGCGGTCATCAAACGTGGTTAATCAGACCTTAACCGCCTCGGCGCCAGTCTGGGATCATGCGCGTCGTCTGGTTCATCCTGATCTGCCTGGTTCTGGCGGGCCCGGTCCTGAGCGGACCTGTCCTGGCCCAGGCCCAGCAGGCCGCCCCCTCCGCAGCCAGCGCCGGACAGGCCGGACTGCGCGGATCGACGAGCCCTGTCCCCGGAGCCCTCCGGAGCCCCCGGTCCCGGGGCCCGGCGGCGGGTCTGGCCTTTACCCGTCCCCTGGCCAGCACGGCATCGGCCGGCGCCGAGGGCCGGACCGCCAGCCAATGCCGGACCCGCTGCGCCCAGAGCTACTATTTCTGCCTGGCCGCCTCGGACAATATCAGTTGCAACGGCCGTTGGGCCCGCTGCACGGCCGGCTGCAGCTGAAGGTCGGGATGAGTGTCCGGGCCAGATGCCCCGGCGTCACGGTTGACCGGGACGACAGGCTGCATAGTCTGACATGAACAGCGATAACCAAGGCCCAGTCAGCCACGGAGCACGATCATGAGCGGCACAGCCCTGCCCAAGGCCTGCATCATCGGAGCCGGTTGCTCCGGCTTCACCACAGCCAAGCGGCTGAAGGATGCGGGGGTCCCCTATGACTGTTTCGAGCTGTCGGACAATGTCGGGGGCGCCTGGTACTACAAGAACCCCACCGGACTGTCGGCCTGTTATGAGAGCCTGCATATCGACACCTCAAAATGGCGTCTGGCCTTTGAGGATTTCCCGGTCCCGTCGGACTGGCCGGACTTTCCCCATCACGCCCAGCTGCTGAAATACTTCCGCGACTATGTGGACCACTTCCATCTTCGCGAGACCATCACCTTCAACACCGGCGTGGAAAAGGCCGTCAGGACGGCGGACGGCCTTTGGGAGGTCACCCTGTCGACCGGCGAGCAGCGGATCTATGATGTGCTCTTCGTCTGCAACGGCCACCACTGGAGCCCGCGGATCCCCGAGTATCCGGGCACGTTCGACGGCCCGGCCTTCCACAGTCACGCCTATAGCGACCCGTTCGACCCGGTTGACATGAGGGGCAAGAACATCGTGGTGGTCGGCATGGGCAATTCGGCCATGGATATCGCCTCGGAACTGTCCCAGCGGCCGATCGCCAGGAACCTCTGGGTCTCGGCCCGGCGCGGGGTCTGGGTGCTGCCCAAATACATGAACGGCCGGCCGGCCGACAAATCCGCCCTGCCGGCCTGGATGCCCCGCTCCATCGGCCAGGCCCTGGCCCGCAAGGCCATCAAGAAGGCCATCGGCCGGATGGAGGACTATGGTCTTCCCAAGCCTGACCATGAGCCGCTCGAGGCTCATCCCTCGGTCAGCGGCGAGTTCCTGACCCGGGCCGGCTGCGGCGATGTGAAGTTCAAGCCGGCGATCAAGGCCCTGGAAGGCCCGAATGTCCGGTTCGCCGACGATTCCGTCGAACAGGTGGACGCCATCATCTTCGCCACCGGCTATGACATGAAGTTCCCCTTCTTCGAGGAGGCGGTCCTGAAGCCCGACGCCGAGCACCGCTTCCCCCTCTACAAGCGGATGATGAAGGCCGGGGTCGACAACCTGTTCTTCATGGGCCTGGCCCAGCCCCTGCCAACTCTGGTGAACTTTGCCGAACAGCAGAGCAAGCTGGCCGCAGCCTATCTGACCGGCCGCTATCGGCCGCCGGCCCAGGCGGAGATGGAGACCATCACCGCCCAGGACGAGGCCTTCTATCTGGGCCCCTATTACAAGGCCGCGCGCCACACCATCCAGGTCGACTTCAACCATTATGTGACCGACCTGAAGAAGGAACTGACCAGGGGCGAGGCCCGGGCCCGGGCGGCGGGCTACAGCCTGCCGGTCAAGGCGCGGGCGCGGTCTGCGGGATCCGAGGCGGTGCGGACCCCGGCCGAGGCCTGACAGAGGTCGAGCCCGGCCGCCTGAGGAGCCCGGCCAGGCGGGTCTCCAGGCGCCAGGCGCATGGGCTGCAGGGCGTAAAGCTGCACCAGGGCCCAGCCCAGCAGGGCCAGCACCATGCTGGCCAGGGCCCCGAGGACCAGGGTCAGCTTCTCGTTGAGGCCGCGATAGCGTTCGGCGCAGAGCACCTCATGGGCGGCGATCATCTGATAGGCCCCGGCGGCGGTGGGACGGCCGGTCATTGGCCGTTGTCCCGCGAGGCCGGAAGGGCCGGCGGCTCGACCCCGTTGGTCCCGGCGATCAGGGCCCAGACCCCGCCGCCCAGGCCGCCGATCAGGCCCCCGGCCGCAATGAGGTCCACCGGCTGGCCCCGGACGATCATGACAAAGGGCAGGCTGAGCCCGGCGATCAGGACCGGCAGGCTATAGACCCGCCCGATCGCCCAGGTCCGGCCATCGGGGCCGGTGAACAGATCACGAAGAAAGGACGTCAATCCGGACATGCTGAACTCCTGTCTCTGACAAATCCCCGGGCGCCCGGCGCCACCGACAGGGCCGGTTTGGGGAAAATGGGTTTGGGGAGGGGGTGGAGGCTGTGACGGGAGAATAGATCAGCTTTGAGTGGTTCCATGCTAAAGCGCCTGCTCACCCGCCGCCCGCCCCTGTGGTCTCTGACCGGCCTGCGCAGCCGGGCCATCCACCCCTCGGCGCGCATCCGCCCCTGGCAGGTCGCCGGAGGTCGCGGCTGTGATCTGGCTATCGGCCAACACAGCCTGTTCGGTGGGCGCATCTCCTACGACCGGCCCGGCGGCGCGGTCTCCATCGGCGCCCGCAGCCAGGTGGGCGGTTCCCTCTTGGTCTGCGCCGACCGGATTACCATCGGCGACGATGTGCTGATCAGCTGGGACTGCACCCTCGATGATCACGACAGCCACAGCCTCGACTGGTCAAAGCGCCGGGGCGATCACATGGACTGGATGGCGGGGCGCAAGGACTGGACCCATGTCGCCACCTCCCCGATCACAATAGCCGACAAGGCCTGGATCGGGGTCGGGGTTCTGATCCTCAAAGGCGTCAGCATCGGCGAGGGCGCCGTGGTCGCCGCCGGCAGCGTCGTGACCCGCGACGTGCCGCCCTGGACCCTGGTGGCCGGAAACCCGGCCCGCAGAATCAGGGACCTCGACCCCGCCGCCTAGACGTATTGCTCCGCCAGATAGGTGTTCACAGCGGCCAGATCGTCGCCGGTCAGGCGTCGGCTGAACAGGCTGAGATGGAACAGCGAACCCATGAACCGCCGCGAGCCTGCAAGGCCCGGAAGGTTGCCGACGATCAGGGTCGGATCGGTATTGCTGAGGGTTTCCGAATTGGAGGTTTCCGTGGAACCGCCGAACTGGAACTCCAGCACCTTGGGGCTTTGCGCCCAGAGCAACCCGACACGATAGACGCTGCCCGGGGTGTGGTTGGTCGGCCCCTGCTGAACCAGCCCGGCGGCATGGCTCAGGTTCAGCCTCCCGGTTGTCGGCGTCAGATAGAAGCCGTGATAGGTGGCACCCGATGCGCCGGTGATTGTGTGGATACCCTGCGTCGTCTCCGCGCTCTGCTTATAGACCGCGAACAGGCTGTAGTCGGCGGAGGTCGGCAGGATCGAGCCGAGGTTGATCGTCTGCGATCCACTGAACAGGGCCCCGCCCCGCACGGTCCCGCCGCCGCTGGTATGGGTGTCCTCGCCCAGGGTTCCGGTCACGGCGTAGGAACCGCCGCTTCCCCGGTCCAGGATCTCGGTCCCGTCCTCGCTGACAAATCCGGCGTCGAACTCAAGCCAGGCCAGCCGCCCGGACAGGGCGTGAAAGGCCAGGGCCGCCGTGGTCAGGCCCGACAGGGGGAAACTGTCGTCCACGACAATGTCGGACAGATAGGGAAGCGCCATGGTGTCAGTCTCCTAGTCGATGATCGACGCCCAGGCCGTGGCCACCTCGGCCGCGCCTGTGTCATTGGGGTGGATGCCATCGACCAGCCGGGTCCCGCTGTTGGTCATCAGCGACAGGCCGTCGACATACTCGGTATTGCCATCGCCAAAGGCCGTCACGGCCGCCGCCGTCGCCGTCCGGTATTGGGCGGGCGTGATGGTGTTGGTGTTGGTCGTGTAGAGCATGGACGCGATGTAGAGCCGTGCGCTCGGCAGCTCGGATCGGGCATTGGCCAGCCAGGCCTCCAGAGCCGCCTGGAAGGTTGCGGTCGGCGTCTGGGGCGAGAAGTTATTGTAGCCGATGGCGTAGATCACATGCTGCGCCCCGGTCTCGCCCAGAACATTGGCATTGGCCGCCACGACCTGTTCCGACCCATTGGCGATGTTGATCAGCTGGTAGCCCTTGGCCACCGCCAGCTGCCAGGCCCAGCTGGTGAAGATGTTGGTGGCGTTGAAGCCGTGGGTGATGCTGTCGCCCGCCACCACCAGTTTCGTGGTCGGCCGCGCCGGGGCGATGATCACCGCCGCCCCCCGGCTGACCTGGACCTCGAGAAGGTCCATGCCATCGCCATAGGGCCAGATCAGCTCGACCTTGCGGGCCGTGGTCGAGGTTGATCCGAAATCCACCGTCACCCAGGACTCGCCCGTCCCGGTCGCTCCGAAGGGATTGGTGAAGCTGTCCTCCAGCACGTCATCGGCCAGCACCCCGCCGACGAAGTTCTGGACGTCGTCGCGGGTCACCAGGCCATTCCAGTAGAGCCGGAACCGCACGACCTGGGCGTTGGTGTAGAAGCCCACCCGAGAGCCCGGCGAACAGTGCTGAAAGGCGTTGCCGTTGGTGATCCCTCGCAGGAACCGCAGGCGGGTCACGCTTTGCTCGGTGATCGACCAGTAGTCCGAGACCCGCAGCCGGGCGTCGGACGGAAACAGGCTGTCATAGCTATCGGACTGAGCGGCGGCCTGCACGGGCGAGATCAGGCCCGTGGTCGGGTTGATGGTCAGGGCGCGCCTGTCAGATCCGAAGATGACCAGCGGAACCTCGCCGTTCAGGGCCAGAGGCAAGGACCCGACAAACGGCCCCGGATCGACGGTCGCGATAGCCGCATCGAGCCCCGCGTCCGTCACCAGCCCCGGATAGACCGGCGCGCCGGTAAGGGGCTTGATCCCCCGCACAACCCGGCTGACGCCATAGCCGTCCAGCGCATACTCGATCACCCTGGTCCCGTCCGGCGACAGGGGCAGGTCCGCCGCAAAGGTCAGGACGTCCGCCACGGCCTCCTGCGAGGGGCTTTCGGCGATCAGCACCGCCGACCCGGCATTGTCCTTGTAGAGCTTCGCAATGGCGTCGCCCGTCCCGACGACCCAGAAATAGCCCTGGTCGGCCGTGGCCGCGAGGCCGGCCGTGGTGTCGGCATGGACGGTCGAGCCGACGGCCACGCCAATAGCGGCGATGCGGGCGTCCCCGGCGGCGGCCAGGTCGGCCAGGCCTGTCGTGAGGGCCTGGATGGCGGCGGCGTCGATCTGGGCCAGGGCGGCGGGGGTGACCTGTTCGGCGGCGGACTGGACCGCGGCGTCAAAGCTGGCGTCAATCGGGGGCGGTTCGCCCAGGGCGACCTTGAAGGACCGGTCCAGGTCGCGCTGCAGGTCCTGGGCGATCAGGGTCAGGCGGTCGAGGGCCGCTTCGTGGCTTTCGGCCGGAAAGGCGTCGGCGGCGATATAGTCCATAGGCTGAACCATGGCCGTGGCGGACCAGAGGGTCAGGGTCTGGCCGGTCAGGACCGGCGCCGGGGTGGCGGCCGCGCCGCCGTCCGGGTCGCCGGCCCCGGTCACAACAACGCCAGTCAGGGGAAGGGTCACGCCCTCCGCAGCCGTCAGGCTGGCGCGAATATCCGCCGCCTCGTGAAAGGGGAAGGGAATGGCGAAGGGGCCGGCGCCGCCATCGCCCAGATAGCGGACATGGCGAGGGGTCTGTGCGGAGACAGTCATGGAAGCGTCCTGGAGGGGGGCGGCGCCGCATCGAAGCGGCAGATCCATTATCCCACAGGACGGGGGGAACAGACCTTTCTCGCCTAGACCCTCAGGCCCTCGAAGGGCAGGGCCCAGAGCAGTTCGACATCCTCGATGGGCGGGAAGCGGGTATTGATACTTTCAAGGGTCCAGAGGCCGGGGGCCGCGCCCCGGCGCAGGATCTTGACCATCTTTCGCCCGTCGGCCAGCCGGGCCATGACCTCATGTCCGACCAGGGGACCGGGGTCGTCATACCGCCGGCCAAAGATCAGCCGCTCGCCATGCCGGAACCGGGGCAGCATGGACTCCCCATCCACCGTCAGGACGATGCCGCCCTCCGGAACGCCGGGATCCAGCCAGTCGGCGGCGGCGCCCATCTCGTAGTCGTCGTCGAACAGGGCCTCGGCCCCGGCCGCCACCTTGCCCAGCACCGGCAGGCCCTGGGACCGGGCCTTCATCGGTCCCTTGCCGGCATAGAGCCATTCGGCCCGCACGCCGAAAGCCCGGGCATAGGTCTCGGCCTTGCGGAAGGAGAAGCTGGCATTGCCATTCTCGTTCGAGGCGTAGGTATTGAGGTTCCAGCCCTGCAGCCGCGCCGCCTCGGCCGCCGAGGCCAGGCCCTTGGCCCGCCGCGCCCGGCGCAGCCGTTCCGCCGCCGCAGCGGCGGGCAGGACATCGGGGCTGTCGGGGACCTGGGCGGGGGGCATGTAGGAAACCTACGATAATTCCTGTATGTTGTCTACAGATGCGGGTTGCCGGTTATCTGTATTTTTCATACAGTTTGATCATGCGTAGCCACACCGACATCATTGCGGCCGCCGGCGGCCCGTCCCGTCTCGCCCGGGTCCTGAAGGCCCCGTCCGGCCGGGCCCATCAGTGGAAGCGACTGGATTCCATCCCGCCCCGCTACTGGCCGGCCCTGGCCGGGCGCGGCCTGGCCAGCCTGGAAGAACTGGCCGCCGCCGTGGCGCGCCGCGGCCGGCGCCCGCCGGACTGACACGCACCGGACTGACAAGGCCCAGACCAGCGCCGCCCACCCCCTTTGAAGCCATCCGGAGACCGAGCCATGCTCACCCCGACCCCCGCCCTGCGGGCGGCCCCGCCTCCTTGCGCCATGCCCCCCTGCGCGCCGCATCCCGGCCAGCCTTTCCGTTCCCCGCGCCCGGCCAGGCCCGTCCGCTCCCGGTCCGACTGGCCTGCCGAGCGACTGGAGGCCCTGCGCGCCCTGTTCGACCAGGGCCTGTCGCACCTGCTGATCGCTGGCCGGATGGGGGTGGGCAAGGGGGTGATCAGCGCCAAGATCGCCCGGCTGGGCTGGCGCCGAACCGCGACCACCGCCGCCCAGGCGCCGGACCGGGGGCTGAGGCCCAGCCCGATCCTGGATCCCGCCCGCATGCGACGGCTGGAGGCCCTGGGTCCCCTTGCTTGCCACTGGCCCCTAGAGGAGGACGAGGCCGGGGTGCAGCTGTTCTGCGGCTGTGACCGATCGCGGAACGAACGCTACTGCCCCGATCACCGCGCCCTGGGGGTCCGCCGGCCCAGGTCCTGGGAACTGGCCATCCTGGAGGCGGCGACCGCCAGACCCGCCCAGGAGCGCCAGGCGTTTGGCTGGGACCGCTTTGGGCCTCGCCCGGAAGGCCGACAGGCCCCGGCCCGGTGAGCGATTGCGCCGCCTCACCTCAAGACAGTCTGATTGCTTTTGCCCGGACCATCGAGGTGCCGGGCGTCGGCCTTCCGGGCCCGGATGATCCGCCCCTGCTGGCCGCCCATCACCGGCTGTGGCTTAAGCAGCTGGAAGCCGTGGAGTCCGGCCGCATCCGCCGGCTGATGGGGTTCATGCCGCCGGGCTCGGCCAAGTCCACCTATGCGGTGGATGTCTTCACCCCCTGGTTCATGGGCCGGGCGCCCGGCCGCAATGTGATCGTCGCCACCTATGCCAGCGCGCTCGCCCGCCGCCGGGGCCGCAAGGCGCGGTCCGTGGCCCGTCAGCCGGTGTTTCGCGAGATCTTCGGGACAGGACCCGCAGCCGGCGCCGCCGCGGCCGACGCCTGGGCCCTGGACAATGGCTCCGACTGGATGGGGGCCGGCATCCTGGCCGGCATCACCGGCAACCGGGCCGACCTGATTGTCATCGATGATCCGGTCAAGGGCCGCGACCAGGCCGACAGTCCGGTGATCCGCGAGCGGACCCGGGAGGAGTTCGACGACACCCTGCGCACCCGGCTGAAGGCCGGCGGCCGGATGGTGCTGATCCAGACCCGCTGGCATGAGGATGACCTGGCCGGCGGCCTGCTGCCCCCGGACTATCAGGGACAGTCGGGACCAGTCCTCTGCCGCGACGGCCAGGTCTGGGATGTGGTCAACCTGCCGGCCCGGGCCGAACGGGCCGATGATCCCCTGGGCCGGCCCCCCGGCGCCTGGCTCTGGCCGGAATACTGGCCGGCCGATCACTGGGACCAGTTCCAGGTCAATCCCCGCACCTGGAGCGCCCTCTATCAACAGCGGCCCCGGCCGGCGGAGGGCAGCTTCTTCCCCAGGGGCGATTTCCGGCGCTTCCACGAAGGCGAACTACCCCGGCTCCTGACCTATTACGGCACCAGCGACTATGCAGTGACCGAGGGGCGCGGCGACTATACGCGTCTCGTCGTCTGGGGCCTGGACCAAAGCCGGCGGCTCTGGCGGGTGGCGGCCTGGGGCGGAAAAACCAGCAGCAATGTCTGGATCGCCGCCCAGCTCAGCCTGATGGCGCGGTTCCGGCCCCTTGGCGGTATCCGGCGATGGTTCGGCGAGGCCGGGGTGATCCAGAAGGCCATCGAACCCATGCTGCTGGAGGGCATGGCCGCCCAGGGCCTGCATGTGCCCCTGTTCTGGCTTCCTTCCCTGCAGGACAAGACGGCGAGGGCCCTGGCCGCCCAGAACCTGGTCATGAGCCACCGGGTCTGGGTGCGGGACGATCCCGATGGCCAGGACTTCATCGATGAATGCGTCGCCTTTCCCGCCGGCCGCCATGACGACGCCGTGGACGCCCTGTCCCTGATGGGCCGGGCGCTGGACATGCTCAGCAAGCCGTCTGGTGGCCATGGGCCGGGCTATGCCGAGGGCGGCCTGGTGCTGGGCTGAGCCTTCAGGTCTTCAGGTCCGGCCGGCCCGCCAGGAAGGCGGCCTTTTCGGCGGGAGTCAGCACCTTGCCCCGCTTCTGGCGGCTGACCCTGGGGGTCGGCGGCTCGAACACGGCGGTCTTCGTCGCCGGTTTCAGGTCCGACAGTCGGGTCTTGGACGGCGGCGGCTTCATGTTGCGCTCCGGGCTTCCAGGCCTTGTGACCCATCCGCGCCCCCGTGGCGAGCCGTCCGTGGGATAATGCGACCCCGCTTCGATCATCGAGGACTCTGCCATGCAGCCAACCATCCGCCGCCCCAGGCCCGCCCCGCCGCCGCCAACCCTCAACGAGGCCCGCATCCGCGCCGAATCCGAAGACCGCCTGCGCCGCCGCCAGGGCCATGCCGCGACCTTCCTGTCGACGGCGGGAGGCCGGTCGGAGGGCGGGGTAGCGACGCGGATGCTGTGGGGGTGAAGGGGAATTATAGGCGGCTCTCAGGTGTCACCACCGCTCGGTCCAGGGCCGCAGGTCCATTTCGTGGGTCCAGGCGGAGCGGCCCTGGTGGTGGAGCCAGACATAGTTGCGGGCCACCTCGGCCGGGTCGACGATCTCGCCCCGGGCCAGCAGGGCGTCGGCCTGGTCATCGGTCATGCGTTCGCGGGTGAAGGTTCCGTCGATGGCGCCGTCGACGATGACATGGGCGACATGCACCCCTTTGGGGCCGACCTCCCGCGCCAGGCTCTGGGCCAGGGCCCGCAGGGCGTGTTTGGCGCCGGCAAAGGCGGAGAAACCCTCTCGGCCCCGGACGCTGGCCGTGGCCCCGGTGAACAGGATGGTGCCCCGGCCCCGGGGCGTCATGACCCGGGCCGCCTCGCGCCCCGTCAGGAACCCGGCCAGGGCGGCCATTTCCCAGACCTTGGTATAGACCCGGGTGGTCGTGTCCACGACCTCGAACCGCACATTGGCCCCGATATTGAAGACCACCACCTCGATGGGCCCGACCTCGGCCTCGATGCGGTTGAACAGGGCGGTCATCTCCTCTTCCGACCGGGCGTCGACGCCATAGGCCCGGGCCTCGCCGCCGGAGGCCGCGATCTCGTCGGCCAGGGCCTGCAGGCTGTCCAGATTGCGCGGCCGGCGGGTCAGGCAGACGGTCATGCCCTCGGCGGCAAAGGCCCGGGCGACGGAGGCTCCCACACCCTGGCCGGCGCCGATGATCAGACAGACCTTGCGCTCGCTCATGACAGTCACTCCGTTGGGTGGGGCCGTGTTGAAACAGTAAGTTCTTATTGAAAACGGACCAAGTCAACAGGCCATGCCGAAGGCCCGGGTTGAGCCGCCCTTTGCGCCGGAGCCCGTCCCGCGATAGGAAGCGCCCCCACACCGGACGCCGCCTTGACCCAGACCCCTTCTTCTTCCGCCGCAGCCCTCGTCTATGGCGCCCCGCCCCTGGCCCTGGCCGATGTACCGGCCGGGGCCCTGCAGGTCTCTCCCCTCAGCCCGGGATCGACGCCCTTTGCCGACCTGCCGGACGCCAGCGCCGCCGAGATCACCGTCCTGGCGCCCCCCGGAACGGTGGAGCGGCGCTATGCCATCGCCCAGGCCCTGCGGGTGCTGAAGGCCGATGGAACCCTGTTTGTCATGGCCCCCAAGGACCGGGGCGGCTCGCGCCTGGCCGGGGACCTGGAGCGGCTGGGCGCGCCCTTCGCCGAAAGCGCCCGCCGCCATCACCGCATCTGCCAGGTCCGCCGTTCGGCCGACCTGACCATCGCCCTGGCCGATATCGAGGACGGCGCCCCGCGTCTGGACGAGGCCCTCAACCTCTGGACCCAGCCGGGCGTCTTCAGCTGGGACCGGGTGGACGCCGGCACCGCCCTGCTGGCCAGGGCCCTGCCAAAGCTCTCGGGCAAGGGCGCGGACCTGGGCTGCGGCCTGGGAATCCTGTCTCAGGTCGCGCTGGCCAGCCCGGGCGTGACCGAGCTTGCCATGGTCGACATCGACCGCCGGGCCATCGACGCGGCCAGCCGCAATGTCACCGACCCCCGGGCCAGCCTCTACTGGGCCGACCTGCGCGGGGTCGAGCCGCCCCTGGCCGACCTGAACTTCGTGGTCATGAACCCGCCCTTCCATGACGCGGGCGCCGAGGACCGGGCCCTGGGGGCCGTCTTCATCCGGCGCGCAGCGGGCGCCCTGAAGAAGGGCGGGACCTGCTGGCTGGTGGCCAACCGGCACCTGCCCTACGAAAAGGTGCTGAAGGAGCATTTCAGCCATGTCGACCTGAAGGGAGAGGGCGGCGGCTACAAGGTCTACGAGACCCGCAAATGAGGCCTCCTCACCGGAAGATGCGCGCTTGAGCAAGGCCCCGACCCTGAGGCTGGACCGGCTGCTGGCCAATCTGGGCTATGGCAGCCGCCGGGAAGTGCAGCAGCTGGCCGCCGGCGGCCGGGTGGTGCTGGATGGCGAGGCGATCCGGGACGCCGACCGCCGGATTGTCCTGACCCCGGACCTTCCAGGCCGGATGACCGTCCAGGGCGCGCCGGTGGACCCGCCGCCCGGCATGGCCCTGATGCTGCACAAGCCGCTGGGCGTCACCTGCAGCCACAAGGAGGCCGGCGCCCTGGTCTATGAGCTGCTGCCGACCCGCTGGCGGGCCCGCAATCCGGCTTTGTCGACGGTGGGGAGGCTGGACAAGGAAACCAGCGGCCTGCTGCTGATGACCGATGACGGGGCCCTGCTGCACCGGATCATCTCGCCCCGCAACCATGTGGCCAAGCGTTACCATGTCACCCTGTCCCGCCCCATGAGCGGGACAGAGACTCAGGTCTTTGCGTCCGGCGAGCTGTTGCTGGAGGGCGAGGACAAGCCCCTGCTGCCGGCGATGCTCGAGGTGCTTGGGCCGCAGTCATCCAACCTTACCATCACCGAGGGCCGCTATCATCAGGTCCGCCGGATGTTCGCCGCGGTCGGCAACCATGTGGAGGCCCTGCACCGCGACCGCATCGGCGGCCTTACCCTGCCGACCGATCTGGCGGAAGGAGCCATCCGCATCATGGGCCCGGACGATGTAGCGGCGGTATTCTCAGGACAGGCCTGAATCCCCCGCCCGCCGCCGATCAGCCGCCGTAGGACCGGCTGCCGCCGCCAAAGCCGCCGCGGGAGACAACCGCGCTGCGGGTCTGGACCCGGGCCGGCGCCTGACGCAAGGCCGGGGAGGGATCGACGCCCTGCCGGCCGATCGTCGTGCGGCCGGTGGCATAGTCACGCCCAAGCGTTCCGCCAAAGCCGGTCCGGTATCCGCCACCATAGCGGTCGTCCTGCCGGTAGAGGCCGGTGCCGCGATAATAGGGCGAGCCGCCGCCATCCAGCATCCGGCCAATGACAAACCCGGCCAGCAGGGGCGTGAAGAAGCTGCCGCCGCCGGCCTGGCTGCGGGGGACGCAATTACCGGCGCCGTGGGTGTCCTCGCAGGTCGCCTGCTCCGAGAAGCGCGGAGCGTTGGTGGCGTCATCCTTCTGGGCGGCCTTGAAATTGGTGTCGCAGACCTCGTCGCTGACCTCGTTGGCCGCCTTGCATTCATCCAGGGTCTTGTAGGCCAGGGCCTCGACGGGATCCTTGTTGGCGATGGACGCCTGGTTCCACTGGCCGCCGTCGCCGCTATCGCAGGCGGTCAGGGTCAGGCTGGCGCCGGCCATCAGGCTGGTCAGGGTGAGGGAGGTTGAGCGTTTCATGGCGCGCGCCCCTAGTCGGTCATGCTGGCGGCGTTGATCAGGCCGACACAGATGGAAATGCTGGCGAGATACAGGGCCGGGGCCAGTTCGCCGGCCTCGATCCGGCTCTTGACGTCCTTCAGGAACAGGATCCGCACCAGGCTGAAGGCGGCGATCTGGATCACCCCGGCCAGGGTCGCCCAGGCGGCGAACTCGGCCAGGCTGGAGGTGTGGCTGAGGGCAGAAGCCAGGGCCAGGACGTAGCCCAGCATGGCGCCGGCAAGGGCCACGGCCGCCGCCACATTGCCCTGCTTGATCAGGTCGGTTTCCTTGTAGGGCGTCACCCACTGGTACAGGACCTTGAAGACCAGGGCGAAGACGCAGGCCAGGGCGAAGGCGACCAGGAAATAGCCGGCGCCGATCTGGAAGTGCATCAGGTCGAACATTCAGGGGTTCCTCTCCGGAAAAACAGGTCAGATCAGCCGGTCAGGCCGAGAATTCACCGACGGCGAGGGGGACCCCCACCATGATTTCATGGGTCATTTCACCCTCCTCCGGTTCCTGGGTAATGGCCAGCAACAGTTCCCGGCCCTCGTCACCCAGGTCGCGGCTGTAGAGCATGCAGGTCTGGTAGATCCGGGCGCAGGGGGCGGTCGCCGCCCGGTCGTCCCAGACGTCTTCCCAGAAGCTGACAGGGGCCTGTCGACCCTCGTCCTCGGAAAACCAGAACCGCTGGAAAGCCGGCAGGTCATCCTCGAGCCAGACGGGGTCCTGCAGCCGGTCGTTCCAGACGCGGCGGGCCTGGGCGCTGTCCGGGTAGCGACTGCGCCAGGGGACGAACAGGGTGAAGTCATTGGCCTCCTGCCCGGCAAGGTCATCGGACACCGCCTGCAGCATCATGTGATCATCGGTATAGAAGCGATGCACATAGCCCCCGGCGTCAAGGCTGATCCGCCCCTGGGCGCTGATCTCCAGCGTATCGCGGTCCATCCGGAAGGAGGCCTCGGTTCCAAGACGTCGCCAGGCCAGGGGATCGAGCACCACCGTGCGGCCAAGCGTGATGTTGCGCACCACCGCCAGGGCGTTGGCCGGCGGCTTGGGCGATCTTCCGAGAAGGCGGTCGAACAGGGCCATTGGGTCTATGGGTTATCCCGTCTCCCGCGGGTCGGTAAAGGACGGGAAACGGTTGGTCGAAAAAGTGACGCAGATTTGCGTCCATGATGGATACTAGGCCAGGGATCGAGGGCCCTTGTCAAGCGTTCATGTTATGCATACCTTGAACGCAATGCCGAGATCCTCTTCCCGTTCGGACAAGGCCGTTTCCCGCACCCGGGAATGGCGCGAGGCCCGCAAACAGGCGGGCTTCGTGAAGCTGGAGATCTGGGCGCCGGCCGCCTGTCGTTCGGACATCCAGTCCGCCGTCAGGGCGATCGTCATGGATTCAACCCGCGGCCCGGCGCTTGCCGGCTCCGCACAGACGCCAAGAGCAAGGCCCATGGATCAGGTTATAGACACGGCGTGGAGCATCCACGCCCTCAAACGGGAGCTGGACGCCAGCACCCTGGTACGGCCCGACGAACTGACGGCCACGGTGATCGAGGGCGCCGATCCGGTGCTGCTGATCTCCATGCAGGAGTATGGCGACCTGCCCATCTATGTCAGCGCCGGCCCCCTGCAGATCGTGGTCTCGGTGGTGCTCTGGCCTGTGGACGAACAGGAGGACCAGGCCGAGTTCAACCTGTTCCTGCTCAAGGCCCAGAAGCTGGTGCCCCTGTCCAACTTCGGGGTCACGACCATTTCCGGCCGGGACTATTACGAGCTGTTCGGCGAGATCGCCGCCAAGACCAGCCTCCAGACCATCATCATCGAACTGCGCACCCTGGCGGAAAACGCCATCGACGCCGCCTCCGACCTGAGGGAGACCTTCAAGGCCTCCCACGCGTCGGCGGCCTGAGGAGACCAAAACCATGTCAATCTGGCTCAAGCTCTCCGCCCTGTTCCGCGGCGGCGCCCATGAAGGCGCCCAGGCCGTGGTCGACGCCAATGCCCTGCGCATCCTCGACCAGGAAATCCGCGACGCCGACAACGCCCAGGCCAAGGCCCGGGACGACATGGCCGGCCTTGTGGCCCGCCGCCGCATGCTGGAAACCGAAGGCGCCAGCTTCGCCGAGCAGGCCCGCAAGTACGAGGCCTCGGCTCGCGCCGCCCTGGCCAAGGGCGACCAGGCCCTGGCCCTGGAAGTGGCCCAGCGGATCGCCGACCTGGAACGGGACGCCGGCACCCGCACGACCCAGGTAGCCGAACTGCGCGCCGCCGAGGACAAGCTGCGTCAGGTGGTGGCCACCACCGACACCAAGATCGAGGCCCTGCGCCGCGAGATCGAGGTGGTGAAGGTGAATGAAAGCGTCCAGCGCGCCCAGTCGGCCGTGGTCGCCCGCACCTCCGGCGCCGGCTCGTCCCTGGGCTCGGCCGCCGACAGCCTGAAGCGGATCAAGGAGCGCCAGGCCATCCGCGAGGAAAAGTTCCGCGCCCATGGCGAACTGGAAGACCGCCGGACCGGCGCGGACCTGGACGCCAAGCTTCGCCAGGCCGGCATCCTGCCCGGCGAAGCCGGCGCCCAGGACATCCTGGCCCGCCTCAGCGCTCCGGCCGCCGCCCCCATGCCGATGATCGAGGCTCCCCGCCTGCAGATCGAGGGCCCGGAAGCGGTTCCGGTCCGTCGGGACGAGGCTTGATCGGCCGGCGATGAAACGCCAGATCATCCGGCCCCGTCCGGACTGGAAGGCCCAGGCCGAACAGGTGGGCTTCACCTTCCACCATATGGGCGGCCAGCTCTATTGGGACGAACGGGCCTGGTATGAGTTCACGCTTGAGCAGGCCGAGACGGTGGAAACCGCCTCGGCCGAACTCCACGCCATGTGCCTGGAGTTCGTCGCCGAGGCGGTGAAGAGCGAGCGGATCATGGCGCGAATGGCCATTCCGGAGGCCGCCCGCGACTATGTGGCGGAGACCTGGACCCGGGGCGACCCCAGCCTCTATGGCCGGTTCGACTTCGCCTATGACGGGGTCACGCCGCCCCGCCTCTATGAATACAACGCCGACACCCCGACCAGCATCTTCGAGACCGCTGTCTTCCAGTGGCTGTGGCTGGAGGGTCGACTGGCCGATGGCGCCCTGCCGCCGGGCGCCGACCAGTATAACAGCCTGTTCGAAAAGCTGCGGGACCGGCTCAAGGCGATCTTCCCGCAGGGGGGCTTTGTGCATTTCGCCAGTGATCCGGACACGGTGGAAGATCGCCAGACCGTCCGATTCCTGGAGGACATCGCCGTCCAGGCCGGGCTGGACCCGAAATTCACCGCCATGGAAGCCATTGGCCTGGACGCCGACGGCCGGTTTGTCGATGCCGACGATTTCATCATCCAGGCCATCTTCAAGCTCTATCCCTGGGAGATGATGCTTCGGGAGCCCTATGCGGCAAACCTTGCGGCCTCGAAGACCCAGTTCCTGGAACCGGCCTGGAAGAGCCTTCTCTCCAACAAGGGCCTGCTGCCCATGCTGTGGGAGCGCCATGCGGGCCATCCCAACCTCCTGGAAGCCTGGTTCGAGGATGATCCGGGGGCCGCAAGCCTCGGCAAGTCCTACGTCCGCAAACCGCTGTTCTCGCGGGAAGGGGCCAATATCGAACTGGTCGACCGGGGCCGCCGCGGGCCCATCCAGGACCAGGGCTATGGCGCCGAAGGCTGGATCCGCCAGGCCCTGCATCCCCTGCCCAGGTTCGGCGGCCATTACCCGGTCATCGGCGCCTGGATCGTCGGCGACGAGCCCGCCGGCATGGGCCTGCGCGAAGACCGGGGCCGCGTCACCCGCGACCTCAGCCGATACCTGCCCCACGCCATCATCGGATAGGCGATCCTCCCCCAATCCGGTCTGCGGGCCGGGGGAGGACCTCTGGATCAGATCGGGCAGCTGGCCACTTCCAGCTGCAGCATGGCCAGGACCCGGCCAAAGCCGATGTACTGGCCGGCCATCATGGCCAGTTCAAGGAACTCCGCGTCGCTGAAATGGCGGCGCATGGCGGCCACGTCCTCGTCGCCGATATTGTGGTGATCAACGGCCATCTTCTCCGCGAAATGGATGGCGGCCCGTTCGCGGGGCGTGAAGTCGGCGGCGTCGGCGTTGTCGACCCCGGCGGCGGCTTCGGACTCCGCCACCACCTCCGGCGCCATCCGCACGGTCTTGCAGAGGACGCAGCCGTTCAGGGTAGCAATCCGCAGGCGGATCAATTCCTTCAGCCGCGGCTCCAGCAGGCCAGCCCCACCCGTATGCCAGGGGTGATAGAAGGCCTGATAGGCCTCGACCAGGTCGGAGTTGGGCGCAAAGGCCCGGGCAAAGTTGCGACCCAGCCAGTTTTCCTCAGGCGTCGCATCATGGATCATCTTCATATAGGGCGGCAGGGCGTCAGGCTCGACAAGCGGCAGGCGCGACATGGGCAGGCTCCTTGGACGTTTGGTCGAGCCTCCCCCGGAGCGGTGCGCTTGGCAATGCTGTCGTCGGGGCAGGGTGCGTTCTTCGACACGCCTGCTGGGCAGGCTACCCAGAATGACGAATGACTATCGAATTCGATGCTTTACGTCATCCTGAGTAGCGGCTGAAGGCCGCGTGTCGAAGGACGCAGGCCGCTTCCGCCGCAGAAACCTGATGCGATCGGCAGGCTGTGCGCTTCAACCCAGCGCTTCCTCGACCTGACCCAGGCGCTCCTTGCCGAAGAAGATTTCGTCCCTGACGAAGAAGGTGGGGATGCCGAAGGTTCCGCGGGCGACGGCGGCGTCGGTATTGGCGGCCAGCAGGGCCTTGGCTTCCGGCGACTGGGCGCCGGCCATCAGGGCGGCGGCGTCGAGGCCCGCCTCGGTCAGGACGGCGGCCACCACTTCGGGATCATCCATCTTGCGGCCCTGCTCCCACATGGCGGTGAGGACGGCGTCCATGTAGGGGCCGGCCACGCCCTGCAGCTGGGCGGCGCAGAAGCCCCGCATGATCAGCAGGGTGTTCATGGGAAAATGCGGGTTCATCCGGAAATCGGTCAGGCCATGCCGGGCGACGAACCGGCGGGTCTCCAGCATCTCGTATTCCATCTTGCCCTTGACGGGGCCGAAGGCGACGAAAGGGGCCTGGTTGCCGGTGGATTTGAAGATGCCGCCCAGCAGGCAGGGGATGACCGTCATCTCCGCCCCCGTCCGCTCCAGGATGCCAGGGAGCACCTTCCAGCAGAGATAGGCGTTGGGGCTGGCGAAATCGAAGATGAACTCGAGGGTCCTGGCCATGGCGGGGTCGTCCGATGCTGATCGTTGGAAATCCGGACCCCAAGCTCACCCCATTCATGAGGGTCCGTAAAGAAAAAAAACGCACTCGCGCATTTTCCGGTGACCTGGCCGACATGGGATAATGGTCTCGCCGCTTCGATCGGCGCCCCACCCCATTGCCGGAGAGCCTGCGTGCCCGATGATCGCGCCGAGGATGTGCTGCGCCAGCAGGCTTGGATGGAGGCCGAACGCTCAAGCCTGGACGCCCATTGCCAGGAGGTGGCCGAGCGGGTCCTGACCCGGCAGCGCGACTTTGGCCGCGGCGCCCGCACCCCGGGCGGCCGGATCGACGAGAAGCTGTTCGATTCCACCGCGCCCCTGGCTCTGGACCGGTTCGCCGCGGCCATGGAGAACATGCTGACGCCGCGCACCGTGCGCTGGCATGACCTCGTGATCCGAAGTTGGCGGGACGGGCGGGGCCAGACGGCGCCCCTGCCCGAGGCCGTGCGGGCCTGGCTGCAGGCGGTCAATACGGCGCTGTTTTCGGCCCGCTATGCGGCCGGGGCCAATTTCGCCAGCCAGGCCCATGAGACCTATGTGGGCCTGGGCGCCTTTGGCAACGGCGTGCTGTTTGTCGATGACGACCAGGCCGGCGGGTTGCGCTACCGGTCGGTGCCGTTCGCCCAGACCTGGTTTTCCGAGAACTTCCAGGGGATGGTCGACACCGTCCATCGCCGGTTCGACCTGACCGCCCGCCAGTGGCTGCGGCGGTTTGGCGACGACACCCCGGCCAGCATCGCCCGGGCCGCCGAAAAGGAGCCGCACCGGCGGTTCGAGGTCATCCACTGCGTCCGGCCCCGGGACGACGCCGACTGGTCGCGGCAGGACTGGCGGGGCATGGCCTATGCCAGCTGGCATGTGGCGCCCGAAGAGCGCCGGGTCGTCAAGGAACAGGGCTATCGCACCCAGCGCTATGCCGTGGCCCGCTATGTGACCGCGCCGCGCGAGGTCTATGGCCGGGGCCCGGCCATGACCGTCCTGGCTGATATCAAGACGGTCAATGAACAGCAGAAGACCCTGCTGCGCACCGGCCAGCTGATCGCCGAACCGCCCCTGCTGCTGTCGGATGAGGGCGGCATGACCGGCTTCAAGCTGCAGCCCCGGGCGCTCAATCGCGGAGCCCTGGGCTTTGACGGCGCGGAACTGGTCAAGCCCCTGAAGGTGGGCGCCAACCTGCCCATCACGCTCGAGATGGTCAGCCAGACTCGGGAGGTCATCAACCAGGCCTTCCTGGTCAATCTGTTCCAGATCCTGGTGGAGACGCCGCAGATGACGGCCACAGAGGCCATGCTGCGCTCCCAGGAAAAGGGCGCCCTGCTGGCCCCGGTCATGGGCCGGCTGCAGTCCGAGCTTCTGGCGCCCCTGATCCAGGCCGAGCTGGATATTCTGGCCACCTCCGGCGTCCTGCCGCCCATGCCGCCCGAACTGGACAGCCTGGAGGATGTGACGGCCGATGTCGAATACACCTCGCCCCTGGCCAGGGCCCAGAGGGCGGAAGAAGGCGTCGCGATCCTGCGGCTGCTGGAGGATGCGGCGGCCATAGCCTCCTTCGACCCGGCCGCCGCCAGCCTGATCAAGGGTCCGGAGACCCTGAGGCGACTGGCCGAGATTCGCGGCGCGCCACTGGACCTGCTGCACAGCCAGGCGGCGCCCCTGGGAGACGCCGCATGATCCTGCATCCCCTGCTGCGGCGAAAGCGCGCCTATCAGGCCCTGTTCGGCGATGGCCGGTCAGGCGAGGCCCGGGCCGTGCTGGCCGACCTGAGGCGATTCTGCCTGGTCCCCGAGGCGCCGGTCGCCCGGACGGCCGACGGCGCCGTCGATCCCCTGGCCACCCTGCGGCTCATCGGCCGGCAGGAGGTGTTCAACCGCATCCGCGCCATGGTCGCCATCGACGACCGGGCCCTGTTCAATCTGAAGGAAGATGACGCCGATGACTGACGCCCCACCGCCTGTCGAAACCCCGGAACCGGGCCTGGACCTTGACCCGCCAGACCCGGCCGAAACGCCATTGCTGCTCGAAGCCCGATCCATTGATCTGCCTACGGATGATAGTGACGCAGAAGGCTATGACCGGCTGTTCCGCGCCCTTGGCCGGCCGGACAGCGCTGCCGACTATGGCCTGGGCGAGCTGGCGGGGGCGGATGCCGCCTTCAGCCAGCAGGCCGCCGAATGGCTGTTCGAGGCCGGGGTGGGCAAGGCGCGGGCCGGCGCCCTGGCCGAGAAATGGAACGCCTATGTCGAGGCCCGATCGGCCCAGGACCAGCAGGACTTTCACGCCCAGTCGCGCCGGGACTGGGACGCCCTGAAGACCGAATGGGGCCCGGCCTTCGCCGCCAACCGCGAGCAGTTCCAGCGCGGCGCCCGGACCTTTGGCGTCACACGGGACGAGATGGCGGCCATAGAGGCGGGCCTTGGCACCCGCCGGGCTGTCAGCCTGTTCGCCAGGATCGGCCAGGGCCTGGGAGAGGACCGGTTCATCGAGGGCGAGGGCCAGGGCGGCTTCGGCCTGACCCCCCAGCAGGCGGAGAGCCGCATCGCCTCCCTGCGCCGCGACCAGGCCTGGCAGGCCCGCTGGATGGCCGGCGGCTCGGAGGAGCGGGCCGAGTGGACCCGCCTGACCCGGATCGCCGGCGCCGCCTGAGGCCGCGCCTCAACAGACACAAGCCTCAAGACCGTCAACCGATCGCAGCGCCCCCAGGCGACGCGTGACCGACCCTGCCTGCCCGCAGCTCCGGGCCGGCCGCTCCCCAACCCCATCGCACGGAGATCCGGGACATGACCGACCTGAGCGGCCATTACCGCATCGAGTTCGCCAAGACCGCCAGCCTGCTGCTGCAACAGCGGGGCTCGAAGCTTCGCCAGCATGTGATGACCGGCCAGCACCGGGGCGAAGGCGCCTCGCCCGTCGACCAGTATGGCGTCACCGAGGCCCGGGAGCGCACCGGCCGGGCCACCCCCAAGGAGGCGGCCAATACGCCGGTTGACCGGCGCTGGGCCTATCCGCGCTTCTTCGACTGGAGCGACATCATCGACAATATCGATCTCCTGCAAACGGCCTCCGATCCCCAGAACCCCCTGGTCCAGGCCTGCACCGCCAGCCTGGGCCGGCGGATCGATGACGAGATCATCCGCGCCTTCTGGGCCGACGCCCGGACCGGCAAGCAGGGCGGGACCACGACCGCCTTTCCGGACAGCCAGCGGGTCCCGGTCGATGTGGACGGGACAGGGTCCAGCCTGAACGTCCTGAAGCTGCGGGCCGCCAAGAAGATCCTGATGGCCAATGAGGTGGACCTGGCCAGCGACCAGATCCTCTGTGTGGTCAACAGCATCCAGCATGACGCCCTACTGGGCGAGATGCAGATCACCTCGGCCGACTACAATGGCGGCGACCGGCCGGTCCTGAAGGACGGGATCATCACCCGGTTCCTGGGGATCGACTTTGTCCATTGCGAGCGCCTGACCCAGTCGGGCGCCCACCGCCGGGTGCCGATCTACGCCAAGAGCGGCATGCATCTGGGCGTCTGGTCGGACGTCGCCACCGATATCGGCCCCCGCCGGGACCTGGAAGGCAACCCCATGGAGATCACCGGCTCGGTGACCATCGGCGCCACACGCACCGAGGAAAAGAAGGTGGTCGAAGCGCTCTGCACAGAGAGCTGATGATCGCCTGACCCCGCCCTTCCCGCATTTCAAGGAGCTGACATGACTGTCGCCAACACCAGATCCACCGCCATCAGCAACCGGGACGCCCTGCCCCGGGTTCCCAGTCCCGCCCATCTGGTGCGAGGGTCGCTGTTCGAAGGGGTCGGGACGGTCCAGGTGGCCGCCGCCGACGACAATGGCTCGGTCTATCGCCTGGCCCGGCTGCGGTCGTCCGACCGGGTCTCGCAGCTGACCCTGTTCAGCGACGCCATCACCGGGGCTACGGCCTTTGACCTGGGGATCTATCGCACCGCCGATGATGGTGGCGCGGCGGTCGATGACGACCTGTTCGCCACGGCCCTGGACCTGTCCTCGGCCCAGGCCGGGACAGAGGTCCTGTACGAGGCCAGCGCCGCCCGGATCGATCAGATCGAGAAGCGTCTCTGGGAGCGGCTGGGCCTGAGCGCCGATCCGCAGGTGGACTATGACCTGGCCCTGACCGGCGACACGGTCGGAACCGGGACCGGGACCGTCAGCCTGCGGGTGCGGTTCTGCGCCGGATGCTGAAGTCCGCAGCTGTGCAGGAAGGGGAGGCGGCGCGATGCCGGCATCCCTGACCGCCATTGGCAACGCCGCCCTGGCAAGACTGGGCCAGGGCGGCATCCTGTCTCTCGATGACGAAGATGACAGGGCCCGCTGGATCCGCAGCCGGATCGAGGATGTCCGCGACCTGGTCCTGAGGACCGGCCGCTGGCATTTCGCCGTGGCCCGGGCCCAGCTGCCGGCAGAGGCTGTGGCGCCGCCCTTCGGCTTTGCCCGGCAGTATCCCCTGCCCGCCGACTGCCTTCAGCTGGTCGACGTGGTCGGCCTGCCGGCGGCGCCGGGCGGGGCCTTCGCCCTGGAAGGCGGCCGGATCCTGACCAATGCCGCCGCGCCCCTGTCCATCCGCTATGTCCGGAGGGTGGTGGATGTGGCGGCCTGGGACCCGCTGTTCGCCGAGGCCGTGGTCTGTCGCCTCGCCATGGATCTGGCCGAAAAACTGACCCAGTCCCGCAGTCGGGCCGAGGCGGCGGCGCGCGATTATCAGCTGGCCCTGCGCGAGGCCTTCCGGGTCAACGCCATCGAGGCGCCGCCGGAACTGACCCCTGACGGCGACTGGCTGACCGTCCGGTCCTGACCGCCCTTCCCCATCCCCGAGCCAGGACCAGAGAGCCATGCGAGCCAATCCCGCCATCACCGCCTTCAACGCCGGAGAACTGTCGCCCCTGATGGGCGGCCGGCCGGACCTGGAGCCCTGGCGCACCGGCCTGAGCCATTGCGAGAACCTGATCCCCCGGGTCCAGGGCGCCCTGCAGAGGGCGGCGGGCAGCGTCTTTGTCGGGGCCGTGAAGGACAGCGCGGACCGATGCTGGCTGGCGCCCTTTGTCTTCAGCCAGGACGACGCCTTCCTGCTGGAGTTCGGGCCAGGCTATGTCCGGTTCTTCCGCAACCGCGGGCGACTGACGACGGGCGGGGTTTCACCTGAAATCCTGGAAATCGAGAGCCCCTATCTGGCTGACAACCTGACCCGTAGCGACGGCAGCTTCGGAATCCGGTTCGAGCAGTCCGGCGATGTGGTCTACCTGGCCTGCGCCGGCCATCCGCCCATGACCCTGAGCCGCCGCAGCAACCTGGACTGGGTGCTGGCGCCCTTCCATCCGGTCGGCGGCCCCTTCCGGGACCGCAACCGGGATGAGGCCCTGACCGTCTCGGCGGCGGGCGATTTCAGTGTCGGCGGGACCGTGAGCCTGACGGCCAGCGGTCCTGTCTTCCTGCCTGGCCATGTCGGCGGCCTCCTCGAGCTGGACCTGCTGGACGGCGCCGATGTGCGGGCCTGGCAGGTGCGGACCACCACCGACGTCGGGGACGAACGGCGGGCCGATTTCCGGTACTACCGCTGCACCCAGACAGGGCCCGTGGACACCGGGGACAAGCCGGCCATCTGCGGCGAGGCGCTGCCGGTCCATACCAGGGGCCGTTACTGGGACGGCACCGGGGAGGAACAGAAGGGCGACGGGGCGGTCGGCTCCATCGGCGTGGAATGGGAGTATCTCCATGCGGGCTATGGCCATCTGAGGATCACCTCTGTCGCCAGCCCGACCGAGGCGACGGGCGAAGTGCTGTCCCGCCTGCCCGGGCAGCTGGCCAGCCAGCCGACCTATCGCTGGGCCCATGGCGCCTGGTCGGCGGCTGCCGGCTGGCCGGACAATGTCTGTTTCTTCCGGGAGCGGCTGAGCTGGTTTCGCGGCCAGCAGGTCTGGCAGTCCACGGCCGCCGACTTCGCCAATTTCGAGGCCCGGGCAAATGGCGAGGTGCTGGCGGACTGCGCTGTGGTCCTGTCCATCCAGTCGGTGCAGGGCAACCCGGTCGAATGGGTCATGCCCACCCGGTCGGTGCTGCTGGTCGGCACCAATGGCGGCGAACACAGCCTGCGCCAGCAGACCAGCCAGCAACCCTATGGCCCCGGCAACACCCAGCAGAACCCCGAGACGGCCTGGGGCGGCCTGGGGGTGGAACCCATCCTTGTGGGCGCCGGGGTGGTGTTTGTCTAGAAGCTGGGGCGGCGCCTTCGGCTGCTGGTCCCCGGTCAGGACGGCTACGAGGCCCTGGATCTCAACCGCTACCGCGGCCTGATCCCGCCGGTCATCGCCATGGCCTGGCAGCAGACCCCGCATGAATCCATCTGGTGCGTCTGCAGCGACGGCAGCCTGCAGGCCCTGACCCTGAATCTGGAACAGCAGGTTCTGGCCTGGCGGCGTCACAGCCTGGGCGGGGCGGTGGAATCCGTCGCCGTCATCCCTTCCCCTGATGGTCGCCGCGACGATGTCTGGCTGATCATCCGACGTCTGATCAATGGCATGGAGCAGCGCTATGTCGAGGTCCTGGCGCCCGAGCATGAACCGGGTGAAGACCAGGCCCTGGCCATCTATGCCAACAGCGCCCTGACCTATGACGGCGCGCCGACCCTGACCCTGAACGGTCTCGATCATCTGGAGGGCGAGGTCATCCGGTTGAAGACCGATGGCGCAGCCCATCCGGACCGGACCGTGACCGGCGGGGGCGTTACCCTGGCCAGGTCCGCCAGCCGGGTCGTGGCGGGTCTGGCGGCGCCCTATGGCGCCCAGCTGATGCCGCTGGAGGCCGGCGCGACCCTGGGGACGGCGCAGGGCCGGGCCAAGAGGATCCACCGGCTGACGGCGCGGCTGCTGGAGAGCCTTGGCGGGCGGTTCGGCCCAGCTCCCGGCGCTTGCGACCCGCTGCAGTACCGGAGGCCGGGTTCAGGGATGGATGCCGCCCCGGCCCTCTGGACCGGCGACCTGATCCAGACCTTTCCCGGCGGGTATGACGGGGCGGCGACGATCGCCCTGGAAGGCGACGATGTCTTTCCCTTCACGCTGATTGCCCTGTTTCCCGAAATGGCGACCCATGAGGGATGACGCCTTGACGATCCTGCCCTTTGCGGTGTCGCATCTGGAGACCCTGGTACTGCAACCGGCCCAGGCCGCCTGGCAGGGCGAGCTCTGCCCGGACAGCCTGCAGGCGCTGGAAGCGACGGGTGAGGCCTGGAGCCTGCTTGTCAGGCAGCGGATCATCGGCTGCGGCGGCGTGCAGGAGCAGGGCGGCGGACGCGGCCTGGCCTGGGCGCTGCTCGCGCAGGACGCAGGACCGGCCATGCTGGCCGCGACCCGGGTGGTCCGGCGCTATCTTCAGGCCTCGCCCTATCGCCGGATCGAGGCGGCGACGGCCTGCAGTTTTGCGCCCGCAGCGCGCTGGGCGGCCATGCTCGGCTTTTCCAGCGAGGGCCGTATGCGGGCCTATTGCCAGGACGGCGGCGACGCCGAGCGCTGGGCCTACATCATTCCCGACAGACAGGAGAGCTGACATGGCCTGGATAGGACCAGTCCTCACGGCGGCCACAGCGGCGGTCCGGGTGGCGGGAGACATGGCGGACGGACAGGCCAGGGCGGCCAGCCAGGCCCATGAGCTGCAGCAGGCCCGCCAGCAGGCGGTCGCCCTGGGCGACCAGGCCTCGGCGCAGGAGGAAACCCTGCGCCGGCGCAATCGCCAGATGCTTGCGGCCCGCGCGGTCGCCATGGCCGAAAGTGGCGCCGGCAGCGGCGGCTCCAACGGCCTGATCGCCGCCCAGGACGCCGCCCTGGCCGAGCTGGAAGCCCTTTACACCCGACATGAGGGCCAGGTCGGACAGATCGGTCTTGAAAACCGCGCCCGTCGCCTGGCCGACCAGCCCAGGGGCCTGACCGGGCTGCGCACAGGCCTCAACGCCCTGTCCTGGCTTGGCCGCACGGGGTCGCAGTCATGGTGAGAATTCCACGCCAGATGAGTCGGTCGGGTCCATCCAGTGGCCCGGGAGTCCCGGTGGAGACGCAAGGCCCGGACCCCGCCGATGAGTTCGCGGCCAGACAGGCCGATCTGCTGTTCCGGCAGTCCGCCACGTCCCTGCTGGACAAGGTCGGATCAGAGGACGCCGGCCCCGGGTCCTGGAACAGGGCGATGGCGGACCTGGCCGGACTTCGTGTCCGGACAGCCGAGGCCCTGTCGGCGGGCGCGCGCCTGCGGTTTGACCACCTCAGCCAGCCGGCCATGGCGGGCTTCACGGCTGAAGGGGCGGCCAGGTCCGGTGCCGCCCTGAGCCGGTCGGCAGCCGCCCTGTCCCTGCAACGGCAGGATCACGCCCTGGCGGAGTTTCAGCGGCTGATCCCGCTCGATCCGGAGCGCGCCCGCCTGTCCCTGGCGTCTGCCCTGGCCGAGCAGGACGGCCGAGGCGCCGCCGCCGGTCTTGGTCCGGAAGCGCGCCGGGCAGAGGGACGCGCCCTGCTGTCCCGCGCCCATCACCAGTCTGTTCTTGGCCTGACCGCCCTGGACCCGGACCAGGCCGCGACCATTCTGCAGGCCGCTGGACCCCTGTTGCCGGACAGCGTCAGGGAAGCGTTGGCGACCGGCATCCAGGCCGAGCAGGTCCGGCGCGACGCCCGCGACAGGCTGGCCGACCTGGGCCGGGCTGATCCGGCCCTGTTGCAGAGGCCGGAAGCCCTGACCCGGCTGGCCCTGGAGGCCGCAGGGTCAGACCCAGCACGGCAGTCGGCCTTCCGGGCAGCGGCGGCCAGCGCCCATCGACGGGCCCGGACGACGCTTGAAGCCGCAGAAGACCAGACCTGGGCCGCAGCGGCGGAGCATCTGGCCCGGGGAGCAGGCTGGACCGATCTGCCCGGCGACCTCTGGGCGGCCCTGACCTCACGACAGCAGGCTGCCTTCCAGGCCTGGTCGGAACGGCCCTACGCCCCCTCCGATCCGGCCGTCCTGGCGCGGCTGGAGGCCCTGGCTTCAGGGGATCTGGAGGGATTTCGCAGCGAGGACCTTGGGGCTCAGTTCGCCCGGTTGACGCCGGCAGACTATGCCGACTGGCGACAGATGCAGCAGCAAGCCCGTCTGGATAGTCCCGCATGGCGGCAGGTCCGGAACCGGGCCACCCGGGGCGAAAGACCGGATCAGCCCCCCGGAAGTGAACCACCAGCGCCTCCGCCACGTTAATACCCAGGACCGGATCATCACGCCGGCCCTGTTTTCCCGGAACCCAGCCCCATGAGAGTCGTTGCCTCAGTCCTGTTGTTGTTTCTGACCCTGATTGCGAGTCCCGCCATGGCCGTTGAAGAGCCAGCCTTCGTGCGGCTGTCCCAGGACGGCGCTTTCGAGGTGCGGCAGTATCCCGCCCTCGTGGTGGCCGAGGTGACGGTGGAGGGTGACCAGTCGACGGCGGCCAGTCGCGGCTTCCGGCTGCTGGCCGGCTATATCTTCGGCGGCAATGACGGGGGCCAGAAGGTCGCCATGACCGCCCCGGTCATGCAGTCGAAGACCGGGGGTCAGAAGATCGCCATGACGGCGCCCGTCACCCAGTCGCCGTCACCGGAGGGCTGGGTGGTCAGGTTCATCATGCCCCGCAGCTACAGTCTGGCCAGCCTGCCGGCGCCCAACGATCCCAGGGTCCGGCTGCTGCCGCAGGCGCCGGTCCGGTACGCGGTGATCCGGTTTTCCGGTTGGGTCAGCGACCAAGACAGGCTCAAGCGGACTTCTGAACTGACCGCCTGGATGAAGGCCCGGAAGCTGAAGGCCGTCGGGCCTGCGGCCCTCGCCCAGTATGATCCGCCCTGGACCCTGGGGTTCGCCCGCCGCAACGAGGTGATGATCCCGGTCGAAGGTCAGGCCGCCAACTGAACCAGCGGGATCAGGCGTTTGCGCTGCCTACCGACAGGATGCGGCGCACCTCGTCAGAACGGAAGCCTACGGCCGCCGGGCGGCGAACGCCCGGCAGGGCCACCACATCGAACAGTTCGGTGACCGCGCCCTCGATCCTCAGCCAATGGGCGACAGCCCCGCTGCGGGTGTCGATCACCATGACGCCGCAGCGGGCTGCGACATTGGCGGCGATCAGCCGGTCATCCAGAGGCAGGCCCCGGAATGACTGGTTGTCCCGCGGCAGGGACAGGGTGACCAGGGCCCAGGGTCCGATGAAGGACAGGCCCCGCATGAAGCCGGGGCAGAAGGCCACGGGATCGAACTGTCCCGAAGCCGGGTCGAGGGTTCCCAGTTCGCCCGTTCCGGCATTGACCAGCCAGAGGCGGCCGTCATGCAGCCGCGGACTGTGGGGCATGGACAGGCCCGTGGCCGCCACCTCGCCCGAGGGCCCATCAATGACCACCCCGCCGGAAGCGCGATGGTCGCGCCAGCCATCGGCTGCGTCGCAGGCCCCGACGGCGGTGGCATAGGCCACCGCTCCGTCCCTCAAGGTCATGCCATTGAGATGACAGCGATCTTCGGGCGCCAGCCGGCTGATGAAGCGTGGCTGCCAGAGCGGAATGAAGCTGTCTGTGTCGCTGACCGTGCCGACACAGGAAAACAGGGTGTTGGCGAAAATCGGCCGGCCGCCGGGGTCCAGTTCAAGGTCATGGATGTCCAGGTCGCCGGTGACCCAGGACTGGCGCGGCGTATAGAGCCGGTCATGGGCGCGATAGGCTCCGTCCGGGGCGCCGGGCACGGCCCTGAACCGCCAGAGCTGCCAGATCGAGGAAACCCAGAGATCGTCCCCCCGGGCGTGCAGCGCCATGCAGCGGTCAATACTGCGCTCGAAGATGGACAGGCGTCCGGTCTCGCCCAGCCCGATGAAGATCAGCTTGCCGGCCTGGTAGGTGGTCAGGGCCAGGCTGGCCCCGACCTCGGCCAGCCAGCTTTCAAACTGCCGCGAGCTGGTGAAGGCGAGGCCGCCAGCGCCGGCTGCGCCTGTCGGCGGGACAGATGCTTGGGTCTCGGGGCCGCTTGGCGACATGGGACCTGATCCTCTGGCGAATGAGCCTTGCCACGCACCGGCGCGGCCGCCCCTTGGGCTGTCCGACCCTTAGACCAGGTGGCGACCGGAGCAAAAGCCCGCCCCGCGAGAATGACACCCACGTTCGTGGGAATGACCTCGCAAAACTCAGGGTTAAGAGTACCATGACGGACCGAAACCGAAATTGGGGACTGCCATGTTCATTGCGACCAGGCCATTGGGACTTCAGGGCGCCGAAGCCGGCTCGGATCCGGCTTCCGAACTGGCCGGAACCCGGGCCGGGGCCAGGGAAGCGCTGGGCAACCCCGTCACAGACGGCGGCTACAGCCTTTGGCAGGGCGCCAGCTTTCTGGACCGGATGACCGTCACGGGCGGCCGGCAGGAAGAGACCTTCCTGCCGGTGGATCCGGGCCTGACCGATTTCACCCTGGCCCGGGCGCTGGAGCGCATGGCGGTCTCGGGCGACGGCCGGGCGGCAACCTCCGCGCCTTCGGCCGAGGGCGGCGGCTTCCATACCCTGGCCAGCTTCCCGGCGGTGGTGGAGCTGTCGGGCATCAATGGAACCAATGGCTATGTCTTCAGCGGTCCCGGACCCGGCCAGCGGTCGGGCTACCGGGTGGCGGCGGCGGAGGACGTGAACGGTGACGGAGTCGCCGACATCGTCATCGGCGGCGGCAACGGATTTGTCGTGTTTGGCGGCCTCGCCAATCTTGCGGCCCTCGACGCCCTGGACGGTTCGGTCGATGGCCGGATCGAGCCCACCAGCCTGGACGGCGCCAACGGGTTTCGCCTCAGCGGTATGACCAGCTTCAACGTCTCATCGGCCGGCGACATCAATGGCGACGGCTTTGCCGATGTCTTTGTCAGCAACTACGGGGCCAGTCCCAACGGCCTGTCCTCCGGCGCCGGCTATCTGGTCTATGGCAAGTCCGGCGGCTTTTCCGCCGATGTCGACCTGACGGCCCTGAACGGAACGGACGGGTTCCAGCTGGCCGGGGTCGCGGCCGGCAACCAGACCGGCTATTCCTGCGACAGCGCCGGAGACATCAATGGCGACGGCCTGGATGACATGATCATCGGGGCCAATTTTGCCTCCCCCAACGGGACCTATTCGGGCGCCAGCTATGTGGTGTTCGGCAAGGCCTCCAGCTTCGGGGCCAGCTTCGACCTTTCGACGCTGAACGGGACCAATGGCTTCAAGCTGTCCGGCGTCAATGTCCGGGACGAGGCTGGCCTGTCGGTCTCGGCAGCGGGCGATATCAATGGGGACGGATTTGCCGACATCTTCGTCGGCGCGCCCCTGGCGGATCCCAATGGCGACAAGTCGGGCCAGGCCTATGTCGTTTTCGGCAAGGCGGGCGGGTTCGCCGCCAATCTGGACCTGTCGACCCTGAACGGGACCAACGGCTTCACCCTCAGCGGCGGCGCCCAGAACGATTCCAGCGGTCGGCGGGTCAACAATGCCGGAGACGTCAATGGCGACGGCTTTGACGACATGGTGATCAGCGGCGGCGGCAATGGCATGAACGCCCCGGCCTATCTGGTGTTCGGCAAGGCCACGCCCTTCGCCGCCAATCTCAATCTGGCCGCCATGACGGCGACCGACGGCTTCCGGATCACCGGGATCGGCAACAACACCACGCCCATTTCTTCGGCCGGGGATGTCAATGGAGACGGGTTCGACGATATCCTGATCGGCAACCTGGGAGGCAGCGCCAACGGCGCCTATGCCGGGATCGCCTATGTCATCTATGGAAAGGCCACCAGCGCCATGGGCGGCTTTGGCGCCAGTATCGACGTCAGCACCCTGAATGGAACCAACGGCTTCATCCTGAACGGCGTCAACCAGTTCGACCAGGCCGGCGGCCGGGGCGTGTCATCGGCGGGGGATGTCAATGGTGATGGCCTGGACGACCTCTTGATCGGCGGGTTCGGGGCCGACCCCAACGGCGGCGAATCCGGCGAGACCTATCTGGTCTATGGCCGCATGCCGGACACCGCCGTCACCCTGACCGGCACCGCTGCGGGTCAGACCCTGGTGGGGAGCCTGTTCGCTGACACCTTCCTCAATGTCGGACTGGGCGACAGCGTCTATGCCAACGGCGGCAATGATCTGATCAAATTCAATTTTTCGGATACCGGTCTTACGGTCAACGGCAGCATGACCGGTGTCGTGATGGACGGCGGGGACGGAATCGATACGCTTGATTTCAGGCAGTTGAACGGTTGCGTCAGCATTGACCTTGAGACGGGTGAATTGCGCGCCGGAGGAAGCACCGGGATCATCATAGGCGTGGTTGCTGCGGCAGCGTTCGAAAACGTCACCGGGTCAAACTTCGGCGACATGATCGTCGGCAGTGATATGGCCAACACCCTGAACGGCGGCAAGGGCAATGACATGATCGTCGGCGGCCTGGGCAATGACCGGCTGATCGGCGGCAGGGGCAACGATGTCTTCGTGTTCGGCAGCGTCAACGATTCCCTCAAGGGGATGCAGGACCAGATCGTGGACTTCGCCAGGGGCGACCGGATCGATCTGAGCGGCATCGACGCCAACATGGCCCTGGTCGGCGACCAGCGATTCCATCTGGGCGGCGATGGCGCCCATGCCGGGGACATCATGATCAGCTACAATGCCGCCAAGAACGTCACGGTGCTGAACCTCCATGTCGATGATAACGACACGGTGGATGCCGTGATCTGGCTGTCGGGCAACCACACGAACCTGACCGCCAACGACATCTGGTTCTAGAGCCTGTTCCGATCCGATAACCGCTTCACAGTTATCGGAACAGGCTCCAGGCCCCTGGGCAACACAAGGGCGGGCGCCGGAGACCCGTCGTTGTGGTATAGCTTGAGGCATGACCCGATCCGCCCAAGCCTCCGCCGGTTCCGCCAAGCCCCTGTTGCGCACCCTCTGCGTCTTTCTGGCGGCCATCGCCGCCGTGGGCGCGGCGCCCTTCATCACCCTGACGGATTTTGGCCTGTCGGCCCAGATGTTCGCCGGTGACGGCAACCAGACCCTGAGGGCCGCCGGCTACGCCTTTTCCATCTGGGGCGTGATCTATCTGGGCCTGCTGATCTATGCGATCTGGCAGGCCCTGCCGGCCATGCCGGGATCGACCCTGCTGGACGCCGTCGCCTGGCCGTCGGTGATCGCCATGGGCGGTTGCGCCGCCTGGCTGTTTGCGGCCGCCCTGGACGCCAAGCTGGCGACAGTGGGGGTCATCACCGTTTCCGCCGCCGCCATGATCCTGGGGCTGGTCAGGGCGGCGGACCAGCGCAGGCGCGCCGGCCCCTCCCGGCTGATCCTCTGGCCGCTCTGCCTGCTGGCCGGCTGGCTGACCATCGCCAGCGCCATCAACGCCCTGACCGTCCTCACAGCGTTCGGCGTGGTCGCAGACCCTGACCGCACCGCCTGGGCCCTCGGCGGCGTGGCGGTTGTCACCCTGGTGGGCGGCGGACTGGTCTGGCGGATCGGCCATCTGGCCTATGGCCTGCCCATCGCCTGGGGCCTGACGGCGGTCTGGGTCGCGGAACAAGGCGGCAAGCCGGCTGTGGCCGCCGCCGCTCTGGCGGGCGCCGGCATGGTCCTGGTCCTGTCCCTTGCGGCCGGTCGTCCCGGCCGGATGGCCAGGAGAGGTGGTCAGGCCGGCTGATCCCCGACGGGCGCATGGGCGTCGTTCAGGGCGCCCATGAGATCCCGGGCGAAGGCGCCATGTTTCTGCGCCACGGCGTTCATCGCCTCCGACTTCAGCACCTCGGACGGGACCATCACGCCCCGGGCCCCGGTCGCCCGGCAGAACCCCATCTCGATCAGCCGATTGACGTATCGACGCACGGTTTCCCGCGGAATTCCCAACTCACGGGAGACGGCGGCGATGGTCACGGAGCGCCGCATACCATCGGGAATGACGCCTTCAACGGCCTGGGGGTTGAAGGTCGAAGCTCCGTTCAGGTCCCTCAGGTTCCCGGTGTTTATGGTCAGGAAGGTGACCGCCAGAAGGACGTCGCCGCCAAACGGCTCCGCCAGCAAGGCGGCCTGATTGAGGAAATACTTGATCCCGAGGCGCAGGACAAAACGGTCATGCGCCAGATCATATTCAGACGTATCCGGTGACAAACGATCCATGATTCTCTGGCGCCATCCCGCAAGGGCCGGCAGTCGGCGGCGACTAAAGGGCCCCTTGCATCGCACAGTCTGATGTGGCGACCGAGACACAAGGGTGCGACATTTTGCCCGATAACCTGATTTGAGTCAAAAATCGGTGGCCGGGACCACTGTTCGGCTGACCCAGGGCCGAACAGGAGCCCCATGGCGCCCGCCCGGTTGCGCGACGGCCAAAGGCGTAAGGATGCTTTTCTCGCCATTCAGTCGCCAGCCTGTGCTAGAAAACAATTTCGTTCCGCGTGGAACCCTGCCGACGACCCAGTCGAAGGCCTGCCCGATCGAACAGTCCCGCGCCGCGGGGCGTCGGGGCGAACGGCGATCTCTCTGCGGGCCAGGATGGTTCGTGCACCGATGCCTTCGACCCATACCGGAATCTGATCGTGGCAAAAGCTCCCCAACCTCCCCGTCTCGCCACCGTCGCGGACCTGCGCCAGGCTGTCGAAGAGGCCTTGGGCCAGGGCGTCGCCGCGACTGACCTGATCCTTCGTCTGACCCTGCGCGATTCCGCCCGGATCAAGCGCAGCCCGCTGTTCGCCGAATCCGAGATCCGGTTCCAGGATGGCGAGATGCTGGTGCTGGGGGTCAAGACCGCCATCGGCCAGATCGCCAACAGCATGCTGGAACGCGCACCGATTCCGGCGGCCTGATGGGGTGGCCCGGCCATCGGGCCGGGGGGCGTCGCGAGGGGCGTTGTTGCAGACTAAAGTTAACCGCTTGGTAGGCACATCGTCCAATTATCGGGCCGATGAATGCCCCGCTTGAAAACGCCGGTCCCGAGGCCCGCCGACTGGCGGCCCTGAGCGCCCTTGAAATCCTTGATACCCCTGCCGAGCCGGCCTTTGACCGGCTGACGGCCCTGGCGGCGGACATGTTCGACACGCCGATCGCCCTGGTGTCCCTGCTCGACGACCGGCGTCAGTGGTTCAAGTCGCGTCTTGGCCTGGAGGCCGAGTCCACCCCGCGAAGCGACGCCTTCTGTCATCACGCGATCACCCTGGGTCCGGGCGCGGTCATGGTCGTCGAGAATGCCACCCAGGACCCGCGGTTTGCCGAAAACCCCCTGGTCAAGGGCCCGCCAAACATCCGCTTCTATTGCGGGGTTGTGCTGGCGACGGACGATGGTCAATGCCTCGGAACCCTGTGCGTGATCAGCGACCGTCCGCGCCCCAGGCCGGATGATCGGGCCCTGCAGCGACTCCAGTCCCTCGGAAAGGCCGTCGAGGAAGCCATAGCGCAGCGGCAGGTGAAGACTGCCCTGCAACGCTCGAACGCACTGCTGACCCTGGCCGAAACCATGTCCGGCGTGGGTCGCTGGCGCTATCTGCTCGCGACCGGTCATGTGGAATGGTCGGACGAGGTCTACCGCATCCATGGGGTGACCCGGGAGACGTTCGACCCCGGTCTGGACGACGCCGTCGGCTTCTATCATCCCGACGACCGGGCCCATGTTTCGACATGCCTGGAACATTCGGCCGCGACCGGTGAAGACTGCGCCTTCCAGCTGCGCATCATCACCCGGACGGGCGAGCAGCGCGACGTCCTGGCCAGAGGCGCCTGCGACCTGGATGCCGATGGCAAGCCCTTCGCCATTGCCGGAGTTTTCCAGGACGTCACCACTCATGTCAGGGCGGTGCGTGACGCCCAGAGGGGTGAGGCCCGGTTCCGTCTGCTGGCGGAGAACATGGGGGATGTCATCACCCGGATCCGGCTGGACGGCCGCAGCGGCTACGTCTCTCCCTCCATCGAGGCCTTGCTTGGTTTTCGCCCCGAAGACATGGCGGGCAAGAGAGCACAGGCCTTCGTCCATCCAGACGATCGCCCCCTGATCGACAGTGTCTTTGCCGATCTCGCCCAGGGGGCTGCAGGAAGGACGATCGTGCATCGCGCCCAGCACCGGTCCGGCGAAGCGGTCTGGGTGGAGACGCGCTTCCAGCTCGTGCGGAATGAGGCGAAGGAGCCTTCCGAAATCATCGCCGTGATCCGCGACATCACAGACCGCCGGGCCATTGAGGCGGAACTGGCCGACAGCGAGATGCTCTACCGCACCCTGGCCGACAATGTGACGGACATCCTGGTCCGGTTCGGGGTTGACGGCCTGATCCGCTACGTCTCCCCGGCCTGTCGATCACTCGGCTTCGACCCTGGCCAACTGACAGGCCAGCCCATATCCAGGATTGTGGCCCCGGAAGACCTGGATCACTCGCAGTCCGTCCTAGACAGCCTTCTGGAAGGCCGCGAGCCGGAAACAGGCGCACGGCGGGAACACAGGATCATCACACCGGATGGTCGGGAAGTCTGGCTCGAGGGCAGTCCGAGCCTTGTCCGGGATGCTAATGGCGTGGTGACCGAGGTCGTCACCGTGATGCGGAACGTCACGGCCCGACGGGCCATGGAGGTTGAGCTCCGCGAGGCCCAGGCGGCCGCCGATGCCGCCGCAACCGCCAAGGCCGAGTTCCTGGCCAATATGAGCCACGAGATCCGGACGCCCCTCACGGCGGTCCTGGGATTCTCGGGTCTGCTGGCCGAGGTGGACGACCTGCCCGAGGCTGCCAGGGGCTATGTCCGGCGGATCGAAAGCGGCGGCCGCGCCCTGATGGCGACCGTCAACGATATTCTGGACTTCACCAAGCTGGAGGCCGGCGGAGTGGATATCCGGCGGGAGCCTTGCGTCATCCCGGGCCTGCTGCAGGAAACGCTGGAAATGTTCGGGGCTGCGGCCGCCGCGAAGGGCGTCAGACTTGAACTGGACCCGGCCGAGGCCGTCAGCTGCGCCCTGTTGGTTGACGCGCCCCGGCTCAGGCAGGTGCTGCTCAATCTCATCGGCAACGCGGTGAAGTTTACATCGGAAGGACAGGTCAGGCTGCACCCGCGCTACGATCCGGTCTCCCGGAGTCTGAAAATCGAAATCTCGGATAGCGGGGCTGGAATCGCCCTTGAGGACCAGCCGCGGCTTTTCCGGAAGTTTTCGCAGATTGACGCCTCTTCAAACCGAAATCATGGCGGCACTGGACTGGGCCTGGCCATCTGCAAGGGCCTGGTCGAGGCCATGGGCGGCCAGATCGGCGTCGAGAGTCAGCCGGGGATGGGGTCCTGCTTCTGGTTCGAGATTCCCGCCGATCCCGCCCAGGCCCCTCTCACGGACCTGGAAGCCCGCCCCGACCAGGGCGGCCAGCCGCCCCTGGCGGGATTACGGCTTCTGGTGGTCGACGACAATGAAGCCAACAGGACGCTGGCAAAGACCCTGCTTGAAGCTCTGGGAGCTGAATGCTCCCTGGCGGACTGCGGGGCGACCGGCGTTGCCCTGGCCGAGGCCGAGCCCTTTGACCTGGTGCTGATGGACCTGCGCATGCCCGTGATGACCGGACAGGAAGCGGCCAGAACCATCCGTTCGGGACGGGGCGTCAATAGCGACAGTCCGATCCTGGCCTTCACGGCAGACGCCGATTCACCTGACCTCGATCCGGTCTTTCAGGGCGCCCTCCGCAAGCCCCTGGAATTGCATCACCTTCTAGAGGTGCTTCTGCAGACCCAGGCCGTCCGGGATAGCCGCCTGCCGGCCCCGGAATTCAACCATGTCGCCCGGTCCAACACCGAGCCCCGGTGACAGGCCCAAGCCGGCGTCTTTGCGCACCCCTCATCCTGATTGCGGACGATGACGAGGTGATCCGGGCGCTGCCAGGGCTCCGTCAATGGGTCCCCTGCAGCGCGCACCCTGGCTCCGCCGGAACCGAAGACAGCGGAGACCTCTCTCCTTGAGGCTGATTCCCCTGTAGCCGATGACTGGCGATCCCTGGAGCAGTTCCGATAGGCGTGATGCGGCTATCGGATCGAAACATACTCTAACACTCTGAATCAGAGCCTGTTTTTCCGCTATGATCAGTTCAACCATAACGTAACAGGCTCTAGGATGACGGAATGAGCGTCGCCTTCACCAAGGAGGGAGATTCCGAGGCGGCGGCGGCCGATCTGCCGGATCGCCCGATCTCCCCGCATCCCAACCTGGTCACGGCTAGCGGTCTGGCCCGGCTGGAAGCCGATCTGGCGGCAGCCCGCGCGGCCTATGCCGCAGCCCAGAAGGGGGACGTAGCCGCGGACCGGACCGCCATGGCCCGGGCGACCCGCGACCTGCGCTACTATAATGCCCGCCGGGCCACCGCCCAACTGGTTGAGCCGCCCGCCGACCCGGAAGCGGTGCGTTTTGGCTGTACCGTCACCTTCGAGCGGGCGGACGGCCGCCGCCAGACCTATCGCATCGTCGGGGAGGACGAAGCCGACCCTGGGGCGGGTTCGGTGTCCTATATTTCGCCCCTGGCCCGGTCCCTGCTCGGCAAAGCCGTTGGCGAGACGGCCATTCTGGCGGGGGCGGAGGTCGAGATCATCATGATCGAGTGAGGGGCTGCAATTGCCCTATGTCCGGCCCGGACCGGCCTTGTTCCAGGCCAGGGCCAGGGCGGCCCCGCCGAGAAATCCGAGGCCCCCGGTAAGGGTGACAAGCGCCAGGGCCCTCCCCAGGTCAAAGGGCTCGACCCGGTAGGGCGGGGTCACGAAATGCAGCCAGAAAATCAAGTCCAGAAAGGGCTGAGCCCAACCGCTCGCCACCATAAGCGCCCAAAGGGCATCGAGTCCGGCCACGAGGCAGCCAGGGACCAGTCCAGGACGGGGAATACTCAAGGTCATGGCGGCAGTCTGCCACTGAGCCCGCGGCCGGCAATGATCCAGATCAGCCCGCCATGACCTGCCGCCCGGCGCGGACCCGCCCGGACGGGGGACGGGACAGGAGACCACGACCTTGCAAGCCACCCCTTTCGCCAACGAAAAGGGCGGTCGCCCGACACAGGCGCCGCCCTCTTTGCTGGTCATTGTCCGCCCTGGTCCCGGGACTTCCCCAGGACCGGAACGGGTCTTGATCAGATACGCTCGATGATGATGGCCGGAGCCATGCCGCCGGCGGCGCACATGGTGACCAGACCGCGCTTGAGGTCGCGGCGCTCGAGTTCGTCCAGCAGGGTGCCGATCAGGATGGAGCCGGTAGCGCCGATCGGGTGTCCCAGGGCCATGGCGCCGCCGTTGACGTTGACCTTGTCACGGTCGAGCTTCAGGTCGCGGATGAACTTTTCGGCCACCACGGCGAAGGCTTCGTTGATTTCCCACAGGTCGATATCGTCCACCGTCAGGCCGGCCTTGGCCAGGACCTTGCGGGCGGCGGGCACCGGCGCATTGAGCATCAGGGTCGGGGAGTCGCCCATATTGGCCGTGGCCACGATCCGGGCGCGGGGCTTCAGGCCGTTCTTGGCGGCATAGGTCGGGGAGGCCAGCAGCAGGGCAGCCGAGCCGTCGACCACGCCCGAGCTGTTGCCGGCGTGGTGCATGAACTGGATGTCCAGGTCAGGATAGACGGCGGTGATCAGCTTGCGGAAGGTGGTGCCATTGGCGTCCAGCGGAACATCGGCCATGGCCGCGAAGGACGGCTTCAGGGACGCGAGGCCCTCGGCGGTGGTGCCGGGACGGGGGAATTCCTCGTGGGCCAGGGCCAGGGTTCCGTCTTCGTGATAGACCGGGACCAGCGACCTGTTGAAATGGCCGCCGGCGATGGCCGCCGCAGCGCGCTTCTGGCTTTCGAGCGCCAGGGCGTCGACATCGGCGCGGGAGATGCCTTCCAGGGTGGCGATGGAGTCAGCGCAGACGCCCTGATGCGACTGGGGATGACGGGCGCGCAGGCGCAGGTTGCCGCCATCCATCAGCATCGGGCCATCGCTCTCGCTGGCGCGACGACCGGCCATGGACATCATTTCGGTGCCGCCGGCGACCATCAGGTCTTCCATACCCGACATGATGGCATGGGCGGCGAAGTTCACCGAGGTGATGCCCGAGCCGCAGAAGCGGTCCAGGGTCACGCCGGACGACTTGACGTTATAGCCGGCGTCGAGGGCCGACATCCGGCCGAGATCGCCGCCCTGCGGGCCGCGCTGGCTGCTGGTGCCCCAGATGATGTCGTCGACTTCCTCGGTCTTGAGGTTGTTGCGTTCGGCCAGGGCCTTGAGAACCGTCGCGCCCAGCTGCTGGGGATGGATCTCGGCCAGGGCTCCCTTGCCGATCTTGCCGATCCCGCGAGGGGTCCGGACGGCGTCGATGATCAGGGCTTCGGTCATGGGGTTTCCTCGTGCAGGGACCGCTTGTGCGGAAAGTTGTGGCGGTCTTAATGCGCTTCACGCAACGGCATTCAAGCCCCCTGTTGTTATCTGCCAGAGCCGCCTAGACAGGACCGGCCCCCGATGAACTGGAATCCGCCATGTTGCGCGCCCTGATCCTGCTTTGCCTGACAGCAACCGGACTCGCCCTGGCGGCTCCGGCCGAGGCCGGACCGGCCGTCTATCGCCAGACGTCCTGCATCGGGGACTTCGGCGACCAGGCGGGGCGGGTGACCTGCGGCGTGCTCAGCGTCGACGAGACCCGGGGCGGCCGCAGCAGCCGGCGGGTCGCCATTCCCGTGGCCGTGGTCAAGGCCTCCGCCCCCCGGACGGGAGCCCCCCCGGTCTTCTTCCTGCATGGCGGTCCCGGCGGTGACGTCGTGGAGTCGGTTGCTGGCTGGCTGCGTCGCCAGAGGGCCGATGAAATGGCCGCCGTCGACCAGGACTGGGTGTTCCTTGACCAGCGCGGTTCGGGCCTGGCCACGCCCCTGCTGGACTGCGGCAGCGTGGCCATGAACGACGCCGGCCCCCTGAACGAAGCGGCGGCCCAGGCGCTGATCGCCTGCGGCGCCCGCCAGATGGCGGCCGGCGTGGATCTGAGCCAGTACAATGAGCGTCAGGTGGCGCTGGATATCCAGGACCTGCGCAAGGCCCTTGGCTACCGCCAGATCGACCTGGTGGGCGTCTCCTATGGAACCAGCATAGCCATGGCGGCGCTGCGCCATGCCCCGCAGGGCGTGAGGGCCGTG
Source organism: Caulobacter sp. (assembly GCA_029866155.1). GTDB lineage: Bacteria > Pseudomonadota > Alphaproteobacteria > Caulobacterales > Caulobacteraceae > Caulobacter. The sequence continues at coordinate 84,543 of JARWZW010000027.1, read as the reverse complement.
GTGCTGGACTCGCCCTGGCCGCCGGAAGCGTCCTGGGCCCAGGGCGGTCCAAGCATGGTCGCCGATGCGGTGCGGGTGGTGATGGCCAAATGCGCCGCCGATGCCGGCTGCGCCAACCGTTATCCGACCCTCCGGAAGGACGTCGAAGCCATGGCGAACCGGTTTCTGGCTGGACCCCAGGCGGGCAAGGCGCGCAGCTATCGGGCCGATGACCTTGGGGGTTTCCTGATGGACGCCGCCTATAGCGGGCAGGGCGCCCGGCAACTTCCGGCCGATCTGGCCGCCATGGCCCGGGGTGATTTTTCGGTGCTTGAGGCCCACCGGGCCGACCGCAGCCCCTATTTCGAAGGCCAGCACCTGACCCACCTCTGCAAGGAGGAAATGCCGTTCGAGGACCCGGGCCGGCTGGTCGAAGACGCCGCGGATGATCCTCTCGCCCGGCTGCTGGTCCCCTCGATGCTGCGCTATTTCGAGGTCTGTCGGGCCTGGCCCGTCGGCGAGCCCGATCCCCGGGATGGCGCGCCGCAGTCCAGCGATGTCCCCGCCCTGTTCCTCGCCGCCGAGATCGATCCGGGCTGTCCGCCCGACCTGGCCCGGGCGGCCGTCGCCCGGTTCTCGAAGGGACAGCTGTTCATCGCCCCCAATGCGACCCATGGCGTCAACGGCAGCAGTCCTTGCGCACGCCGGATGATCCGCGCCTTCCTGGCCGATCCCTTGGCGCCGGTGGCGGGGGATTGCCTGGCCGCCGAGGCTCCTTCCTTCGCGTTCCAGTACCCGGAAACCTGAATTCCGACCCCGAGCCACAAGCCTGTTCACGCCAGTCCAAAGCGGCTAAGGCTCAATCTGAGCAAATCTGGATACGGAGCAGATGGACGACGCTGGCGCGACCTTGCGGGATCGGATGATGGCCCTTGGCCGGGCGGCGCGGATCGGCGCCCGGGCCCTGCGCCTGGTCGGTCCTGACCAGCGCACCGCCGCCATTCGCGCCATGGCCAGGGCGATCGCCGACCAGGCGCCGCAGATTCTCGCCGCCAACCAGAAGGACATGGCCGCCGCCCGCAGCAACGGAACCGCCGGTCCCATGCTGGACCGGCTGATGCTGGACGCCGCCCGGGTGGCCGACCTGGTCTCGGCCGTGGAGACCATCGCGGACATTCCAGATCCGGTCGGGGCCGAGATCGCCCGCTGGACACCGGCCAATGGCCTGGACATCGCCCGGGTCCGCACCCCCATCGGGGTGGTGGCGATGATCTATGAGAGCCGGCCCAATGTGACGGCCGACGCGGCCGCCCTCTGTGTCCGCGCCGGCAACGCCGTGATCCTGCGGGGCGGGTCGGAATGCCTTCAGAGCAATCTGGCGATCCACAGCTGCATCCTGGCCGGCCTGGAGGCGGCGGGCCTGCCGGGTTCAACCGTGCAGATCGTCCGGACCACGGACCGCGAAGCCGTCGGCCACCTGCTGTCAGGGCTGGACCGTCAGGTCGACCTGATCATACCGCGGGGCGGCAAGAGCCTGGTGGCCAGGGTCCAGGCCGAGGCGCGCGCCCCGGTCCTGGGACATCTGGAAGGCCTGAACCACGTCTTCGTCCATGCCGCCGCCGATCCGGACAAGGCCCGGGCCATCGTGGTCAATGCCAAGATGCGCCGCGTCTCGGTCTGCGGCGCCGCCGAGACCCTGCTGATCGATCGCGCCGTCGCCGGTAGACTGTTGCCGCTTCTCGCTGACGACCTGATCCGTGCTGGCTGCGAGTTGCGGGGCGACCCCGCCGCCCGGGCGATCGAGCCCCAGATGAAGGCCGCCACAGCGGCGGACTGGACCACGGAATATCTGGCCCCGATCCTGGCGGTGGCGGTGGTGGACGGAGTGGCCGGCGCCGCCGCCCATATCGCCGCCCATGGTTCCGGGCATACCGACGCCATCATCACGGAAGACGCCTCGGCGGCCGACCAGTTCGCTTCAGAGGTCGATTCCGCCATTGTCCTGATCAACGCCTCGACCCAGTTTGCCGACGGGGGAGAGTTCGGATTTGGCGCCGAGATCGGCATCGCCACGGACCGGCTGCATGCCCGGGGACCGGTGGGCGCGGAACAACTGACGACGTTCAAATATGTGGTTCGCGGGACCGGCCAGACTCGTCCCTGAGGCCGGCCGCCCGGCCGCCCTCAGGACGGGATTCGTCCTCAAGCCCGGAATGTGCGTGGGCCTCTACGGCGGATCGTTCAACCCGGTGCATGAAGGCCATGCCCATGTGGCGGAAACCGCCATGGCGCGGCTGGGACTGGACCAGGTCATCTGGATGGTCTCGCCACAAAATCCCCTGAAGCAGAAGCGGGACACAGCCCCTCTCACCGAGCGACTGGCCGCCGTTCGCGAGGTGGCGAAGGCCCGTGGCATGGTGGTCAGCGACATCGAGACCCGCCTGGGATCGCAATACACGATCGACACGGTCCGGCTTCTCAAGGCCCGGAATCCGGGGGTGAATTTCGTCTGGATCATGGGCGCCGACAGCCTGAAGGACTTTCATCGCTGGCGGGGCTGGACCCAGATCATGCGCGAGGTTCCTGTGGCGGTGGTGTCCAGGCCCTGGGCGGCCCTTAAGGCGCGGCTGTCGCCAACGGCCCGCCGCTTCGCCCATGCCCGGCACTCGGCCCGGGAGGCGCCGATCCTGGCCCGGCTTCCGGCGCCGGCCTGGGTCTATCTTCGCGGCCCCTTCAACTATGCGTCCTCGACGGCGATCCGTGACAGGGCCGCGCGCGCGCGCGGAACCTGAGCGCCGGAAGGCGTCCGGATCAGCCAGTAGCCTTGTCGTCCACCTGTCGCGGCCGATCGCCCATCACCTCCGACAGGGTCATCAGCAGCCGGTCTGCCCGCACGGGCTTGGACAGATGAGCGTCCGCCCCGGCCTGCAGGCTTGAACGCACATGCTCGTCGAGGGCGTTGGCCGTCAGCATGATCACCGGCGTACGACGCGAACCGGTCTGCCGCTCCCGCTCTCGAAGGCGCCGGGTGGCGGTCAGGCCGTCCATCTCGGGCATCTGCATGTCCATGAGGATCACGTCATAGGGCTGGCCAGACAGTCGCTCCAGGGCCGCCGCCCCGGTCTCGACGATCTCCAGCCGGACCCCGACGGCTTCAAGGATCAGCCGGACCACCCTCTGGTTGGTCGGATGATCCTCGGCCAGCAGCACCCGCATGCCATCATGGGGCACATCGGACGCTGTCGCCGGCGCATCTTCCGGCTGGGCCGGGACATCATCGGCCCGTTCCAGCGGCAGGGTCACCATGAAGGTCGACCCCTCGCCCGGCCTGGAAAAGGCCCGCACTGTGCCCCCCATCAGCCCGGCCAGGGACCGGCATATGGCCAGGCCGAGACCTGTCCCGCCAAACCGCCTCGTGATGGAAGCGTCCGCCTGTTCGAACCGGTTGAACAGCCGCTCGGCCGTTTCAGCGTCGAACCCGATACCGCTGTCACTGACACTGAAGACCAGGCCGCTGTCGCGGCGGCCGACATGTAGTCGGACATTGCCGGCGGTCGTGAACTTGACGGCGTTGGACAGCAGGTTCGACAGAGTCTGGGTTATCCGCACCGGATCGCCGGACCATAGGCCGGCGGCCCCGTCGTCGATCCTCCAGCTGAGATCCAGCGACTTGGCGGCGGCGGACTCGGCGTGCAGAGCGCAGATCTGGTTGACCAGGGTCGCGACATCGAAGGGCGACTGCTCAAGCCGCAGTTCGCCAGCCTCGATCTTGGAAAAGTCCAGGATATCCGTCAGGACCTGCTCCAGCAGTCGACCTGAAGAGACAATCAACTCGGCCAGTTCCCGGCCGCGAACAGTGGTCTGTTCCCGCGCCAGGGTCTCGGACACCCCTACAACGCCGTTCAGGGGGGTCCGCAGCTCATGGCTCATATTGGCCAGGAACCGCGACTTTTCCTGATTGGCCCGCTCCAGCTCCACGGTCCGGTCGCGGACCCGCTCCTCAAGATCGTCCATGGCGTGGTCGACCTTTTCCCGGCCGGATTTCAGGGCCCGGGCCAGCACCCCGATTTCATCCGGTCGCGACTCGATGGCCTCCAGAGCGCTGTTGGCGCCCGCCTCGCGCGGCGAATTCGAGGCGGTTCGCTCGGCTTCTGCAAAGGCGGCGAGTTTGCTCAGGGGGTCGGCGATGGTTCGCCGGGCCATCACCATGATCAGGGCGCCCTGGGCGGCCGCTGCGATCAGGCCCAGCAGCAGAATCCAGGCTGCCGAACGGGCCGCGGCGATGGACACGGCCTGGGCCGGATAGCGGATCAGGAAATACCAGCCGGGGCCGCGTAGCTGCCCATAGGCCACGATGTAGCGACCGTCCGGGCTGCGGACCACGCCGCGGGTAGGGGACTTCTGGCGGATATGCTGGACCAGGGCGCGCAGACCCATATCCTGCTCATAGGCAGCCACCTTGGCCTCGGACGCCTTTCCGGCGGTCGCGAACCCTGGATAGGCGATCAGGTCCCCCTGGGCCGTGGTGATCAGATTGACCGACCCACGGGTGGTTCCGCGGATCGCCTGCAGAAAATAGCCGCGCAGATCGATCGACGAACCGAAGGCCCCGACCTGCCAGCCATTGAGGTCCACGGGGGTTACGCATCCCGTCGCCAGCCGCTCGCCGCCATCGTCCTGCAGAAGGCGCTGCAGCGAGGTGCAGCGGATGCCCCGGCCGGAGTTCTCGAGCGCCAGGGTGATGCGGGTCATCTGTTCCTGGCTGATGTCAAGGTTGCTCGGCGCCGTTCGGCGATAGAACATAAGCCGGTCAGGCCGGTTCGGGGCGAACATCACAACCCGGGTGCGCGGCGTGAAGAAATAGAAGTTGTCGTACTTTGTGACCAGGGCCTCGCCGAAATGCGGCACGACCTGGTAGGCGGCCACCAGGGCGCGGCGCTCTGCAAGCCCGACATCGGCGCCGTCCTGAATAAAGGCGCCCACACCGTAGACATAGTCGCCGTCGTCGGCTTCCTGGCCGTCAAACGCCTGGTCGCGACTGCGGCGGGTTCCATCGGGCTGAAGCGGAAACAGCTGTTCGAACAGCCGGTTGACCTCTGCATCGTCCAGCCTGGCCATCCGCAGCCTCAAGGCATGGCCAGCGTCCCGCTGCGCAGCGGCAAGATCGGTGAAGCGGCGCTCCTCCTGATTGGCCCGCTGGGTGACATAGTCCTGCAGATAGTCGATCTCGCGGCGTTCCAGCTCCCGCTGGAAGGCGACGAAGGCCGCCAGGAACGCCAGGGTCGTGACCACGATCGACAAAAGGCCGACGCTGATCAGGAATCGTCTGGAGATGGAGGTGGTGGCGCCCTGCATGAGGACTCCGACCTAGCAGCCGGACCTTTAGAAAAGGTGTGGTCGGGCAAGCGGCTGGCGCACGACCGACGAATCATCAGCCTGACGCTGGCCCGAAAACCTGTTATGGCTCCTTTTTGTAGCGAGAGAGAACAAGGAGCACTCCGCTGAACCGCGAGTTGGCGCCCCAGGCGCAGGAGGCCACGATTTCGGCCTCCACCGACGAGAGCCGACAGGCCTCGCTGGAAAATCTGATCATGTCCCGGCTGGACGACGACAAGGCCGAGGACATCGTTCTGATCGATCTCAAGGGCAAGAGCCCAATGGCCGATTCCATTATTGTGGCGTCCGGCCGGTCGCACCGCCATGTGGGCGCTCTGGCCGACCATGTCTTGCGGGCCCTGAAGGACGCCGGGTTCGGTCGCGCGCGGGTAGAAGGTCTGCCGCATTGCGACTGGGTGCTGATCGACGCCGGGGATCTGGTGGTCCATCTGTTCCGGCCAGAAGTGCGGACCTTCTACAACATCGAAAAGATCTGGTCGGTGGATTCTTCCCACATCAAGCAGGCCAACTAGCAGGGCGGGTTCAGGACAAGGCCCCGGGCCGCAAATGAAGGTCATCCTGCTGACAGTCGGTCGACTCGGCCGGGCGACCGAGGCCGCCCTGGCCCTGGACTACGCCCAGCGCGCCACGGCGTCCGGCCGGGCCCTGGGGCTCGGCCCCTTCGAGGTCGTCGAGGTCGAGGCCCGCAAGCCCGGCAAGGCGGCGGAAGCCGAGATTTTGCTGCCCCACCTGAAGGCCGCCCATGTCGTCGCCTGCGACGAACACGGGCGCGCCTGGACCAGCCGCGGCTTTGCCGGCCGGGTTGCCCAGCTGCGCGACGACGGCGTGCGGCGGATGGTGTTCCTGATCGGCGGGGCTGACGGCCTGGACCCTTCGGTCCTGTCCGTGGCCGACGAAACCCTGGCTTTCGGCCCCCAGACCTGGCCCCATGCGCTGGCCAGGGCCATGCTGGCCGAGCAGCTCTACCGCGCCGTCACCATCCTGTCGGGGAGTCCCTATCATCGCGACTGAGGCCGCCCACTTTTGCAGAGTCCGTCCCGCCGTTCCGGCGACGGGGGCTGGGGTTGGGCTGGGCCTTGGGCTGGGCCTGGGGGTCGTCCTGGCCGGATTGACGGCTGCAGTGGCGGTGATGGCCCAGGAGCCGGCGGCCGGCCGGTCAGGCCCGGTCGAGAGCCAGGCCAATGTGGAGACCCAGGAACGGGACGCCGCGTCCGCCGAGATCGCCGATCTGCGCCAGGACCTTCGCCGCATCGCCTCGAACCAGGCCCGAAGCGGCCGGGACGTCGAGGCCGCCCGGGCGAGGCTGAAGCTCCTGAACGCCCGGGAAAGCGCCCTGACCTCCGAGATGAGCCATGAGCGGGCCCGGCTCGGGGGTCTTCTGGCCGCCCTGACCCTGTTTCGTCGGGATCCGCCGCCGCCCCTGCTGGTCCGGCCCGACGACGCCCGCGATGCCGTGCGGGCGGCCATCCTGATGCGGGCCATGACCCCGGCCCTGGAACGGCGGGCCCGGGCCCTTTCTCTGGAGGCCAGGCAGATCGCGACCCTGCGCCGCGAGGCCGCCGGGGCCAGCGCCGCCCTGTTCACGGCCGAGAGCCAGGCGGCGGGTCGCCGGGGTGACCTTGAGCGCCTGCTGGGGCAGCAGAGGGAAATCGAGACCCGCTATCCGGGGACCGCCCAGTCCGCCGGTCGGGAGGCCGGCAGCCCCGGCGCCCTGGCGGACAGCTTCCCCAGGGCCGCCGGCGCCGACAACGGGCCGGGCCCCCTGCTCCGGCCTGTCCAGGGCGTCATCGTGCGGGGATATTCGGCGCCAAGGTCGCCCGGCCTGTGGATTCGCGCTCCGCTGGGCGGCGAAGTGATCAGCCCGGTTCAGGGCGTGGTTGAATTCGCTGGGCCGGTGACCGGCTGGGGGGTCATCCTGATAATCCGGACGCCAGCCGGCTATCATGTGGTTCTGGGAGGGCTGGACCAGGCCACCATCCCGGCCGGCCGCAGTATCACGGCCGGTCAGCCGGTGGGGCGGATGGCGACTTCGGAAGGCGGGGGTCCGGAGCTGTATCTGGAACTTCGTCGCGGCGGCGCGCCGATCGACCCGGTCCGCTGGCTGGCGGCGCGTTAAAGGTTATATATCCCGCAAGGGATACTGTGTTGCAGGGCGCGGCCTTCAGGATGCCGCATTGGGAGTCTTCAGTTCGGTCATGTTCAAGAAGCATCTGATGATCGGCGCCTGCGCCTTTGTCCTCGGCGCCGGCTCGATGGCCTATATCAGCCAGCAGGCCCAGGCGACCGCCCAGCCCAGGGCCGAGACCTACCGGATGCTGGAGCTGTTCGGCGACGTGCTTGAACTGGCCGAGCGCCAGTATGTCACCGAGGTCGATGAGAAGAAGCTGATCGAGGCCGCCCTGGAAGGCATGCTGGCCTCTCTCGACCCCCATTCCGGCTACCTGGCGCCGGACAATTTTGACGACATGCAGGAAACCACCAAGGGCGAGTACGGCGGCCTTGGCCTGGAAATCACCAGTGAGGACGGGGTGGTCAAGATCATCGCCCCCATGGACGGAACCCCTGCCGACAAGGCCGGGCTGCTGCCGGGCGACTATATCACCGCCGTCAACGGCCAAAGCGTTCTGGGCCTGCCCGTCAGCGAGGCCGTGAAGTCCATGCGCGGCAAGCCCGGCGAAAAGGTCACCCTGTCCATCGCCCGGGAAAAGGCTGATCCTTTCGATGTCACACTGGTGCGGGAAGTCATCAAGCAGAAGGTTGTCAGCTCCCGGATGGAGGGCGACTACGGCTATGTCCGCCTGTCGACCTTCAATGAAAAGGCCACTGACGAAGTGACGGCCGCCATCCGCGGACTGCAGGAAAAGAACCCGAAGATGAAGGGCCTGGTCTTCGACCTGCGCCGCAACCCGGGCGGATTGCTCGACCAGGCGGTCGGGGTGTCGGACATCTTCCTCGATGGCGGTGAAGTGGTCAGCCAGCGCGGTCGGGACGCCAAGGATATCGAGCGCTACAATGCCCGTTCCGGCGATATGCTGGACGGCCTGCCCCTGGTGGTGCTGGTCGACAACGGCTCGGCTTCGGCGGCGGAGATCGTCGCCGGGGCCCTGCAGGATCGCAAGCGCGCAGAACTGGTCGGCCTGACAACCTTCGGCAAGGGCTCGGTCCAGACCGTGATCCCCTTGCGCGGTGGATCCGATGGCGCGGTCAAGCTGACCACGGCCCGCTACTATACCCCCGCCGGCCGCTCCATCCAGAAGACCGGCATCGAGCCCGACCTTGAGGTGGCCGCCACCCGCGAACAGGCCGAGCTGATCGCCAACAAGGCCTTCCAGTTCAGCGAGGCCTCCCTGCGCAATTCCCTCGACGCCGAGGAAGGAAAGAGTCGCCGGGAAGCCCATGCCCCGGCCGAGGCGCCGCCGGCCACCTTCGACGAGAAGAAGGACTTCCAGCTGGCCCGGGCCATTGATGTGCTCAAGAACGGCTCGGTCATGGCGACGCCAAAACTGCCAAAGCCGGCGCCGAAGATGGCCGGAATCGTCGAGAAGGTCGCGCCGCAGCCGAAGAAGTAGCAAGGCCGGGCCGGGCGGACGAACCGCCCGCCTTACCCCTTCGTTAACCATAATTGGCCATGGTCCAGCCTGACCCTCACCAGCCTGGCCACCCCTCGTTCATGTTTTCCCGCAAGCCGCAGATTGACCGAACGGCCGCCCGTCCCGCCCCTGCCGGCGGGATGGAACAGGTGCGGGCCATGGCCCTGCAGGTGGCCAATAATCCGTACTTGAGCGCCGGCGGCGCCGCCGCCCTGTTCCTGCTGACCCTGACCGGCCTGATCCTGGTGATCGGCGACGCCAAGGCCGGAACCCCGATCGTGCGGCTGTCCCTGGCCCATGCTGCAGCTGCCGGAGCCGGGGTGCCGGGCTGGCGCGAGGCCCTGGCCGCCGAGGGCGAGGCCGCTGAGGTCACCACCGACGAATTCGAGCTGTCCGAATCCCCCATCGAGCTGGCGGAGGGCGGGGTGATCGGCGGATCGGCGGTCATCACCCTGCCGGGGGGTGGCCGCGCAGAGGGGGCGGAGCCCCTGGTCGTCGGCCAGCCCCTGGCGCCCGCCCCGTTTGACGGCCTGACCGCACCCGGACCTGGCGGCGCCCTGTTGCCGATCATCGGCGCTGACGGCCGGACGCCCCACAAGGCCTATGCCCGGCCCTTCATCTCCAATGGCAAGCCGAAGGTCGCCCTGGTGATCGGCGGCCTGGGGCTCAATCCTGCCTATACCAGACGGGCCATCGAGCTGTTGCCGCCAGAGGTCACCCTGTCCTTCGCCCCCTATGCCGAGGGCCTTCAGGGCTGGATCGACATGGCCCGGGCGGCCGGTCACGAGGTGCTGCTCGAAGCCCCGATGGAGCCCAACGACTATCCCCAGAACGATCCGGGTCCCTTCACCCTGCTGGCCAGCGCCGCCCCGGCCGAGACCATCAAGAAGACCGAATGGCTGCTTTCCCGGGCTACGGGCTATTTCGGGGTGACCAACTATCTGGGCTCGCGGTTCGTCAATTCCGGCGGTGGCATGGGGGCTTTTTCCGGTTCTCTGAAACAGCGGGGCGTGGCCTTTGTCGATGACGGTCTCGCCGCGCGCAAAGGGTCAGGTCCGCCCCGCGCCTCGGCCGACAGCATCATCGACGAAGACCTGTCGGCGGAGGCCATCGCCAGGCAGTTTTCACGTCTGGAAGCGGGCGCCCTGGCCCGGGGCCAGGCCCTGGGATCGGGCTTTGCCTATCCCGTCACCCTGGAAAGCGCCGCCGTCTGGGCCCAGGGCCTGGAGGCTCGCGGCTTCCAGCTGGCGCCCGCCTCGGCCCTGCTGGGCGGGGCCCACTGAACCGCGCGCCGTGACGCAGCAGACAGCGCCGGAGTCGATCCTGTCCGGGGAGCCGCCTCGCGACTGGCGAAGCCTGGACCGGTTTCCCTTCGGAGATGGACCGGACCTGGCCGATGAACTGCTGGCCCTGATCCTGGAGGGTCGCAAGACCGCCACCTGCTGGAGCCAGGCCGAGGGGATAAAAGGCACCCAGGTGGGGAAGTACTGGGTTGTCGAGGACGGCTCAGGACAGCCTCGCGCCCTGTTGCAGACCACCGGGCTGTTCCAGCGGCGGTTCGATGAGGTGGACGCCGCGTTTGCATACCTGGAGGGCGAGGACGATCGCAGCCTCGCCGCCTGGCGCGCCGCCCATCAGACCTATTTCACCCGCAACGGCGGATTTTCCCCGGACATGCCCCTCTATTGCGAGCAGTTTCGACTGGTGGCGGTGCTGGACCCCGACAATGACGGGTGAGTGATCGGCCCGGACCCAGGCGGCTCCCCATTGCCAGCGCCAGCGATCAGGTTCACCTGATCAGCCCCAGGACAGAGGACGACAGACTTGACGGACTATCCCGAGCATCGGCCCAATGTCGGCGTTGTCGTGTTCCACCGCGACGGGCGGGTCTGGCTGGGTCGCCGGGCCGGAACCGACAGCTGGCAGTTTCCCCAGGGGGGCGTCGATGAGGGCGAGGATTTCGAGGCCGCCGCCCTGCGGGAGCTGGAGGAAGAAACCGGCATCCGGTCGGTCAAGGTCCTGGGCAGGACCGAGGGCTGGATCGTCTATGACTTCCCCAAGGAGGCCACTGGCTCCAAGATCGCCAAGGGCTGGCGGGGGCAGAAGCAGGTCTGGTTCGCCGTGCAGTTCAGGGGCCAGGAGCAGGAGGTCCGGCAGGACCATCACCTGCCTGTCGAATTCGACGCCTGGCGGTGGGGGCGTCTCGACGAAGCCCCGGGACTGGTCATACCTTTCAAGCGCGCGGCCTATGACCGGGTGGTCAAGGCCTTCAGTCATCTGGCGGGAAAATCCATGAGCAATTCGATCCTGATGATCCATGGCGTGGGCGGCACCTCGTCAGCCTTTGATCGCCTGGCCCCGGCTTTTCGGGCCAAGGGATGGCGGGTCGAGTCGCCAACCCTGTTTGCCGATCTGCGGACGGCCAGCAACCCGCCGGCAAGCCTGCCCTCTCTGAGGCTGCATGACTATGTCGAGGCCATGGCCAGCGAGGTCGAGCGATTGACCCAGGAGACCGGCACGCCGCCTGTGCTGCTGGGCCATTCCATGGGCGGCCTGATCGTCCAGAAACTGGCGGAACGGGGCCTCGGACGGGCGGCGATCCTGCTGACGCCAGCCTCGCCGGTCGACGCCCGCAGCGGCAGTTCCCTGGCCCAGGCCGTCACCTTCGCCAATGTCCTGTTCAGCGGCGCGCCCGAAACCAAGTCCCACAAGATCTGGCGCACCGGCTTTTCCTGGGGGGTGCTGAACAGGGTGCCCAAGGCCCGCCACCCGGAGATCTTTGCCGGGACCGTCTACGACAGCGGCGGGGTCTATGCCGACATCGCCTATCCGGACAAGGACCCACACAAGGTGGCCACCATCGACGAAAGCGGGATCCGGATGCCCGTCCTGACCATCGGCGGCGGCAAGGACAGGGCTACCCCGATCGCCGATGTCCGGCGCGTCGCTGCCAAATATGCCAGCATCGGCGGCGACTATCTGGAATATCCGGACAATGCCCACTGGATCGTCGATGAACCTGGAACCCAGCATGTCATAGACGACATCGCCCGCTGGCTGGAAAACAAGGGCCTGACTGCCGGACCGGCCGAACCCGTGCATCTTCTCGAGGCCGGTCCCGCCAAGGCCGCGCCGGCCAAGCCGACGACCAGGGCCAGGGCCGCGCCAAAGGCCAAGGCGGTGGCCAAGGCGGGGGCCGAGGGCGAGGGCAAGCCACCGGCCAAACCCAAGGCGCCCGCCAAAGCCCGGGTGAAGGCGACGCCTGCGGCTGTCGAGGAACCGGCCGCGGCGCCGGCGCCCGCAAAGCGCAAAAGGGCGCCGGCAAAGCCCAAGGCTGAATGATCGGCGTTGCTAGGCCGCCCCTGCCCCGCCCATAGTCGCCTGGACCTCCCGTTCGCCTGAAACCGTCAGCAATGGCCGGCTCCGAGATTCCTCACATCATGCGATCTTCTGTTCGATGACATCCCCGCCCACCGTGGTCATGGCCCACGGAGCCTTTTGCGGCGGCTGGGTGTTTGACGCCTTCCGCAAGCCCTTCGAGGCCGCCGGATATGCTGTCCTGACCCCAGATCTTCCTGGCCATGAGCCAGGGGGAAGCCCCGTTGGCCGATCAATGAGCGACTATGCCCGTCATCTGTCCCGGATCTGCGATGGTTGCGACAGTCCGCCCGTCCTGATCGGCCATTCCCTGGGCGGGCTTGCGGCCCAGCTGGCGGCAGACCGGACGCGGCTCTCGGGACTGATCCTGCTGGCGCCGTCCGCCCCCTGGGGCATCTATGGCTCGACCATGGAAGAGGGGGCGTCCGCCGTCAGCCTCTATGCGCTCGGGCCGTTCTGGCTTCAGGCCGTCGCTCCCGACTACGGCCTTGCCAAGCTCTACAGCCTGAACCGAATGGACCGCGAGGCCCGGCGCGCCGTCTATGCCCGCATGACCCCGGAAAGCGGCCGCGCGCTCTGGGAGACGCTGAACTGGTGGATGGACCCCTTCATGACCACCCGGGCGCCGACCCAGCTGGCCTGTCAGGTCCTGGCCCTGGCGGGCGGACGCGACGCCATCCATCCCCCGGCAACCGTTCGCCAGACGGCCAATCGCCTGGGCGGGACCTTTCACAGCTTTCCGGAGATGAGCCATTGGTTGCCGGGCGAGCCGGGATGGCAGGAGGTCGCCGACCATTGCCTGGACTGGATCGGGCGGCAATCCGGCAGCTGAACAGTCCAGGTCCGATCAGTCGGGGGTGAACAGTTTCAGCCCGACAATGCCCGCGACGATCATGGCCAGGCAGACCAGCCTGGCAGCCGTGGCCGGTTCGCGGAACAGCCAGATCCCGACGAGGGCGGCGCCGACCGCGCCGATCCCGGTCCAGACGGCATAGGCGGAGCCGAGGGGCAGGGTCCGGATAGCCCAGCCCAGCAGGGCCATGGACAGGACAAGGCTGATCACGGTGAAGGCTGTCGGCCAGGGCCTGGTCAGGCCGTCGGACAGCTTCAGACCCACGGCCCAGCCCACCTCGAACAGGCCGGCGATGACGAGAATGACCCAGGCCATGACAACCTCCCGGCGGCAGCCGCGATCCTGCGGGCCGACCGCCCACAGACCGGATCAGGCGGAGCCGGTCAACCATCGGCCTTCCGTCCGGCCAGGCTTCAAGCCTGCCGAACCGTCTCTGGGCCGGAAGGGTCCCTTCGGGACCGATCAGTAGGTGATGAAGGTATAGACTAGCTCGGTCTGGTCGAACTTGGGATTGATCGGCAGATCGCCCAGCTTGCGGGTGGTCAGAAGGACGATGACCTCTCGGCTGGTGGGGGTGTTGAACTCCCACTTGCGGGTCGTGCGCTCCATGTCGCTGGTCCGCTTGGCGTTATCTTCCAGAGTCCAGTCCCGGTAGATCGCCCAGGCATGGGTGTCTTCGATGGTCGGGATCAGGCCGCCGACCGGATGCTGAACCAGCACCGAACAGACCTTGGGGTTGGTGCCCGGATCACGGACGACGAGCTTGTAGCCCTTCTGGTAGGGGAGCTCCCAGCTGCCATCGCGCTTCTTCTTGTAGCCAAGGCGGGTGGCCAGCTGGGCCAGGTCGCCACCGCGGACCAGCGGCATGCAGAGCTGCTCCAGCTGGGCGCGGAAGGCCACCGAAGTGGTTTCGATCGGGGCTGCCGGCGGGGGCGGCGGCGGAGCCGGCGGCGCCTCCGGGGCCAGGGGAGCCACTTCAGCGGCAGGCGCAGCTGGCGCGCTCATGGTCGGAGCCGCGGCGGCGGGGGCTTCAGGGGCGACCGGTCCGGCTTCCTGCGCCAAGGCCGCAGACGTGAGGGCCCCGGCGGCGAGGAAGGACAGAAGAGCAACGCGCATGGAGAGCAACCCTTTTTTGAATTCGTTGTCGGCATCAAAGACCGGCAACGCTTCCCTCGCAACCTCGATGGGCCGGAATCGCGGTGAAAAAATGACGCCAGTAGTTTTTATGCCGCGTCAACGACCTGTTCGGCCAGGATGATCAGGCCGCTGGCGGTGACATCGGCGAAACCGCCCTGCACGTCATAGACCCGGGTTTCGGCGCCATTGACCACGGTGACCTTGCCTTCGCGAAGGGCGGTCATGAAGGGGGCGTGGCCGGCCAGAACGCCGAAGTCGCCTTCGGCCCCCGGAGCGTCGACGCGGTCGACCTCACCGGAAAAAACTTCACGCTCGGGCGCAACCAGGGAAAAATGGAGTTTCTCGGCCATCAGTCCACCGCCTCCAGCGCGGCGTCGATATCTTCGTCGGTCTGCAGCTCGGTGCCGCAGAAGGGGCAAAACTGGACCGTGAGAAAGAGGTTGCCCTCTTCACCATCCTGTTCGGCCCGCCCTGCGTTCAACAGGATCAGGCCACTTTCATGCTCGAACAGAGCCGCCTCCGGCCCTCCCGCAAGGCAGGTTTCCATGTCCTCGCAGCAGGCGCCGGCAACGTCTTCCAGGGTCACGATCAGGCGTCCATCGCCATTTTTTCGGCCTTGGCCACGGCTTCCTCGATGGCGCCGACCATGTAGAAGGCGCCTTCCGGGAGGTGGTCGTACTCGCCGTCGCAGATGGCCTTGAAGGACCGGATCGTGTCCTTCAGCTCGACGAACTTGCCGGGCTGGTTGGTGAACTGCTCGGCCACGAAGAAGGGCTGGGACAGGAAGCGCTGGATCTTGCGGGCGCGCGCCACGGTCAGCTTGTCCTCTTCAGACAGCTCGTCCATGCCCAGGATGGCGATGATGTCCTTCAGCTGCTTGTACTGCTGCAGGATTTCCTGGGTCTGGCGGGCGACGCGGTAATGCTCCTCGCCGATCACCAGCGGGTCCATGATCCGGCTGGTGGAGTCGAGCGGGTCAACGGCCGGGAAGATGGCCTGGGCGGCGATGTCGCGGCTCAGAACGGTGGTGGCGTCGAGGTGGGCGAAGCTGGCGGCCGGGGCCGGGTCGGTCAGGTCGTCGGCGGGAACGTAGATGGCCTGGACGGAGGTGATCGAACCCTTGTTGGTCGAGGTGATGCGCTCCTGCAGATTGCCCATCTCGGTGGCCAGGGTGGGCTGATAGCCCACGGCCGAGGGGATGCGGCCCAGCAGGGCGGACACTTCGGAGCCGGCCTGGGTGAAGCGGAAGATGTTGTCGATGAACAGCAGCACGTCCTTGCCTTCCACGTCGCGGAAGTACTCGGCCTGGGTCAGGCCGGTCAGGGCGACCCGGGCGCGGGCGCCGGGGGGCTCGTTCATCTGGCCATAGACCAGGGCGCATTTGGAGCCCTCGCCGCCACCGGCGACGTTCACGTTGGACTCGATCATCTCGTGATACAGGTCGTTGCCTTCGCGGGTGCGTTCACCCACCCCGGCCAGAACCGAATAGCCGCCATAGGCCTTGGCGATGTTGTTGATCAGTTCCTGCATGGTCACGGTCTTGCCCACGCCGGCGCCGCCGAACAGGCCGATCTTGCCGCCCTTGGTGTAGGGGCACATCAGGTCGATGACCTTGATGCCGGTGACCAGGACTTCCGCCGAGGTTGACTGCTCGGCGAAGGTCGGGGCCTCGCGGTGGATGACGCTGTAATGCTCGGTGTTGATCGGGCCGGCTTCGTCGATCGGCTCGCCGATGACGTTCATGATGCGGCCGAGGGTCGCGGGACCCACCGGGACGGTGATGCCGGCGCCGGTGTCGGTGACGCCCTGGCCGCGGGTCAGGCCCTCGGTGGTGTCCATGGCGATGCAGCGGACGGCGTTTTCACCCAGATGCTGCGCCACTTCCAGAACCAGGCGGAAGGTCTCGCCGGTCTTCTGGTCGCGGTTTTCGGTCTCCAGGGCGTTGAGGATCGCCGGCAGGGCCCCGGTGAACTCGACGTCGACGACGGCGCCGATGACCTGGACGATCTTGCCGGTGGCGGCGCCGGTCACGGCCTTCGGGGCCGAGGACTGGGCGGCGGCCGACGGCTTCTTGGCGGCGGGCTTCTTGGCGGGCGCCTTGGTGGCGGCGGGTTTAGCGGCGGCGGTGGCCATGGTTTTGGTCTTCCGTGCGGTCTTTATGCGGTCAGAGAGCTTCGGCGCCGGAGATGATCTCGATCAGCTCCTTGGTGATCTGCGCCTGGCGGGTTCGGTTGTACTGGATCGTGAGCGCGCTGATCATGTCGCCGGCGTTACGCGTGGCGTTGTCCATGGCGCTCATCTGGCTGGCATAGAAGCCGGCCATGTTTTCGAGCAGGGCCGAGAGGATCTGCACCGTGATATTGCGCGGCAACAGGGTCTCGAGGATGGCTTCCTCGTCGGGCTCATACTCATAGGCGGCGCCGCCGAGATCCACAGCGGGGCTGGCCGACGAGGCGTCCAGCTGGGCCGGGATCAACTGCTGGGCCGTCGGGATCTGGGTCACGACCGACTGGAAGCGGCTGTAGAACAGGGTGACGACATCGGTCTCACCCTCTTCATAGAGGCGGATGATCTGCTCGGCGATCGGCTGGGCCACCGACAGGGTCAGCTGCCGTTCAGCCGACAGGTCGAAGGACTGAAGGATCCGGTCGGGAAACAGACGACGCAGGGGCGGAAGCGTCTTCTTGCCGATCGTGATGATCCGGACGTCCTTGCCCTGGGCGATCAGGGTTCCGATCCGCTCCCGCGCCGCCCGGACGATGGACGAGGAAAATCCCCCGGCCAGGCCACGGTCGGCGGCGGCGACGATCACCAGATGACGCTGATCCGACCCCGTTCCCGCCAGCAGGCGCGGGGCGCCGTCGCCGGTCACTCCGGCCGCCAGATTGGCGATGACCGAGGCCATGCGCTCGGCATAGGGGCGTGCGTTCTGGGCCGCATCCTGGCTGCGCCGCAGCTTGGCGGCGGCAACCATCTGCATGGCTTTCGTGATCTTCTGCGTGGCTTTCACGCTCGAGATCCGATTGCGCATTTCCTTTAGGCTGGCCATCGAGGGCTACTCTCTCCTTCGGTCAGCCGGGTTCAGGCGAACGTCGAGGTGAAATCGGCGAGAACGCTCTTCAGCTTGTCCTCAAGGTCGCTCGACAGGGTCTTGGTGGTCCGGATGGCGTCCAGCAGGTCCTGATGGGCGCTATGCAGCCGCGACAGGAATTCCTTTTCGAACCGGCCGACCGAGGCGGTCGGGATCCGGTCGAGGTAACCACGGGTGCCGGCATAGATCACGCAGACCTGCTCTTCCACCGACAGTGGCGCATACTGGGGCTGCTTGAGCAGCTCGGTCAGGCGCTCGCCGCGGGCCAGCTGGCGCTGGGTCGAGGCGTCGAGGTCGGAGCCGAACTTGGCGAAGGCGGCCATTTCCCGGTACTGGGCCAGTTCGCCCTTGATCGGGCCGGCGACGGTCTTCATCGCCTTGATCTGGGCTGAGGAGCCGACGCGCGACACCGAGATGCCGACGTTCACGGCGGGGCGGATGCCCTGGAAGAACAGATCGGTTTCCAGGAAGATCTGGCCGTCGGTGATGGAGATGACGTTGGTCGGGATATAGGCCGAGACGTCGTTGGCCTGGGTCTCGATGACCGGCAGGGCGGTCAGGGAGCCCGAACCATTGTCTTCGTTCAGCTTGGCGGCCCGCTCGAGCAGACGGCTATGCAGATAGAAGACGTCGCCCGGATAGGCTTCGCGGCCCGGCGGACGGCGCAGCAGAAGGGACATCTGGCGGTAGGCCACAGCCTGCTTGGACAGATCGTCATAGATGATCAGGGCATGCATGCCGTTGTCGCGGAAGTACTCGCCCATGGCGCAGCCGGCGAACGGGGCCAGGAACTGCAGGGGAGCAGGCTCCGAGGCCGTGGCGGCCACGACGATGGTGTAGTCCAGGGCGCCGTTCTCTTCGAGAGTCTTGACGATCTGGGCGACGGTGGAGCGCTTCTGGCCGATAGCGACATAGATGCAATAGAGCTTGGCGCTCTCATCATCGCCGGCGTTGGCGGCCTTCTGGTTCAGGATGGTGTCGATGGCCACGGCGGTCTTGCCGGTCTGGCGGTCGCCAATGATCAGTTCGCGCTGGCCACGGCCGACTGGGATCAGGGCGTCGATGGCCTTCAGGCCGGTCTGAACCGGTTCATGCACCGACTTGCGGGGGATGATGCCCGGCGCCTTCACGTCCACCCGGCGACGCTCGGCCACATTGGTGATCGGGCCCTTGCCATCGATCGGCTCGCCCAGCGGGTTGACGACGCGGCCCAGCAGGCCCTTGCCGACCGGCACGTCGACGATCTCGCCAAGACGACGGACTTCATCGCCTTCCTTGATCTGGCTGTCGGCGCCGAAGATCACGACCCCGACGTTGTCACGCTCCAGGTTCAGGGCCATGCCCTTGACCCCGGCGGACGGGAACTCGACCATTTCACCGGCCTGGACATTGTCCAGACCATAGACGCGGGCGATGCCGTCCCCGACGCTCAGGACGGAGCCGACGTCGGAAACGTCAGCTTCTTCACCGAAGCCGGCGATCTGGGATTTGAGGATGGCCGAAATCTCGGCGGCGCGGATGTCCATTAGCTTACGCTCTCTTCAGGGCGAATTTCAGGGAGTCGAGCCTCGACTTCAGCGAGGCGTCGAACAGACGCGAACCGACGCGAACCTTGAGTCCGCCAAGAATGGCGGGATCCACGCGGGTGGTCATTTCGGGTTCCTTGCCCAGGGACTGCCGGAGCGCCGCGGCGACTCCCTTGGCCTGGGCGGCGGTCAGCGGCAGGGCCGAGACCACCTCGGCCGTGACGACGCCGCGATGGGTCGCCGACAACAGCCGGAAGGAGGTAATGACAGAGGCCAGGTCGCGAGACCGGCCGTTGGCGGCCAGAAGGCCGAGAAATTTTCCCGTCAGGGGCGACAGGCCGGCCTCGGCGGCGACCGCCACCAGGCCCTTGCCCTTGTCTTCGGCCGTGAAGCCCGGGGAGCTGATCAGACGGCGCAGATCAGCGCTTTCCGCAAGCGCGGTCGAGAGTTTTTCGAGGTCGGCCTCGACCACGCCAAGGGCGCTCTGGTCCAGGGCCAGGTCGAACAGAGCCTGGGCGTATCGCTGGCCCACATCCGTCGTCTTGCTTTCGTCCGCCAATTTGGTCCGTCCGGTGCGTCTTGTCCGCCGTGAGCGAAGGGATCTTCGCCACGATCATAAAGGCTTGAAAGCGCTTGAGAAAAGCACGTGGGTGATGGGTCCCATAAGGACCGCCGACCCGAAGCCGCGCGCCTGATAGCATGCGTTGTTGTGCGTCGCAACGTCGGGGGAAAAAAGGTTCCGACCTGTCGTCGGGTCAGGACGCTGTCAGACGGCGGCCACCCGGAACACGCCCTGGCCGCTGCCGGCCGGGCGACCATCTGGCCAGACGGCCAGGGCGCTGACAAAAATCAGGCTCCGGGTGGCGCGATCGACCCGGGTCGTCACCGTCACGTCGCCATCGCCATAGACCCCGAAGTCCAGGGCCAGGGAAACCGTCGCCACAGGACGGTCAAGGCCGGCGGCGGCGACCAGGGCGTCCTCAAGAAGGGCGGACAGGCGGGGCTGCGGCATGGACAGTCCTTCCGGATGAGAAAAAGGGCGGTCCAGACGGGCCGCCCCCTGACCCTTGGCAAGGTCGAGTTGCTCGAGAAAACAGCCGAACGGGCGAAGGCGCCCCACCGCTGTATATAGAGTGGGCTTAGGCCTAGCTGGCCGTCACGCCGCACTTGGCCAGGTCTTCCGCGGCCAGGGTGCCGAAAGCCACGACAGGACCGACTTCCTTGACGAAGGCGCGGCAGCCCTTGGCGCTGTCGGTGCGCGAGGGGGCGGTGGTGGCGGTGCAGGTATCGCCTTCACAGACAAACACGGCGCCGGCGGCGACATATTTGGTCTTTTCGGCGACCGGGGTCTTCAGGGTGGCGGTGATCTTGCCATCGGCGAAAGCGACGCCGCTGACGGCGAACGACAGGACGGCGGCAGCCGCCAGCATTTGGAGCTTCATATGGATAGCCCTCCGGGCAATTGGGGTGGAAACGCAGACTTGGATCGAGATCGGTAGCTCTGGCCCGGAACCCGCCGCAGGTCTGTCAAGGGTATCCCCACCCGTGACGCAACGAGAACTAAGCACTGCTTAGATATCAACGATAACTTAAACCCTTGCAAGTGAAATTTCAGACAGGTGAATGTTTATTGCGATGGTCTCGCAATCACCCCGACCAGGATTGGCTGGCTAACCGGAGCGGTGGCGCCCAGAGCCTGTTCCGATAACCGCTTCGCCCCTGTCGGAACAGACTCTAGCGGCCGAGGATATCGCGGAATCTGGCTTCGGCGATATCGTGGAGGTCACGGTCCTCGACGATTTCAAGCGCCCGGAACCGACGCAACGACTTTCGGCCCCGGCCAAACCAGTAGTGATCGGTGGACTGACGATTCACTGTCGACCAGAGAACTGCCGAGACAAGGGATCCGATCCCCGCGGCGGCCAGGACGGCGGAGATGGACGCCGGATCCGTACCGAGCCAGAAACGGAGCCGGTCGGCCAGACCGGGAAGTTCCGAAGGGGTTACGACCAGCCGCATGACCAGGACAGCCAGCCCCTGGATGCTGCCGGCCAGTCCGACCGAGGCTGCCGTCGCCAAAAGGGCCGGGCGCAGGGACATTCCGAGGGCCGCTCCCAGGACGGCGGCAAGGATCATCAGGATCATGCGGGCAGGCTGCGCACAAAGAGGCTCAGAATTTCCTAACGGCGGCAGCCAGTCCGCCGCCTTGTGCCAAATTGCCCTCGCATGGTTCCCCGGGGTCACGGTTGCCGCCAGCCCTAGGCGGCGCATACTGGTCTCAACAAACGACCACACAGGGAGAAACGGACATGGATTTCGCCGTACCAAAAGACATCGCCGACTATCTGGTCGAGCTGGACGCCTTCATAGAGTCGACCATCAAGCCGCTTCAGGCCAAGGACGACAACGAGCGGTTCTTCGATCATCGCCGCGAACACGCCCGCACCGACTGGGACAACAACGGCCTGCCCCGCAAGGAATGGGAAGAGCTGCTGGGCCAGGCCCGCAAGCTGGCCGATGACGCCGGTCACTACCGCTTCGCCTGGCCCTCGGAGATGGGCGGCAAGGACGGCAGCAACCTGGCCATGGCCATCATCCGCGAACACCTGGCCTCCAAGGGCCTGGGCCTGTTCAACGATCTGCAGAACGAACACAGCATCGTCGGCAACAACCCCTTCATCCTGATGTTCAAGGAGTTCGCCACGCCGGACCAATACGCCCGGGATGGCGAGAAGGTGCTGAACGGCACGATGCGGACGGCCTTTGGCCTGACCGAGCCCAACCATGGGTCGGACGCCACCTTCATGGAGACCACCGGCGTCCGCGAGGACAAGGACGGCAAGCCCGGCTGGCGCATCAAGGGCGAGAAGATGTGGACCACCGGCATGCATGTGGTCAGCCATGTGATGGTCTTCGCCCGCACCAGTGGCAAGGACGGCGACGCCACGGGTATCACATGCTTCATCGTGCCCCGCGACCAGATCAAGATCGAGGAGTGGATGTGGACCTTCAACATGCCCACCGACCACCCGCGCATCTCGTTCGACACCTGGATCCCGGAAGACTCCTACTGGGGCCAGATCGACCGGGGCCTGGGCCTGGGCCAGTCCTTCGTCCACCAGAACCGCATCCGCCAGGCGGCCTCGTCCCTGGGCGCCGCGGTCTTCTGCATAGAAGAGAGTGTGAAATACGCCCGGCAGCGCAAGCCGTTCGGCAAGCCGCTGAGCGACAACCAGGCCATCCAGTTCCCGCTGGTGGAACTGGCCACCCAGGCCGAGATGCTGCGCCTGCTGATCCGCAAGACCGCCTGGCAGATGGACCAGATGGACCACAAGCAGATCGAGAAGGAGATCTCCGACAAGGTCTCCATGTGCAACTACTGGGGCAACCGCCTCTGCTGCGAGGCCGCCGACCGGGCCATGCAGGTGCATGGCGGCATCGGTTACAGCCGCCACAAGCCCTTCGAGCACATCTATCGCCACCACCGCCGCTACCGGATCACCGAAGGCTCGGAAGAGATCCAGATCCGCAAGGTCGCCGCCTTCCTGTTCGGCTATCTGGGGCCGCGCAAAAAGCAGTTCGCGGAAGCCGCCAACGCCGACTACACCCAGCCGATCCCGTCACGGCACGGCTGAGGCCGAACGCGATCCTTCTCCCGCCTGTCGGGAGAAGGTGGCCCGCGAAGCGGGTCGGATGAGGGCGGCGCCGAGGCTTGACGGTTGCCGCTATCTCACGAAATGCTCGCACTATGTTCACCATACAAGCCCGCAATCGCGCGCAGGCCATGCGCGCCCGGCCAACCTCCAACGAGGCTCTGCTCTGATCGCGCCTGCGCAACCGGAAACTGGCCGGCCTGAAGTTCCGCCGGCAGGTTCCAATTGAGGGCTACATCGCCGACTTTCTTTGCATCGAGGCAAGATTGATCGTCGAAGCTGATGGGCCGACCCACGTCGGCAACGCATATGATCAAGAGCGAGATCGCCAACTGGAAGCCATAGGATACCTGGTGCTCCGGTTTCCCAACGCCCGGATATGGAATCACATCGAAGCGGTTCTGGCGGATATTCAATCCGCCGCTGGTCGTTAGGGCCTGTTTTGACACGCATTGAGCCGCTTGCATCTGAGCGGGCTTCAACACTCTGAACCTGGGTCAGTGGTCCCGCTTTGCTCGGTTCGTTCGATGCGGAACGGGCTCCGATCGTCGAAGGCCGGCGCTGCCCTAATCCGACCCGCTTCGCTGGCCACCTTCTCCCGACAGGCGGGAGCAGGAATAGAAAAGCATGGTCACCCTCTCCCGAAACAGAGGAATGCGCCATTATTCGTAAGGGATTGCCCTCCCCCAGCGGCAATGTGACCTTGATGGATACAGAGAGGGACCCGGATCAAACCGGGCCGGGGGGAAGCAGGGATGCGCAAGGCTGCCGCGCTGTTCGTGATCGGCTGGCTGCTGGTGCTGGCCGGGTCCTGGGCGGCCCATGCGGTGCAGACGGCCGGCGGGGTCGAGGTCCGGGACCTGCGGTTCGCCGGGACCAGCGGGACACAGATGAGCGGGCTGCTCTATCTGCCCAGGACCGCCACGGCCCAGGCCCCCGCACCCGGCATTCTGGCCGTCCATGGCTATATCAACAGTCGCGAGACCCAGAGCGGGTTCGCCATCGAGTTTGCCCGCCGGGGCTATGTGGTCCTGGCCCTGGACCAGACTGGCCACGGCTATAGCGGCGGGGCGGCCTTTTCCAACGGGTTCGGCGGGCCGGACGGCCTGACCTGGCTGCGCAGCCAGCCCATGGTCGACCGGGGCAATATCGGCCTGGAAGGCCACAGCATGGGCGGCTGGACAGTGCTGGCCGCCGCCGCGGCACAGCCGAATGGCTATCGTTCCATGGTGCTTGAGGGCAGCGCCACGGGCGCGCCCTTCGCCGCCGAGGGGACCCCGGCATGGCCCCGGAACCTGGCGGTGGTGTTCAGCCGCTATGACGAGTTTTCCAAACTGATGTGGGGCGTGGACCGGGCGCAGGACGTTGGCGCAAGCGACAAGCTGAAGGCCGTGTTTGGAACCTCGGCGCCGGTTATCGCCGGTCAGGTCTATGGCGATATCGGCCAGGGCACAGCCCGGCGGCTGACCACGCCCGTCACGACCCATCCAGGGGATCATCTATCCACAGAGGCCATCGGCGACAGCCTGGACTGGTTCGCCCGGACCCTGGAGGGCGGCACGCCCCGCCCGGCCTCCGACCAGATCTGGTACTGGAAGGAGGCGGCCACCGGCGTTGCCCTGGTTGGCATGGTCGTGCTGATCCTGGGGACCTTTGGACTGGCCCTGCAACTTCCCTTGCTGTCGAGCCTGAAGGCTGCGCCGGTCGCCGGGCGAGGCAGGCGGGACGGGGCCTGGTGGGGCTGGCTGTCGATCACAGCCCTTTTGCCGGTCCTGACCTATTTTCCGGCCTTCATCCTGGTCACCCTGGCCCTGCCGCCGGGGCCGATCCTGCGGCAAGGCATCACCAACCAGATTGTCGTCTGGGCCCTGATCAACACCGCCCTGACCCTTCTGCTGGGACTGTTCCATCGGCGCACCGGCGCTGCCGCGCGGCGCCCGGTGTCGCGCTGGGTTCCCGCCATCCTCCTGGCCGTGGCGACCGTTGGCGCCGGCTATGGCGCCCTGGCCCTGGCGGATCGGCTGTTCACGGTGGACTTCCGCTTCTGGGTCTTGGCCTTCAAGCTGCCCAGTCCTGATCAGGCGCAGCTGGCCCTGGTCTATCTGGCGCCCCTGACCCTGTTCTTCCTGGTCGCCCAGACCGCCCTGCACCGGACCCTGTCCGTCCAGGGCGACAGCGCCGCCCGGCAATACGCCACGGCCATTGCCGCCTTTGCCGGCGGTTTCCTGCTGATGCTGGCGCTGGACTATGGCCTGTTCTTCCTTACCGGCGCCCTGCCCACGGCCTTTGACCCCTTGAGCACCGTCGTCGCCATGCAGTTTGTCCCCCTGCTGACCATCGTTTCGGTCATAGCGGTCTTCAGCTGGCGGCGGACAGGCAGCGCCCTGCCCGGCGCCCTGGTCAATGGCCTGCTGGTGACCCTCTATGCCGTCGCCGGCACGGCCACCCAGGTGGTCTGACCCCCTCTGCCCCTTTCAACCCCTTCCTTCCCGCCCCTTCCCCGGATCATCCCATGGACCTGCAGCTCAGCCCCCAAGACCTGGCCTTTCGCGACGAGGTTCGCGCCTTTCTGGACGAGGGCCTGACGCCGCTGCTCAGGTCCGCCGGGGCCCTGACCACCAGCGTCTTCACCGAGAAGGAATGGAGTCTCGCCTGGCAGCGGATCCTGCATCAGCGCGGCTGGGTCGCGCCGGCCTGGCCCGTGGAATACGGCGGCCCCGGCTGGACCGAGATGCAGCGCTATATCTTCGCTTCCGAATGCGCGGCCGCCGGGGCGCCCGGCCTGTCGCCCATGGGGCTGAAGATGGTTGGCCCCTGTATCATGCGGTACGGCACCGACGCTCAGAAGGCCTTCTATCTGCCCCGAATCCTGGCCGGGGAGGACTACTGGTGCCAGGGTTATTCGGAACCCGGTTCGGGGTCGGATCTGGCGTCCCTGCAGATGCGGGCCGACAGCGACGGCGACGACTATATCCTCAACGGCTCGAAGATCTGGACGACCCACGCCCATTTCGCCAACCGGATGTTCTGTCTGGTGCGGACCAATTTCGAGGGCAAGCCCCAGGCCGGCATCACCTTCCTGCTGCTGGAAATGGACACGCCGGGGATCACCGTGGCGCCGATCATCACCCTGGCCGGGGAACATGAGGTCAACCAGGTGTTCTTCGACAATGTCCGCGTGCCGAGGTCGGGCCGGCTGGGCGAGGAGAACCAGGGCTGGACCGTGGCCAAGTACCTGCTGGAGTTCGAGCGGGGCGGCGGTTCGGCGGCCGGACTGAAGGTGTCGCTAAGGCGGGTGCGCCGCATGGCCCAGGCCGAGGGCGGCGATGATGCGGGCTCCCTGCTGGCAGACGCGACCTTCCGGGGTCGGCTGGCGGCCGCAGAGATCGCGGTCGAGGCCATCGAGATGACCGAGCATCGGGTGATGGCCGCCCTGTCCAGCGGCAAGAATCCGGGCCCGGCCTCGTCCATGCTGAAGACCCAGGGCACCGAGGCCATGCAGCGGATCGACGAACTGGCCATCGAGGTGGCGGCCCATTACGGCCCGGTCGTCCAGCCGGACGCCCGCACGCCCGGCAGCAACGTCGCCCCTGTGGGCCCGGACCACAGCCTGGTGGCCATGCCCCGATACCTGAACAACCGGGCGGCCTCGATCTATGGCGGCTCCAACGAGATCCAGCGGGACATCATGGCGCGGCTGGTGCTCGGCCTCTGAGCCGCCCCGCATAACAGCAAGACCCTCGAGACCAGGAAACACCATGAGTGAGATCGACTTCGACCAGATGCCGACCCTGGGCGATATCGCCCGCTATCAGGCCCGGGAGCGGGGCGAGGACACGGCCCTGGTCTTCGAGGGACGGGCGACCAGCTTTGCCCTGTTCGACCGGCGCACCAATCAGGTGGCCAACGCCCTGATGGCCGAAGGCCTGACCAAGGGCCAGCGGATCGCCTATCTGGGCAAGAACAGCGACCACTATTTCGAGCTGCTGATCGGTGCCGCCAAGATGGGCGCAGTGATGACGCCGATCGGCTGGCGTCTGGCGCCGCCGGAAGTAGCCTACATCCTGGAGGACTCGGAGGCGCCGCTGTTGTTTTCGGGTCCCGAGGTGCTGGACCTGGCGCGCCAGGCGGCCGGAGGCCTGCCCAGGCCGCCCCGCGTCATCGCCATGGAGACCGGGCCGGACGATCTGACGACCTATGAGGCCTGGCGCGACGCCGCCCCGGATACAGATCCTGGCGTCGTCATCTCGGAGGGGGACGTGGCGGTGCAACTCTATACTTCCGGCACCACCGGTCGGCCCAAGGGCGCGATGCTGAGCCACCTCAACGTGCTGGGCGGACGACGTGAGGCGGCGGAAGCGAAGATGGACTGGAACCAGTGGGGTCCGACGGATGTCAGCCTGGTGGCCATGCCGGTCTCCCATATCGGCGGAACGGGCTGGGGCATTGTCGGCCTGTACAACGGCGCCAAGGGCGTGGTGGCCCGGGAGTTTGACCCCTTCAAGGTGCTGGACTTCATCGAGCAGGACCAGATTTCCAAGATGTTCATGGTGCCCGCCGCCCTGCAGATCGTGGTGCGCCAGCCCCGGGCCCGGTCTGTGGACTACAGCCGGCTGAAATACATCCTCTATGGCGCCTCGCCCATTCCCCTGGATCTGCTGCGGGAATGTATGGAGGTGTTCGGCTGCGGCTTCTGCCAGCAGTACGGCATGACCGAGACCTGCGGCACCATCGTCTATCTGCCGCCAGAGGATCACGATCCGGCCGGCAATCCGCGCATGCGGGCGGCGGGCCTGCCCATGCCGGGCGTCCAGATCCAGATCATGGGCGAGGAGGGTCAGGTCCTGCCGCCCGGCGCCGTCGGCGAGGTCGCGATCCGCTCGGTGGCCAATATGGTCGGCTACTGGAAGCTGGACGAGGCCACGAAAGCCACCGTCGGGTCGGATGGCTGGCTGCGGTCGGGCGACGCCGGCTACCTGGATGAGGATGGCTATCTCTACATCCACGACCGGGTGAAGGACATGATCATCTCCGGGGCCGAGAACATCTATCCGGCCGAGGTCGAGAGCGCCGTCTATGGCCATCCGCATGTCGCCGAGGTGGCGGTCATCGGGGTGCCTGACGACAAATGGGGCGAAGCGGTCAAGGCCATCGTCGCACCGAAGCCGGGCGTGACCCCCGACGCCGAGGATATCATCGCCTTCGCCCGGACCCGGATCGCCGCCTTCAAGGCGCCCAAGACCGTGGACTTCATCGAGGCCCTGCCCCGCAACGCCTCGGGCAAGATCCTGCGACGGGAACTGCGCGAACCCTACTGGGCGGGGCGCACAAGGCGGGTCAATTAGAGCCTGCCGTCTGCCGGGATCGGTTCGATCGCGACAGGACGGGCTCCTGGATCAGGGACCGGTCCGGTCCCCGGCGACAGCCGGGGGCCGCCGTCCGCCGCGCCTGAGTCCCCAGAGAAGCAGACAGCAGACCGCGACCATCGCCAGGGACAGGCTGATCAGCAGGAAGCCGACGACGGTCTCGGTGAGGGCAGATCCCGTGCGATTGGCTGCAGCGATCGGCATCATGGCGCCGGCGCCCGTGGCGGCCGAGAGAAGCGTTGCGAACCAGTTTGCAAAGGCCCCGTAGACCGCCAGCCAGACGGTGATCCGCTGCGCCATGGGGCCGAGGACCAGGCGCGGCCACATGAGCCCCAGCACCATGAGGAA
Organism: Caulobacter sp.; assembly: GCA_029866155.1. Lineage (GTDB taxonomy): Bacteria > Pseudomonadota > Alphaproteobacteria > Caulobacterales > Caulobacteraceae > Caulobacter. The sequence continues at coordinate 56,225 of JARWZW010000027.1, read as the reverse complement.
CAGCCCGTTCATGAGCCCCTCGAGATGGCTCGACAGGCCGAGGCGCGGCGTCGCGAGAAACGGTATGACGAAGCCGGTCAGCAGGCCAACAAGAAACAACAGGACGCCCAGACGCAGCAGCAGATGCCCCGGGTCCTGGTCTGCTCGCTGATTGTCGGCCATGGCCGGCCTCCCCGCATGATCCGTTCAATGGCAGCCGGGCTTCACGATCACGATCGACAAGGGCCCAAGCTGCCGACGACGCGGGAGCATGTTTCGATCAGTATGAAGCGGTTGTCGGATCGAAACAGGCTCTGACGACCCTGCACCAGGCCTCCCCCGGAATATGCCAGGAAGGAGGGTGCTTTGCGACCGCCTGCCCTGTCAACAGTGCTTCTGGGCCAGGATCTCAGACGGCTGGACCCGAAGCCTGCGAGCGGAAGCCTGCGGGCGGAAGCATGCCGGGGCAGGCGACAAAGCGACCGGCTGATCCGTAAGTCGGCGCGTCCTCGATCCAGCCGGCAAGGTCAGGATTCCGGAACGGCGGGAGACGCCAGTTGCTGAAGGTCATAACGCCGCAGAATCTGGGCGCCGAGGTCGAGGTTGCGCCGCCAAAGCAGTTTGGCCTCGTAGGCTACGAAGACCGTTGGCAACACAATCCGGAAGTCGGCGGCGATGAGGGCCAGGGTCGACAGACGCAGACGCGCCCCGGTCTCGTTGAGGTTCTCGACCGTACAGGCCAGGCCATTGTTCAGGTGAGGCAGACAGATCAGGGCTGGCAGGCGACAGAATTGCCTGCGCCGGGAGCGACGTTCGGGCAGATTCTGGAGAGGAAACGGGGCCGGGTCCATGCTGCACACATTATGTGCCAGCCCTTTAGGACTGCTGATCAAGCAGGGTAAACCGATCAAAAAACATGCTCAGTTCGACCCCAGACCGTCCTTCAGCGAAAGGATCAATTCCAGATACTCATCGCCGGTGAAACGGGCCGGCTCAATGGCTTTCGAACGATAGCTCCAGAACTCAACGGAGTGTTCGAGCATGCCGACATAATCACCCATCTCGAGAAACAACTGTGGCGCCCGCAGGAGAAAGGCGCGGAAGCCGACCGGGTCCTGCTTCTTGGTCAGCATCTCGTAGGACTCGTCATAGTCCCGCACCCGGTCAGTCACCGCCTTGAAATACTCCGAGATGCTGGCCCCGATCGACCGGACCACCAGCATGGAGTCCTCGATCTGCTCGCGGGAGATATGGCGGCGGGGTCTGACGCCCAGGAGGCCCGAAAGCAGGGGCGGCAGATCGGCCTCGATCCTCTTGGCCACCCATTTGTAATAGAGCAGCCCCTTCCAGCCGAACAGGCCGTCGCGGAAGTCCTCTTTGCTCATCCGCAGGGTCATCTGCAGCGGCGCCAGGTCCTCGTCATAGTGACTGGACAGCATCTTGCGGGCCAGTTTCTGGACCGAGGCATTGGCTGCAGATCCGGCCAGGGACATGGAGACCAGATTGCCGATCTCCTGGACCACCAGGTCTTCCATGCCCGCGATCACGGTCGGCGAAAGCGTGAAGTACCGCTCGTCAGCCGTCCGGCCAATCTTGCTCATCCACTCCCGGAAGATGAAGGGGTCAAAGGACGGAATCCGGTCAAGCTCCCGAAGCAACTTGATATCGGGCGAGCCATAGACATCCTGGATTCCGGTGGCGTCCTCGATCAGTTGCTCGAAGTTTATCTGTCCTATGAAGACCGACTTGCCGCCCAGCGACAGGTTCCTGGGATCGATGGGCAGGATCAGCTTGGTGGCGGTCGAACGGGACTCTGGAAAGACCTCGAACTCGTTGGATCGAAGGCGATGCTTGATGAGGAAGCTACGATTCAGGGCCGGGCTTTCGAAAAGCTGGGGCTCCAGAGGCTCCCTGGTCTTTTCAGCCATATCCCAGGCGGAGATCAGGTTCAGCACCCTCGATGTTGAGCGAGACTTCATAAGGCTGGCGAGGCTGCCGACCCCGCGTCCCTTCATTGGCTGCGCCAAAGCTGCCCCCAACCTTCGTGTTCAGCGTCTTTTGTCTGAAATGTCTGAATAAAGTGCCTATTGTCAGGGTTACCAAGCAGAGGCCAGGAAACGCCCCAGTATGGGCGACGCCGATTGTCATACATCAGAGCCGGCGGCTTGACCGATCCATCGACAATTCAACTGCAGACCTTAGTTGGAGCCGAGACCATCCTTAAGGTCGAGGATCAACTCGAGATAATCATCCCCTGTAAACCGCGAAGGCTCGATGTCCTTTGACCGGTATTTCCAGAACTCCACGGAATGCTCGAGCATGCCGACGTAATCACCCATTTCCAGGAACATCTGCGGCGCCTTGAGCAGGAAGGCCCGGAAGCCCACCGGATCCTGCTTGCGCGTCAGCATCTGGTAGGAGGCGTCATAAGTCCGCACCCGGTCCGAGACGGCATTGAAATACTCGGAGATACTGGCGCCGATCGACCGGACCAGACCCGAGGAATCCTCGATCTGCTGGCGCGTGATATTGCGCTTGGGACGTACGCCCAGCATTCCTGACAGCAGACCCGGCAGGTCGCCTTCGATCCGCTTGGCCAGCCACTTGTAATAGAGCAGGCCCTTCCAGCCGAACATGCCGTCGCGGAATTCCTCCCTGGACATGCGAAGAGTCATCTGAAGAGGCGCAAGTTCCTCGTCATACTGGCTGGAGAGCATCTTGCGGGCCAGGCGAAGGATGGCGGCGTTGGCGGCCGCTCCGGCCAGGGACATGGACACCAGATGTCCGATCTCCTGGACGACAAAGTCTTCCATCCCGGCGATGACGGAGGGCGACAGGGCGAAATAGCGCTCATCCGCCTGGTGGCCCAGCTTGTTCAGCCACTCCCGGAAGATGAAGGGATCGAAGGACGGGATCCGGTCCAGCTCATGCAGCAGTTTGACGTCGGGCGAGTCGTAGACATTCTGGATCCCGGTCGCCTCTTCGATAAGTCGCTCGAAGTTCATCTGGCCGATGAAGACCGACTTGCCGCCGATCGCCAGGTTGCTCGGATCAATGGGCAGAATCAACTTGGTCGCCGTGGACCGGAAATCCGCAAAGGACTCGCGCTCGTTCTGCCTCAGCCGATGCTTGATGATGAAACTGCGATTGAGGGCTGGCGTCTGGAAAAGCATCGGATGCAGAGGCCGCTTGGTCCGCTCGGCTGCATCCCAGGCCGAAATCAGGTTCAGGACCCGGGACGAGGACCTCGACGTCATGAGGCTGGCCAGACTCCGGACGCCGCGCCCTCTTGATGCGATCGCCATCCCTGCCTCCACGCCCCCTGCTACCCTGCTGTATTTCGCTGGCAGGTCTGAACAAACTGCATAGAAACCGATAAATCCGGCAGGGATGCGACAGGGGCGCTCAGACCGCCAGGTCCAGCCGCTCCAGGCCCCGGAAGAAAGGCAGGGTCCGCCATTCCGGCGCCTGGTCGGGATGGGCCAGTTTCAGGCCGGGGAACCTTTCGAACAGCCGCACCAGGGCGACCTGGGCCTCCAGCCGGGCGAGGGGGGCGCCGATGCAGATATGGGCGCCGCCACCAAAGGCGACATGGGGTCGGCGCTTGCGGCTGACATCGAACCGGTGGGGCTCATCAAAGACATCAGGGTCACGGTTCGCCGCCCGCAGGGACAGGGTCACCGCCTGGCGGTTGCGGACCGGACAGCCGCCAATCTCCTGATCTGACGACATGACCCGGCTGGTGATGTCGACGGGCGGCTCGTAGCGCAGCACCTCCTCAACCACGGCATTGATGATGGCGGGGTCGGCTTTCAGCTTGTCCAGCTCGGCCGGATTGAGCAGAAGCAGCCGCACGGCGTTGCCGATCAGGTCGGTGGTGGTCAGGTTTCCGCCGACCAGCAGGGCTCCCAGGTTGATTCGCAGTTCCTCGTCCGTCAGGGGCGCGCCTTGCGCCTGCAGCCTTGTCATGTCGCTGATCAGGTCGTCCCGGGGGTTGGCGCGGCGGTCGGCGATGGAGGCCAGGAAATACTCGGTCAGAGACAGGTTGGCCTTTTCCATGACAGCGGTCTGCTCGGCATTGCGGAAAGGGTTTAGGCCCTGGATCACGCCCTCGGACCAGGCCCGGAACTCGTCCAGACGTTCGTGATCGACTCCCAGGATCGAGGCAATGACATCGATGGGGATGGGCACGCAGAACCGGTCCATCAGGTCGAACTCCGCCTCGCCTTCCAGGCCATCCAGGGCCGCTCCCACGATCCGCTCGACCTCGGGCCGGAAGCGGGCCACCCGGGCGTAGAGGGCCTGGGCCAGGGGCTGGCGGATGCGGGCATGGTCGGGGTCATCCAGCATCAGGATGCTGGTGGTGCTGGCCCGGGGGACGCTGGGGTCGAGATTATCGAGAAAGCGCCGTTGAAGGATGGCGCCCTCTTCGGCATGGATCGGGTCGCGGAGCAGGCTGAGGTCGGACACCAGGGCCCGGACGTCGCCATAGCGACTGAGGATGATATTGCCGGAGACCGGATCGGACAGGACCGGACAGCGGCTGCGAAGGTCGTCCAGTACGACATGGGGATCAGCCCGGAACACCGGATTGAGCGGGGTCATTTCCAGAAGGGTGGGCAGCGGCGCCTGCGACATGGTGATCTTCCCTGGGTTGGGCGTTCTGTTGACGCCGCAGTGGGACAGTCTGGCGGCAAGTTCCGGCTTCGCCAAGCTGGATTGGTCGTCAGGACGGCTCGACAGAGTCAGAATATATTGACATTATTAGTGCCAATAGAAAGGCGGCGACCATGAACCGGCTGCGATTGATGCTCCTGGCCCTGATTGGCCTGACCCTGCTGGCCGTGAGTCCCGGGGATGCGGCGACCCGCGCCGCCGCGCCGGCCCGTCCCAATATCGTGGTCATTCTGGTTGATGACGCCGGCTATACCGACTTTGGCAGCTATGGCGGCGAGATTGCCACCCCGACCATAGACGCCCTGGCCACCCGGGGAACCAGGTTCTCCAACTTCCACGCCTCGCCCATGTGCGCCCCGTCCCGGGCCATGTTGCTGACCGGGGTCGACAGCCATACCGCCGGCACGGCCAACCTGCCGGAAACCACCCCGGCCGCCCATCGCAAGAACCCGGCATACCAGGGCCGACTGCCGGCCAATGTGGTGACCGTGGCGAGCCGCCTTCAGGCCTCGGGTTATCACACCTACATGGCGGGCAAGTGGCATCTCGGCCATGGCGCGGCGGACCTGCCCAACCAGCGGGGCTTTGACCGGTCCTTTCCGCTGGACGCCACCGGCGGCGACAACTGGGAAAAGCGGCCCTATTTCCCGATCTATCGCGATGCCGACTGGTTCGAGGACGGCAAGCCGGCCAGCCTGCCGGACGACTTCTATTCCTCGCGGTTCCTGGTCGACCGGATGATCCGCTACATCGACCAGACCCCTTCGGACGGGCAGCCCTTCTTCGCCTATCTCCCCTTCCTGGCCATCCACATCCCGATCCAGGCCCCGGCCGAATATGTCGCCCGCTATGAGGGGGTCTATGCCGGCGGATGGCAAAAGCAGCGACAGCGGCGTTATGAGGGGGCCATCCGGGCCGGGCTCATCGCGCCGGGAACCCCCATGGGGCCGCCACCGGCCAATGTCCGCGACTGGAACCGCCTCAGCCCCGGGGAACAGGCCCTGGCGGCCAAGCGCATGGCGGTCAATGCCGGCATGCTGGAGGCCATGGACGCAGAACTGGGCCGGCTGGTGGCGCATCTGAAGGCCACAGGCCGGTATGACAACACCCTCTTCGTGGTGCTGTCCGACAATGGACCGGAATCAGGCGATCCAGTCTCCGAACCGATCTTCAAACTGTGGTTGAACAGCGTCGGCTACTCCCAGGACATCGGGCGGCTTGGACAGAAGGGAACCTATGCCGCCATCGGTCCGGGTTGGGCCAGCGCCGCCGCAGCGCCCGGGGCGCTTTACAAATTCTATGCGTCAGAGGGGGGCACAAGGGTGCCGCTGATCGTGGCGGGACCCGGGGTGCGGTCCGGGGTCACGGCCCGGGGCTTTTCGGTCATCACCGACATCACGCCGACCCTGCTGGAGATCGCCGGGGCCAGCCCGGCCCCGGCCCCTGCCCCCCCGATCGTCGGCAAGAGCCTGACCCCCATCCTGAAGGGGGCGGCCGAGGCGGTTTATGACGCCAACACGCCGGTGGGCATGGAGGCGGCCGGCGACAGCGCCCTCTGGAAGGGCGACCTGAAACTCACCCGCAATGCCGGTCCCATGGGCGATCCTGCCTGGCGGCTCTATGACATCGTCCGCGATCCTGGCGAGACCCGCGACCTGAGCGCCGAGCGTCCGGCCGAGGCGGCGGCCATGCTGGCCGACTACCGCGCCTATGCCGCCAGGGTGGGGGTGGCCGAGGTCCCGGCCGGCTATACGGCCGACCGGGAAATCGCCCTGAATATCGGCCTGAGGATCGCCGAGACATTCGCCCTGCCCCTGATCCTGGGGCTGGGACTGGTTGCCGGCCTTGCCGGATATCTGGTGTGGCGCGAGGTCCGCCGTCAAAGGCAGGATCCATCAAGGGGGAAGACCATGGGAATCACCATCATGCGGGGCCTGCTCGGCCTGACCGGACTGCTGGCCCTGCTGATCGCCAGCCGGTTCTGGATAGACCCGGCGAAGATCGCCGCGACCATGGACCTGACCGCCGGCGGCCCGGCGGGCCTGGGGACGCTTCGGGCCGACATGGCCGGCTTCTTCGGCGCTTCCGGCGTACTGATGCTGGCGGCGGTGATCCGCAAGGAGGCCCGCTGGCTGACCCCGGTGGTGCTGATGCTGGGCATCGCCCTGACCGGCAGGGTCCTGAACCTGGTCCTCAACGGCCCCAGCCCTGCCCAGGTCCCGCCCATGGTGATCGAGGCGGTGTTGATCGTCCTGACCGGTCTGGGCCTGCGGATCCTGCCCGGCAAGGCGCTCTGAGCCAGAAGGCGTTCCGGGACAGGGGCTGTGATGGGGTGTTAGCCTCGGGTCAAAACAGATGACCCGAGGAAGCGCTCCCGATGACCCACCCCGCCCCAGAGCCGGCACTGTTGCTGACGGACAACCCGGCGCCCCATGTGCGTCGGTTCACCCTGAACCGGCCGGACAAGCGCAATGCCCTGTCCAATGCCCTGCGCGGCGAACTGTTCGCCGCCCTTGAGGCTGCCGACCGCGCCCCCGAGGTGAGGGTGATGATCCTGCGCGGAGCCGGGACCTGTTTCTCGGCCGGCTATGACCTGTCGCCCGAGGGGGCCCGCCAGCCCCTGCCCTTCCATACGGCCGGGGGCCCTGGCCAGTGGTCGCGCCATGTGGTGGAGGGTTGCTTCCGCATCTGGGACCTGGCCAAGCCGGTGATCGCCCAGGTTCATGGCTGGTGTCTGGCCGGGGGCTCGGAACTGGCGACTTCCTGCGACCTTGTCTATGTCGCCGAGGATGCGCAGATCGGCTATCCGCCGGTGCGGATGATGAGCCCGCCGGACAACCAGTTCCATGCCTGGCTCTGTGGTCTCAGACCCGCCATGGAGATGATGCTGACCGGCGACCCCATGGACGGGGCGGAGGCCGTGCGGGTCGGTTTCGCCAACCGGGCCTTTCCGGCGGATAAGCTCGAGGCCGAAGTCCTGGCCATGGCGGCGCGGATCGCGAAGATCCCCACCGATGTGCAACAGACCAACAAGCGGGCTGTCCACCGGGCCATGGAGGCCATGGGCCTGAGGAACGCCATCCGGGCCGGCACCGAGATCCAGGCCCTGGCCCTGACCACCGACAGCAGCCGCGAGACCTTCGCCCGCTTCCGCCAGAGCGTCACGGCGGCCCTGGATGCCCGGGACGGGGCGTTTGGGGATTACCGGACAGGGGAGAAGGGGTGAGCGTCAACGCGATACCGCACCCGATTGCGCGCCCTCACGCCGCCGCAGGCGACCTTGTCGACATGGGGTTGGAGAAGATCATGGCGCCGTCCTCGACCTTGCCGAACTTCAGGGCCATCAGGTCCAGAGCGTAGTTCTGGTGCTGTTTCCAGGGCTCCTTGGCGCCCTGTTTGGGGAACAGGTGCACGGACCGCTGGACATAGCCGGAGGAGAAGTCCAGCCAGTCCTCGCTGCCCTCGTCGCCGAGACGGCGGACGGGGGTGCACTGGCGCAGGCCGGTGGCGGTCATGTGGTTCAGAAGTCGCACCACATAGCCGCAGGTCAGGTCGGCCTTCAGGGTCCAGGAAGCGTTGGTATAGCCGAAGGACGAGGCCATGTTGGGCACGTCGCTATACATCATGCCCTTGTAGCTGAGGGTCTCGGAGAAGGTGACCGGCCGGCCATCGACGCTGAAGATCGCGCCGCCCAGGACCTCCAGGTTCAGGCCCGTGGCGGTGACCACCACATCGGCCTCGAGGGTCTGGCCGGACTTCAGTTTGAGGCCGGTGGCGGTGAAGGTCTCGATCTCGTCGGTGACCACCGAGGCGGAACCGGCCTTGATGGACTCGAACAGGTCATCGTCCGGCACCAGGCAGAGGCGCTGGTCCCAGGGGTTGTAGCGGGGGGTGAAGTGGGTCTCGACATCGTAGTCGGGGCCAAGTTTTTCCCGCACCATGGCGATGATGCGCTCCTTGGTCTGTTCCGGCTTGTTGCGGGCCATGCGGAAGAACACCATGCCCAGCAGGACATTCTTCCACCTTGTTATGCCGTAGGCGGCCATGGGCGGCAGGACGGTGCGCAGCCAGTTGGCAATGCCATCCTCGGCCGGACGGGACACCACATAGGTGGGCGAGCGCTGCAGCATGGTGACATGGCCGGCGGCCTTGGCCATTTCCGGCACCAGGGTCACGGCGGTGGCGCCGCTGCCGATCACCACGACCTTCTTGCCGCTGTAGTCCAGGTCTTCCGGCCAGTGCTGGGGATGGACGATCCGGCCCTGGAAGCTGTCCATGCCGGCAAAGTCCGGCGCGTAGCCGGCCTTGTAGCTGTAGTAGCCCGAGCACATGAAAAGGAAGTTGCAGGTGAACCGGACGATGTCCTCGCCGACCTGCGCCTCCACCGTCCAGGCGGCGGTGGCGCTGTCCCAGGCCGCCGACCGGACCATGTGGTTGAAGCGGATATGGCGATCGATGCCGTGATCGGCGGCGGTGTCCCGGACATAGTCGAGGATGGAGGGACCGTCGGCGATGGCCTTGGCCTGTTTCCAGGGCCGGAAACTGTAGCCAAGGGTATACATGTCACTGTCGGACCGGATCCCCGGATAGCGGAACAGGTCCCAGGTCCCGCCGCTGGCCGCGCGGCCTTCGAGGATGACATAGGTGCGGTCCGGGCTGCCGGCTTGCAGGTGATAGCCTGCGCCAATGCCCGACAGGCCCGCCCCGACGATCACCACGTCGAAATGTTCGATCTCGGCCTGTGTCATGTCTGGGTCCGTCCCGCCGTCTGTTTCAGGTTACCGGCGATAATAGACGTGAAACAGGCGTTTGAACAGGATCAGCCCGGAGGCGGCGCGACGGGCGCCGTCAGGGCGTCAGATGAAGACATCCGCGTTCAGACTGGCCAGGTTCAGGCCGTTGACCAGTTCGATCACCAGATCCTGCCCGGCCTGGTATCCGGCCGTCCCGTTGGTGTCGATGACCAGGAAGGTCTTGCCGGCGAACTTGCCTTCGTCCGGGTTGAACAGCACGGCATGGCCGGCCGCCAGTTCATCGGCGCCGATGGCCTTGGACAGGTTCGCGTCGAAATTCTTGCTCAGCTTGCCGCCGGCGACGGCCTCATCCACCCCGCTGACGGCGGTCCAGAGATCGAACAGGTCGAGATCGGCGTTGAAACCCTCGACTGTGTCGTGGATCAGGCCGGTGGAGTCACTGGCGGCGGCGTAGACGAAGGTGTCTGTTGTCAGAGCAGACAGTGAATTGGCGTTGCCATCCAGGAAATCTGCTCCGCCGCCGCCGTCAAAGGTGTCGGCGCTGTAGCCTCCAAGCAGTGTATCGGCCCCAGCCCCGCCGAGCATGGTCAATTCCTCGCCGTTAGCCCCGGCAGCGCCGTTGAAGCGAACATGGTCATCGAATGAAAGATTAGTCGCGTCGAGCGTCAACGTACTGCCGCTGCCCACCGTCAGCGCCGCGATCGTAATGTCATAACTGAACCCACTGGCCAGTTCGATAATCTCGACATCGCGCATGGTGCCATTCGCAAATTTAAGTCCGAAACTGTAATCACCTTCAAGATATATTGTATCAATTCCTAAGTCACCATAGACTCGATCGGATTTAGTCAATGAAGATCCAAAATAGAATTTGTCTATACATGAATTTCCATAAATTTTATCTTTTCCACCCTGCTTCACGTCAAATTCATTATTGAGACTTGTTGCGCTCAAGACGTCGTCACCCGCAGTTCCGACGATGAGTGACATTTGCGAAATCTCTCTTATAAAAACCTAGGCTTTATAGCCAATAACTCGACCTGCCGCAAATCTACTCCTGCTGCCATCGATCTAGCTTCGCAGCGCCGACGCCTCGATCAGACCCTGCCGCTCCGCCGCAGACAACACCCGCCAGCGCCCTTCCGGCAGGTCGCCAAGCGTGACCGGGCCGATGCGGTGGCGGAACAGGTCGATGACCTCCAGTCCGACCAGGTCGCACATCCGGCGAATCTGGCGATTGCGGCCCTCGGTCAGCACAAAGCGCAGCAGGCCGGGGGAAATCTCCTCGACCATGGCGGGGCGCAGCTGGCGGCCGTCCAGTTCCAGGCCGTGGCGCAGCAGGGCCAGGGCCTTTGGCGTGATCTCCCCCGCGACCCGGACCTGGTATTCCTTGTCCAGCTCGGAGTCGGGGCCGATGACGGCCTTGGCCAGGACCCCGTCCTCGGACAGGATCAACAGGCCCCGGGAATCCATGTCCAGCCGTCCGACCGGGGCGAGATGGCTGTCGGCGCCGGGGACCACCGCGCTCTCCCCCCAGAGGTTGGGCCGGCGCAGGAAGCGCACCGCCGGGATCTGGTCATGTTCGGGCTGGGACGAGACGATGCCGACCGGCTTGTGGAACAGCACGGTCAGCTGGGCCTCCAGCCGGGCGGAGGCCTGGTCCGCCAGGACCAGGGTCTGGCCGGGCAGGATCTTGCGGCCGACATCCTCGACCGTCTCGCCCTCGATGGCCACCAGGCCCTGGGCGATCAGGGCCTCGGCCTCGCGCCGCGAACAGACGCTGTTCTGGGCCAGCCATTTGTTGACCCGGACCGGTTCGTCTCCGTCGTATCGGCGGCTCCAGGCCAAGTGGTTGTCTCCTGCGGATCCAGCGCTTTTCCCGGCGGAGGCGGCGGTCAGGCCGCCCGCTTCGCCGCCCGGGCCGCAAGGAAATAGCAGGGGATGGCCAGGGCCGACAGGGCGGTGAAGACAAACAGGGTCCAGCTATAGGGCTGGGCCACCCCGGCTTTTGTCAGGGCGTCGGCCAGGATGCCGGCCCCGGTGATGCCGCAGCCCAGGCCCACGACATTCAGGGTCATCAGATAGAAGGCCACCACGGTGGAGCGGACCTGGGGCGGACAAAGCTCCTGCACCGCCGAGAAGGTCGGGCCATAGAAGGCCCCCAGCTGGAAATAGGCCACGGCGACACAGAGCCAGAAGACCGGATTGTCGCTGGGGACCAGGCGATAGACCAGGTTCACGGGCAAAAGCACCAGCAGCAGCACAACCATGAACATGGCCCGGGGCTGACCCGTCCGGCGGGCCCAGAAGTCGCTGGCGAAGCCGCCGAAGAGATTGCCGGCGGCCCCTGCCACGGTGGCGATCAGGCCGCTGAGGATGGCGATCTCGCCGCGTTCGAAACCGCGCTCCTTGACCAGCCAAAGTTGGTCGAAACTGGCGGCGCCCAGCACGAAATGGATGCAGACCCCGCCCAGGATCATCAACTGCAGGGTCGGTGACCCCTTCAGGGCGGTGAGGAATTCTCCGATCAGGGCCCGGGCGCCGGGAGCGGCGGGGGCTTGCGGGTCGATGGTTTTGGCCTTGCGGGAAGGCCGGGTCTCCCGGACCAGCAGGATCACGGCCGAGAAGACCACCCCGATGGCGCCCAGCACAAAGAAACAGTTTCGCCAGCCTATGGCCGGGCCGAGGAACCCGGCGACCAGCAGGCTGACCCCCACCCCGATGGGCACGCCCATATAGTAGAAGCCCGAGGCGAAGCCACGGCTGGCCGGCGGAAAGCGGTCGGCCAGCAGGGACATGGCCGTGGGTGTCAGGGCCGATTCGCCGATCCCGATGAACACCCGCGGAAGCGCCAGGCTGAGAAAACCCCTCGCGAGCCCCGATGCCGCCGTCAAGGCGCTCCAGCCAAACATCGCCACGGCGATCAGCCGGGGCCGGTTCACCAGGTCGGCCAGGGCCCCCATGAACAGCCCGGCCACGGCATAGAAGACCAGGAAGACCAGGCCGGTCAGCAGGCCGAACTCGGTATTGGTCAGCTGAAGATCTGGAACGATGAAGTTGGCGAAGCTCGACAGCAGCTGCCGGTCGACGAAATTGAGCACGTTCATCAGGGTCAGCAGGATCAGCAGGCCATAGTCGCCCTTGCTGACCTGACTGGCCGCCGGGGCCGCAGGATTGTTCATGGTCGTCCTCCCGCCAGGGCCCATGGCGCCATCTGGCGCTTCTTCTGGATGTCGGGCTCCCGGCAACGCGACTATCCGCGCCCGCTTCCCCGGGAGCAAGGCGCCCGCGGGGGAAAGGTGGAGCGCCCTGTCGTGGTCAGCCTGACGATCTGAATGCCCCCTTCCCTGACGCATCGTCAGGCGTGAAGACTGGCCTCAAAATCACTGGAGGACGCCCATGACCTATCCCCTGCCCAATGCCTCGATCGACCTGACCGGCCAGGTGGCCCTGGTGACCGGGGCCTCTTCCGGCCTTGGCAAGCGGTTTGCCCAGGTGCTGGCCCGCTGCGGCGCCAAGGTGGCTGTCACCGGCCGCCGTCTGGAGCGGCTGGAGGCCCTGGCCGAGGAGATCATCGCCGAGGGCGGTTCAGCCGCGCCCCTGGCCCTGGACGTCACCGACGCCGACCAGCTGCTGGCCGTGGTAGGCCAGGCCCGGGACGCCCTGGGACCGGTCGATATCCTGATCAACAATGCCGGAATTCCGGACGCCCAGCGCGCCACCAAGATGCCGGTGGAGCTGATCGACCGGGTTCTGGATACCAACCTGCGGGCCCCCTACATCCTGGCCTGCGAGTTCGCCCGCCAGCGGATGGAGGCAAAACTGCCGGGGCGGATCGTCAATATCGCCTCCATGGCCGCCTATGACTATGGCGGCCATGGCGCCGCCCTCTATTCGGTGACCAAGGCCGGGGTGGTCCGGATGACCGAAGCCCTGGCGGTGGAGTGGGCGCGGTTTCACATCAACGTCAACGCCATCGCCCCCGGCGCCTTCGCCTCGGAAATGATGGACGGCATGCTGGAGCGGGTCGGGGACATCACCCGGGGCTTCAGCCGTCAGCGGCTGGGCAACCCGGCCCAGCTGGACAGCACCCTGCTCTATCTTGTCTCGCCGGCCTCGGACGCGGTGACCGGGACCTGTATCAAGGTCGATGACGGCCAGGGATCGCGATAAGCCGGCAGACAACGGAAAACGCCCCCGGGACTGATCCCGGGGGCGTCCCGCTTTCGGCCAGCGAAAGGCTATTGGCCTTCGGCTTCCTTCTTGATGGCGTCGGCCTGGACCGCGCCGCCTTCCTTGACAGCGTCCGCCTCGGACCGGGTGGCGTCTTCCTTGGCTTCAGCCTCAGCCACTGAGGCGTCCTTGTTGGCCTCGGCCTGGTTGTCCATGGCCTTGGCTGTGGCGTCGGCGTTGGTGGTGACGGCCTCGGCCTGCTGGTCGGCGGCCTTTTCTGCAGGACTGCCGCAGGCGGCGAGGGCGAGGCTGGCGATGGCGGCGAAGCCGATCAGGGCGATACGCATGCGAGGGGTTTCCTTCTGTTTGTTGTTCCCGCCAATCAAAGCGCGCCATCCCCGACTTGGTTCAGCCCCCCCCGGCCATAAACACCCGCAACAGCCAACGCCCGCCCGCCGGTCCGTTTCCATCACGCCCGATCACGCCTCCAGGGGCGGCCATGGGCGATTAGACACCCTCTTCCGGCCGGAATGGGTCTAGGACTGCGCCATGAGCCAGACAGCACCCCCCCAGGATCCCGCCGTCGTCGCCGTCATCGGGGCGGGCCCGGCCGGACTGATGGCTGCAGAAGTGCTGAGCGAGGCCGGCGTCCAGGTGGTCATCCATGAGCGGATGGCCTCGGCCGGCCGCAAGCTGTTGATGGCCGGGCGCGGCGGCCTGAACCTGACCCATTCCGAACCGCTGGAGACCTTCCTGTCCCGCTATCGCGAGGCGGAAGGCTGGATCAGGAACCCCATCGGCGCCTTCAGCCCCGGAGATCTGGCGGCCTGGGCCGAGGGCCTGGGCCAGGAGGTCTTCACCGGTTCGAGCGGCCGGGTCTTTCCCCGGGCCATGAAGGCCTCGCCCCTGCTCCGGGCCTGGCTGGCCCGGCTGTCCGGGAGGGGCGTCAGCCTTGTGACCCGTAGCGAATGGCGGGGCTGGACCACCGAAGGGGAACTGGCCTTTGCCGACGGCACGGTCCAGAAGCCCGACGCCACGGTCCTGGCCCTTGGCGGAGCCAGCTGGCCCCGGCTGGGCTCGGACGGTCAATGGGTGTCGCTGCTGACCGAGCGCGGCCTGGATGTCGCCCCCCTGCAGCCGGCCAATGTCGGTTTCAATGTGGTCTGGACGCCGGAATTCGTGGCGCGGTTCGCCGGCCAGCCCCTCAAGGCCATCGCCGTGTCCTGCGGCGACCAGACGGTGCGGGGCGAAGCGCTTGTGGCCGCCTACGGCCTGGAAGGCGGGGCCATCTATGCCCTGTCCGCCGAGCTTCGCGCCGCCTTCGCCCGGGACGGACAGGCCGATGTCCGGATTGACCTGCGACCCGATGCATCCGTCAGCAAGCTGACGGCCAGGCTGTCCTCGACGCCGCGCGGATCGCAGAGCCTGTCCAATCACCTGCGCAAGGTCGCCGGCCTGTCGCCTGTCGCCATCAGCCTGATGCGGGAGGCGACCGGCGGCCCCCTGCCCGACCAGCCCACAAGCCTGGCGGGACTGATCAAGGCGGTTCCGGTCCGGCTGCTCGGACCGCGCGGGCTGGACCGGGCCATCTCCACCGCCGGCGGCGTGACCCTGGAGCAACTGGATCGGAACCTGATGATCCGCGACCTGCCCGGCGTCTTCGCGGCCGGCGAGATGCTGGACTGGGAAGCGCCGACCGGCGGCTATCTGCTGCAGGGATGCCTGGCGACCGGAGCGGCGGCGGGCCGGGGTGTGATTGACTGGCTTGGCCGTGATTGAGGGCGATGATCCGGGGCGACAAGGGATTGGCCGGGTCCCGTCGGCTGTCCCGGATCCGCCGCCGGCTCCTCGGGGAAAAAGCCGGACAGGCGGATCCTTCACGACCTGGCGGCCGGACGGACGAGATTGGACAGAAATCGCCCGACAGCCCTTGATGACGGTTTCCACGCCGTCCTGCCGTGACGCCCGTCACGGTGCGGAGACTTCGTCCAGACTCAACTTCAACGTTGTCTGTCCGTCCTGCCTCTGCCAGCCTTTGGCTCGACTCCGGGGCGAGGGCCCGGACAGGATTTTGCAGGGGAGCGACCTTGGACGGAACTGAGGCCCCTTCGACCGGACGATACCGGGCCTTCATCAGCTACAGCCACCGGGACGACCGGTTCGCCGATCGCCTGCATCGGAGGCTGGAACATTACAGCCTGCCCCGGCGGCTGGGCCGCCGAGGCAGGCTGACGCTGATCTTCAAGGACCGCGAGGAACTGCCGGCGGGCGGCGACCTCAGCAGCCTGGTCCAGGCAGCCCTGCAGGACTCTGAATGCCTGATTGTCCTGTGCTCGCCGGACGCTGCGGCCTCGCCTTGGGTCGCCCGCGAGATCGAGACCTTCCGCCGACTGCATCCGGACCGGCCGATCCTGGCGGCCCTGGTGCGCGGATCCCCGGCCGAGGCCTTTCCCGCCGCCCTTTTGTCGGGCGGCGTCGAGCCCCTAGCGGCGGACTTCCGGCCGGAGGGCGACGGCGAGCGGCTGGCCTTCCTGAAACTGGCGGCCGGCCTGGCCGGTGTGGGCGTCGACCAGCTGGTTCAGCGCGACGCCCAGCGCCGGATACAGCGCGTGATGACGGTCACGGCGGCGGCCCTGGCCGCGATGCTAGTCATGGCCCTGATGACCTTCATGGCGATCCAGGCCCGGGCCGAGGCCGAACGGCAGCGCTCCAAGGCCGAGGGCCTGGTGGAGTTCATGCTCACTGACCTGAGGGATCGCCTGCGGGGCGTGGGCCGGCTGGCGGTGCTGGATTCGGTCAACCAGCAGGTTCTCGACTATTACAGCGATCAGGATCTGAAGCGTCTGCCGCCCGCTTCGCTGGAGCGTCGGGCCATGCTGTTGCAGGCCATGGGCGAAGACGCCTCCAAGCGCGGGGCCCTGGATGTGGCCGGGCCGCTGTTCCGCGAGGCCCGACGGATCACCGCCGCCCTGACGGCGGCAGACCCGGCAAACAGCGACCACCTCTGGACCCATGCCCAGAGCGAGTTCTGGATCGGCTTTGTCGCCTTCAAGGCCGGAGATGCGCCCGCCGCCCGGGCCGGCTTTCTGGAGTATCACAGGCTGGCCCGGGGACTGGTCGCGATGGAACCGGGCAACCGCAGGTTCCTGAAGGAAATGGGCTATGCCGAGGTCAACCTCTGCACCCTGGCCATCGAGCTGGAAAAGGACGCCGCCAAGGCCCTGCCGTCCTGCCAGGCCGGCCTGGAGGTCATGTCCCGGCTTTCCGCCCAGGCCCCGACCGACAACCGCCTGACCCTGAACCTGGCCAACCAGCATGCATGGCTTGCCCTGGCCCATGAACTGGACGGCAACGGGCCCGCGACACGGGCGGCCCTGCTGGACCAGGGCCGCCTGCTGGACGGATTGCTGAAACGCGAGCCGCAGAATGCCGAGTTCCAGGAAAACTGGGTCGGCAACCAGCGTGCCCTCTCACGCGGCGCCTTCCGAAGAGGTGACCTGGGAGAGGCCCGCCGGCGGATGCAGGCCTGTATCAACGGCCTGGAGCGACTGACCGCCCAGGACCCCGAAAACCGGACGTGGAAGGACCAGCTGGAAAACGCCCGGCGGTCCATGGGGCTCATCGAAGCTGCCGGGACTGGAGACAAGGTCAAATGACACTGCATTTTCCCGCCTTTCCCATTCCGAAGGCCTCAGCGATCGGCTTCAGTCCCCGCAGGTTGGTTCACAGGCTGCTGACTGTCGCAGCCGGCTCGGGAGGCCTGACCTTCGAAAGCCGCGCCCTGGACAAGCCCATTGATCCCTCGTTCGACATAGAAGCCTTCGTCAGGACCCTGGCTGGCAAGGCTTCGTCTGGCGGGAAGCGCCCTGAGCCGCCAATCGATGGCGGGGAGAACCAGACACCGTTTGACATCGAGGTGACGGAACAGTGCTATGTGGTCCTGGAACTGGACCTGGCAGTGAACTGGCGGTTCCGCGAGGGGTCGATGGGCGTCAGCACCAAACTGGATTGCGGGGACAGCAACTTCGGACTGGCCTTTGTCGACGAGTCCGGCGAGGTTCAGCAAGATCGGGTTCCTGCCGATTGCCGGCTGCTCTGGTTCTCGGTGGCTGAACGTCGTCCGCCGTCCCGTCAGGGGTTCAATCTGGATATGGTCTTCCAGTTCGCCTCTGCCGACCCGGCCGTGACCAGGGCCCTGCCAACCCTGTTCGATCCGGACATTCCCAGCTCGGGAGGTTCGAGCTTCCCGTGAGTCAGGTCTGACCGGGCCGCCATGGCCGGCCCCGCCCCCCTTGTCGCCATCGTCGCCCATGCCCGGGCCGGCGCCCTGGACCAGGCCTGGCGCCTGTTCCGGGCCGCCGGGCTGGAGTCAGTCGCCGACAATGCTGCTGTCCTGTCAGTCAAGGGGCGACTGCTTAAGGATCAGGGCCGTCTGGCGACCGGCGACGAGCGTCGCCGTCTCTATGGAGAGGCGGCCGAGGCCTATGGCCAGGCCGGGGCCATCGATTGGGCGACCTATCCGCTGATCAACGCCGCCACATTATCGCTGCTGGCCGGGGAACCGGAACGTTCGACCGCCCTGGCCGGCCGGGTGCTGGCCCGAATCGACTCCGGCGAGGATGCCGAACCCGATACCCCCTACTGGCGGACGGCTACCCGGGCCGAGGCGATGCTGTTGCTGGGCAAGACCCATGAGGCCTGGCTAGCCCTGCAGGCGGCCATGGCTCTGGCCCCCCGGGCCTGGGAGGACCATGCTTCGACCCTTCGGCAGTTTGCCCTGATCCTGGAGGCCCGGGGAGAGGATGCGGTCTGGCTGGACCCTTTCCGACCGCCGCGCTCCCTGCACTATTCAGGTCATCTTTCGGTCGGCGAGGACGACCAGGCGCTCAAGGCCGGGATCCTCGAGATCCTGAAGACCGAACAGGTCGGGTTCGGCTATGGCGCCCTCGCCGCCGGCGCTGACATCATGATCGCCGAAGCCCTGCTGGAACAGGGCGCCGAGCTTCATCTGGTGCTGCCGGTCGGGCGCCAGGCCTTTCGGGCGGCCAGTGTCGAACCCTTCGGCGGGGACTGGGCAGCCCGGTTCGATGCGATCCTGGACCAGGCCGAAACGGTGACCGCGGTGGGCGACCCGCAGTCTCCCCTGGATATCCCGACCCTGGAACTGGCCGCCCTGTCCGCCATGGGCCGGGCGGTGGCCCAGGCGCGGCTGCTGGCCTCCCACGCCCTGCAGCTGTCGGTGCTGGATTCGGCCGGGGACGGCGAGGCCCGCGGGGGCACGGCCTGGTCGCAGCGGCATTGGCGCAGCAGCGGACTGCGGGACCTGACCATTGACTCACCCCGGGCGGCCGCGCCGCCGCCGGCTGCGTCCCTGGCGAGGGACGAAACCCGGATGCTTCAGGCCGTGATGGCCCTCGGACCGGGGGATCACGAGGAGGGGCATCTTGCAAGGGCCTGGATCCCCGGCCTACTCGACGCCCTGACCGCGGCCGGGATCGTCCTTCAGGCGCCGCCGGTCTGGACAGCACAGTGCCTGATCCTGGCCCTGGCCGATCCTGTTCAGGCGGCGAAGGCCGCCAGGACGCTGGCTGCCCTCCAGCAGAATGGGCGCACAGCCATCGATTTTGGCGTGGTGCGCAACCAGCCCATGCTGATGGGCCGCCCCCTGGAGCGGGTGCAACGGCTTCTGGCTTCGGTTCCGATGGGGGCGATCTGTGTCACAGCCGATTTCGCCATGGCCCTCAACGCCGGGCCGGACTCAGCCGACTGGCCATGCGAACCGATCGGCGAGATGCCGCCAGCCGAGCTCGCCCCTCATGACGACGAGACCGACCCGGCCATCTTCGGGCTTCGCCTGGGATAGGTCCCGGCCGCCCCGGCGACGGGATCAGACCAGCATGTCCCGCAGGCGACGGGGTGCGACGATCTCGAGTGCTGCCTCTGTGCGGAGCAGGATTCCCCGACGTTCCAGGGAGCTGATGGTGCGGGAGACCGTCTCCCGGGTGCTGTTGATCCGGACCGCGATACTGGCCAGCACAGGCACGGGACGGATCAGCAGCCGCCCGTCCGGATCGGGAGAGGCCATGCGCAACAGTTCAGCATGGACCCGACCGGCCGCCGACAGGGTAGAGCGTTCGACCATGCGGCCTGTGGTCCGGCGCAGCTGGCGCAGCAGCGACCGGGTCACCGCCAGGCCCACGGCCCCGTGGTTCTGGATCAGGGACAGAAAGTCCGTGGCCGGAAACACAGCGACCCGCAGGTCCTCCATGGCCGCGACATCGGCCGGCTGGGGCTCGACCTCAAATCCCGCAATGGCGCCAAACAGTTCGCCTTCGCCAAACTCCAGCAGCTGCACGAACTGTCCGTCGGCGCCATAGACCACCGCCTGGGCGCGACCGCTGACGACAAGCCAGGCCTCCTCGGCGGTGTCGCCCTGCCTCAGCACCATGGCGCGGGCGGAAAAGCGGCGCTCGGTCGCCCGGGATGCGATGGCCCGGGCCGTCTCGGGCGAGCAGCCGAAGACGCGCTGGACAAAAGCAGACAGAGCCAGATCCGAAGACAATTGGGCAACCCCCGAGCGCAACCTTATGCATCCGCCCCCTGCGAGAGAAGGGGTTTCCGCGCTACTGGACGGTCTCTTTGCTGCCGTCCAACTGTAGAGGGCCTCGCCTCAGGCGCCTGCTCGAACCCCTTGCTCCGGGGAGAGGCGGATGATCCGCCTGCGGCACCAAAGCCTTTTCGCACAAGGCCAAGGCCTGCTAGCCTGTCGACGATGAGTCACTCAGCCGTTCTTTCCCCGGGCAAGCGGGAACAGACAAAGGTCGCCAATCGGCAGGCCATTCTGAACGCGGCACGGGAAGTGTTTGCGGAGCTGGGTTATGACACCGCGACCGTGCGGGACATCATCCGGCGGACCGGCCTGTCGGTGGGCGCCTTCTACAACTACTTCCGGTCCCGCGAAGAAGTCTTCGAAGCCCTGGCGGACGATGGCGTGCGCCGGTTCCGGCCGCTGCTGAGGGCCTGCTGGGAAGAGGCGCAGGATTTCGAATCCTATCTGCGCAGCGCGATCCTGACCTATTACGACTTTGTCGCCGACGAGAATGACAGCTGGCAGGCCGGACGGCCGGCCAGCGAGCGGCAACCGCATCTGAACCTGCGCACCCCGGAGATGGAGCGGGTGTTCGAGGAGGTGCGGGAATCCATCGGCAAGGCCATCGAGAAGGGCGGCGCCCCCCGGGTGGACGTGGACTATCTGGCGGCGGCCTGTATCGCCATCGCCCGGGAGATCGGCGATCGAATGCTGGAGCGTCGTCCCGTCGATACCGCCTCCGCCTGCGATTTCGCTGTCAGGCTGATTCTCGGCGGCCTTCCGGCCCTGCCCCGCAAAGCCTGACTCCTTCCGATTTCCTTCCGCCCAAGAGACAGCCATGGCCGACCCCGGCGCCCAGAAGTTCATCCTCAAGACCCTCCTCTCCCTGCCAGCCCCGGTCCTGAGGCTGATGTCAGGCGGCAAGGCGGTCTATCGCGGCGGCCGGACCCTCGATCCGGGCTTCCAGTTCCTGACCCATGGCGCGCGAAACCTGCCCTCCATGGCCAGTCTCAGCCCGGCGGACGCCCGGACGGCCAGCGCCCAGGGCCTGGCCATGATGACCGGCCCCCTGGAGCCGGGCGTGCGGGTAGAGACCCTGACCCTGCCTGGCCCGGACGGTGAGCTGAAGGCCCGCGCCTATCGCCCGGCTGACCAGGACAGCGCGGCTCCGCTTCTGGTCTTCGCCCATTTCGGCGGGGGTGTGGTTGGCGATCTCGACACCTGCCACGCCTTCTGCAGCATCCTGGCCAGGATAGCCCGTTGCGCGGTCCTGTCGGTGGACTATCGCCTGGCCCCCGAGCATCGCTTCCCGGCCGGTCTCGAAGACATGCTGGCCGCCTGGCGCTGGGCGCGGGACAATACGGCCCGCTTCGGGGCCCCTGCCGGTCATCTGGCCATTGGCGGAGATTCCATGGGCGGAAATTTCGCGGCCATCCTGGCCCAGGAAATGATGCGGACCGGCGAACCGCAACCCGCCTTGCAACTGTTGATCTATCCCGCCGTGGACGTGGCCAGCGAGACGCCCTCCATGACCACCTTTGGAGACTCCTATCCCCTTTCCCGGGAGGTCATGACCTGGTTCATGGGCCAGTATATGGGGCCGCAGGATGATCCGGCGGATGTACGACTGTCGCCGATGCGGTCGGACAGTCTGGCGGGACTGGCCCCGGCCATCGTCATCACCGCCGGCTTCGACCCGCTGGTCGATCAGGGAGAGGCCTATGCACGGGCCCTGAAGGCCGCCGGAGTGGCGACCACCTATCGCTGCTATGACGCCCTGGCCCACGGCTTTACGGCCTTCAATGGGGCCGTCGCTGCGGCCGACGCCGCCTGCCGCGAGATCGCAACCCTGGTCCGGCAGGCCTTCGCGCCCGCCTGACCCCCCTTCTGCAGCCGAAGGCTTCACGGCAGGACCGGGCTGGACTTCCTTTGCGTCCGCTTCGGACAGTCGGGAAAACCCGGGAGTTTCTTCATGCGTGCACTGGTCATTGAATCCCTCGCAGCCGACTACGCCGGCTGCGCCGTGCGAGACATTGCAGTCCCGGTTCCCGGCCCAGGCGAAGTGCTGGTCAAGGTCATTGCCGCCAGCGTCAACTTTCCTGACCTGCTGATGACCCGGGGCGAATACCAGTTCAAACCCCCGGTTCCCTTCACCCCGGGCCTCGACATTGCCGGCGAAGTCGCAGGCCTCGGCCCCGGCGTCGAGGGCCTGAAGGTCGGGGACGCCGTGGCAGGCGGATCGCGCATGGGGGGCTTCGCCGAATATGTCGTCGTCCCGGCGGCAGGCCTGAGACCCAAGCCGCAGAGGCTGAGCTTCGCCCAGTCAGCCGCCTATGGAGCCGCCTATCTCACAGCCTATGTCGCCCTGGTGCGGCGGGCGCGGCTGGAGCCCGGCGAATGGGTGCTGGTGCATGGAGCCGCCGGCGGTGTCGGCCTGGCCGCAGTGGACCTGGCAAAGGCCATGGGGGCCCGGGTCATCGCCGCCTCGGCCTCGGACGAGAAGCTGGCCGTGGTGGACGCCGAGTACGGGCCGGACGCCACGGTCAATGTCACAGACGGGTTTCGCGAGAAGGTGAAGGCCCTGACCGGGGGCAGGGGCGCGGATGTCGTCTATGATCCGGTCGGCGGGGACATCTTCGACGAAAGCGTCCGCTGCATCGCCTTTGATGGCCGGCTGCTGGTCATCGGCTTCACCTCGGGACGCATCCCTTCGGTTTCGGTCAATATGCCGTTGATCAAGGGGTTCTCGGTCATGGGGGTTCGCGCCGGCGAATATGGCCGGCAGTTTCCCGAGCGCGGCAGGGAAAACACAGAGGCCGTCTGGCGCCTGGCCGACAGCGGGGCGATCAGGCCCCGGGTCCATGCCGAGCTGCCGCTCGGTCAGTGGCGCGAGGCCTTCGACCTGCTGGGCGAGCGAAGGGTCATCGGCAAGGCGGTGATCCGACCGGACCTGTAGGAAGCTGGCAGGGAGCGGTTGACTCACCAGACCTTCTCCCGTATCCACCCCGGCTCATCGCAAGGGGCTGGACCCCGTGTGTAGCGATCAATACTCGGAGTTGACCAGTGAAGCGGACCTTTCAGCCCTCGCGTCTCGTGCGCAAGCGCCGTCACGGCTACCGTGCACGCATGGCGACCAAAAACGGCCAGAAGGTCGTTGCGCGCCGTCGCGCCAAGGGCCGTAAGCGCCTGACGGCCTAAGGCCGTCATCCCCGCTCGCATCGGGGGGCAAACCCCTGACCGGCACAGACACCTTTTCCATTCGACGCCTGACCAAGCGGCCCCAGTTTCTGGCGGCCGCAAAAGGCGCTTACCGGGCCCAGGGCGCCGTCGTAGTTCAGCTGCGGGCCCGGAATGATGATGATCCCGCCGTCGGAGCCGGATTTACCGCCACCAAGCGGGTCGGCGGCTCCGTTGTGAGAAACAGGGCCAAGCGCCGCCTGAGAGAGGCGGCCCGGCTGCTTCTGCCGCAGTTTGGACGGCCCGGTTGCGACTATGTCTTCGTGGCCCGGGACGGAACGCCGGTGCGCGAATGGACCCGTCTCCTTGACGATGTGAAAAGCGCGCTGATAAGGCTCGCCGCCGACCTTCCCGCTGCGCCGCTCAAAGGCGCACACCCTCCTTCCGCGCCGGTCTGACCTGCTCCATGCAAAACGAATCCCGCAACACCATCCTGTTCTTTGTCTGCGCGGTGGCGATCCTCATCGCCTACCAGTTCCTGGTGCTCGAGCCGAACGCCAAAAAGCGGCAGGCCGAACTCAAGGCCAAGCGGCCTGAAGTCGCCCAGACCCTGGACCCCGCCGGCAAGGTAGCCGTGGCGCCGGCCCGGCCCGCCAGTCTGAGCCGGGATGCGGCAAAGACCGCCACCCCCAGGGCCGCGATCGCGACCGACGCCCTGATCGGCTCGATCAATCTGGTCGGGGGCCGGATCGATGACCTGCTGTTGCGTAGCTACGGTGAGACGGTTGACCCAAAGTCGCCGCGTGTGGATCTGCTGCGTCCCGAGGGGACAGCCAATGCCTGGTTCGCCGAGTTCGGCTGGCTGGGGCAGAACATTCCCGGCCTGCCAGGCGACAAGACCGCCTGGACCCTGAGCGGCGGCCAGACCCTGACCGCGACCACGCCCATCACCCTGACCTATCGCTCGCCCCAGGGCCTGGTCTTCACCCGCAAGGTCTCGGTGGACAAGCATTACATGTTCACCGTGACGGATGTGGTGACCAACACCAGCCCTGCCGCCGTGACCCTGCAGCCCTATGCCGCCATCCGTCGCCAGGGCCTGCCCCCGGAAGCCGGCATGGGCCAGAACGTCCATGAGGGCGCCGTCGGCTGGCTGGGCAAGGACGCCCAGAACACCGACAAGCAGCTCCAGCTGCAGAAGTACAAGCCCTGGAAAAAGAAGGGTGAGTTCAAATACGCCTCGGAAGGCGGCTGGCTGGGTGTGACCGACAAATACTGGCTGGCGGCCCTGGTTCCCCCGCAGTCGGAGAAGATCGAAGCCCGCTACCTGTCGCGCACCAGCAACGGCCTGGACCTCTACCAGGTCGACTATGTCGGCTCGGCCCATGCCATCGCACCCGGCGCCAGCATCACCGAAACCAACCGGCTGTTCGCCGGCGCCAAGAAGGTCGAACTTCTCCGCGCCTATGAGAAGGACCTCGGAATCCCGCGCTTCGACCAGGCGGTGGACTGGGGCATTCTCTGGTTCCTGACCCAGCCGTTCTTCGCCGCCCTGGAGTTCTTCTTCGGCTTTGTGAAGAACTTCGGTGTCGCCATTCTTCTCGTGACCCTCGCCGTGCGGATTCTGCTCTTCCCGCTGGCGAACAAGAGCTACGAGTCGATGTCGAAGATGAAGAAGCTGACTGAGCCGATGAACGCCCTGAAGGAGAAGTACAAGGACGATCCGGCAAAGATGCAGCAGGAGACCATGGCCCTGTATCAGCGGGAAAAGGTCAATCCTCTGGTCGGCTGCCTGCCCATGCTGCTGCAGATTCCGGTCTTCCTGGCCTTCTACAAGGTGCTGTCAGTGACCATCGAGATGCGCCACGCCCCCTTCTTCGGCTTTGTGAAGGACCTGTCCGCCCGGGACCCGACCAATATCTGGAACATCTTCGGCCTGCTGCCCTATGACCCGGCCAGCCTGCCCCTGATCGGGACCTTCATGGCCGGCGCCCTGGGCCTCGGCATCTGCGTCCTGCTCTACGGCTTCACCATGTGGCTGACCACGGCCATGAACCCGCCGGCTCCGGACCCGATGCAGCAGCGGATCTTCCAGCTGATGCCGATCCTCTTCACCTTCATCATGGCCCCGTTCGCGGTCGGCCTGATCATCTACTGGACCTTCTCAAACGTCCTTTCGATCTTCCAGCAGTACATCATCATGCACCGGCTGAAGGTCGAAAACCCGATCGATGATTTCCTGGCCAGATTCGGGGCAGGCAAGGCAGCCGCGTGACCGATACCCCGATACCTGGCCTGACCGACTCCGGCGCCTCCCTGTTCAGCGAGGATGAGCTGGAGACGGCGCGGGTGCTGTTCGCCCAGCAGGCCAGTTTCATGATGGGGGCGGTCAAGATGGACGGCCTGCCGCCCGGCGACATGCCGGAAGTGGCCTTCGCCGGCCGCTCCAACGTCGGCAAGTCCAGCCTGATCAACGCCCTGGTGGGCCACAAGAAGCTGGCCCGGGCCTCCAATGAGCCGGGGCGGACACGGGAGATCAATTTCTTCGTCCTGGCTGACCGCATCCGGCTGGTCGACCTTCCCGGTTATGGCTTTGCCCGGGTCTCGCGATCAGCGGCCGACAAGTTCCAGAACCTGGGGCGCGCCTATCTGCGCGGCCGTCCGAATCTCAAGCGGGTCTATCTGTTGATCGACGCCCGCCACGGCCTGAAGGACGTGGACAAGGAGGCGCTGGACGCCCTGGACGTCTCGGCAGTGTCCTACCAGATCATCCTGACCAAGGCCGACAAGATCAAGCCGTCGGAGGCCGCCGCCCTTGTGGTGAAGACCCAGGGCCAGATCGCCAAGCGCCCGGCCGCCTTTCCCCGGGTCCTCGCCACCTCCTCTGAAAAGGGCGGCGGCATACCGGACCTTCGGGCCGAGATCATGACGGTCTGCGCCGCCTGACCTGACCCTGCAGCCCAGGCGCAAGGGCTCAGGCAAGCCAGACCATCATCCGGGTCGCCACCAGCTCGCCCCGGGCCAGGGAGGGCCTCCACTGCACCTCGCCTGTATAGAGGAAGCCCGCCTTTATCAGGACTGAGCCCGAGGCCGGGTTATCGGCGAAATGGCCGGCTGTGACATAGCGCTTGCGCCAGTCCCGAGCCGCCCAGGCCAGGGCGCCGGCAAGGGCCTCCGAGGCGACCCCACGGCCCCACCAGGGCTTGCCGATCCAGTAGCCGACCTCAGGCGCCGCGGCCGGCGGAGTGTTCAGTCCCAGGCCCCCGACAACGCCCCACTGTTCATGCTCTATCAGGAGGTTGCAGTCGGTGGCGGGATCGACGCCCCGGGCGCGGACCACGAAATCCTCCGCATCCTCGATCCCGTAGGGATGGGGAATGCGACTGGTCATCCGGGCGATGTCGAGGTCGTTCATCAGTTGCGCAAGCCGCGGGGCGTCCCGGGCTTCCGGCGCCCTCAGGGTCAGATCTGCGGTCTCGATCCTGGGCGTTCTTTCGATAACGCTCATCTGTCTGCCTCCCGGTCTCGTCGCGCGAGACCCTGAAACGTCAAAGGGGAGTCCGGCGATCCGGACTCCCCTCTGGAAAGTTTCTGTCCGGATCGCTTCTGGCGATCCGGAGGAGGCCGGCTCGCCCTACTCGGCGGCCTCGGCCATCAACGGAACGACCGTCGCATAGGTGCGGTTGTTGCGCTTGGTTACGAACTTCACATTGCCTGTCTCGAGGGCGAACAGGGTGTGGTCCTTGCCGATGCCGACATTGACGCCCGGCCAGAACTTGGTGCCGCGCTGGCGGATGATGATGTTGCCGGCGTCGACAGCTTCGCCGCCGAACTTCTTCACGCCGAGACGGCGCCCTGCGGAATCGCGACCGTTGCGCGAGGAACCGCCTGATTTCTTGTGAGCCATATCGCTCTCCTATCCTCTAGCGGCGTCGCCCTCAGGCTTCGCCGGCGTCCTGTGTAGCGGTCTTCTTCGCCGGAGCCTTCTTGGCCTTGGGGGCCTCGACCACGGCGGCGGCGGCGACTTCCGTCTCCTCGACGGGAGCTTCGGAAACGGCCTTTTCCGCAAACTGCGGCAGCTTCAGGTTCCGGGCGCGGGCGTCCAGCTCGGCCTTGGTGGTCATGTCCACCACGCCGTCCCAGGTCTCGGTCCGGGCGTCGCCATCGCCGATGGCGGTGACGCGCAGAACGCTTTCGAACTGGCGATGACCACGCGTCCGGCGATAGCCCTGACGACGGATCTTCTTGAAGATCTTCACCTTCTCGCCCTTGCGGGTCTCGATCAGGGTCGCATTGACGACCGCGCCTGCCACCAGGGGTGCGCCGACGGTGACCGCCTCGCCTTCGCCCAGCATCAAGACCTCTTCAAAGGCCACCTGGGCGCCGGGTTCACCGGCCAGCTTTTCAACGACAAGCAGATCCCCGGCCTTGACCCGGTATTGCTTGCCGCCGGTCTTGATCACCGCGTACATCGGTCCGTCCTGAACGTAAGATACCAAAAACGATAAAGCCCACGAGCGGCGCCCGTGAGCGAAGGGAGCGGTCTTATACAGCGGGACTCGTCTGAGTCAACGTGACTAAGGCCTGCGCCGCCCGATCAGTCGGCTTCGAACGTCGTGGCATAGTCGCGGCAGGCTTCTTCCATGAAGCCCGGGCCAGCCGCAGGCCGCCCCTGATCACTTCGGTATTTTACGAAGAGGGCTTCGAAGCCACCCGGATGAAAGCCGACCAGAAGGTCCACGGGTCCCTCGGACACATTGGCATAGCCGTGCCGCATGCCCGGCGGCACCCGGACGAAATCACCGGGACCCAGGGTGGACACCGTCTCTCCCAGCAGGAACTGAAGACTGCCGCGACGCACATAGAAGGTCTCTTCCAGGGCGTCATGTCGATGGGCCCCAAAGGACGGAGGCTCGGCATGGCCCGGCGCAACCGTCCATTCCATGAGCGAATACCGGCCATTGGTGTCGTGGCCGGAGACGATCACCCGGCCACGGTCCGGTCCGTCTTCAAAGCCAAGGCCGCCTTCCGCGGTGACTGTCAGGTCGGTCTCCATTCGTCACCCTATCATGCCTGACAAAGGGCCAACAGCGCGCTGGCGCGTTACAATGTAACAGACTATAGAGCCCCGGTGAACCTCGCCGTCCTCACCTCCATCGCCCTGGCCGGCTTCGTCGTGGCATTTCTGCATGCCGCCCTGCCGACTCACTGGCTGCCCTTCGTCCTGGTCGGGCGGGAACGCAGCTGGAGCCTGGGAAAGACCATGGGCGTGGCCGCCACCGCCGGAATTGGCCATGTGCTGTTTACAATCCTGCTGGGCCTCGGGGTCGTGGCCGCCGGCAGCCTCGTGGAGCCCCGCTTCGGGGAGGCCTTCCACTGGCTGGTAGGCGGCTTGATGATCGCCCTGGGCGCCTTCTACCTGTTGCGGCACTTTCGTCGGCAGGGCGCGAAGCAGGATGATGCCAAGGCAACCCCCTATGGTTCGGACAGGGCGGCCATGGCCGGATTGTTCGTGCTTCTGGCCCTGTCGCCCTGCGAGGCCTTCCTGCCCTTCTACCTGCAGGGCATGGGCCATGGCTGGGGCGGATTTGTCGTCCTCAGCCTGGTTCTGGCCGCCGCCACGGGCGCCGGCATGCTGCTGTTCACCGGCCTCAGCCTGGTCAGCGCCCGCCGCATGAAGCTTGAGGCCCTGGAACGTTATGAATCGGCGATTCTGGGGTTTGTCCTGATCGCCATTGGCCTTGCCGTGGTGCTGTTCGAGACCTGACGGTTTCGCTTTTTCCTCCGGCACCTTAAGTAGGCGCCATGACCACGAAAACTCCCGTCACCGTCCTGACCGGCTACCTCGGCGCCGGCAAGACCACCCTGCTCAACCGCATCCTCTCCGAGGAGCATGGCAAGCGCTATGCGGTGATCGTCAATGAGTTCGGCGAGATCGGCATCGACAACGACCTGGTGGTCGGGGCCGATGAAGAGGTCTTCGAGATGAACAATGGCTGTGTCTGCTGCACCGTGCGCGGCGACCTGATCCGGGTGCTGTCCGGCCTGATGAAGCGCCAGTCTGCAAAAGGAGCGCGCGGCTTCGACGCCATCATCATCGAGACCACAGGCCTGGCAGACCCAGGACCGGTCGCCCAGACCTTCTTTGTCGATGACGACGTGCGGGCCAAGACCAGGCTGGATTCGGTGACAACCGTGGTCGACGCCAAGCACCTGCCCCTCAGGCTTGCCGATTCAAGGGAAGCGGTCGAGCAGATCGCCTTTGCCGACCAGATCGTCCTCAACAAGACCGACCTGGTCGACGAGGCCGAACTCAGGCGGGTTGAGGCCTCGATTCGCCGGATCAACCCCCTGGCGCCGATTCACCGGGCGCAGCGGTCCAATGTCAGCCTGGACCTGATCCTGGGCCGGGGCGGTTTCGACCTGGATCGAATCACGGCCCTGGAACCGGAGTTCCTCAACCCCGCCCATGGCGAGGAAGGTCATGTGCATGACGAGCATTGCGAACATGACCACGATCATGACCACCACCACGGCCATGGACATGACCATGGCAAGCCTGACCACCACGGCCATGACCATGTGGCGGACGCCGGTATCCGGGGCGTGTCCCTGACCGCCGACAGGCCGCTGGACGGAATCCGGGTGACAAACTGGCTCAACGCCCTCCTGCAGGAACAGGGCCCCGACATCCTGCGGGCCAAGGGCATACTGGACATCAAGGGCGATCAGCGCAGGCTGGTCTTCCAGGCTGTCCACATGATCCTGGAAGGCGACTATCAGCGCGACTGGACCGACGCCGACAATCGCTACAGCCGGATGGTCTTCATCGGCCGGAACCTGGACGAGACCGCCCTGAAGGCCGGCTTCGACGCCTGCATCGCCTGAGAGTCGCTGACCAGTCCCCTGGCCAAGGCATCCCGAAACAAAAAAGGGCCGGTGTTTCCACCGGCCCTTTTCATGTCGTAGAGGCGGATAAGCCTATTCGATTTCGACGTTGATCAGACCGACCTTGAAGTAGCCGTTGGCCTGCAGAACGTTGAGGACGTTCATGAACTGCTCGTACATCACGTCGGCGTCCGCCAGGATGAACACGCGCTCTTCCTGGAATTTGTCGTTGATGCCCTTCTTGGTCATCTCGGCCGGAACGTCCACCGGCAGGTTTTCCAGGCTGGTGCGGGTCTCTGCAATGAACAGGGCGCCAGACTTCTGGATGAAGATGATGGTGGGCTCTTTCGGCTTGGGCGCATCCAGCGGCGGGGGAATTGCCGGGGGCAGATCCACCGCGATCGACACCGTCGCCAGGGGCGCCGCCACCATGAAGATGATCAGCAGCACCAGCATGACGTCCACGAAGGGCGTCACATTGATCTCGGAATTCTGGCCGAGGTCGTACTTCTTGCCGCCGCCACCGCCGAGCTTCGCACCCATTCGCACACTCCTTGTCGCGGGCCGCATCATAGGCCCGTTTGTTCTTGCCGCCACCCATTGCGCGGATGAAGCGGCTTGTAAAGCCTGTCTCTCGTAGCGGGAGAATCCACCAGCAGGTCTGGCGAAACCGTAAACTTCTGGTCTAAGCGAAGCCATGAATTTTGCCTTCGACGCCTATGTCACCGCCGCCCTGTTCGATTCGGCAGGGATACCGATGTTCGCCCTGGGCGATGGAACGGTGCGACTGCTGTCCGGAGAGGCCCTGCAGACGGCAGAGGCCCATGAGGGGGCGGTGCTGAGCGCCTGCCTGTATCCAGGGGGGGCTGGAATGCTGACAGGCGGCGACGATGGCCGGCTGGTCTGGACCCGGCTGGAGGGCGCACAGGCCGTCAGCAGTGAACTGGCCAGCATCAAGGGACGTTGGATAGACGCCGTCGCCGCCAGCGCCGAGTCGGGCCTATACGCCTTTGCATCCGGCCGCGACCTGCATGTCCGCGACGCTTCCGACCCGGCTTTTTCGCGGCTGTTCAGCCATGAGAAATCGGTTTCCGACCTGGCCTTCGATCCAAAGGGACGGCGAATCGCCACGGCCACCTATGGCGGGGCCGCCCTCTGGTATGCGCGAATCGAGCGCCAGGCCCCGCAGATGCTCAAATGGGCCGGCAGTCACATGCTGGTTCAATGGAGCCCCGATGGCCGGTTCCTGATGAGCTCGATGCAGGAGAACAGCCTGCATGGATGGCGACTGTCCGATTCCAAGGACATGCGGATGGGCGGCTACCCGGCCAAGGTGAAGAGCCTGGCCTTTCTGTCCGGCGGCCTGATGCTGGCCACCAGCGGCGCCGGCGGAGCGGTGATCTGGCCCTTCCAGGGGTCCAACGGTCCCATGGGCAAGGAAGCAGCAGAGATCGCCTTCGAGGAGGCCGCCCTGGTGACCCGCGTCGCCGCCACCCCGGCCGCCGCCTGGGTGGCGGGCGGCCTGGATGACGGCCGGGTCTGGCTCTGCGACCTCAAGGACGGGGGGCGCCAGATGCTGAAAGCCGAAAAGGGCGCGGCGATCAGCGCCCTGGCCCTTTCAAGCGATGGTCGCCGGATACTCTGGGGCGACGAAGATGGCGGGGCCGGGGTTATCGAGGTCGGCGGCTAGAGCATGTTCCGATAGGTGTGAAGCGGTTGTCGGATCGAAACAGGCTCCAGTGCCCGGGCCGGGATAGCAGACAGCACTTTGACAGGCCGGTCCGCCGGTCCTTTCCTGCAGTCCAGCTCAGCAACGGAGAGGGAGATCCTGAATGAGTTTCCAGGTCAGCATGTCCGATGGCGTCGCCCTCGTAACCCTGGATCGCCCCCCTGTGAACGCCCTGGACCTCACGGCGATCGAACAGCTGGGCGCCCAGTTCGCCGAACTTCGGGCTGTCCCGCCTGAAAAGGGAATCATTCTGACCGGAGCCGGACGATGCTTTTCCGCAGGCGTAGATACCCGCGCCTTCGGCGCCTATTCCGCAGAAATCAGAGCCCGGATGATTCTGGGCATTACGGCCATGGTGGCCGAACTCTACCGCATACCCTGCCCGGTGGTCACGGCGGCTCCGGGCCATGCCCTGGGCGGAGGCTTGATCCTTATGCTCTGCGGAGATGTGCGGCTGGCGGTCGATGATGACAGGATCAAGATGGGTTTGACCGAAGCCCGGGCGGGCGTGCCCTTTCCGGCAGGCCCCCTGGAGATACTGTTCGCGGAACTGTCGCCGGAACGTATCCGGAGGCTGACCCTCACAAGTCAGACCCAGTCCCCGGCGGAACTGTTCCGCCAGGGCGTGATCGATGAATTGTGCAGCCCTGACGACCTGATCGAGGCGGCTGTCAGGAGGGTCAGGGACACCGCTTCCCAACCGGCCTTCAGCCTCGTCAAGGCCCAGGTCCGGAAGGGGACAATCGCGAAATTGACGGAGATCGCGGCTTCGGGGGAAGACCCGCTGATCGAGTCCCTCGCCGCCCGAACCCAGGAATCGTGACTGTGCGTCAGTCAAAACCCCGCATGTCGGCCCAGTCCTCGAAGGGCGCCCGGCGGGTGCGCAGGCTGTTGATCGGGGCGGCCTCGTCCGGATAGCCGAGGGCCATGCCGGAAAACAGCATCTGCTCTTCAGGCAGGCTGACGAATTCGCCGAAGGTCTTTGGATATCGGGCCCAGAACTCCTGGGCGCAGGTGGCCAGCCCCCGCTCGACGGCCAGCAGCATGACTGTCTGCATGTAGATGCCGACATCGCCCCACTGGGGTTTTCCCAATCGCCGGTCGATGCTGAAGAACAATCCCACCGGCGCCCCGAAGAGCTGGGTGTTCTTGAAGAGTTGCTGCAGCCGGGCCGGCCTGTCCTCACGCGGGATGCCGATGGTCGCATAGAGGTCCTCGCCACCCTGGAAGCGATGGGTGCGGTAGGGATCCCAGAGGTCGGGCGGATAGACGTCGTATTCCGGTTCCTCGCCGGTCCGGCTGGCGGCGACGCGGGCCTTGAAGTCCTCCAGGACCGGGCCGGCCAGGGCATGAACCCGCCAGGGCTGCAGGTTGCCGCCGCTGGGGGCGCGGTGGGCCAGTTCAAGGATCTCGCGCACCAGGGCGCCGGGAACCGGGTCCGGCCGGAAAGCCCGGATGGAAACCCGGGCGGCGACCGCTTCTGTCACGTTCATGGAAAAACTCCTGTCCGGCCCACCGGGGCGACAATCTGCAAACGGCTGGTTACCATGCCGCCGCAATGTCATGGCAAGCCTCGCCTGAGGCAAGGGAGCCCGGTCTTGGCTGATCAATCCGTTCCAGGAAAAACCGCGACCGCCAGGACCGCCGCCCGTCGGACTGTCCCCCTGTGGCGGCGGCTGCTGGTCCTGGCCCTGATCATCACCGTCGCCCTGCCGGTGGGGGTGACCCTGGTCTATCGACTGATCGGCCCGCCGGTGACCATCCTGATGATCCAGCGCCTGTTCGAGGGCAAGGGACTGGAGCGGCGCTGGGTGCCGCTAAAACGTATGTCGCCCAGCCTGCCTTATGCCGTTATCGCGGCCGAGGACGCCCGCTTCTGCACGCACCAGGGTTTTGACTTCGAGGCCATGGAAAAGGCCATGGCCAGCAACAAGCGTCGACCGGGCCGGGTGCGGGGCGGCTCGACCATCAGTCAGCAGACAGCCAAGAACGTCTTCCTCTGGCCGGCGCGATCCTATCTGCGAAAGGGACTGGAAGCCTATTTCACCGTCCTGATCGAGACCTTCTGGGGCA
Organism: Caulobacter sp.; assembly: GCA_029866155.1. Lineage (GTDB taxonomy): Bacteria > Pseudomonadota > Alphaproteobacteria > Caulobacterales > Caulobacteraceae > Caulobacter. The sequence goes on along the minus strand of JARWZW010000027.1, from coordinate 22,186 downwards.
AGCGGCGGATCATGGAGGTCTATCTGAACAGCATCGAATGGGGCCCCGGCGTCTATGGCGCCGATGCAGCCGCCCGCAAGTATTTCGGGGTGGGGGCTGACCGCCTGACCCGGGTCCAGGCCGCAAGGCTGGCCGCCATCCTGCCCAGTCCCCTTAAGTGGCGGGCGGCCAAGCCGGGACCCTATGTCCGCAAGCGGGCCGGCCGCATCGGCGCCGCCAGCGGGACCGTGCAGCGGGAGGGGCTGGCTGCCTGTCTCAAGTAAGCCTGTGCGGGACGGCCCATCCCTGCCTTGACGTGACCCCGCCGACGGTTTCCCTTGCCGGCATCACAATCCTTGAAGGATGCGTCCCTTGAAGAAGACAACCCTGCTGGCGGCTGCGGCCGCCGCGACCCTCAGCCTGGCGCCGCTTGCGCCCGCCCTCGCCCAGCCCGCAGCCACCCCGGAAGAGGCCAAGGCCTTTATCGACCGGGCCGAGGCCGACCTCGCCAGCCTGTCTCAGTATGTCAACAAGGCCAGCTGGGTCCGGGCGACCTACATCACCGAAGACACCCAGTGGCTGGAGGCCAAGGCCGGCGCCGAGATCACCAACCTTGCGACCCAGCTGGCCATCAAGGCCGCGCGCTATGACAAGGTCCAGACGGACCCTGTGACGCGCCGCAAGCTGGATATCCTCAAGCGGGCCCTGGTCCTGCCCGCGCCGCAGAGGCCGGGCGCCGCTGACCAGATGGCGACCATCGGCTCGCGGATGGACAGCGTCTATTCGACGGGAAAATTTCTGTTCAAGGGCAAGATGATCACCCTGGACGACGCCGTGGAACTGATGGCCTCAAGCCGCGACCCGGCCGATCTGAAGGCCCTTTGGGAAGGTTGGCATTCGATTTCGCCAGTCATGAGGGCCGACTACGAGACCCTCGCCGCCATGGCCAATGAAGGCTCGAAAGAACTGGGCTATGCCGACACCGGCGCCCTCTGGCGGTCTGGCTACGATATGGCGCCCGACGCCTTCGCCAGCGAGACCGACCGTCTCTGGGCCCAGGTCGCACCGTTCTACAAGAATCTGCACTGCTATGTCCGGGCCAAGCTGAACCAGACCTATGGCGATGCGGTCCAGCCGAAGACCGGCCCGATCCGCGCCGACCTGCTGGGCAACATGTGGGCCCAGCAATGGGGGAACATCTATGATGTGGTGGCCCCGCCCGCCGAAAGCAGCGCCTACAGTCTCGACAAGCTATTGGTCGAAAAGGGCTATGACCCGGTCAGGATGGTCAAGACCGGCGAGAATTTCTACAGCTCCCTGGGGATGGCGCCCCTGCCGGCCACCTTCTGGACCCGCTCGCAGATCGTTCGCCCGGAAGGCCGCGAGGTGGTCTGCCACGCCTCGGCCTGGAACCTCGACGATCGCGACGACATCCGCATCAAGATGTGCACCAAGGTCAATGCCGAGGACTTCTACACAGTCCATCACGAGCTTGGGCACAACTACTATCAGCGCGCCTACAAGGATCAGCCCTATATCTTCAAGGGCGGGGCCAATGACGGCTTTCACGAGGCGATTGGCGATTTCGTCGGCCTGTCAGCCCTGACCCCGACCTATCTGAACCAGATCGGCCTGCTGGAAACCGTGCCGGGGGCCGAGGGCGACACCCCCTTCCTGCTCAAGATGGCGCTGGACAAGATCGCCTTCATGCCGTTCGGCCTGATGGTCGATCGCTGGCGCTGGCAGGTCTATGACGGCTCGCTGAAGCCTGCCGACTACAACGATGGCTGGTGGAAGCTCCGTACCCAGTACCAGGGCATCACCCCGCCCGGCGCGCGGCCCGGAGACGCCTTTGATCCGGGCGCCAAGTACCACGTGCCGGCCAACGTACCCTATACCCGCTACTTCCTGGCCCACATCTACCAGTTCCAGTTCCACCGGTCCGCCTGCAAGCAGGCCGGCTGGAAGGGTCCGCTTCACCGTTGCTCGGTCTATGGCAACACCGCCGTGGGCGCCAGGTTCAACGCCATGATGGAGATGGGCCAATCCAAGCCCTGGCCTGAGGCCCTGGCCGCCTTCAGCGGCGAGACCCGCACCGACGCCAGCGCCGTGACCGAGTATTTCGCGCCACTGAACGCCTGGCTGACCAAGCAGAACAAGGGCCAGTCCTGCGGCTGGTGATCAACAGATCCGCCCCCTTCCACCCGGACCCCGGGGCTCGGGGTGGAAGGGGCCCCCCAGCCTGCATTACCCGGATCGGTTAGCACGACTTTTACCGCCTTCATGGGCTGGTCCATTTACCGTCTGCTGACAATCTGCCCGCCGGAGAGCTGGACCTTTCCATCTTTCGGCTCGGGGCTGGACCAGACGTGGAGCGACTTCTCGCAGACACTGGCGCGTGGCTGAGACGGTTTGTCGGCCAGCGCAATGGCGGCATCGCGGTACAGGCGGCTTTTCTGGCCGCACCCCTGATCGTGCTGGTCTTCGGCTCAATCGATATCGCCAACGGCTCATCGGCCAAGACCCGGCTACAGGACGCCCTGGATTCCGCCGCCCTGGTGGCAGCGCGCTCCAATGCCCTTACCGACAGCGCCCTGCAGGTGGTCGGGGCCGAGGCCCTGAGCGCCAACATGGCCGGCTCCAACGCCACCATCACCTCCTCCAGCTTCAGGGCCGAGGGCAACAAGGTCGTGGCCAAGGCCAAGGCGACCGTTCCCGCCGCCATCGCCAATCTGTGGCTTCAGGGGGACATGGTCGTCGGCGCCAAGGCCGAGATCGTCCGGGCCGTGAACAAGATCGAGCTGGCCCTGGTGCTGGACACCACGGGCTCCATGAAGGGCTCGAAGCTCGACAACCTGAAACTGGCCTCGAAGACCCTGATCGACACCCTTGCGGAGGCCTCGGCCCGCAGCATCGACACCGACACGGTGAAGATCGCCGTAGCGCCGTTTTCCATGGTGGTGCGGGTCGGCTCGACCTTTCGCAACGCCAGCTGGATCGACCAGGCGGGCGCAGCGCCGATCAACAACCAGATCTTCAACTCGGCCGCCAACCGGTTCACGCTCCTGACACAGATGGGAGTCAGCTGGGCCGGCTGTGTCGAGAGCCGCGCCGCGCCCTATGACGTCCAGGACACCCCGCCCAGCACCCTGACGCCGGCGACCCTGTTCACACCCTATTTCGCGCCCGACGAACCGGGAAGCGGCGGGACCTATTACAACAGCTATCTGCCAGACGTGACCAGCAGCACCAACTGGAAGACCCGCCAGGGCTATGTCGCCAAGTACAACGGCAGTCCGACGGTAACCGGGACCAATAGCAGCACCGGCTACATCTATGGTCCAAATTCCGGCTGCCAGCTGTCGCCTGTCACCCGTCTGACCACGGACTGGACCGCCCTCAAGTCCGCCGTGGACGCCCTGACGGCGGTGGGTGACACCAACATCCCCATGGGCCTGGTCTGGGGCTGGCACCTGCTGTCTCCCAATGCGCCCTTCGCCGATGGCCGGCCCTATGGAACGGCCAAGTCCAGCAAGATCGTGGTGCTGATGACCGATGGCGAAAACACCATGGGTTCGACCAGCAACAACAACGCCTCGCTCTATAACGGCCTGGGATATGTCTGGCAGGGGCGGCTGGGGATCACGTCCGGATCCACAACGGCTCGCCGAACCGCCATGGACAGCAGGCTGGCCACCCTCTGCGCCAACATGAAGGACCAGGGGATCATCCTCTACACTGTGCGGGTCGAGGTCACGACGGGCGACAGCACGGTGCTGCGCAACTGCGCCACCACCGCCGACAAATTCTATGATGTCCAGAACGCGTCCCAACTGACCGCCGTCTTCAACGCCATCGCTGGCTCGATCCAGAACCTGAGGATCCTGACATGAGCCCTTCAGTCGCTCCGGACCGCCGTGACCGTTTCATTTACCCAAGCCGACTATGACTTACCGGAAGGAAGGGTCTGAGTGATGTCGGTGACCTTGATCAATCGCTGTCGGAAGGGCCTGGAACGGCTTTCAGGATTTGCGCGGGCGCGCTCGGGCGCTGTCGCCCTGCAGTTCGCTGTCCTGGCCCTGCCCATGGCTGTGCTGGCCTTCGGCCTGATCGACGTCAACCGGGCCAATATGGCCCACCGCATCCTGCAGGACTCCCTCGACGCCGCCGCCCTGATCGTCGCCAAGTCGGACGCCGATACCGACAGCGAGGCCCAGGCCATCGGCGAACCGGCGCTGAAATCCCAGATCAAATGGTCCCGGGAAGGCAAGTTGAAGAATGTCCTCTTCAAGTTTGGCGGCTCTGACGGGACCACGGTGATCGCCGACGCCTCGATGAGCATCGATACGGTGGTGGCCGATCTCTGGCTGAAGGGCGACATGATCATCGACGCCCATTCCGAGGTTGTCCGAACCGCCTATGACCTGGAAGTCTCCTTGATCCTGGATGTCACCGGCTCGATGGTCGGCTCCAAGGTGGCCGATCTGAAGGTGGCGGCTGCTGACCTGGTGAACCTGGTCGTCCGGGACGTCCAGACCCCCTATTATTCCAAGGTCGCCATCGTCCCCTATTCCATGGCGGTGAACCTGGGCGGCAGCGCCGCCACGGCGCGCGGCGCCATCCAGCCGGCCAAGACGATAACGGGCGCTTCCTGGTCGACCGGAACCTCCAAGACCGTGACCGGCGCCACCAAGGCCAATCCGGTGGTGATCACCTCCAGCGCCCATGGCTTCGCAAATGGCGACCGGATCTACATCAGCGGGGTCAGCGGCATGACCCAGCTGAACAGCAAGGTCTATACGGTCGCCGGAACCACGGCCAACACGTTTCAGCTGTCTGGCGTCAACGGGTCGTCCTACAGCACCTTCTCCACGAGCTCGGGCAGCAAGATAACAAAATGCCAGGCCACCAACTGTGAGGTGGTGGTGACTTCAGCAGGCCATGGCTTCGCCGCCAATCAGGTCATCTACATTACCGGCGTCAGCGGCATGACGAATCTGAACAACCTAGCCTGGACCGTCACCAATCCGACGGCCAACACTTTCACACTCAGCGGGTCGGTTGGTCCAACCTTCAGCAGCTACAGCAGCAGCGGATCTGCCTATTGCACCACCACAGGCTGCGAATACTATCGTTTCTTCAACACCAGCGGCACGGCAAAGATCCACCGGATCAGCACCTGCGTGACCGAGCGGACGGGCGCCCAGGCCTATACGGACACGGCCCCGGGGGCGGCGCCACTGGGATACAACTATCCCAGCACCAGCAACCCATGCCTGACCAATACCGTCACGCCGCTGACCGCCACCAAGTCTACCCTGACAACCGCCATCACGGCCCTGGCGGCCGGAGGATCCACCGGTGGTCATGTCGGCGTCGCCTGGGGCTGGTACGCTCTGTCGCCGAACTTCTCCTCGATCTTCTCCGGCTCAAGCCAACCGGCCGCCTATTCGGATCGGGACGTGATGAAGGTCGCCATCCTGATGACCGATGGCGAGTACAACACCAGCTACTGCAATGGCGTCATCGCCAAGAGCTCGACCTCGGGCAGCGGCAGCACGTCCGACCAGATCAACTGCGACGCCCCCAATGGCCATGCTTTTGACCAGGCCAGGGCCCTCTGCGCCAAGATGAAGGAGGCGGGGATCGTGATCTATACGGTGGGTTTCCAGGTGGTCAGCGACCAGCGCGCCCAGGACCTTGTCAACCAGTGCGCAACTGACGCGGGGCATGTCTATCTGCCCGCCACCGGCACTGCCCTGCAGGATGCCTTTCGCCGCATAGGTCAGGATCTTTCGAACCTGCGCATCTCAAAATAGCAGGTTTACGGCATGTCCACGGTTTGAGTGTACCGATGCCGTCGAGGGTTATCTCGAGGCGGACGGATGCAGGTCGTGCAACACTTCGGACATCTGGCAAGCCGGCTACGGCTGTTTACTGACGACAACAGGGGCGCCAGCGCGATCTGGTTTGGCGTCGCGGCCCTTGCGATCTCGGTCATGGTGTTCGGCGGTATTGATGTCGCACGGGCCAGCGCCGAGAAGACGCGGATCCAGAACGCCCTCGACGCAGCTGTCCTGCTGGCGGCCCGGGCCGGACAACAGAGCGACGCCCAGCTCGACCTGATCGGCGACACCGCCTTCGCCGCCCAGCTTCAGGGCTCGAAGGGCTTCGCCAAGAGCGTCACCGCGACCTTCACCAACGGCCCCAATGACTCCGTGGTCGGGGTTGCGACCGCGAAGCTGGACACCATCATCCTCGATCTCTTCACCAACGACGAGATGGTCGTGGGCGCAGACACCCGGGTCAAGCGTGGCCAGGGCACTTCCCTGGAACTGGCCCTGGTTCTGGACACCACCGGCTCCATGTCCGGCGCCCGCCTGACCAGCCTGAAGACGGCGGCGACCAATCTGGTCACCACCCTGACCGCTGACCCCAAGGCCAAGGTGAAGATCGCGGTCGCCCCCTTTGGCCAGTATGTCAATACCGGCATCAGCCGCCGGAACGAGGCCTGGATGAACGTTCCAGCCGACTGGACCGAGACAATCACGCCCAAATGCTCGACCCAGACGACCAAGACCACCTGCCAGACCCAGACCTATGCCTGCGTCAAATACAATGATGGCGTGCCCTACAACTCCACCTGTTCCAAGAACATCAACTGTGTGACCGTAAAGCTAACGCCGCCCATCACCACCTGCCCGGCCGCCTATAATGTGACCCACAAATACAGCGGCTGCACCGGTTCTCCCGCCTATCCGAAGAACGTCACGGACAATGACACGACCCGCCGCTATCCCGGGTTTCTCGACATGACGTGCGGGTCGGAAGTGACGCCCCTGACGACCAACATGACCACGGTCAAGAACGCCATCAAGGCGCTGACCGCCACCGGAGAGACCTATATCCCCTCGGGCCTGGCCTGGGGCTTCAACATGATTTCGAGCCCGATTCCGTTCACGGAAGCTGCCCCCTATGCGGCAGGGGGCGTCAATTCGAACCCTCGCAAGGCGATCGTGCTGATGACCGATGGCCAGAACACCAAGCAGATGAACAAGTCCAACGGAAAGCACGACGTTACGCCGTCAGGCATCGCCATCGAGGCCAATACCTATACGGCCGAACTGTGCAAGAACATCAAGGCCGCCAAGATCGATGTCTATACGGTCGCCTTCCAGGTCACGGATGAAACCATCAAGACCGTTCTGAAAGACTGCGCCAGCGGACCTTCCTCCTATTTCGACGCAGCAGACGCAACCGCCCTGAATGCGGCGTTCAGCGAGATCTCCCTGTCGCTCCGGTCACTCTACATCGCCCAGTAGACCGCTATCCCAGTTTGATCTCCGCCAGTCTCCTTGCAAGGAAGTTGGCGGCTGTTATGGGCTGAGGATAACGGTTCGGGCGGTCTGGACCGACGCAGCCGGGCAGGGTCTCGATGAGATGGTCCGGTGCGTAATGCAGGAAGAAGGGCGTGGAGTATCGGGCCACCCCCCGGCGTTCGGGCGGCGGATTGACCACCCGGTGGGTTGTCGAGGGCAAGAGGTCATTGGTCGCCCGGGAAAGCATGTCGCCGATATTGATGACCAGGGTTCCTGCTGGCGGGTTGATCGGCAGCCATTGGCCGTCCCGGTCCAGAACCTGCAGTCCACCCTCTTCGGCCCCCAGCAGCAGGGTGATGACGTTGATGTCCTCATGGGCGCCGGCCCGGACATTGGGCCCGTCAAACCCTGAAGCCGGATAGTGAAGCAGCCGCAGGATGCTGTTGCCATCCTTCACCGGGCCCTGGAAGGCGTCACGATCCAGGTCCAGATGGTTGGCGACGGCCTGGAGGACCCGGCCGCCCATGGCGTCCAGGGCCGAGAACAGCCAGCCGACCTCGGCCCGGAAGTCGGGGGTCTCGTCCGGCCAGACATTGGCGGGCATATCCGGCTCGTAGCGATGGCCAGGCGGCAGGTCGCGACCGACATGCCAGAATTCCTTCAGGTCGAAATGGGTTGCGCCCTTGGCGGTCTCGACGCCGAAGGGGGTGTAGCCTCGCTGGCCCTTGCCGCCCTCGATAAAGTATTTCTGCTTCACCGCCTCCGGCAGGGCGAAAAAGGCCTTGGCCTGGGCCAGAGCCCGGTCGATCCGCTCCTGCCCCAGTCCATGATCCGAAATCACGGCGAACCCGTAACGACGGAAACTCTCGCCAAGATCCCGGGAAAATCCGGCGAAGTCGGACTCATAGCGGGCAAAGGACACCGGATTCAGGAGGCTCAGGGGCACGTCAGTCTCTCGGGGAATGGTGGTGAACTTCTGATATACCCGGCGCCGAAAGACGCAAACCTGTCATGCTGATGCGGAGCCCGGACCCGGACCCCATCCGTCAGAGGCGGGCATCTGCGGTCGGTTCCGGCCCGCCCGGGCCGCCCGGCCCCGTCCAGGAGCGAAAGGCATGGCATTGCAGGATTCAATTCTTGAGGCAGAGTCCCAGCGGCTGCTGGGCAGGTCCTACGCCTCGCTGCATCCACATGAACGGACGGTCGTAGCCCAGATCATCCAGAGAGGGTCGGTCGCGCGGGACCTTGCACATGAGCAGGATCAGGCCCTCACCTTTGGACAGCGCCTTGCGGACAGGGTTGCGGCAGTGGGCGGATCCTGGGCCTTCATCATCGGTTTCGGGATCTGGCTCGCCGCCTGGATCATCCTGAATGCTGTCATTCTGGGGGGGATGGGTCTGAAGGGGTTCGATCCCTATCCGTTCATTTTCCTGAACCTGATGCTGTCCATGCTGGCGGCGATCCAGGCGCCGCTTATCATGATGAGCCAGAACCGGCAGTCCGCCCAGGATCGGCTGGCCGCACGTCATGACTATGAGGTGAACCTGAAGGCCGAGCTCGAGATCATGTCCCTGCATGAAAAACTGGATGCCTTGCGGGACCGCGACCTGGCCGAAATGATGGGGCGGCAGATGGAGCTGCTTCTGGCCCTCAAGGGACGGGCCCCCGATCCGGGAAGCTGAGCCTTTCAGCAGATTTTCTCGATTCCAGTCCCCAACGTCACCCGGCTACAGCAGGCCGACAGTCAAGGAACCTCCATGCCCGACGCCCAGCAGTCCCCGATCCAGTCACTGTTTCAGCCCATGACCTTTCTTCACGGCCCGGCCATGAAGAACCGCCTCATGCTGGCTCCCCTGACAAATCTGCAAAGTCATGTGGATGGAACCCTGTCGGAGGATGAGCACCGCTGGCTTACTCTGAGGGCGAAGGGCGGCTTCGGCCTGACCATGACCTGCGCCGCCCATGTCCAGAGAGTCGGTCAGGGCTTTCCTGGCCAACTTGGCATCTGGTCCGACGACCATCTTGAAGGGCTGACCCGCCTTGCGGCCGGGATCAAGGCGCATGACAGTCTCGCCGTGGTGCAGCTTCACCACGCAGGCATGCGCTCGCCGAAGGAAATCATCGGCCAGGAGCCGGTCTGCCCCTCTGACAATGCCGAGTTCGGGGCCGTCGCCCTGTCCCCCGATGCTGTCGAAGCCCTGAGGGATGACTTCATTGCCGGCGCGGTCCGGGCCCGGAAGGCGGGCTTTGACGGGATCGAGATCCACGGCGCCCATGGCTATGTCCTCTGCCAGTTCCTCAGCAGCGAGATCAACCAGCGCACCGACCGCTGGGGCGGCAGCCTGGAAAACCGGACGAGACTGATCGACGAGATCCTGGTCGGGGTCCGCCAGGCCTGTGGCGACGATTTCAATATCGGCCTGCGCCTGTCGCCGGAACGGTTCGGACTGCAGGTCGCCGAGATCAGGGACTATGCCGAGCGGGTCATGGCCAGCGGTCTGATCGACTATCTGGACATGAGCCTCTGGGATAGCGCCAAGGCGCCCGAGGATCCGGCCTTCGCCGGACAATCCCTGATGTCGATCTTTACCGCCCTGCCCCGCCATGGCGTCAGGCTGGGGGTCGCCGGCAAGATCATGACTCCGGCCAGGGCCGCTCAGGCCATGGCTGACGGCGTCGATTTCGTACTGCTGGGACGGGCCGCCATCCTGCATCATGACTGGCCAGACCTGGTCCAGGCCGACCCGGACTTCAAGCCCGCCTCCCTCCCCGTAACCCGGGCCCATCTAGAGGCTGAAGGTCTGGGCCCGGCCTTCCTGGACTACATGGCTACCTGGAAGGGTTTTGTCGGCGAAGAGGCGGCCTGAAACATCGCGACCACCGACGGCAGCTGACTTTTCCCCTTGGCGAAGGGACAGTTTGGCGTCTCCGGACAGGGCTGGCTCTCGGATCGCGCCCGGTGTTCCGGTCGTCCGGCCTGCCAGGCCTCCATCCCGGGGCGGCCATCGGTTTCCGGCTTGATCGCCGCATCAGTGCATCTTAATTGACTACTCACTAGGTTCGATCTTCCTTCGTCCGAAAGTCCCCATGACCAGCTTTTCCGGCCTGATGGCCCAGCTTCAAGCCGCCCCGGATGGCTCTCTTCTGGAGGTCAGCGAGGACTGGGCCCAGGGTCGCACCCTGTTTGGCGGCCTGACGGCCGCCTTCTGCGTGGCCAGGGGCGAGATGCTGGCGGCAGAGGGCCATGAAGGACCGCTGCCGCCCCTGAGGTCGGGCCAGTTCGCCTTTGTCGGCCCGGCCTTTGGCGCCCTGAGGCTGAGCGGCGAGGTGCTGCGTCGCGGGAAGTCGACGATCTTTGTGCAGGTGGATCTGGTCGGAGAGACGGGTCTCGCGACCCGGGCCCTGCTGACCTATGGCGCCGGCCGGCAGAGCAGCATCGATGATGAAGACATGCCGTCGCCGGCCTCGCCGCTTCCGGAGGCGGCGCCGCCCCTGCACGGGTCAGGCGGCGGGCCCTCCTTTGTTCGCCATTTCGATATCCGCTCGGCGGATGGCGTGCCCCTCCGGCCTTCCGACCCCTCCGCGCCCCGGTCTGTCATGCGACCGGACCTTCTGCTCTGGGCGCGTCACCGGGACGAGGCGGCTGGCCTGGGGCCGGCCGCCCTGATGGCCCTGGCCGATATTCCCCCGCCGGCGGCGATGCGGCTGATGACCCGGCCCGGACCGATCAGCACCATGACCTGGATGGTCGACCTGATGTCGCCGCCGCCCCTTTCGGACGATGCCGGCTGGCGCCTGCTGCGCAGCACAGCCCAGGTGACGCGTTCGGGCTATTCCAGCCAGTCCATGAGCCTCTGGGACCATGCGGGACGTCCGCTGGTCATCGGCCGGCAGAACGTGGCGGTCTTCAGCTAGATCGCGACCACGGTCGCCGCAGGATCGCGAAACTCGCCCTCCTGATACATCGTCTGGCCGAGCCACGGATGGTCGAAGGCCAGACTGAACAGAAAGCGGCCGCCCCCCAGGTCCCTGTGGATCACTGTGGCGTCTCCCGGCGTCAGGGACTGCGGGATCCGGATCCGCCTGGACCCCAGGGTGACGAAGTAGTGGCGGCTGCGAAAAACCAGACCGCCTTCGATCGGGGAGACCGTGAGGGCCATCCCCAGTCCGCCCCGCACCACTTCCAGCAGACCGTCGCGCCTGTCGATGATCTTGCGAGAGCGGACCGTCACCGGCGCCCGGCCGGAAAACCGGTAAAGTCGATCCCAGACCAGGGCCGGTCCGTCGCGAAAGACTGTGACATCCACAGGCACATTGTGACCGGTCCAGGGCGCCAGGGGCGTACCGGCAAGCCGGCAGACCTGGGCGATCAGCCAGCCTAAGGCGCTTGCCCTGACCAGCATCTGGCCGGGATAGCGGATTTCGAGGCCGGAAGGCGGACTGGCAAAACGCCGTTGAACGGCGACCGGCAGGCGGTCCCAGACCTGGGGGCCCAGCAGGGCCTGAAAATCGGGCCCGCCGTGATCCGTGCCGTCCCGGACCATGCCATCCCCGGCGAGTTGACCTCCCACCGGCATGTAAAGGCTCGCTTGCATCGCCGCCTCCTATCGCCCGAGCAGCCCGACGATCCGGGCGCCCAGCGCCATTAAACGCAACAGGGCCGGACGGGGCACATGCCGCATCTGGCCGTACCAGCCATCCATCCGGACCAGAAAATCCCGCATGGTCACCAGTCGCTCCAGGGCCTGGGGCGGTGTGGCGGGGTCGGCGCGGGCCGCCGCAACACAGTCGGCAAGGGCGCCCAGCATCGGGTCGATTTCGCGCTTCTTGCGGCCGTCGACGATGCGCTCGAGCATGTCCCAGGGGTCCAGCCGGGCTGCGAAATGGTCGCGGCGATCGCCTGGTCGATGCACCAGCCGGATCAGGTCCCAGGCGAGAAGTTCCTTAAGACTGCCCGAGACATTGGACCGGGCGACAGACAGCAGTCCCGCGATGTCTTCGGCATTGAGGGGATCATCCGCCAGATAGAGCAGGGCGTGGATCTGGGCCACCGACCGGTTGACCCCCCAACGGGCGCCCATTTCGCCCCAGTGAAGGACATATTGGCGCATGGGATCGGTCAGATGCATCATTTCGGTCTTTTCTGTTATAACAGAAATAACCGAATACCCGGCGAACCGCAAGTCCGCCGCCCTCGCCACCTGAAAAAGGGGAGCGCGGCAAGGCCACGCTCCCCCTGACGGCGTCCAGGGCCTGTTTTTCCGTCATGATCGGTTCGATCATGACGGAACAGGCACTAGTTGGCGCCGGTTGCCACCGCCGAACTGTCACCCAGACGGAAGGTCACGGTACGACCGACCAGTTCGGCCGGCGGACGGGCGATGTCAGCCTTGCGGGCCGCCGCCTTGACCGCGTCATCAAAGTCGCGCGAGCCGCTGGTCCCGGCGATCATCACGGCGCCGGCGCCGTCCGGGGCAACCTTGACCCGGATCTGGACGACCTTGCCGTCATCAGACAGGCCAGCCGCGCCGATCTGCGACTGCAGGGCTGCGCCGGTGCGGGAGACCCAGGCGTCGGAAGCCGGGCTGGCCTCGGCCACGGACACGGCGGAAGCCGCCAGGATGAGGGCGCCGGCCAGGGGAAGGATGCGGTTCATGTCAGTTCCTTGAGGGTTGTCTCGGGGGGAGAAAAGACCGACGCAAAGACGTCGGGCTTCATGAGACAGAGGCCGCGGGCAGGCCCAACGGATGCGAACGCCGGGATGAAATCTTGGTAACACAGGGCTGGGTAGATTTACCGCCCGGACATAACCCGCTGCGCTGCATTGCAGCAAAGCCTTGGCGAACCCCCTTGCGCCTGTGCTAGAACCTCCGTTCATTTGTGACGATCGCCGCCGGAGTCCCCGGCGCTCTCGGTGAAGGCTTGCAAGACATGACGCATATCCGGTCGGTCGGCGTGATTGGCGCAGGTCAGATGGGCTCGGGCATCGCCCATGTCTGCGCCCTGGCCGGCTATGAGGTCCTGCTCCACGATCTGTCAGCCGAGAAGATTGCAGCCGGTCTGGAGCGGATCGAATTCAACCTGACCCGCCAGGCCAGCCGCGGACTGATCACCAACGAGGACGTCGCCGCGGCGCTTTCACGGATCAGGGCGGCTGAAGGCGTCGAGGCTGTGGCGGTCACCGACCTGGCCATCGAGGCCGCCACCGAGGACGAAGACACCAAGAAGGCGATCTTCCGCAGCCTGGCGCCGCATCTGGGCGCCCAGACCCTGCTGGCCTCCAACACATCCTCCATCTCCATAACCCGCCTGGCCTCGACCACGGACCGGCCCGAGCGGTTCATCGGGCTGCATTTCATGAACCCGGTGCCGCTGATGAAGCTGGTGGAGGTGATCCGCGGCATCGCAACGGACGTCGATACCTACGAGACCGCTGTGACCTTTGCCCGCAGTCTCGGCAAGACCACAACCAATGCCGAAGACTTCCCGGCCTTCATCGTCAACCGCGTTCTGGTGCCGATGATCAACGAGGCCATCTACACGCTCTATGAAGGTGTCGGGACGGTCGAGTCCATCGACACCGCCATGAAGCTGGGGGCCAACCACCCCATGGGACCGCTTGAACTGGGCGACTTCATTGGTCTGGACACCGTGCTCAGCATCATGAATGTGCTGCATGAAGGCCTGGCGGACAGCAAGTACCGTCCCTGTCCACTGCTCGTGAAATACGTCGAAGCAGGCTGGCTCGGCCGCAAGGCCGGCCGGGGCTTCTATGACTACCGTGGCGAGACCCCGGTTCCGACGCGCTAGAACATGTTCTGATAAGTGTGAAGCGGTTATCGGATCGAAACATCCTCTAACACTTTGAATCAGAGCCTGTTTTTCGGTTGTGATCGGTTCGATCAAGACGGAAAAAAACTTCTGGCTGAACGCGTTACATCCAGATCCGGCAACCCCGCCACACCTGTCGGACGCTGAACCGGGGCCTGGCGCGACCGGAACCGTCCATCAGGCCGACATCCGGTCCTTCCGCAGGCCTGGGGCAACTGCGGAAAGCGCCGGCGCTTCTGGCCTACCCCCAGCCCATGGCTTTCGCGGCATTGAACACCAGGAACGACGCGCCATAGGCCAGGGCGAGCATGTAGGCGAACATGACCGTGGGCCAGGTCCAGCTGTTGGTCTCGCGCTTGACCACGCCAAGGGTGGCGACGCATTGCGGGGCGAAGATGTACCAGGCCAGGAAGCTCAGACCGCTGGCCAGGGACCATTGCTGGGCCAGTATGCCCGATAGCGCCCCGCCACTCTCGCCAACGGCATAGACCGTGCCGAGGGCAGCCACCGCCACCTCGCGGGCCGCCATGCCCGGAACCAGGGCGACCGACATCTGCCAGTTGAAGCCGATAGGCCGCAGCAGAGGCTCGATGGCGTGACCGATCATGCCGGCGAAACTGTAGTCGATAGCCGGCCCCGTGGCCCCCTGCGGCGGATAGGGGAAGGTGGAGAGCACCCAGACCAGGACCATCAGGGGCAGGATGATGCGGCCAGCGCGGCTGAGGAAGATGCTGGCCCGCTGCCAGAGCTGCCGGGCTACGGTCGCCGGATCAGGCTGCTTATAGGCCGGGAGCTCCATCATGAAGGGCTCGCTCTGGGTTCGCCAGAACAGACGCTGGATCACGAAGGACACCAGCAGGGTCGAGATGATGCCGGCGGCGTAGAGGCCGAACATCACCAGGCCCTGGAGGCTGACCACGCCCAGGACCGTACGGTTGGGGATCAGGGCTCCGATGATCAGGGTATAGACCGGGATCCGGGCGGAACAGGTCATCAGGGGGGCGACCAGGATGGTGGTCAGCCGGTCCCGCCGCTGGTCGATCACCCGGGTGGCCATGATGCCCGGAATGGCGCAGGCCAGGCTGGACAGAAGGGGAATGAAGGCGCGCCCGTGCAGGCCGGCCCCGCCCATGATCCTGTCCATGAGGAAGGCGGCCCTGGCCATGTAGCCGCTGTCTTCCAGCAGGATGATGAAGAAGAACAGGATCAGGATCTGCGGCAGGAAGACCAGGACACTGCCCACCCCGGCGATCAGGCCGTCATTGATCAGGCCAAGAAGAAGGCCTTCGGGAACCACTGTGGCGACCAGGCCGGCCAGGCTGGAAAAGCCAAGCTCGATTCCGTCCATCAGGGGGCCCGCCCAGGTGAAGACGGCCTGGAACATGATAAACAACAGGGACAGCAGGATGACCAGACCGCCGACCGGGTGCAGCAGGACCCCGTCGATCCGGCCGGTCAGGGTGTCGGGCCGTTCCGGAGGGCGGACATAGGTTCGCAGCAGCCTCTGGGCCTCGCCATGGGCGGCGCGGATCTGGGCGGCCGTCGGGGCATGCCAGGTATTCTGGCCTTCACGACGCTCCAGCGACAGGGCGTCGGCAGCGGCCACCAGATCCTCGATGCCGCGTTTTCGGGTTGCCACCGTCGGCACAACGGGCGCGCCAAGCGCCCTGGACAGCCCCTCGACATCAATCCTCAAACCCTGACGCTGGGCGATATCAAACATGTTGAGGGCCAGGACGAACGGTCTGCCAACCTGTTTCAGTTCCAGAACCAGCCGCAACACCAGCCGCAGGTTGGTGGCGTCCGCCACGGCGATCAGGACATCAGGCTCCTGTTCGCCCTGCAGGGTCCCCAGGACCGCATCGCGGGTCACGGCCTCATCAGGACTGCGGGCGCGAAGGCTGTAGGTGCCAGGCAGGTCGAGAATATGCAGGGTCCTGCCCGTCGGGGTCACGACCGTACCCTCCTTCCGCTCGACAGTGACGCCAGCATAGTTGGCGACCTTCTGACGGCTGCCGGTCAGGGCGTTGAACAGGGCGGTCTTGCCGGAATTTGGATTGCCGACCAGGGCGATCCGGACGGAGGACGACAGGGAGGCGGTCAAGGGCGGGCGACTCCGGCATGGCTGACGGCGAAGCGGACCAGCACGGCATTGGCCTCACGGCGACGCAGGGCCACCCTCATATCGTCGACCCGGATGGCGATGGGATCGCCGCCGAACAGACCCTGGTGAATGAGCTGGACCTTGGCCCCCTCGACAAAGCCCAGTTCCAGAAGCCGGCGCTCCAGCTCTTCGCTGTCCAGGCCGTCGCTCATGGCAAGGCGCCCGGACACCTGGTCAATCACGCCGATCTGGCCAAGCCGGGCGCCTCCCAGCGGAAGGGGAGCATCATCGGTCAGATCTTCTGCGCCGGGTCCGGCAGGGACGGAATGGCTAACGATCATCGGGGCCCACTCAAAACTTGAGAACGATTATCAGTCCCAGTCAGCTCTGTCGAATCCATCCCCGGGAAATCGGCATGCCGACGCCAATTGATTCCGCAAGCGAGATCGAGCCGCCTTGATTTGACCCCGGAGCGGAATGAGGCGTTAAGACATTCGACACCATGATGGACTCCAGCCGATAATCATGACGATTCGCACAGGCGGGACGATGCGCAAGGCTACCCTCGTAATCCTGACCGGCCTCTACATCACTCTGTCACTGCTGACAGCGGTGCTGGTGGGTCGTGGCGAAGGCGCCGGCGCGGCCGTGGGTCTGGCGACCTTCATCGCCGCCCTGGGACTCTGTTTCGCCTTTCACGCCCTGATCGCCATGGCCCTGGACAATGCGCGTCTTCAGGATGAGGTCGGGTCCATCCGCGAGGCTCACCAGATTCTGGCCGACCAGCTTGAGCGGGTCGATCAGCGAATGAACGAGGTGGTCGAGACCGTCACAGACGACGCCCTGCGCCGGTCGGAGGAACTGTCCAGCGAGGTCCATATGCTGGAGGACGTCGTCCAGCGCATGAGCGAGCGTCTCGAAACCCAGCTTTCCAACCAGGTGACCGCAGCCCGCACCCCCGACCGTGGCCGCTCGGCCCAGTCGGCGGCCCTGCTGGACTCGGTCCGGGACGCCCTGGCCGACAACAGGGTCGATCTCTATCTCCAACCGATCGTCTCCCTGCCGCAGCGCCGGACCGTCTTCTACGAGAGCTTCTCCCGGCTTCGGGACGAGACCGGTCGGGTAATGATGCCGGCGGAGTATCTGTCGGTCGCCGAGCCCGAAGGCCTGGTGGCGGCTATCGACAATCTTCTGCTGTTCCGCTGCGTCCAGATCGTCCGGCGTCTGGCGCGGCAGGACCGCAAGGTCGGCATCTTCTGTAATATCTCCCTTGCCAGCCTCTCGGACGAAGGCTTCTTCCCGCAGTTCCTGGAGTTCCTGTCCGCCAACAAGGACCTGGCGGGCGCCCTGATCTTCGAACTGGGCCAGGCCGCGTTCGAACAGCGCGGCCCGGTCGAGGCCAGGCATATGGCGCGGCTGGCGGACCTCGGTTTCAGGTTCAGCCTGGACAAGGTCATGGATCTGGATCTCGATTTCCAGGACCTGGCCCGGGCCGACATCAAGTTCATCAAGGTCGGCGCCCAGATGCTTCTGGACCAGCTGGAAGAGAATGACGGGCGGCTGATCATCCGCTCCCTGCCCGACCTGCATGCCGCCGATTTCGCAAGGCTGACCCGGCGCTATGGCGTCGAGACCATCGTGGAGAAGGTCGAGAGCGAGCGACAGATCGTCGATATCCTCGATCTGGACATGGCCTTTGGCCAGGGCCACCTGTTCGGCGAACCAAGGGCCATCCGCGATGCGGTTCTGGCCGAGGCCGAGCCGCCGAACGACTTCATGCAGGGCTCCCTGCGCCGACGGGCGGGCGCGCGTTAGGCCATCTCCGGTATCTGGTTTTCGTACCGCCTAATGCAGAAGGCCGATGGGCGACCTTCGGGAAGAAGCGCCAGAGACTGTCCCGATAACCGCTTCACACCTATCGGAACGGACTCTAGCCGTGCTTCTTGCGGGCCTTGGGCGTGACCTTGATAACCATGCGCTTGCCGGCCCGGATCACCTCGAAGGCAATCTGGCGGTCAATGCTGCCGGGGCCCAGGACCCTTAGCAGGTCATCCAGGCCCGTCAGGGGTGCGCCATCGGCCGAGATGATCAGGTCGCCCTCGGCCAGGCCGGACTTGGCGGCCGGACCCTGGGCCTCGATCGCCGCGACCCAGACGGCGTAACCCTGTGTGACTCCGGTCGCCCGGGCCATGGCCGGGGGAACCGGAGTCTGCTGGGCGACCACCCCGATCGAACCGCGCCGCACATGACCATGGGCGAGGAGCTCGGTCATGACAAAGTTGGCGGTATTGGCGGCGACGGCGAAACAGAGGCCCTGGGCGCCGGAAATCACCGCGGTGGCGATCCCGACCACTTCACCGGCGCTGTTGACCAGGGGACCACCGCTATTGCCGTAGTTGAGCGCAGCGTCTGTCTGGATCAGGTCCTCGATCAGGCGGCCCCGCTCACCGCGAAGGGACCGTCCCAGGGCGGAGACCACGCCCGTGGTCACGGTCGCCTCGAACCCGAGGGGAGCACCGATGGCGATGACCAGCTGGCCTCGCTTGAGGCCCTTGGAATTGCCAAGCCGCGCCCAGGGCAGCTTGACCCCCTGCTCGATCTTCAACAGGGCGATGTCGGTGTCCGGATCATCGCCGACGCAGCGGGCGGTGAGGGCCCGGCCCTCGGCGGTGATGATGGCGAACCGCCCGAAGCCCTGGACAACATGGCTGTTGGTCAGGATGAGCCCGTCGGACGATACGACAAAGCCGGAGCCTTCACCCGCGAAGCTGCGATCCGCCGTCAGGGGCTGGACCCGCACCACAGCCGGACCGACCCGCTCGACGGCCCGGACCACGGCGTTGGAATAGGCGTCAAGAAGGTCCAGTTCGCCCGCAGGCGGCGCCTGGACGGCATGGCCGACATCGAAGCTCGACTGATCAGACTGGGAGTCGAAGACAAAATCGGCTTCGGGCGGAAACGAGAAGGCCGCCAGCCGCCGGGGCGCAGGTCGCCGCGCCCGGGCAAACAGCAGATACTTTCGACCCTTCATCCCACACGCCCCCAATGGTTAATGCCACACAAGCACTCCCGGGCGGCGGCGCCAAGGGGGGTCGCCGGTCAGGCGACTGCGGAATCGCCGGATGGTCGGAAGCTGGTCGTCAAAAGCCCTTGAGGTCAGGGTCAAGAGTCTGGCCGACATCCAGCTGCACGCCGAAACTGTTCAGCATCATGCAGACCTGGGTGTACTGGCCCGCCGTGAACACCAGATCCATGATCTGGCGCTGAGTGAGATGTTCCAGCAGGCGGGTCCAGATCGCCTCGCTGATGAACTGGTCATGGTGCAGCTGATCCGTCGCCAGCAGGATGGCTGCGTCAGCAGGGCTCCATCCATCAGCGTCTGCCCCGGTCTTGATCCGGGCCACCTCGTCTCCGGTCAGTCCAGCCCTTTGGCCGATGGGCACGTGCTGGGTCCATTCATAGCCGGCGCGGCAGAGCCAGCCGATCCGCAGGACAACGATTTCCCGCTCGCGGGCAGGCAGGCTGTTCTTCTGCGACAGGATATACTCACCCCATCCCAGAAAGCCCTTGAGGGCAGCCGGAGCCGTCACCAGGGTGCGGAAGATATTCAGGATGGGTCGGCCGCCTGCGACTATGGGGGCGAGCAGCGCCTGCTGCGCCTCATCCAGGGCGGCATCCTCGACCGGGGCGATACGGGGCTTGGAAAGTCGCATGAAGGGCCTCTGGCGCCGAAGAAGCGCAAGGGGCCCAGTCTAGAGCCATTGCGCCCGACCCTGCCAACGGATTTCGCCCTGTCCCAGGGGTCGGTCGCCTTCAGCCGGCGGCTTTCCGGCTGGCCTCGTCCCGGCCTTTGGCCCGGTCCTCGGCCTCGTCAAGGAAGACCAGAAGCTGGCTGGCGGGCATGGGGCGGGCGATGAAATAGCCCTGGGCGAGATCACAGCCCATTCCGGTCAGGATCGCCAGGGCCTCTGCGGTTTCGACGCCTTCGGCGACGATCCTGAGTCCCAGGCTATGGCCCAGGTCGATGGTCGACTTGACCAGCAGGGCATCCCGGCCGTTGCGATCCAGGGACATGACGAACGCCTTGTCGATCTTCAGTTCATCGGCATGAATCCGTTTCAGATAGGCCAGGGACGACGGCCCCGACCCATAGTCGTCGATGGAGATGGCGATTCCGGCCTGGCGCAGGCGGTCTATGATCCCCAGCGCCTTTTCCGGGTTTTCGATGACGGCCGCCTCTGTGATCTCCAGGCAGATTCGGCCTTCTGCCCGCTGGATCATGGCGATGGCTTCATCGGCGAAGTCGCTCTCCCCCAGCATCCGACCTGACAGGTTCACCGAGACCGGAAGGTCATGGCCGGACTTTCGAAAGCCCTTCTGGTCGATCAGGGCCCGTTCGAGGGTCCAGCGGGTCAGGACCCGGATAAGGCCGGTCTCCTCGGCCAGGGTGACGAACATGCCGGGGGAGACAAATCCCCGGACCGGGTGGTTCCAGCGGATCAGGGCCTCCACACCGCTGATCCGGCCGGCGCGAGTGTCGTGCTTTGGCTGATAGGCCAGGGTGATGGCCCCGCTTTCCAGGGCCTCCAGCATCTCGCTCATCAGGAGCAGCCTGGAGCCAGGGTCGCCATAGGCGTCGGCGTCAAACAGGGCCACAGGCGAATGGGCGGCGCGGGCCTGATCCAGGGCGATGCTGGCCCGTTCCACGGGCGGCGCCGGATGGGGGTCATCGACCAGAGCCAGTCCTGCCGTGAGACCCACCTCGATGATCAGATCCTGAATCCGGACAGGCCGGCTGAGGCCCTTGAGCAGACGGCTGGTCCGCAACAGGGCCTCGTTGGGCCCGCCGGCCCGGAACATCATGACCAGCCTGTCGCTGGACAGGCGGGCGCAGATCACATCGGGGGCCAGTTCGCCCAGTCGCCCGGCCAGTCGCTGCAACACTGTCGCCGCCAGCCTGTAACCCACTGCGGCCCTGAGTTGCAGGAAGCGATCGACGCCAAAGGCGACGATGAACAGTCCCTCCGGCCCGGACCGGGCGATCGAGGCCTCCAGAGCCCGACGGTTGGGGAGCTGGGTTTCCTGATCCGTCAGGGCCATGGCGGCTATCCGGCCCTCGCGGTCGCGGATACCCGAGGCCATGGCGTTGAAACTCTCGGCCAGGCGTCCGATCTCATCCCGGGTGGCGGGCTCGACATGGGCGTCCTCGCCATCCCGCAGGCGACCGGCGGCAAGGTCCAGGGCCGATACGGGCCGGGTGATCGAGCGGGCCAGCAGCCAGCTGCCAGCGATCAGGACGCCCAGTCCGGCCAGGGCGACCAGGGCCAACACCAGGGTGAGACGGTAATAGGGGGCCAGGGCGAGCTGGAGGGGGTACCGCAGGACCAGCACCGCCAGAGACGTTTCCCCCATCACCTTCAGGGGATGCGCCAGGGCCAGGGCTTGGCCCTGGTCGGTATCCAGAGGTCGGACTCCGGTCCCTGCATCCTCTACAAACCCGACCAGGCGGGGATCCGGCTTCTCCCCGGGATCGGTGGAGCGCCATGCCCCGCCGCCTGGCCGGGACAGCACCGTCGCGTTCAGGGAAATGGAGGCCAGCTGCTCAAGGGACTTCATTTCGGTCCGGTCCAGCCGGTCTGCAAACACCACCCAGCCAGTCAGATGCGGGGCCATGACCGGTTCGGCGACCGCCTGGTAGGGGACGACGCCCAGACGCAGCACGCCGTCACCTGCACCGGAATCCAGCACCGACCAGAGGGCGGCGGCTTCCGTCTCACTGAGGTCAGGGGCGCCGATGATCGCGCCATCAATACTGACCAGAAAGGCCCGGTCCAGTTTCAGCCGGGCCTGCAGAGTCCTGAGGGACGACTCGATGGTCAGGGCGTCGCTCGAGGCCACGGCTTCCCGAAAGCCGGAATCTCGGGACAACAGACCAGCCCCCTCTGACAACTGG
>JARWZW010000024.1 GCA_029866155.1 Caulobacter sp. | reverse complement strand
GGCCCGGTGGTCGGCACGCCGATATAGTCGGCCTGATCGGTCCTCAGGGTGGTCAGTCTGGCGCCCAGCTTGGCCAGGTGCAGCATGGCGACCTTTTCATCCAGGTGCTTGGGCAGGGTATAGACCTGGTTCTCGTAGCGGGCGCGGTTGGTCCAGAGTTCCAGCTGGGCCAGAGTCTGGTTGGTGAAGCTGGCGCTCATGACAAAGCTGGGGTGGCCCGTCGCATTGCCAAGGTTCACCAGTCGGCCTTCGGACAGCAGGATGATCTTCTTGCCATCGGGGAATTCCACATGATGGACCTGCGGCTTGATCTCGTCCCACTTGAAGTTCTTCAGGCCGGCCACCTGAATTTCGGAATCGAAATGGCCGATATTGCAGACGATGGCGTTGTTCTTCATCGCCCGCATATGGTCGACGGTGATCACGTCCTTGTTGCCCGTGGCGGTGACATAGATGTCGGCCGTCGAGGCCACGTCATCAAGGGTCTGGACCTGGTATCCTTCCATGGCGGCCTGCAGGGCGCAGATGGGGTCGATCTCGGTGACGATGACCCGGGCGCCGCCCTGCCGCAGGGATGCAGCCGAACCCTTGCCCACATCGCCATAGCCGCAGACCACCGCCACCTTGCCGGCCAGCATCACATCAGTGCCCCTACGGATGGCGTCGACCAGGCTTTCGCGGCAGCCATAGAGATTGTCGAACTTTGACTTGGTGACACTGTCATTGACGTTGATGGCCGGGAACGGCAGCTCGCCCTTGGCGGCCATCTGATACAGGCGGTGAACCCCCGTGGTGGTCTCTTCCGAGACGCCGGTGATCGCATTGCGGATGGCGCTGTAGAAGCCGGGCTTTTCAGCCAGATAGCGCTTCATCACGGCGAACAGGGCTTCTTCTTCGTCGTTCTGCGGGTTGTTCAGGACGCTGGCGTCCTTCTCGGCCTTGGGGCCCAGAACACAGAGCAGGGTGGCGTCGCCGCCATCATCCAGGATCAGGTTGGGATAGCCGCCGTCCGACCATTCGAAGATCTTGTGGGCATAGTCCCAGTATTCCACCAGGGTCTCGCCCTTCAGGGCGAAAACCGGCGTGCCCGTCGCTGCGATGGCGGCCGCCGCATGGTCCTGGGTAGAGAAGATGTTGCAGCTGGCCCAGCGGACCTCGGCGCCGAGGGCCTGGAGGGTTTCGATCAACACGGCGGTCTGGATGGTCATGTGCAGGGAGCCGGCGATCTTGGCGCCCTTCAGCGGCTGCTCTTTGGCGAACTCCTCGCGCACGGCCATCAGGCCGGGCATCTCGGTCTCGGCGATGGCGATTTCCTTGCGGCCCCAATCGGCCAGCGCAATGTCGCGCACGATATAGTCGGCCACGGAAGCTCCTTGCGGCTGAAAGTCTGCATCCCGTCTATAGCGGGCAGACCCAAGCGTCGCAACAAGACATAAAGATATCTTTATGTCTGAATGAAGTCGTTTCTCCCCGCGCTCCCGATGTCGGTTCTCGGGAAGTCGTTGCCCTTGAACAGCAGCCCGTCCCCTTCCGCCTTCGCCAGGGCATAGGCGAAACAGGCACCCATATTCAGACCTGCGGGCCTGTGGCGCCCAAAACGTGCGAATGCATCGGCGGCGGCGCGAGCTTCCTGCGGCGTCACGCTGACAACCGTCAGCTTGAGGGCCGACAGCCGGGCTTCTGCATGCAATCGTCCGGTCTCGCCCCGGCTTCGCTCCGCCCGCCAAGAACCTCCCACCAGTTGACGGCCGAAATCACCGAGCCGTTCGCCCCCCCGGCGCGACTCCAGACCGTCGGAACCGGGCATCTCAATCCCGCAGGGCCGCCAGATAGGTGCCCATGTCGAAATAATCCCGCCAGACCTTGATCCGGCCGCCCTGCATCTCGAACACGCCGCAACAGGGAAGCGCCACGGTCTTGTCGCCGACCACCGTGCGGTCCACCCGTTCGGCCACCACGGTATCGCCCCGGCCAATCAGGGTCAGGAGCTCCCATTCCGTCGACCGCCAGCTCCTCAGGAACCCGCCGATATAGGGCTTCAGAGCGGCATGGCCGGCGACCGGCCCGGCGGGCATGTTGTGATAGACCCCGTCCTCGCAGAAGAACTGGACCAGTTCATCGGCGTCCATGCGCGACCAGGCCTGGATGAAGTTCCGGATGATCTGTTCGTTGTCCAAAGCCGGGTTTCCTTGCCGCTGATCAGGTGACCAGACTGGCAGCTTGGGCGGCCCTGTCCAGTCGTCATGAAAGAGGTCTGACGCCCCACTCTCCCGAGCCCCGCCCCGACGCCATGGCTGGCGTCCACGGTGGAACGCGCTAGGCTCGGCCTGAAAAGCTGTTCTTACCGAGTCCCCGCCATGATCACCAAGATCTTCGCCGCCCTTCTGGCCGCTTCCGCCCTGTCGGCCGGACCGGCCGTCGCTCAGTCACCTGGGCCTGCAGCTCCGGACGTCACCATCATCCATGCCGGCCGGCTGCTGGACCGTCCGGGCCAGGCGCCCCGCACGGCCGCCAGCCTGATCCTGCGCGGCGGCAAGGTCGAGGCCGTGAGGGACGGCTATGTCGAGGCCGCCGCCTATCCGGGCGCCCGGGTCATCGACCTGAAGGATCGGTTCGTCCTGCCCGGCCTGATCGACAGCCATGTCCATCTGGACAGTGACCGGGCCGGGGTCGAGGGCATGCTGTCGGCGGTCACCGAGTCCACCGCCGATCACGCCTACGAGGCGCAGATGAACGCCCGCAAGACCCTGATGGCCGGCTTCACCACCGTCCGGAACCTGGGCAACGGCGATGGCGTGACCCTGGCCCTGCGGGACGCCACCGCCCGGGGCTGGGTCGACGGGCCGCGCATCATCGATGCGGGAAACGCCATCTCGACCAGCAGCGGCCATATGGACGGCCGGCTGGGCTTCAATGACGACATCCGCACCGCCGTCCCGACCACCAATCTCTGCGACGGAACCGAAAGCTGCCGCCAGGCCGTCCGGCTGCAGATCAGCCGGGGCGTCGACGTGATCAAGATCGCCACCACCGGCGGGGTCAACAGCGTCATCGGGGCCGGGGTCGGCCGTCAGATGTTCGATGACGAGGCCAGGGCCCTGATCGAGACGGCGCATCTCTACGGCAAGAAGGTCGCCGTCCATGCCCATGGCGCCGACGGCATAAAGCTGGCCCTGACCTATGGGGCCGACTCCATCGAGCACGGCACCATCATGGATGAGGAGACCATCAGGCTGTTCCTCAAGTCCGGCGCCTACTATGTGCCGACCCTTTCGACCATCAACGGTTATCTGGAACGCATCGCCAAGGACCCGAACGCCTATGCTCCGGCCGTCCGCGCCAAGATCGACTGGCGGATCAGGATCACCGGCGAGTCCCTGGCCAGGTCCGTACCGCGCGGCGTCAAGATCGCCTTCGGCACCGACGCCGGCGTCTCCAAGCATGGCCGCAACGCCGACGAGTTCGAGCTGATGGTCAAGTTCGGCATGACCCCCGCAGCCGCCCTCCAGGCCGCAACGGTCAATGCCGCTGACCTGCTGGGCCTGTCGGACCAGATCGGCAGCCTGGAACCGGGCAAGGCCGCTGACATCATCGCCGTCTCGGGCGATCCGCTGAACGATGTGCGGGTTCTGAAGGATGTAGGCTTTGTGATGAAGGCAGGCCGTGTCTACAAGGGCGGCTGACCGCTCCTCAGATTGAGGGCGACCAGACCGCAGCCCGCTATCCGAGAGCCCCGATGAACGCCCCTGTCCAGTTCGCCGATCCCGCCCATCCCCGTCATGACTGGACCCGTGACGAGGTGGAGGCGCTGTTCGCTCTGCCCTTCACCGAACTGGTGTTCCAGGCCGCCCAGGTTCACCGGCGCTGGTTCGACCCGACCGAACTTCAGCTGTCGCAACTGCTGTCGGTAAAGACCGGCGGCTGCGCCGAAAACTGCGGCTATTGCAGCCAGTCCTCCAGTTTCGACACCGGCCTGAAGGCCACCCGGCTGATGGACCCGGATGCGGTGATCGAAGCCGCAAGGGCCGCCCAGGCCGGCGGCGCGCAAAGGTTCTGCATGGGCGCCGCTTGGCGTGACCTGAAGGACCGCGACATGCCCAAGGTCGCCGCCATGATCAGCGGCGTGAAGGCCCTTGGCCTGGAGACCTGCGCCACCCTTGGCATGCTGACCGCCGACCAGGCCAGATCCCTGCGGGAGGCCGGCCTCGACTACTACAACCACAACCTCGACACCTCGCCGGAGTATTACGGGTCCGTCGTCACCACCCGCACCTATCAGGACCGGCTGGACACCCTGTCCCACGTCCGCGCATCGGGCATGAGCACCTGCTGCGGCGGCATTGTCGGCATGGGCGAAAGCCGCACTGACCGCGCCGGCCTGCTGCACCAGCTGGCCATCCTGCCCGAGCATCCCGACAGCCTGCCGGTCAACGCCCTGGTCCCCGTCGGCGGCACCCCGCTGGGCGACCAGATCAAGGCCCAGGGCGAGCTGGACGGCATCGAGTTTGTCCGCACCATCGCCGTGGCCCGGCTGGTCTGCCCCAAA
This sequence comes from Caulobacter sp., assembly GCA_029866155.1. Taxonomy (GTDB): domain Bacteria; phylum Pseudomonadota; class Alphaproteobacteria; order Caulobacterales; family Caulobacteraceae; genus Caulobacter. The sequence goes on along the minus strand of JARWZW010000024.1, from coordinate 636 downwards.
TCCATGGTCCGGCTGTCGGCCGGCCGCGAAGGCATGAGCCGCGAACTCCAGGCCCTCTGCTTCCTGGCCGGCGCCAACTCCATCTTCGTCGGCGGCAAGCTTCTCACCACCCCCCTGCCCGGCATGGACGACGACCAGCTCATGCTGGCCGACCTGGGGATGAAGCCGATGACCATGGGGGCGCAGGGCTGAGTCCCGTTTCAGGCGACAAGAAGCCGGATTCCCAGCTTCGAAGGATCCGCAGTTCGCTGAAATCAGGCGGACAATCACCGAACTGACGGCCGGCTCTGCAGCTATCTGGTCGCTGGGACGCCCATGGCTTCCAGCAATGAGGCGCGGTCAGCCGACGTCTTCAGGGTGTGGGTTTCGCCGCGATGCGTCGCCAGGGCGGACAGGATGGCTGGCCTGACGTTGGCCGGAAACCGCCATATGATCTGAACCAGTCGCGGGACAATCAACACTTCAGGACAGTGGTCAGGCAGACCGGGCCGACTGTGAAACAGGTAGCGCCAGTTCCGTTTTGCACATCTCCAGAACGCTGTGCGACGATTGACATCCAGAAATACAACGACCTCTGCAGCCTCGATCACAGTGCTCGAAACCCCTTCGATCACCCAGTCAGGTTTCGAGATCAGC
>JARWZW010000004.1 GCA_029866155.1 Caulobacter sp. | reverse complement strand
CCTGGCCTCGGGCGCCCGGGTGACGGTCGAGGCCGACGGCTCCCTAACCTATGACACGAATGGGGTCTTTGCTGGATTGAATGACGGGGAGACCGTCATCGAAACCTTCACCTACCAGGCGGTCGTTCCGGGCGCAGCCACTCCGCGCAGCCCCATCTTCGAACTTTCCGCACTCAATGGGACCAATGGCTTCAAGGTCCACGGGGAAGCGGCAGGCGACGGCAGCGGCGGGGCGGTGGCTTCGGCCGGAGACGTCAATGGCGACGGCATCGACGACTTCATCATCGGGGCTGAGTTTGCCGATCCCAACGGTTCAGGATCCGGAGCCAGCTATCTTGTCTTTGGCCGCTCGACGGGCTTTCCAACCGATTTCGAGCTGTCCAGCCTGGACGGGACCAACGGGTTCCAGATCAGCGGCGAAAGGGCCGGAGAGTCGAGCGGTGGCTCCGTCGCCTCGGCCGGCGACCTGAACGGCGATGGCTTTGGCGATATCATCATTGGCGCTGAATATGCCGCGCCCAACGGTTTCCGCTGCGGCGCGAGCTATGTCGTGTTTGGCAAGGCTTCCGGCTTTGCCTCGAATCTCAATCTCTCGACCCTGGACGGCACAAACGGCTTTTAGCTGAACGGGGAACGGGCCGGCGACTACAGCTGTCGGTCCGCCGTCTCGGCGGGCGACGTCAATGGCGATGGTTATGACGACCTGGTGATCGGGGCCTCCGGGGCCGATGACAGGGGCAGTTCTTCCGGCGTCAGCTATGTCGTGTTCGGAAAGGCGTCCGGCTACACGGCCGAGTTCAACTTCTCGACCCTCAACGGAACCAACGGTTTCCAGGTTAACGGTGAACTCGCCGGCGACCATAGCGGCCGGTCCGTGGCGGGGGCCGGCGACATCAACGGCGATGGCTATGACGACCTGGTTTTCGGCACCTTCGGGGCCAATCCAAACGGTCGGTCGTCCGGGGCCACCTATGTGGTGTTCGGCAAGGCTTCAGGATTTCCGGCCAATTTCGAATTGAGCGCCCTGACCGGCGCCAACGGCTTTCAGATCAACGGCGAGCAGGCCGACGATTACAGCGGCCGGTCTGTTTCCGCCATCGGCGACATGAATGGGGATGGCTATGCCGATATCCTGATCGGCGCGCGGCTGGCTGACCGCACCGGCAACGAGTCCGGCGCGGCCTATGTCGTATTTGGCAAGGCGTCCGGCTTCGCTGCGGTGCTGGAGCTCTCGGCCCTGGATGGCGCCAACGGGTTTGAAATCGACGGCGAGGCAGCCGGCGACCGACTGGGCTATGCCGTCGGCGCCGCCGGCGACATCAATGGCGATGGCTATGATGACATCATCGTCGGGGCGGCGGCGGCGGACCCCAACGGTTCGGGAACCGGCGCCAGCTATGTGATCTTTGGCCGGGCCTCAGGATTCGGCGCCCTGTTCGACCTGTCCCTGCTGGACGGAACCAATGGATTCCAGATCAGCGGCATTGGCCTTGAGGATCACAGCGGCGCATCGGTCAACGGCGCCGGCGATGTCAATGGCGACGGGATCGACGACCTGATCGTCGGCGCCGACGGAGCCGATCCGCATGGGCTAGAGTCGGGGGCCAGCTATGTGATCTTCGGTTCGGCCGATATCGCCAGCCGGTTCTCCAACACCGCCACGGTGACCATCATCATCAAGGGCCAGAGCGAGCGGGTCGATGGCACCGCCGGGGTCGACACCCTGGTGGGCGGCGCCCTGGGCGACGCCCTGTTCGGCCTAGCCGGCAATGACGACCTGTCGGGACTGGGCGGCAATGACCTGTTCTTCGGCGGCAAGGGCGACGACCTGCTTCATGGCGGGGACGGCGTCGACACCGCAGTGTACAGCGAGGCCATATCGGCGGTGGTGGTCGATCTCGCCACGGGCCTGGCCTCAGGAGGCGGCGGCGCTGACCAACTGGACGGGATCGAGAACCTGACCGGCTCCAAGTTCGGCGATACCTTGAGCGGGTTCCAGGGCGGCAATCTGCTGGACGGGGGCGTTGGCAATGACATCCTCAGCGGATTTGGCGGCAACGACATCCTGATCGGCGGCAAGGGAGCGGACATCCTGATCGGCGGCGCCGGGGCGGATGTCATGACCGGCGGCAAGGACGCCGACATCTTCCGCTTCGCCGTTCTGTCCCACAGCAACGCGGCCTTCCGCGACCGCATCACAGATTTTTCGTCCCAGGACAGCCTCGACCTTTCCCTGCTGGACGCGGATTCAACCACAGTCGGCGATCAGGCCTTCCATCTGGTCGGGGCCTTCACCGGCGCGGCGGCCGAACTGGTCCTGACCTACGATGCAGTTGCCCGGACCACCACCCTGTTGCTGGACGTCAACGGCGACAGCCTGGCGGACTTCGAGCTGCCCCTCAACGGTCGCCATGAGGATGCAGCTGGCTGGTCGCTCTAGTCGACGTTTACCGGATTCCAAGTATCGCCGTGCTCTGATGTCGGTTCCCATACCGCCCCGGCGGGAAGGGACAGCGACAGAACCGAAAGAGCCCGCACATGCCTGAGGCCCCAGCCAACCTGCTGATGTTCGCCATGCTTTGCCTGTCAGGCCTGGCGGGCGGCGTCATGACCCTGGCTGCCTTCAACAGCTGGCGACGGCGGGTCGACCCGCGGGCCCGGAGCCTCTGGCTCGGGCTGACGGGACTGACCCTGGTCTGGCTGCTGTTTGCACCCGTCAATATCCTGGCCCATCTGTCAGGCGATCTGGACAGCTGGATCTTCGGGGCCGAGACCTTTGACGGCGGGGTGGTGGAAACCGGGACCGTCGCCTTCTATGCGGGAGCCATCGCCCTGGCCCTGACCCTGGCGGCCCGTCACCCCGGGCTCTATGGCCAGGCCTCCAGCCGTCTCTGGCGGCCGCTATTCGGTTTCGCCGCCCTGGCCTTCGCCCTGATGATCGGCGAGGAGATGAGCTGGGGCCAGCATATCCTGGGCTTCGGCACCCCGCCGGAACTGGCCGTCGCCAACCTGCAGGGCGAGGCCAATGTCCATAACCTGGTCTCTCCGCGGCTCTATGACCTGATCTATTGCGGACTTGGCTGGTCGCTGATCCTGCTGCCGCCCCTGGGCGCCTGGCTTTCGCCCCGCCTGCCCCGCTTCTCGCCCCTCGCCTTCATGGCGGATATCTGGTCGGCCTGGCCCGCATACGCCCTGCTGGTTTCCAGCGGCATCCTTCTGCAGCATGAGGTGTTCGAGGAACTGTCGGAAATGGTCCTGGCGATCGCCATCTTTGTCACCCTGGCCGCGATCCTCGAAAAAGCCGCACCGGCCAGCCGGTCAGCGCCCGACCTTCACCTCGCTGCCTCCTCCGCCGGGTGACGGGACGACAGCATGGCGGCGAAGGCCACATAGATCGTCCAGCTGATGTCGTGATAGTCGATGACCGACACCTCCGTGATGCTGAACACTGAAAACACAAGGAAAAATGGCAGGGCCGAATAGGCCATGGAGGTGGTGTAGATCGACCCGACCATTCTCAGCAGATTGCCCAGATAGGCCAGGGTCCAGACGCCCAGCCCGACGAACCCCAGGCTCAGCCAGACCTCCAGCCAGCCGTTATGGGCATGGCCGGCGACAAACCCGGCGTCATGAGCGATCCAGCTGGCAGGGTCATAGGCCTCCCTGTGATCCCACAGAACCCCAAAGCCAAAGCCGAGATTGGGGTTGTTGAGCATCCCCTGACGCATGGCGGCGGTCCAGATCTCGGTCCGGCCGGTCAGGGTGGCGTCCTTGCCCAGGAGATCGAAGATCAGCTGCGGCGCCAGGACCAGGATGCCGCCCAGGGTCAAGGCGCCGGCCACCCCCAGCCAGGTGGCGACCACGGCCATCACCGGCCCGCGCCGGACCAGGCCGACAAAGGCGATGACCGCCACCCCGAGGACCAGGGAAGCCAGGGAGGTCTTGGACCGCGACAGCAGAAGCAGCGCCACGCAGCCGGCGAACATCAACAGCCAGAACATCCGCCGTGGCGCCGCCAGAATGGCTGCGGCCAGACAGCTCAGAGCGCCCATGGCCATCAGGGCGCCCAGGCCGTTCTTTTCGGTCCAGACCCCCCGCCAGGCGCCCGGAAACAGCTCGGTCATGATGCCATGGTGCGGCGGCGCCACAGCGAAGAGGAAGCTCAGGGCCATATAGACCGCAAACTGGGCGGCGATGATTTCGGTCAGTTGCCGCATGTTCCAGCGGGCCGCCAAGACACTGCCGGCCAGGGTGGTGAACAACAGGGCCACGACCCGCCTCTGGGTCGCGGCCCCATCGATGGACCAGAGCACCGAAACCGCCGCCAGGATCACCAGGCCATAGATGACCGGGGTCCGGGCTACGGCCCACAGGGACCTCAAGGGATACATGACAAACAACAGGGCGGTCATGCCATAGGCCGGCAGGAAGCCGATCTTCAGCAGGGTCAGCTTGGTCGGGTCCACCGCCCATCCGGTCAGGGGTCCGGCCCAGCCTTGCGCATAGGTGGCGACGATCAGGGCCGAGATCAGATATTCGAAACAGAGGAGCAGGGAGACCGGCTGCCGCCCGGCCTGCCCCGCCGGCTGGACATAACCGCCCGCCAGCCCGTGCGAAGCGCGCGGATCAAGAGCTACCATCCCCGCCCTCTTCCGTCAGGAACGGGCCGGAAGCGGCAAGGCCAGCAAGGATCAGGACAGGGTCCGGACATGGTCAGGAAAGGCCGGCGCGCATTCGAATCAATCCGCATTTTGACTGTGCCATTTTTTGCAGGGTCTTTTCTGGGGGATTTGGAGGGGCTGTGCGGGAGGGGCTGTGCGGGAGGGGCGAACCGGCCTGCACCGGACGAGCCCGATGAGCGTTCCAGGGGGGCGGGGCCATGCAGCCAGAAAAAGTCCCAAGGAATTCAACTGATCAGCCCTCGCTCCAGCCGGCTCAGTTCCTGCCGCATCTCCACGACCCAGGCCTCTTCCCGGGGTGGTGACGGTCTGGGGGGCCTCGTTCTGTGACCTTGAGCCGCCGGCTGGGCAGGGCTTTTCGCTGCTGTACTGGCCGCTCCTGTCCTGTTCCTGTCCCGGTGGTCGCCGATTCTGGTCCTGCCGTTGTCCGGGTAGTCGCCGGTTTCGGTCCCGATCTGTCCGGTGCTTTTCGGCGTTTTCAGCGCCGCCTGGGCCGCCGGGTCGCCACCGGCCTCTGCAAGGACCCAGGCAGAAGGCGCACAGTCTGCGTCAATGGCGGCCAGCCGCGCCGCCTCGGCCCTGGCCATGGCGGCAACCTCGGCCTCGCCCTCGGCCGTTCCCAGATGAGCCAGCAGCAGCCGCAGGGCCGCCATCTTGTCGCCCAGCCGGATGTGAACCCGGCGCTGGCTGGCGCCGGCCCTGAAGGTCTCGACCATGCGAAACTCGCGAAATCCGGCGGCCTGGGCATGGGTGGCCCGGGTCAGGTCGAGGACCGGCTGGCCGTCGCGAAGCTGCAGATAGTCGGCGATATTGGCGAAAGCCACACGGCTGGCTTCCAGGAGCAGGGCCGGGCGGGTCAGGGGATTGTCCCGGGCCGCCATCCCGGCCTCGATGGCGGCGCGGACATTGGGAAGCTGCATCAGGTCATGCCCCGCTTTCCGGGCCTGGGTCCGCCGGTAGCCGGCCAACTCGGCCGCGTCCCGGGCGTTGCCGATACGAAGATACTCATCGACGAACCGCGACTGACGAGGATTGAGCGGCCGACTGGCCGGGGTG
>JARWZW010000009.1 GCA_029866155.1 Caulobacter sp. | reverse complement strand
CAGGATCTCGTCGATCCAGCCCCCGGCATAGCCGGCGATCAGGCCGGTCGTGACGCCCAGCAGATAGGCGCAGCCCGTCGCCAGGGTGGCCAGCAACAGGACGGGGCGGGCGCCCCAGATCAGCCTGGACAGGATGTCCCGTCCCAGCAGGTCGGCCCCCAGCCACAGGGGCTGGCCTTGGGGTCCCTTTCCGCCGGGCAGGGCAAGGGGCGTGAGGCTCTTCAGCGGGTCCTGGGGCGACAGCCAGGGCGCCAGGATCGCCACAAGGATCCAGGTCCCGACGATAAGGACGCCGACGACCACGGTCGGCGATTTCCAGAGCCGGGTCATGAGCGGCCCTTTTTCGCCAGGGCGCCGAGGCCGACCCTCGGGTCAAGCATGGCCTGCATCAGGTCGGACGCCAGCTGGCTGATCACCACGACCGCGACGCTGACCATGGCGCAGGCCTCGATCAGATAGACGTCGCTATTGAGCGCCGCCTGATACACCAGGGTGCCAAAGCCCCGATAGGCGAAGAAGACCTCGACGATGATCACGCCCGACACGATCCAGGGGATCTGCAGCATGATCACCGTCATCGGCGTGACCAGGGCGTTTCTCAGGGCATGCCGCAGGATGATCCGCATCGGCGAGGCGCCTTTCAGCAGCGCTGTGCGGATATAGGGGGAGGCCATGACCTCGGCCATGCTGGCCCGGGTCATCCGGGCGATGTAGCCGGTCGAGGCCAGGACCAGAACCGCGACCGGCAGCACCAGTTCGCGTACCGAGAATCCGCCGGCCATGGTGCTGACCCCGGGCAGCCAGCCCAGGGTGATCACGAAGATCGCCGTCAGGAAGACGGCTGTGGCGAACTCCGGCGCCGAGGTCGTCAGGATCGACAGGGTCGAAACCGTCCGGTCGGTCAGTGAGCCGGGACGCACCCCGGCCAGGACGCCCAAGGCCAGGGCCAGGGGCGTCATCACCGCCAGGGCCGCGCCGGCCAGCAGGGCGGACGCGGCCAGCCTCGGCAGGATCAGGGTCAGGACCTCCTCCTGGTAATAGGTCGAGACGCCCCAGTCGCCGGTCACGAACCGCCCCAGCCAGCGCAGGTACCGCAGCAGGAAGGGGTCCAGATAGCCGTTCTCGCGGAGCCAGGCGGCCCGTTGATCCGGCGTCGAGAACTGGCCCAGCACCTTCACCGCCACGCCGTCGATGTTCACTTCCAGCACCAGGAACACCAGGAAGGAGACCGCCGCCATGGTCAGCAGCAGCATCAGCAGGCGCCGCAACAGCGGCAGGGCAAGGGGGTGCAGGCTCATGCCAGTGTCACGCCGGTCATGCGGAAATAGTCGGACGGATGGACCGGATAGTTCCGGACCCGGGGCGAGATGGCCGTGAACTTGCGGCACCAGTAGGGCTGCACCATCACCGCCTCGTCCTGCAGGATCTGCTCCAGCCGTGCCATCTCGACGGCGCGCTCCCGGGGATCCAGAAGGCCCAGGGCCCGGTCCAGGCCCGCATCGAAGGCCGGGTTGGAAAATCGGCTTTCGTTCCAGACGCTGCCGCTGCGATAGGCAAGATCCAGGGTCATGACCCCTAAGGGCCGATGCGCCCAGGAGGTCAGGCCGAAGGGGACCTTGTCCCAGACGCTCCAGTATTCCGGAGCGGGAATGACGTTCAGCTTCAGGCGGATCCCGGCCTCGGCCAGGTTCTGCTGCAGCACCTGGGCGGTGTCCTGTTCGTAGCGGCCCTGCGTGTTGCCAAGCGTCAGCTCCAGGTCGATGCCATCCGGATGACCGGCCTCGCCCAGCAGCTGCCGGGCCAGGGGCAGGTTGCGCCTCTGCCGGGGCAGGGGGGCATAGTCGGGCTGTGATGGCGCCACATGGTGGTTTTCACCGACCTGCCCACGACCCCGATAGGCCAGGGCCAGCATAGCGCCATTGTCCGCCGCCAGCTGGACGGCCTGCCGGATGCGGCGGTCATCAAAGGGCGGCTTGTCCATCTGCATTCGCAGGACCAGGGTCTGGGCCGCCTCATGCTCGACCAGGACCGCGCCGGGCACCCGCTTCACCAGATCCAGCTCGGCGATGGTCACCCTGTAAAGGATGTCCACCTGTCCCGCCGACAGGGCTGCGACATGGGTGGAGATGTCCGTTCCCAGGTCGACATAGTCGATCCGGGCCAGAAAGGGCCTCTCACCCCAATAGTCGTCCCGCCGCTCCAGACGGGCCTCGCGGCCGACATTGAAGCCTGCCAGGCGATAGGGTCCGGTGCCGATCGGGTTCCTGGGCCAGTCCGCGCCATCCGCGTCAAAGCGCCGGTGCAGCATGGGGCAGGTCCAGGCATAGAGCTGTTCTGGCAGGGCGCAGAGCGGCCGTGACAGGTGCACGACGACCGTGTGGTCATCCACCTGCTCGACATCGGTCACCGCCGAAAATGAGGTCCGGTTGACGCTCTTGGAGTCCGGGGACAGCCAGCGGCGGAAGTTGAACAGCACATCCTCGGCTGTAAACCGGTCGCCATTTGACCAGGTCACGTCCCTGCGCAGATTGAACCGCCAGGTCTTCAGGTCTTCCGAGGCCCGCCAGCTTTCCGCCAGATAGGGATGGGTGATGTTGTCCGCATCGACCTCGGTCAGGAACTCCAGGGCGTTGCGATAGATGTTGGAGGCCTCGACCCAGGTGGACAGCGCCGGATCGGTGATCTGCTGGATGGCGCAGGCAAAGCGCAGGCTGTCCCCGCTCTGTCCATCCTGGCCGGGCGCGCAGGCAGACAGGGTGGCCGCCGCGCCGCCCGTCGCCGAAACGCCCAGCCAGGACAGGGTTCTCAGGAAGGTCCGGCGATCGATCTGGCCCTGGTCCAGCTGCTGGACCAGGCCGGGCACGGCCGGATGCAGCGGTCCGCCGTCAAGACTGCGCAGGCCCTTCACAGGCCCGTCCGAGCCGGACGCGTCCAGCGGTCCGGTCCCGTCTGCGCTTTCGGCGGCGCTGCTCCAGCATCCCCGTGATGTTCCCCCATGCCCCAACTGTCCCGCTCCGAGCGCTGCGCGGGCCAATGCCTTTTTGAGATGATCTCATGAGGCGTCATGCCGGATGGGGGCCCCGGGCGGCGGCCGTGTCCTGGGCAAAGCGCTGGATCAGCCAGTTGCGCAACAGGGCGACATCCGGATCCGCCAGATCGTCGGAATGGAACTTGAGATAATAGCCATAGCCGTCCTCGAAAATCAGGTCGTAGGGCGCGATCAGGTCCCCTGCGGCGATTTCGGCGGCAAACATGTCCACGTCGCACAGGGCCACGCCGTCGCCCAGCATCGCATACTGAATGGCCGAGATGGCGGTGTCGAACGCCATGCCCCGGTTGGCGTCCAAAAGGGCGCCGCTCTGGCGGGCAAAGATGGTCCAGAGCAGTTCCCGGGGCTCGCCGTCCAGCTTGACGTGCAGAAGCTCGTTGTCCGCCAGAAACTGCTCCAGGCCCTTGCCGGCATGGCGGGCCGCCAGGTCCGGCGAGCAGACCGGCGTCACGCGCGTGACCCAGAGCAGGTCGGTGACTGTGTCATCCACGCCAGGGCGGTCATAGACTACCGCCAGGTCGATCTCCTGTTCGGGAAGGCCGGTGACGTGGGAACTGGAGATATCCAGAACGATCTGGGGGAACTCACGACGGAAGTCCCGCAGAATCGGGGCCGCCTGCTTGTTGAGCAGGGATGGCGGCAGATGCACTCGCAGGGTCCGTTCCCGCCGTCCGCCCCGCTTGATCTCGTTGATCTGCTGCTCAAGCCGGTCGAAGGCCTTGTGAACGACCGGCAGCAGCCGGGCGCCGGCGTCTGTCAGCACCAGGCCATGCGGCCGTCGTTCCAGCAGTTGCACGCCCAGAAGCTCTTCGAGGCTGATCACATGACGGCTGAGGGCGCTTTGCGACACATGGAGGGCCTGTGCCCCGGCCGTGAAGCTCAGATGGCGCCCCACTGCGTCGAAGGCCCTCAGGGCGTTCAATGGCAGCCATCGTCGATTGATCATTCCTGGTTCCCGCACCCCGCACTCGATTTGAGGGATGGAGCGGCCAAGTCGGCGGATTGTCAAAATGATTTCGAGAGTCGTTCGCGGGAATAGCCGTATGAGGAAAATCGATTGCCACGGGTCCCGGGGCGCGTGTCATCTTCCGCGTCGCAGGAGGACCCATGGTGAACCGGACCAAAATTGCAGCGCTGCTGGATCAGCGGCTGCCGGGTCATGCGTTGCCCCAGGGTCTGTACAACGATCCGGACGCCTTCGCGTTCGATCTCGAGGCCATCTATGGCCGGTCTTGGCTCCTGATCGGCTTCGAGGCCGAACTGCCCAGGGCCGGCAGCTACCTCTCGGTCATGGTGGGCCGGTCGCCGATCATCGTGACCCGCGACCGCTCCGGTGCGATTCAGGCCTTCCACAACAGCTGCCGGCACCGCGGCGCCCAGATCCTGCCCGAGGGCAGGGGAACCACAGCTCGATTGGTCTGTCCCTATCACCGCTGGACCTATGAACTGACGGGCGAACTGGTTCATGCCGCCCGGATGGGCGAGGGGTTCCAGCCCTGTGACCATGCCCTGGGCAGGGTCAATCTCGAGATCTGCGCGGGCGTGATCTATGTCTGCCTTGGTGACGACCCGCCGTCCTTCGAGCATTTCCGGTCTGTGATCGAGCCCATGCTGGCGCCCCACCGCCTGTCAGAGGCCAAGGTCGCTCATGAGGCCACCCTGACCGAAATGGGCAACTGGAAGCTGGTCATGGAAAATGCCCGGGAATGTTACCACTGCCCCGGCGGCCATCCCGAGCTGTCGCGGACCTTCCCGACCGGGGTCTCGGCCAACTTCGACTATGGCGAGGACGAGCGGAATCACGCCGAGTTCAACCAGCGCATGGAGTCCCTGGGGCTGCCGGTTGGCCCGGGTGAGGAGTCCTGGTGGCAGGCCATCCGCTTTCCCCTCAACGAGGGCTGCGTTTCCATGACCATGGATGGCGGAAGCTGCGTTTCGAAACTTATGGTCGCGGCAGGCGAGGGCGATGTCGGATCCCTGCGCTGGGCCCTGGAGCCGCACAGTTTCGTTCACGCGACCGGCGATTTTCTGTTCATGTTCAGCGCCATGCCTGTGGCGCCGGATGAGACCCTCGTCACGGCCAAATGGCTGGTGCACCGCGACGCTGTCGAAGGGGTCGACTACGATCTCGAGCGCCTGATCGAACTCTGGAACATCACCAACCTGCAGGACCGGGATCTGGTGGAAAACAACCAGCGGGGCGTCAACTCCCTGGGCTACCGCCCGGGTCCCTATTCGCCAGAGGCCGAACTGCTGACCCAGCGGTTCACCGACTGGTACGTCGCCACGGCAAAAGCCTATCTGGAGCGCCTTGATGGCCGCTGATCCTTCACTGCATCCCGAAACCCTGACCGTCGGACATGGCTATGATCCAGCCAACGGCATGGGCGCCGCCAAGCCGCCGATCTTCCTGACCTCGACCTTCGTCTATGAATCCGCTGCAGCGGCCAAGGACTCGCACCGGCTGTTCTTCGACGGCCCGCGGGAGGGAGAGGCCGCCGGTTCGCCCCATATCTATTCTCGCCTGGGTCACCCCAATCTCGACATGGTCGAGGCGCGCCTGGCGGCGATCGACGGCGCGGAGGCTGCAGCCGGATTCGCCACCGGCCTGGCGGCCGTCTCGACCATCCTGCTGGCCCATCTGCAACCGGGCGACTGCGTGCTGCACAGTCTGCCGGTCTATGGCGGCACCGACATGATGATCGGCCAGGTCATGAGCCGCTTTGGAACCCGGGCGTTCCATTTCTCCGACGGACTTGACGGCGCGGCGATCCGGAAGGCTGCCGACGAAGCCCTGGCCGCAGGGCCGTTGAGGATGATCTGGGTCGAGAGCCCGGCCAATCCTACTGCCGCCATCGTCGATATCGCCCTGGTGGCGCAGATTGCCGAGGAGATCGCCGGCCGCCAGGGCTTCAAGCCCCTGCTGGTGGTCGACAACACCTTCCTGGGCCCGTTCCTGCAGTCGCCGCTGAAACTGGGCGCCGACCTCTGCATGACCTCCATGACCAAGTATTGCGGGGGTCACAGTGACCTTCTGGCCGGCGGTGTCAGCGGCAGTCAGTCCCTGATCTCGTCCCTGAAGTCCCTGCGCACCCAGCTTGGCAATCCGATGGACGCCTTCACCGCTTGGCTTCTGCTCCGGTCCCTTGAGACCCTCCATCTGAGAACCGAACGGGCCTGCGCCAATGCCGGCGCGATTGCGCTGTTCCTGCGCGATCACCCCAAGGTCACCAGCGTGAACTATCTGGGCCTGCCCGGCAGCGGTCCCGGCGAAGCGGTCATGGCGCGCCAGGCCAGGGGCGCGGGGTCCACCTTCTCCTTCCGGATCAAGGGCCAGGAGGCCGAGGCCTTCCGGCTGCTCGACACCCTCAGGGTCATCAAGCTGGCCGTCAGCCTGGGCGGATCGGAGACCCTGATCTGTCATCCCGCCAGCACCACCCACTATCCGATCCCGAGGGACCGGCTGACCTTGTCCGGCGTCGATGAGAGCACCCTTCGCCTGTCCGTCGGGATAGAGCATGTCGATGATCTGGTCGCCGATCTGGCCCGCGGTCTGGAGCAGGTCTGATGGTCCGCGATCCCATCGCCCTGGACGGCCGGATTCCACGGCCTGGGGACCATGCCCAGGTCCTGGTGGTCGGGGCGGGACCGGCCGGAACTGCCGCCGCCATCGAGGCGGCGAGGCTTGGCGCGCGGGTCGTCCTGATCGATGAAAACCCCCTGTCTCCTGGCCTGATGGGACTGGATGCGCCTCTCTGGTTCGGCGGTCGCATGACCTCTGCCGTGCAGCAGCCGGCGCGGATGCTTGAACTGATGGTCGCCGGCAATCCGGCTATCGCGGAAGCCTTCGAGGCCGGCGTCGATGTGCGCCTGGGCGTGACCTGCTGGGGTCTCTATGCGCCGGGTCCGGGGCTTGCCGCCCTGCCTTGCCGCATGGTGGGCCTGTCCGATGACCAGCGCTCCTGGATGTGCGGCTTTGACCATCTGATCCTGGCCACCGGCCAGCGCGACGTCGCGGTCGCCTTCCCGGGCTGGGACCAGCAGGGAGTAATGGGCGCCCTTGCGCTCCACAGCCTTTTGAACCGCTACGAGGCCTTTGCCGGCCGGCGCCTGGTCATCCTGGGCAGCGGCGATCTGGCCCTTCAGACCGGCCTGATGGCGCTGGAGCGGGGCCTGGAACTGGTGGCCCTGGTCGAACGGCTGGACCAGGTCCAGGGCGATCCGGCCCTGGCCGCCCAACTGACCAGCGCCGGAGTCGCCATCCATCTTGGCCAGGGCGATTTCGCGGTTCAGGGCGGGCTGGACGGGGTGGAACGCCTCACGCTTCAGGATGGGACCCAACTGGCCTGCGATACGGTCTGCATGGCCCTGGGCGGCGCGCCGGCCATCGAGCTCCTGGACGCCGCCAGCGGGGCGACCCGCAACAGTCCTGGCGGCCGGATCCCGGTGCTGGACGGCCTGAAAACCTCCATTTCACGGGTCCTTATGGCCGGCGACTGCACCGGACTGACTTTGGATGCAGAAGAGTCGGGCCGTGCTGCGGCCCGCCTTGCGGTGCTGGGCGAGGTCACGGTTGCCGCGCTGCCGTCCGAGACCCCGCTGCTGGCCTATCAATCCGCCTGGCTGGAACCCGTCCGTGAGGACGTCGTGCTCTGCCAGTGCGAGACTGTCACCCTCGGCGAACTGCTGGATGTGCGGGCTCCGGCCTATCTTGGTCCGTCTACGGAGCAGTCAAAGGCGCGCAGCCTGGCGACCCTGTTGCAGGACGGGCCGCCGAACCAGGATCAGATCAAGCGGTTGACCCGCGCCTGTATGGGGGTCTGCCAGGCCAGGCGCTGCCGCGAGCAGGTCTCCCTGGTTATGGCCCGGGCGGCAGGCCTTGGCCCCACCGAGGGCCCCCATGCCGGACACCGCGCGCCGGTGCGGCCCCTGCCTCTGTCCCTGCTGGCCGACTGGGAGGAGGGCGCAGTCATGGCCCGCGACTGGGATGTCTGGTTCGGGATCGAAGGCGCCTGGACGCCCCATCACTGGATCGGCACCGACCGCGCCGGCACCCAGCCGCCCTCCCATCCTCCCGTGGAATCCGACGCATGAGCCCGTCCGGCGCACCCATTGTCGTGATCGGCGGCGGCGTCACGGGGCTCAGCGCCGCATGGTGGCTGGCCCGGGCCGGTCACAGGGTCCTTGTGCTGGAAAAGGGCGTGGTCGGGTTCGAGGCCTCGGGTCGCAATGGCGGCGGAGCCTCCCACTATCACAGCCCGCTCTTTCACGAAGAGCAGCGACTCTGGCCCCAGATGGATGACCTGCTGGGCTATCCGACCGAGTGGCGGCAGGAGCGGGTGATCTTCGCCCTGACGCCCGAGCATCTGGCCTATTACCGCTACATGGCCTCGGTCGGCCGCGAACTCGGCTACGGGGCCGAGGACATCGACGCCCGGCAGGTACGGGAGCTGGTGCCCCTGGCCGGCGATACGGTCCTGGGCGGCGTCCATCTGCACTATGGCGGCCATGCCAACCCCCAGCGCACTGTCCAGGCCTATGCCTGGGCCCTGCAGGACCTTGGCGGGGAAATCCGGCAGCATACGTCCGTCAACCGGCTCATCAGCCGGGGCGGCCGGATCGTGGCTGTCGAGACCTCCGCCGGAGAGATCGGTCTCGACCATCTGGTGGTCGCCGCCGGCCCGCACAGCCAGCGCCTGCTGGCCACGGCGGGCTTATTTCTGCCGCTGGGCATGGCCCGCGCCGAGATGATCGTGACCGAGCCTGCCCCCCTCATGCCGGTGGGCGGCGCCGATGGTCACGGTCTCTATGGACGCCAGACCCTGCGCGGCAACCTCGCGTTCGGCGGTGGCCCGCATGAGTGGCTCGACATGGACGCCGACGGTCCGGTCTCCCGGCCGACCAGCCCCCCAACCAGCCCGTTGACGCGAAATCTGGCCCGCCGGGTCGCCGAACTCCTGCCAAAGGCGGCGCATCTTCGGGTGATCCGCAGCTGGGCCGGCATTGTCGAAAACACCCCCGACGGCCGGCCGGTCATCGATCGGCCCGCCGATCCAGGCAACCTGACCGTCGCCACCCTGTCCAGTGTCGGGTTTGGCCTGTCGCCCGCCAGCGGCCGCGCCATATCCCAGCTGGTCCTGGACGGTCATTGCGACTTCGCCGACCTTGGCCGCCTGAAGCTGGACCGGTTCGCCGGCCTGGCGCCGGACTGGCGGGAACAGAGGGGCTGGACCGCGGCGCCGGCCGAGGTGGCGGCGTGAAGCGCTATTCGGCCTTCAACCTGTTTCGCGAGGGCCTCAACGGCCACAAGGGCTGGGGGCCGGCCTGGCGGTCGCCCGAACCTGCTAGATCCTATGACGCCGTCATCATCGGCGGCGGTGGTCACGGCCTGGCCGCCGCCTATTACCTGGCGAAGATCCAGGGCCTGAAACGGATCGCCGTCCTGGAGCGGGGCTGGATCGGCGGCGGCAATACCGGCCGCAACACCACCATCGTGCGATCCAACTACCGCCAGCCCCAGATCCAGCGCCTGCTGGAGTTTTCGCTGAAGCTCTGGGAGGGCCTGAGCGAAGAACTGAACTACAATGTCATGTTCAGCCAGCGCGGCGCCCTGTTCCTGGGCCATTCCGACTCCGACATGACACGGCTGGCAGAACGCGGCGACGCCCTGCGCTGCAACGGCATTGACGCCGAACTGATGACCCCGGGCCAGGTCGCCCGGCTGATCCCCCTGCTGGACATGTCGGACAGGGCCCGGTTTCCCGTCCATGGCGGCCTGATCCAGCGGCGCGGCGGCACGGCCCGCCATGACGCCGTGGCCTGGGGCTATGCCCGGGCCGCCGACGTCCGCGGCGTCGACATCATCCAGAACTGCGAAGTGACCGGCTTCGACATCCGGGGCGGGCGGATTGCCGGGATCAGGACCAGTCGCGGCGACATCGCCACGGACCGCATCGGCATGTCGGTGGCCGGCGCCTCCGGCCAGGTCGCAGCCCTGGCGGGCTTTACCCTGCCCATCGAGTCCCACCTGCTGCAGGCCTTCGTGTCCGAGCCGGTCAAGCCGATGATCGACACGGTGATCATGAGCCAGTCCATCCACTGCTATATCAGCCAGTCGGACAAGGGCGAGGTCGTGCTGGGCGGCGATCCCGACCTCTATCCCACCTACAGCCAGAAGGGCGTTCCCTACCGGCTGGAAGAGGTGGCCGGCCAGGCCATCAGTCTGATCCCGGCCCTGTCGCGCCTCCGGATGCTGCGCAGCTGGGCCGGCACCACCGACATGAGCTTTGATGGCTCGCCCATCATCGGGACCACCCCCGTCGAGGGGCTCTTCATCAACGGCGGCTGGTGCTACGGGGGCTTCAAGGCCACTCCGGGGGCCGGCTGGCTCCTCGCCCATACGGTGGCGACCGGCGCCCCCCACGACATCAACGCCCCGTTCGGCCTGGACCGCTTTGCCGCCGGCGCCACCGTGGACGAGCAGGGGACCGGCCCCATGCCCCAGGCCCATTGACCCCATGCTGCTGATCACATGCCCCCATTGCGGTGAGCGCGCCCAGGCCGAGTTCACCTATGAACGCCCGGTGCAGACCGTGATCGCCCTGGACGCCCCGGTCGAGGTCGCGGTCGAGACCCTCTACAATCGCGCCAATCCCCGCGGCTGGTCCTGGGAACTCTGGCGCCACACCCATGGCTGCGGCGCCTGGCTCAAACTTCATCGCCACACCGCCACCCACGAGGTCGCGGCCGTCGCCCTGCTGGAGGCGGGAGCATGAGCCGTCTTGCCGCCGGCGGGATGGTGCGCCGTGACAGACCCGTCAGCTTCCAGTTCGACGGCAGGACCTATCAGGGCCTGGAAGGCGACACGCTTGCCTCGGCACTGCTGGCCAACGGCGTCAGGCTCATGGGGCGCAGCTTCAAGTACCACCGCCCCCGCGGCGCCCTGTCAGCCGGGGTCGAGGAGCCCAACGCCCTGGTTCAGGTCGGGCAGGGGGGGCGGTTCGAGCCCAATACCCGCGCCACCGACCTCTATCTCTATGACGGCCTGGTCGCCGAGAGCCAGAACCGCTGGCCGGGCCTTGCCCTGGACCTCGGAGCGGTCAATGGCCTGATCAGCCGGTTCATCCCCGCCGGCTTCTATTACAAGACCTTCTTCGGCGGCCCGAAGGCCTGGCTGGTCTTCGAGCATTTCATCCGCATGGCGGCGGGCCTTGGGAAGCCTCCGACGAGGCCGGAAGCCGACGCCTTCGAGCACCGCTCTGCCTTCTGCGACCTGCTGGTGGTCGGCGCCGGACCCGCAGGTCTTCAGGCCGCCCTGCAGGCCGCCCGCGCCGGCGCCCGGGTGATCCTTGTGGAGCAGGATCGCCAGGTCGGCGGGACCATCTGCCGCGACCCGGCCCTTATCGAGGGCCAGGAGGGCCTCGCCTGGGCCAAGGCGGCGGGGGCTGAAATCCTGGCGGCCGGCGGCCGGGTCCTGCTGCGCACCACGGCGATCGGCTATTGGGACCACGACCTGGTCACCCTGGTCGAACGCCGGGTCGAGGCTGGCCAGGCCCCCGGCCTGGACGGCCTTTCGCAACGGCTGTGGCATGTCCGGGCCAAACGCACGATCCTCGCGACCGGCGCCCTGGAACGGCCATTGCTGTTCTCCGGCAACGACCTGCCGCAGGTCATGCTGTCCACCGCTGTCCGGACCTGGATCCAGCGCTTCGGCGTCCTGCCGGGCCGCCGGGCCCTCGTCCTGGCCGGTGATGACGACGCCTACCGGACGGCAGACCTGCTGCAACAGGCGGGGGCAGGGGTCACCCTGCTCGAGCTGCGCCAGACGACGACGGTCCCGGGCCAGCCCTTCCCGGTCCTGACCGACGTCAAGGTTATCAAGGCGACCGGCGGCGCAGGCGGCGTGCGGGCGGTCGAGATTACGGTCAAGGGCCAGCGCCAGACCCTGGACTGCGATCTGGTGGCCATGGCCGGCGGCTTCAGCCCGGTGGTTCATCTGCACATGCAGGCGGGCGGCGCGCTGGACTGGCACGAAGCTGACGGGTCCTTCCGCCCCGTCTCGCCCCGCCAGAACCAGATCTGCTGCGGCGCCGCCAACGGAACAGCCGGACTGGCCGAGACCCTGGCTGAGGCCCAGGCCGAGGCGGCGGCCGTTTTGTTGACCCTGGGCTTCAACAGGCCGGACCTCGCCCCGCCTTCGGTCCAGTCCGCAGGTTCATCGGGACCGGGTCTGCCCGGCCTGCCCCTGGCTTCCCACGGCCGGGCCAAGACCACCTTTGTCGATTTCCAGAATGACGTGACCCTGTCGGATATCGATCTGGCCTGGCGCGAGGGCTATCGCTCGGTCGAACACCTCAAGCGCTACACCACCCTCGGCATGGCCACCGACCAGGGCAAGACCAGCAACATCCTGGGCCTGACCCAGCTGGCCGCCCTGGAGCAGAGACCGGTCCCGGCCGTCGGGACCACAACCTTCCGGCCGCCCTATACCCCGGTCACCATCGGCGCCCTGGCCGGCGCAGCGGCCGGCGGCCACAGCGCCCCCCGCCGCCGCATGCCGCTGCATGACCAGCACCAGGCCCTGAATCCGCTCTGGCAGCCGCTGGGCTACTGGGACCGGCCCCGGGCCTATCCCCGGCCCGGCGAGACCCTGCATCAGGCGGCCCTGCGCGAGGCCCGCGCCACCCGCACCACGGTCGGCCTGACTGATGTCTCGACCCTGGCCAAGTTCGATATCCAGGGCCCGGACGCCGGCGTCTTTCTGGAGCGGGTCTGCGCGACCCGGGTCCGTCAGCTGGCGGTTGGCCGGGGGCGCTACACCTTCATGCTGCGCGAAGACGGCCTGCTCATGGATGACGGCACCGTCTGGCGGCTGGCCGAGGACCGCTGGCTGCTGACCAGTTCCTCGGGCGGCGCCGACCGTATGGCTGCCCATCTGTCCTATGTCCGGAAGGTTCTGGCGCCGGAGCTCAAGGTCTCCATCGCCAATGTCCAGGAGCACTGGGCGGCAGTGGCCTGCGCCGGACCGCTGGCGGCCTCCCTGATCGCGCCGCTGCTCATCGACGGCGCCGCGCCCGCCCATATGGGCCTTGGCCGGGGCGTCCTGGACGGAACGCCGCTGCTGGTCCTGGCGGCCAGCTACAGCGGCGAGCGGGCCTTCGAGATCTATCTGGCCGCCGACCAGTCCGCCGGCCTCTGGCGCCATCTGGCCGACAAGGTGCTGGCGGCTGACGGCGCCCTCTATGGTCTTGAGGCCCTGGAAATCCTGCGGATCGAAAAGGGCCATGTCGTGGTCGGCGGCGAGATCGATGGCCGCACTACCCCCGGCGACCTGGGGATGGCGAAGATGCTGCGGCCCGGCGGCGGCTATTTCGGCGCCCAGGCCCTGCAAAGACCCGCCCTCCAGGCGCCAGGCCGGGTCCAGCTGGTTGGTCTGGAGGCGATGGGCAGCGTCATCCCCGAAGGATCCATGCTGCTCACAGCCCCCGGCGCCGCCCCGGAAGGCCATGTCACCGCCGCCGGTCTTCGCGTCCTGCAGGGCGGCTCCATCGCGCTTGGCCTGCTGCGAAACGGCGAGGCCCGGCTGGGCGAGACTCTGCTGGCCTGCTCCCCGACCCGGGGCGTGACCACCCCGGTCAAGGTCGTGTCCACTGTGTTCCATGATCCGGCTGGAGAACGCTATCGTGGCTAGGCTGCAGGTGAATCTGACCGATGCGGAAGCCCTTTTCCGGCTGGAGGTCTGGGATCCCAATCCGGATTGCCGCGCCCGCTTCGCCAGCGCCTTTGGCCTGGCGCTGCCGGGCCCCGGCCAGTCGGTTCAGGCCGATGGCTTTCGAATCCTCTGGCGGGAGGCGGATGTCTGGCTCCTGACCGGTCCGGACCTGTCTGAAACCGCGCTCCAGACCATCGCCGCCGAATGCGGCGGTGTCGCGGAAGTCACCTCGGGCTTTGCCAGGATTGTCCTGCAGGGCGAGGCCTGGCGCAGCCTGCTCACCGTCGGCGCCGTCCTGGATGTCGAACACCCGGATTTTGGTCCGGGCCGGACGGCCGCCACCCTGATCCACCACACCCCGGTCCTGCTGGATGTGCAGGACGACCTTACCGTCGTCGCCTATGCTCCAAGGAGCTATGGTCATGAAATGCTTCACTTCTGGCAGGACGCCGCTCGCCGCATCGGATAGCCGCCCATGACCGTCTCCCGGCGAAGCGTCCTTGAGGCCGGCGCAGCCGCCCTGACGATGACGGGGATGGGGGCCGCCGCCTTGCCCGCCCCGGCGAGCGCCGCATCCGGCTGGAAACCGCCGCCGCCCTGTGCCGTGAAGGTGCTGGACGACCAGTGGATCCCCATGCCGGACGGCGTCACCCTGTCCCTGCGCCTCTGGCTGCCGGACCCGTCTGTCGGGCCTTGCCCGGCCGTCCTGGAAATGAATCCCTACCGCAAGGCAGACACCTATCGCTTCCACGATGATATCTGGGGTCCGGCCCTGGCCAGTCAGGGGATCGCCTATGCCCGGGTCGATGTCCGGGGCTCAGGCAATTCCGACGGCGTCATCATCGACGAATACAGCCCGGCCGAGCTGGACGACGGGGTCGCCATCATCGCCTGGCTGGCGGCCCAGTCCTGGTGCAATGGCGCGGTCGGTATGCGCGGCCTGTCCTGGGGCGGCATCAACGCCCTGCAGATCGCCGCCCGCAATCCGCCGGCCCTCAAGGCCATCATGCCAATGGGCTGCTGCGACAACCGCTTCACCGATGACGCCCATTATCTGGGCGGAGCCCTTGGCCATACCAACTTCCAGTGGGGGGTGCTGTTCAAGGCGGTCATGGCCGGACCGCCGGACCCGGCCGTGGTGGGCCCGGCCTGGCGGGAACAGTGGGAAAAGCGCCTGGCCGCCACCCCGCCGATCCTGTCGCAATGGCTCTCGCACCAGCGATACGACGCCTACTGGCGCCGGGGATCGGTCGCCCTGGACTACGGGGCGATCAAGGTTCCCACCTATCTGGTCAGCGGCTGGTAGGACACCTACGCCCATCCGGTCGGACGGCTGCTGGAGCGGCTGACCTGCCCGAAGAAGGGCCTGATCGGTCCCTGGGGCCACACCTATCCCTGGGCCGCCTCGCCCCAGGGTCTGGACTGGGCCGCCGAGGAGGTCCGCTGGTGGCGCCACTGGCTCTGCGGCGAACAGACCGGTGTCATGGACGGCCCTGTCGCCAGCCTGTTCATGCCCTGCAGGGCCGCCGCAGAGGTGCTCCCCCAGGCCACGCCCGGCCGCTGGATCGCCGAGGCCAAATGGCCGGCCAGAACAAGTCCCTGGCGGCTGTTCCTCACCCCTGAGGGCCTGGCCGCAAAGCCCGCCGCCGGCCAGACGGTTTCCCTGTCTTCGGACCCCGTTGTCGGTCTGACCAGGCCGGAATGGCTGGACCGCCCGTCCATTGATCAGTCCACTGACGATGCCCGTTCCCTTGTCTACGAGACCGCGCCGCTGGAGGCCCCGCTGGAGATCCTCGGGACCCCGACCCTGGCCCTGACCCTGGCCAGCGACGCCCCGGTGGCGCAGCTGGCGGTCCGGCTGACCGAGGTGACCCCCGACGGCCGGTCCTGGCTGGTGACCTGGGGCCTGCTAAACCTGACCCACCGCGACTCCCACACCGACCCTTCGCCGCTCAGGCCCGGCCAGCGCCAGGATGTGACGGTCGAGCTGAAACTGATCGCCCACCAGTTCAACCGGGGCAGCCGCATCCGCATCGCCCTCAGCCAGGGCCTCTGGCCCCTTGCCTGGCCGGCCCCCGGGAAACCCGTCCTGACCCTGACCCTCGGCCGGAAATCGCGCCTGACCCTGCCGGTCCGCTCCCTTGAGGCGGCTCCCTACAAACTGCCGATCGGGGAGGTCACCACCCCCGTGGCCCCGGACCAGCCCCGTCCCACGGCCATCACCCAGCCTGTCGCGCCTGGCCACTACAGCCTTGCCAACGACGCCCCGACCACAGTGCGCACCATCGCCGCCACGGGTACGGTGCTGTCCCGCGGCCAGTGGGAACAGAGCGAGATCCACGAGGGCCGGGCGGACAGCAGCCTTTGGTCCCAGACCGTAAGGATGGGCTGGAAACGGGGCGACTGGTCCTGCGACGTCGAAGCCCGCTACCGCCTGACCAGCACCGCCAGCCATTTCGAGCTGTCCGAGACGCTCCTCGCGCGGTCAGGCGGCGAGACGCTGTTCGAGCAGCAGCATGACAGCAAGATTGTGCGGGATTTGATGTAGAGAGGGGCTGGATAGCCGGCATGACCAAAAGGCCACCCTTGCCCCGAAGGGGAACAGTTTTGATCTGAAAACAATGGTGGGTGCAGTAGGATTCGAACCTACGACCCGCTGATTAAGAGTCAGCTGCTCTACCAACTGAGCTATGCACCCGTATCGACGAAGCGGGCGTAGCCCGACGGCGAGGGCGCGGAACATAGTCGAAAAGCGTCGGGACGCAAGGGGAGTAATTCATGGCCAGACGAGACATCACCGGAGCGGTGGATTTTCCTTATCTGGAAGGGTTTGCGGCCGGGGACTCCGCCCTGGTCGCCGAGGTTCTCGACCTGTTTCGCGAGCAGGCGGCCATCTGGTCGCGCATGCTGACGCCGGAAAGCGAGGGCTGGAGGGATGCGGTCCATACCCTGAAGGGGGCGGGACGGGGAATCGGCGCCCATGCCCTCGGCGACGCCTGCGAGCGGGCCGAGGCCCTCGGCGCCGGTGCGCTGCCGTCTGTCCATGCCGCCCTGGATGACGCCCTGCTGGACGTGGCCGCCTACCAGCACGAACAGCAGCTCAGGTCCCTGAAGGGCTGATCGGCGGTCAGGGCGGGGCGGTGGAGCCTCAGTCCGTGCGGGTGCGGTCCCAGACCGAGAACTCATAGGCGATGCAGCGGTCGACCAGGGTGCGCCAGACCGGCTCGGCAATGGCGTGGGACAGGCCGGTCAGGCTGGCCTGGGCCTTGACCTTGGCCACCACATCCTCGATCCGCGCGACGTCCCGCACCACGCCCCGGTGCGGCTTGATGCGGGCTGCGGCGTCCATATAACCCTGTCGCTCGGTCAGCAGGGCCACAAGGGCCCGGTCGAGCGCGTCGACTCCCTGGCGGACCTCGGCCATGGAGGTGCAGTCCAGGGGCGCCACCCGGTCATCGGCCAAACTGTCATGGACGGGCGGCTGGGCGTCTTTGGGCATCATCAACTCGGGTCTTGTCTGGAGCACAGGGTCTGACGACCAACGTCCCCTCCCATGGCGCGAAATGGCCTCAGATGCCAGCACCGTTGTCGAGGGTCAGCAGGGCTGCTTCATGGGCCGCCGCCTCCTCCATCAGCCAGGACACGAAGGCCTTGACCTGGGGCAGGCGGCCCTTGGTCTTGGGATGGACGACATAATAGGCGAAGTCGACGGCGGTGGTGATCTGCAGCGGGGTGACCAGCCGGCCGGCGTCCAGGTCCGCCTGGGCCAGGGTGCGCTTGGCCAGGGCCACGCCCCGTCCGCCCAGCGCCGCCTCGATCACCAGGCTGGACTGGTTGAAGCGCGGGCCCCGCGCCCCGTCCACGCCCTTGATTCCCCGGGCCGCCAGCCACATCACCCAGTCGGGACAGCTGTCGTCGGCGTCGGGTGATCCGTCATGCAGCAGGATGTGGTGGGCCAGGTCGCTGGGTGATTCCAGCGGGTTTTCAGCCAGCAGGGCCGGGCTGACCACCGGGATCACCGTCTCACTCATCAGCCGGATCACCTCCAGGCCCGGATAGCGGCCCCCGCCGTAGCGAATGGCCAGGTCGATCTCGTTGGCGGCAAAGTCCACGACATCCATGCCGGCCGACAGCCAGACATCGACCTGGGGATGCTTGGCCTCGAACTTGCCGAGTCTCGGCACCAGCCATTTGGCGGCGAAACTGGGGGCGGCGGTCAGGGTCAGGCGCCGGCCATCGACGGCGGCGGTCAGCAGGGAAGCGGCCTCCGCCAGCCGGTCAAAGGCTTCCCGAAGGGCGGGCAGGGCGGTCTGGGCGGCATCGGTCAGCAGCAGGCCCTTGGGCGTGCGCTTGAACAGGGCGGCGCCGACATAGTCCTCGAGGTTCTGGATCTGCTGCGACACGGCCCCCGGGGTGACCGACAGTTCGTCCGCCGCCCGGCTGAAATTCAGATGACGGGCTGCAGCCTCAAAGGCTCGCAGCGCGTTGAGTGGAGGGAGGCGACGTCGTGGCTCGGCGGGTTTATCCATCCTAGTTTTCCTGAACGCCCCGGCAGAAGACCTTGGTTGCGAAGTGGTCGCCAGACCCCCAGTTTGCAAGGGTCCGGTGGTGGCAAGGCCCTTTTCCACGCCGGATATGGGACGGGACGGGTCGGAGACGAACCCGTCCCGTCCTTGATTTTCGACCTGTAGAGAACCTAACGCACCATGACACCGATTCGAAGTGCTCGGGCCCGCAGCCGAAAGCTGCTGGTGCTGGATCGGCCGGCCGGCCCTTCGCAGGCCGGCGTGGTCTGGCTGGTGGGCGCCGGGCCCGGCGATCCGGACCTCCTGACCCTGAAAGCGGCCAGGATCATCTCGGCGGCCCAGGTGGTGGTCCATGACGGCCTGGTCTCGGACGAGATCCTGGCCATGGCGCCGGCCTCCGCACGTCTGATCAATGTCGCCAAGCGCAAAAGCCGCCATACCCTGCCGCAGGACGAGATTAATCGGCTGTTGGTCGGCCTCGCCCTGCAGGGGCTGACGGTGGTGCGCCTCAAGGGCGGCGATCCCTTCATGTTCGGCCGCGGCGGCGAGGAAATGTCGGCCTGCCGCGCCGCCGGGGTCGAATGCCAGGTGGTGCCAGGCGTCACAGCCGCCCTGGCGGCCAGCGCCCTGGCCGGCGCGCCCCTGACCCATCGCTCCCTCGCCCAGTCCGTGACCTTCGTCACCGGCCATGCCGCCCATGGAGAGCCCGATCTGGACTGGCCGGCCCTGGCGCGCGGCAACCAGACCGTGGTCATCTATATGGGCCTCTCGACGGCCGGGCTGATCGCCGGACGGCTTCTGGCCGCCGGGCGGGACGCCGCCACCCCGGCCCTGGTGGTGATCAACGCCAGCCGGGACAATGAACAGCGTCTGACCACGACCCTCGGTGAACTGGGCCAGTCGGTCCAGTCCCTGTCCGCTCCGGCGCTTCTGATGATCGGCGAGGCCATGGCGCTGGCCCGGATCGAGGGCGAGACGGCGCAGTTCGAGGGTGAAGCCTCAAGGATTTCAGCACGGGTGTCCGCATGAAGGTTGTCACAGCCAATCGGCTGATCGATGGCGAGGTCGTCTTCTGGCGCGCGGGGCAGTGGGTCGAGCGCTTCGCGGAGGCCGATGTCTTCGCGGCCGAGGATGCGGAACGGGGCGATGAGGCGGTCCAGGCGGGCAAGGACCAGCCGACCCTCGTGGTCGATCCCTACCTGATCGATATCGCCGACGGGCCGTCAGGGCCTGCGCCGGTCAGCTATCGCGAACGCATCCGGGCCCTGGGCCCGACCAATGAACCCGATCACGGAAAACAGGCCGAGGGCGGGGCGGCGATCGCTGCGCTCCAGGCGGCCACCGGCGCCGCCCGCTCGACCGGCCGCGTCGACCTGATCCGCAGAAAGTAGGTCCGCATGTATCGCTATGACGCCATCGACAGGGACTTCCTCGCCGACCGGGCGGCCGAGTTCCGCGGCCAGGTGGCCCGCCGCCTGGCCGGAGAGCTGACCGAGGACCAGTTCAAGCCCCTGAGGCTGATGAACGGCCTCTATCTTCAGCTCCATGCCTATATGCTTCGGGTCGCCGTCCCCTACGGGGCGCTCAGCCCGTCACAGATGCGCGCCTTCGCCCATATCGCCCGGACCTGGGACAAGGGCTATGGCCATTTCACCACCCGACAGAACATCCAGTTCAACTGGGTCCGGCTGGGGGACGCGCCCGATATCCTCGACCATCTGGCCCGGCATGATCTCCATGCCATCCAGACCAGCGGCAACTGCATCCGCAATGTGACCTCCGATCCCTATGCCGGGGCGACGGCGGATGAGGCCGATGATCCCCGGGTCTGGTCGGAAGTGATCCGGCAGTGGTCGACCCTTCATCCGGAATTCAGTTTCCTGCCCCGCAAGTTCAAGATCGCCATCACCGGGTCCGAGGCCGACCGGACCGCCGCTAAGGTGCATGATATCGGCCTGGTGGTGCGGCGGGCCGAGGATGGCGAGCTGGGCTTCGAGGTCATGGTCGGCGGCGGCCAGGGCCGCACCCCCTATATCGCCCGGACCATCCGCCAGCACCTGCCGGCCTCGCGGCTGCTCAGCTATCTGGACGCCATCCTGCGGGTCTATAATCGCCACGGCCGGCGGGACAATATCTACAAGGCCCGCATCAAGATCCTTGTAGCCAGCCTGGGCGCCGAGGAATTTGCCCGGCAGGTCGATGAGGAATGGGCCCGGTCCGGGCCCGAGGCGGACCTTCCCGACACCGAGCTGGCCCGGATCCGGGGCGCCTTTGCGCCCATTGCCTTTGAGGCCCTGCCGGCCCGGTCCGAGGCTCTGGAGTCCGCTGCGGCGTCAGACCGTGGTCTCGCCCGCTTCCTGCGCAACAACGTTAAGGCTCACAAGCGCCCGGGCTACGCCATTGTCGAGATCGCCCTCAAGGCGCCGGGCGCCACCCCCGGAGACGCCAGCGCCGAGCAGATGGACCGGGTCGCTGACCTGGCCGAGCGCTATGGCCTTGGCGACATCCGCGCCACCCATGAGCAGAACCTGGTCCTGCCCCATGTGAAGCTCACCGATCTGGCGGCGGTCTATCAGGGCCTGTCCGAGGTCGGCCTTGGCTATCCCAACATCAACCTGATCAGCGACATCATCGCCTGCCCGGGCCTGGACTACTGCGCCCTGGCCAATGCCCGGGCCATTCCGGTCGCCCAGGCGATCGCCGAGCGCTTCGCCGATCTGGACCGGGCCGAAAATGTCGGCGAGCTGAAGGTCAAGATCAGCGGCTGCATCAATGCCTGCGGCCATCATCACGTCGGCCATATCGGCGTGCTGGGCGTCGACAAGAAGGGTGAGGAATATTACCAGCTCAGCCTCGGCGGTTCGGGCGCCCAGGACGCCAGCCTGGCCCAGATCCTGGGTCCGGCCCTGCCGGCGGACGCTGTCGCCGACGCCGTCGACCGGCTGGTCGAGACCTATCTCGCCCTGCGCCAGGATGGCGAACGCTTCCTCGACACCTATCGCCGGGCCGGCATGAACCCCTTCAAGGAGGCTGTCTATGCCGACGCTCATTAGATTGATCGACGGCCGGTTCGAGGCCGCAGAGGACCGGTTCACCGACCTCGCTGATGATGCGGAGCTGGTTGCTGGGCCGGTCATCCTGTCCCTGACCCGCTTCCAGGCCGAGAGCGACGCCCTGGTCACCGCCGGCCGTCAGGTCGGGGTCCGGCTGGCGGCCAGCGAGGCCGTCGAGGACCTGGCCTATGATCTGCCGCGCCTGGCCCTGGTTGCGCCGGTGTTCCCAAAGTTCCGGGACGGCCGCGCCTTCACCACGGCGACCCTGCTTCGCCAGAGGCTGGGCTTCACCGGCGAAGTCCGGGCCTTGGGCGATGTGCTCCGGGAGCAGGCCTTCTTCATGGTGCGCTGCGGCTTTGACAGCTTTGTCCCGGCCGATGGCTCGACGGCGGAAGACTGGTCCAGGGCCGCCGGCCGGTTCCGCCATGTCTATCAGCGGGCGGCGGACGACCGGGCGCCGGCCTTTGTGGAGCGGGCCCAGTGACCGTGGCCGGGCCGTCGCCACGACCGGCTGCTGACGGACTGGCTGTACGCGCAGCCCCGGCCGGCCGGCTGCGGGACCCGCTCCAGCCCTGGGGCCGTTCCGAAATCCTGCCTGAAACGCTTCCCCAGGCCCGGCCCGATGCGGTCGCGCCCGCGGCGCCCTCGCCAGACTCCGTCGCTGAGCAACAGGCGGCGGTTCTGGACGCCCGGCTGAGGGACGCCGATCCCCTGGAGATCCTGCAGGCTGCATCCGATCTCTATGGCGACCAACTGGCTCTGGTCTCGTCCTTCGGGGCGGAATCAGCCGTGCTGCTGCACCTGGCCTCACGGGTCCGGCCGCAGATCCCGGTGCTGTTTCTCGATACCGGCATGCTGTTTGGCCAGACCCTCGACTACCGCAAGCAACTGGCGGCCCGGCTGGGCCTGACCGATGTGCGCGACCTGCGGCCGAGGTTTCAGGACCTGGCGGTGGGCGACCCCGATGCGCGGCTGTGGAAGACCGACACCGACGCCTGCTGCAACATCCGCAAGGTCATGCCGCTGGACCGGGCGCTGGCCGGGTTCGAAGGCTGGGTGACGGGTCGCAAGCGTTTCCATGGCGGCGACCGGCTGCGCCTGGCCGTTGTCGAGGCCTCCGAGGGCAAGCTGAAGTTCAATCCCCTGGCCAACTGGGACAAGGCCGATCTGGACGCCTATCTCGCCCTGCATGATCTGCCGGCCCATCCCCTGGTCGCCCAGGGCTTCCCGTCCATCGGCTGCTGGCCCTGCACCAACCCCGTGGAAGATGGGGAGGATGTGCGATCAGGACGCTGGGCCGGTCAGGGCAAGACCGAATGCGGCATCCATGTCGCCCGCGCCCATGTCGCGCCCCCCAATGTCGGGGGCGATATCTAGATTTTCAGCCCGGCCCGCGCCGCGCCCTGTTCCATGGTCACGATCTCGAACCCCAGCTCGGTGGCGGTCCGGATCAGCCGCGTCAGGGCGCCGGGCGTGCAGCCCCAGGGGGACGGCGCGGCCTGGACGTCGTGGGTATAGAGGGCCAGCCAGGCCTGGCTGCGCGCAGCCTTGTCCATCCAGGCCAGGGCCAGGGCCTCTCCGTTGTCGCCTTCGATCCCCACGGCCGGCAGCTGGTTGGCGTCGGACCCGGTGTGGATCAGCCCCGCCTGGACCGTCCGCAGGGTTGAAAACCGCGATCCCAGCACCCGCTTGGCTGACAGAGACACATCGCCATAGGGATAGGCGAAACTCTGCAGGGACGGCCGGCCCAACGCCGCCAGGGCGCTGGCGTTGCGCTCGACATCCGCGGCGATCACCGACGCGCCGGCCTGGCCGCAATCCAGATGGCTGAAGGTGTGGCAGGCCACCTCGTGACCCGCCTCCAGCAGCCGGTGTGTCTCCCGGGCCCCGCCATAGGCGCCCATGGGCCCGGTCTGTCCCTCCAGTCCGGCGCAGACATAGAAGGTCCCGCGAACCCCGGCGTCCTCCAGGACCGCCGCGCCCTTGGACACCGCCGTGGCCGGCACATCATCGAACCCGAAGGTGATCATTGGCCGGCCGGCCGGCAGGGTCAGGGGCCGGCGATGGAGCAGCCGGCTATAGCGCCGCCGCAGTTTGCCGCGCAGGGACCGGTCCGCCTCATAGGCCTCCATCACACCACCTCGGCATAGAGGGCGGCCCGGTAGAGCCTCAGGCCAAATCCCTGCAGGCCGGTTGGCAGACTGCCGGACAGGGCCAGGGCCCTTGCCAGCCCTCGGACCAGTCCGCGCCCCGGCAGGCGCCGGATCATCCTGGCCACCCTATAGCTGGCATAGCCGGCCACGACCTGGGGATGCTCCTGCACCACCCGGCCGAAATTGGCGGCCGACTGCTCATATTTCCGGGTCAGGGCGGCGGTGGTGTCCAGGCCCAGATGGCTGGCTGGATTGTCCAGATGCCGGATCGGCCATTGCCGGGCCACCCGCATGGCCCATTCCACATCCTCCCAGCCCCAGCCGGTGAAGCCCTCGTCAAAGGCCACCGCCTCGAACACGTCCCGTCGCACAAGCAGGTTGGAGGTGAAGACATACTTCTCTGGCGCCAGCCGTCGCAGGTCCGCAGGCAGGCAATCGCTGTTCAGGGCCATGGCCCGGTGTACGGCATGGTCCCGTCGCTCCGGCGTCCGCTGCATGGAAAACCCGCCAAAACAGACCGCCGGCCTGTCGGTCTCGATACAGTCCAGCCAGCGAGCCACGAAATCCGGCGCATCCGGCAGCATGTCGGCGTCAAGGAACAGGAAGTAATCGGCCCGGGCCTGCTGGGTCAGGCGGTTGCGGCCCCTGGCGCGGCCAAGGTTCTGTCCCGACCGCAACAGCCGGGCCGGGACGGCGCTGCCCTGCACCGCCTGTGTCACCCGCACCGCCAGGGCCTCGTCCGTTCCGCCATCATCCAGCAGGATGATCTCGACCTCGGCGCCCTGCTGCGCCAGCTCGGAAATCAGCTGTGCGGGGTCATCCCCGAGGAACGGGATCAGCACCGACAGCCTTGGCCGGGCGTTCGCCCAGGCGGCGTTGTCGGTCAGGATGTCTGGCCGGAGCGCGGTCATGCCGCTGGTCTCGCCCGGAAACTGCGCAACAGACTCAAACCCTGGACTCTCAGGCCGCCCGCATTCAGAAGCCAGGCGAACAGCCCGTAGATCACGGCGCCCAGGGTCGCCTTCAGGGCCAGTTCGGGCAGGCCGCCCAGGTCGGGCAGGGCCAGCACCACCAGCACCATGGGTAGACAGGCCAGCAGCGCGCGACCGATCGTGTCCAGCGGCAGGGGCAGGGCGGTGACCCGCCGTCCCAGGGCCCAGCTTGCCACAGCTCCGGCCAGGTAGCTGGCTGTGGTGGCCCACATGGCTCCGTCTATGCCAAAGCGCGGCACCAGGATCAGGTTGAGCCCCAGGTTCAGCCCGGCCGGCAGGACCATGGCCGCCATCAACAGGCTGGTGCGGCGGCCCAGCGTAAAGGCCTCATGGAAGTAATAGGTCGTGATCCCCGAAAAGAAGCCGCCAACGGCGATCCAGGGCGTCACCCGCCCGGCTTCTGCTGCAAGCTCGGGCCCGATCAATAGCTGGGCCAGGGGCGCCGAGACCAGGGCCAGACCCACGGCGGCAGGCAGGGTCAGCAGCACCATGAACGAGATCTGCTCCCGGGCGGCCCGCGCCAGGGCCGCCTGTCCGCCGCGCTCCAGGGCGGCCACCATGGCCGGTCCCCCGGCCATGCCCAGCCAGACGAACATCACGTCCAGGGTGCGGTTGGCCAGGCTGTAGCCGGCGTGATAGGCGCCCACTACAGACTCGCCCTCGAAGGCGGCCAGGACAAACCGGTCGGTGCTGGCGATCACCAGGGACAGGATCAGCGACAGGGCGATGGGCAGGCCATAGGCCGCATAGCCCTTGATCCGGGGCGTCTGCCAGCGACCGCCCCTCAGGCCCGCCAGTTCTCGCGGCAGGACCACGGCGGCGGACAGGGCCGAGATGGCCGCCATGCCGATCAGGGGGGCAGCGCCGCCCAGGCCCAGCCCGGCCAGGGCCACGCCGATACCGAATCCGCCGATCGACTGGACGATGTCCAGGGCCGCCGCAGAGCCCACCTCGCCATCGGCCCGGCGACGCTGCAGTACAAGGATCACCAGGCTGCGGAAGGGAATGGCCGTCAGTCCGGCGCTGACCGCCAGCTTCATCTCGGCCCCCAGGGGCGCCAGGTTGACCAACGCCACGGCGGCCAGCGGAAACAACAGCCCGAACAGCGCCCAGGCGCGGAACAGGGTGGCCAGATGGTCCGGGGCCTCGCCCTTTTCCCGGGCCTGCACCTGGAACCGGGCCATGGCCGCCTCGATCCAGGTGAACAGGGCTGTATGGCTCAGCACCATGGTCGAGGCCGCCAGGGCGAAGACGCCGTAGTCGCCGGGCGACAGCAGCCGCGTGAAGGCGACAATCGTCAGCAGACCGATTACGCCCTGCACGATATTGACCGGCAGATAGCCCAGGACCCCGCGCCAGAACATGGGCTAGCGGACCACGGACCGGTCGCCCAGCAGGCAGGGCACCGTCAGGGCCATGATCCACAGGTCGAACCAGAAGGACTGGCGGTCGATATAGGCGATGTCCAGGGCGACCCGGCGTTGCACCAGCTCGGGCGTGTCCACCGGGCCGCGCGAACCATTGACAGCGGCCCAGCCTGTCATGCCGGGCTTCATCCGGTTGCGATGGGCGTATTCGGCCACCAGACGCGAGGATTCCACATCACCGGTCTTCATGCCCACGGCATGGGGACGCGGCCCCACCAGGGACATCTCGCCGGCCAGCACATTGAACAGCTGGGGCAGCTCGTCCAGGCTGGTCTTGCGGATGAACCGGCCCACCGCCGTCACCCGGGCGTCACCTCCGGTCACCTGCTGGGCGCCCAGATGGTCGGTCAGGTCATGGCGCATTGACCGGAACTTCCAGACCCGGATCTCCTCGCTCTGGAACCCGTGGCGG
Source organism: Caulobacter sp. (assembly GCA_029866155.1). Lineage (GTDB taxonomy): Bacteria > Pseudomonadota > Alphaproteobacteria > Caulobacterales > Caulobacteraceae > Caulobacter. Next base: position 1,954 of record JARWZW010000009.1, on the reverse strand, counting down.
CGCTGGCGAAAGAAGACCGGGCCGGGACTGTCCAGCCGGATGAGGATGGCCACCACGACCATCACCGGGGCCAGCAGGATCAGGGCTATGGACCCGACAATCAGGTCCTGCAGCCGCTTGATCATGGCCCGCCTGGCGTCCATGCCGGAGCCGCCCAGCCGGGCCATCGGGGCATTGGCGACCTGTGACAGGGCGGCGCTGCGGCTGCGCTCGTCATCGGCGTCCAGCACAAGGGAAATCGTATTGGGCAGCACGGCCAGCCGGTCGGCGATCGCCCGCACCCGGGCCGAGGCCCTGGACTTCACCGTGATCACCACCTGGTCGACACAGGGCATGATCCGATGATCGATCAGGTCATCCAGGGCGCCCAGAACCGGCACGCCCAGGATCGTCCGGGGCGCCCGGTCCAGCCGGTCGTCAAACACCCCGACCACATGCACCTCACGGGACTTCAGGGCCGCCTCGATCATCCGGCGCGCCGTCTCGGTGGCCCCGACCACCACAATATTGGGGGTCAGCAGGCCGCGCCGGCGCCAGCGCCAGACCAGCAGGCTCCACAGGCTGTTGCTGGTGAACAGCAGGCTTACCGCAATGCCATACCACAGGGCCTGGCCGGGCTCCGGCGCCTTGCCAGCCGCGGTCGCCATGGCCACCAGGGTTCCCAGGGCGGCCAGGAGGCTGGCCGAGAGCAACCGAGACAACCGCACCGGCAGACCATCTCGGGCGGAGAAGCGATAGACTCCCATCTGGTCGAGGGTCCAGGACAGGACCAGGCAGGCCATGGTCAGGGGCAACCAGGCCACGGCTGGAGCGTCCCAGCTGCCGATAACCGTCACCAGACCGAGAATCGCCAGATCCAGCCAGCGGAAGATCCGCGCCGCCAGCTGCGCCTCGATCCGGCCGCGCAGCGGGGTCAGTCGACCGGGACGCAGAGGACCCCGACGATCGGCTTCATCGGCCTGCGGTCGGTTCGCAACGGACAGGCCGCTTTCCGCGTTCGACAGGCGTGGGCAATTCAGGGCGTCGGGGGTGTGGATCAGGATCATGACAACCCATACTGTCACAGGCCCCTGATCACTCGGTTAACGCAGGGGCGATCCCGGATTGCCAGATTGCCAGATTGCCAGAGCCGCCCGAACCAGCTATCAGCGCCCCTCGCCTGGGGTGACGTGGCCGAGTGGCTGAAGGCGGCGGTTTGCTAAACCGTTGTACGGTGTAAAGCCGTACCGAGGGTTCGAATCCCTCCGTCACCGCCAGAGCTCCTGGTCTCCACTCCACTCCGAGGTCTCGATGAGCACTCTGCGGCCATCACCCCGCGGTTCCCGGGACCGGTAACGGCTCCCTAACCGGGCCGTGCCATCTTGATCCCGCAATGATGAAGGCGCCACCGATCCCGACCCCTGAACTTGCTTCGCTTTTGCGCGCTGAATTGCTTCCCGGGGAGCAACTGTTGTGGAGCGCCAGCCCTGCACCTTACAAACAGCTTCACGTCTTCTGGATCTGGCTGTTTGGCATACCCTGGACCGCTTTCTCCCTATATTTTGGGGGTTTGGTGTTGATGTCCGCTTTTGGAACGCTCCAGCGCGCGCCCGGTGGGGGGGGCTGGGGTATGGGGATCCTATTTTCGTTGTTTTTACTGCCGTTCGTGGCGGTAGGCTTTGTCATGTTGTGGGCGCCGTTCGAGACGCTTCGCAAGGCGAGGCGGACGATCTTCGGCTTGACCAACAGACGAATGCTGAGCGTCACTGCCGGGACGAAGCGCGAGTGCACCAGTGTGATGCTCCAGCAGATGGGCCCGATCGACGTCCAGGTCGGCTCCAAGGGCTATGGCAACGTGCGGATTCAGACAGGCACAGGCCTCGACAGTGACGGCGACCAGACGATCAACCGCTTTGAGCTGCTCGGCGTGCCGGATGTGTCGCGGCTGAAGGGTTTGCTGCTGGGGCAACTGAGC
>JARWZW010000014.1 GCA_029866155.1 Caulobacter sp. | reverse complement strand
TTCCTCTGGCAGGCGCCGGTCGCTCCGTGATCCTGCTGGCTGTCGATACCTGCCTGGACGCCTGTTCCGCGGCCCTGGTCGAGAATGACCGCGTGCTGTCGGCGGTGAGCGAGCCGATGCACCGGGGACATCAGGAACGTCTGGCCGTCATGGTCCAGTCCCTGATGGCGCAGGCCGGGACCCGCTTTGACCAGCTGGACCGCCTGGCCGCGACGGTGGGGCCCGGCTCGTTCACCGGCCTGCGGGTGGGCCTGGCCTTCGCCAAGGGCCTGTCCAGCGCCCTGTCCATTCCCCTGGTCGGGGTGGGAACCCTCCCGGCCCTGGCCGAAGGGCGACCGGGCTTCGCCGCCGCCGTGATCGACGCGCGACGGGGCCAGGTCTATCTCCAGGCCTTTCGCGACGGTCGGGCCCTGATGGCGCCGGACGCCCTGGCCGTGGAGACGGCCGCCGCCCGGCTGGCCGAACTGGCCGGCGACGGTCCTGTCACCCTGACCGGTTCGGGGGCCCCCCTGCTGGCCGGGCTGTTCTCGTCGGCCAGGGTGGAGACCCCGTCCGGCCCCGATCCCGCCGCCATCGCCCGGCTGGCCCTGCTGGCCGGCGACCGCCCGCCGCCGGCCCGTCCCCTCTATCTGCGCACCCCGGATGCGAAACTGCCGGGCGGTGTTGATCCCGTCTGGGCGGAGACCGCGGGGTGACCCCCGAAGCCTCGACAAGGTCCGCGAGCGGGGCGGAGGCCGAATCTCTCGCCGAAATCCACGGCGCCGCCTTCGACCGGCCCTGGAGCGCCGGCGAGATCGCGGCCCTGCTGGACAGTCCGGGAACCCTGGCCCTGCGGCCCGCCGGGGACCAGAAGGGCTTTGTCATGCTGCGGGCCCTGGCCGGCGAGGCCGAGATCCTGACCCTCGCCGTCGCCCCCGAAGGCCGCCGACGGGGCCTGGCCCGCAGCCTGATGGAGGCGGCGGTCGTCCAGGCCCTGGTCCGACAGGCCCAGTCCCTGTTCCTCGAGGTGGCGGCCGACAATGGCCCGGCCCTGGGTCTCTATGAGGGGTTGGGGTTCGAAATCGTCGGCCGGCGCAAAGGCTATTATGACCGGGGCGCAGCATCCCCCCGGATAGACGCCCTTGTGATGCGGCTGTCTCTTAACAGGTGACCCCGCCTCACCTATCTTGCCCCCGACTCGCCGGAGGCCCCATGGACCGTCTCGAAAAGCTTTGCATCGATAAAGGCATGCGCATGACGGACCAGCGCCGGGTCATCGCCCGGGTGCTGTCGACCGCCGCAGACCATCCGGATGTCGAGGAGCTCTACCGCCGTGCCCATGCCGTGGATCCGCATATCTCCATCGCCACGGTCTATCGGACGGTGCGACTGTTCGAGGAGGCGGGGATCATCGAACGCCACGACTTCCGGGACGGCCGCTCTCGATACGAAGAGGCCCCCGATCATCACCATGATCATCTGATCAACATGAAGACTGGCCAGGTCGTGGAATTCGTCGATGAAGAAATCGAGCGACTGCAGCAGGCCATAGCCCGCAAGCTGGGATTCCGCCTGATCGACCACCGGCTGGAACTCTATGGCGTGCCCCTCGAGGAGGGGGAGACGGTCTAGACCGCAAGGGTCACGACGGTGTCGCCCGAACGGGTGCTGGACGAATGACGGAATTCCGCAGCGGCCTTCCCATCATCCTGTTCGAGTCCCGATCGAATTTTGAGGTCTGGCTCGGACAACAGGCGCCCGACGCCCGGGGCGCCTGGCTTCGCTTCGCCAGGAAGGGCGCTCCGTTGGGCAGCCTCACCAGGGCCGAGGCGATTGACGCTGCGCTTTGCCAGGGCTGGATCGATGGACAGCTCGACAGGTATGACGAGCAGAGCTGGCTGATCCGCTTCACGCCTCGCAAGGCCCACAGCAAGTGGTCACAGGTCAACCGCGCCCGTGCTGAAACCCTCATTGCTGAGGGCCGGTTTCTTCCCGCCGGTCTGAAGCAGGTCAATCAGGCCAGGGCTGACGGGCGATGGGACGCAGCCTATGCTCCGGCGAGCAAAGCCCAGGTCCCCGAAGACCTGAAGGCCGCCCTGGAGGCAAGCCCGGCGGCCGCAGCCTTCTTCGCCGGCCTGACCGGAGCCAACCGCTACGCCATTCTCTACCGGATTGGCGCGGTCAAGCGCGCAGAGACCAGGGCCCGCAAGATTGCCGACTATGTCGCGATGCTGGAGCGGGGTGAGACCCTGCACGGGTAGCGCTCCAGCCGGGTCACGCGATCCCTTCCCTGGACGGACAGAGATCGCCGACCGGGCAGTCCATGCATCTTGGCTTGCGGGCTGTGCAGACATAGCGCCCGTGCAGGATCAGCCAATGGTGGGCCCGGGTCAGCCAGGGCTGGGGGATCACGGCCATCAGCTCGGCCTCGACCCTGTCCGGGGTCCCCGCAAGGGACAGTTTCAGCCGGTGCGACACCCGGAAGACATGGGTGTCCACGGCGACGGCCGGTTCGATGTCCAGTTCATTGAGCACGACGCTGGCGGTCTTGCGGCCGACCCCCGGAAGGGCCTGCAGCGCGTCCCGGGTCAGGGGCGTCTGGCCGCCATGCTGTTCCAGGATGATGCGGCTCAGCGCGATGACGTTTTTGGCCTTTGTCCGGAACAGCCCTATGGAGGCGATCAGGGGAATGAGCCCCTCCTCGCCCAAGGCCAGCATCTTTTCCGGGGTGTCGGCGACAGCGAACAGCCGGGCCGTGGCCTTGTTGACCTGGACGTCCGTGGCCTGGGCCGAGAGGGCGACGGCCACCACCAGGGTGAAGGGGTTATCGAAGACCAGTTCGGTGCGCGGATCGGCCGTGGCCGCCGAGAACCGCTCGAAGAGCTCGGCGATCCTGGCGCGTTCTTTCGGCGAGAGGCGTTTTCGGGCCGGGGCTTTCATGCGGTCAGGTCATCCGGCGCACGCGCCTATCCCAGTTTCTCGTCGATCAGGGCGAGGGTGCGGGTGAGGCCGAAAATGGCGGCGAAACTGCCAAACCGGGGGCCCTGGCTCTGGCCCAGCAGCACCTCGTACAGGGCCTGGAACCAGCTGCGCAGAGGATCGAACCCGGCGTCGTTACCGGCCGAATAGACCTCGTTCTGGATCAGTTCGGCGTCCTGGCAGTCTGCGGGCAGGGCGGCCAGCCGCGCCCGCAGGTCCAGCAGGGCGGCCCGTTCCCTGTCGTCCGGACTGCGGAAGGCCTTCTTCGGCTTCACGAAGTCCTCGTAGTAGTGGATCGCAAAGCCCGCAAGCCGGTCGAGCAGGGGCTGGGTCTCGGCCGAGGCGCCCGGGATGTAGCGGGACAGGAACCCCCAGAGGATGGCCTTGTCCGACGCATCGGCGGCCGAGACCAGGTTCAGCATCAGGCTGAAACTGACCGGAGAGCCCTGCTCCGGCGGCTGGCCGCCATGGACGTGCCAGACCGGATTGTTGATCTGCTGGGCCGGTTCCTGCCGCTGATAGGCGTCCAGCTGCTGCAGATACTCGTCGCTCGCCTTGGGAATGACGTCGAAATACAGCTTCTTGGCCGACTTGGGGCTCTGGAAGACGTAATAGGCCAGGCTCTCGGGCGCGCCGTAGCGCATCCACTCCTCCATGGTCAGGCCATTGCCCTTGGTCTTGGAGATCTTCTGGCCGTCCTCGTCGAGGAACAGTTCGTAGTTGAAGCCCTCTGGCGGAACCCCGCCCAGGGCCTTGCAGATCTGGTTGGAAGCCTTGACCGAGTCGATCAGGTCCTTGCCGCTCATTTCGTAGTCGATGCCGAGCGCCGTCCAGCGCATGGCCCAGTCGGGCTTCCACTGCATCTTCACATGGCCGCCGGTGACGGGAACCTCGTTGCGCTTGCCGTCTTCGTCCTCGAAGACGATGGTTCCCTTTGCGACATTGCGCTCCAGGGTCGGGACCTGGAGCACCCGGCCGGTGGTCGGGCTGACCGGCAGGAAGGGCGAATAGGTGGCCCGACGTTCCTCGCCAAGCGTCGGCAGCATGACCTTCTGGATGGCGTCGAACCGTTCAAGGGCGATCAGCAGGGTCTCGTCGAACCGCCCGCCGCGATAGCAGTCGGTGGAGGATACGAACTCGTAGTCGAAACCGAACTGGTCGAGGAAGGCGCAGAGCCGGGCGTTGTTATGAGCTCCGAAACTGTCATGGGTGCCGAAGGGATCGCGGACCACGGTCAGGGGCTTGCCCATGTCCTCGGCCAGCATAGCCTGGTTGGGCAGGTTGGGCGCAACCTTGCGCAGGCCGTCCATGTCGTCGCTGAAGCTGATCAGCCGGGTGGGAATGGCGTCATCGGTCAGGCTGCGGAAGGCGGCCCGCACCATGGTGGTCCGCGCCACTTCCTGGAAAGTGCCCAGGTGCGGCAGGCCCGAAGGGCCATAGCCGGTCTCCAGGATCACCGGCCGGGCCAGGGCCGGGAGGCTGGCCACGGCCTCCGCCGCCTTGCCGGACCCGATCAGGGTGGCGGCCAGATCGCGCTCGCCGTCGGTCAGCCGGACCCGCAGGATCCGGGTCAGAAGATTGCGCGCCTGCTCGAAGGGCCAGGCCTTGGCGTCGCGGGCGAGTGGTGACAGTCCCTGAAACATGGATGGGCGATACAGGCCCAAGGGCGCCGGGGTCAACCGATGGCGGCCAGCAAGTCCTTCGCTTCGGCCCAGCTGTGAACCACCCGGGTCGCACCCCCCTCGCTCAGGCCGGCCGCAGCAGAGGCGTCCAGATGGCCGCCCCCGACAAACCCCCAGACCGTCATGCCGGCCGCCAGGGCCGAGCGGACCCCGTTCAGGCTGTCCTCGATGGCCAGGCATCGGCGGGGCGCGACCTCCAGGGCGGCGGCGGCATGGAGGTAGATGTCCGGGTGCGGCTTTCCGGCCGCCACCAGGTCGGCGGAATAGATGTGGCGTCCAAACAGCGGGGCCAGTCCCGTCCGGGTCAGCTTGCGCTCAAGGGCCTCTGTTTCCGAACTGCTGGCCACGGCGCGGGGCAAGCGGACGGCGGAGACTGCCTCATGGGCGCCCTCGACCGGGGTCAGCCGGGCGTCGCAGGCGATCCGGGTCTCCGCCCGGAGCCGGGTCAGGAAATCCGCTGGCAGAGGCCGGCCCAGGCGGCTGCGGCTATCGGCCTCAAGGGCCGCCACATAGGTCGTCTGGTGCAGGCCCATGAACTGCTGCCGGTATTCGATCGGACTGTAGTCCAGGCCGATCTCCGCCAGAACGGCCCGTTCGATGGCGTGATAGATGACCTCGGAATCCAGCAGGACCCCGTCGGCGTCGAAGATGACGGCGTCGAACATGTCGAGGTTCTAACCCGTCGTTGGTGACAGGACAAAGTCCGGGCTCAGCGCCGGGCCGCCAGACTTTCCCGCCGGAGCGCCTTGAGGGCCAGGGTCACGTCATTCTTCATGACCGCCCGGGCCAGGGCCGGGGGTACGGGATAGGGCGATGTGGCGCGGTTGATGTAGCTTACCCTCGTACCGCCGCTCTGCAGCAAGGTTAGCCGCCACTCGCCCTCGCACATCTTGATGTCCCCGTCGGTGCAGCGGAAGCGGATGGTCTTGAGCGGCTCATAGTCAGAACGGAACACCGAGCGGAAGGCGGGCACCAGGGGCGGCTGGACCACCATTTCCCGGACGTCCCAGGCCTGGTCAGGACCCCGTTCCAACACCCGGCAGCTCTGGACCGCCGGCGCCATGCGCCGGGCCAGGCGGCAATCGCGGATCACCGCCCAGACCACGCCGGGCGGGGCGTCGATATCGACCCGGCCTCGCACCACACCGGCATTGCCGTCGGGGTCGGCCGCGACCTCGGCATAGACCGCACTGGCGGCGAGGGACATGATCAGCAGGGCGAACACGGACCCACGCTATCCGGTTTATGGTCTGGCGGAACCCCTGCCCGTTGATTTTGCCCCGGGCTGGGCCGGCTCAATCCGGTTTGGCGGGTCGTTGCTTCTGCCGGTCGGCCAGAAGCTCAACGACCATGGCGATCCGTTCGGCCCGTTTTTCCGGGCTGCGGCGGGTCGCTTCGATCCATTTCACATAGGCCGTGCGGTAGAACTGGGCGATCTCGTCGAAGAAGCCGCTGGCCTCCGGACGGGCCTCGAGGGCGGCCTGGATGTCCTGCGCCAGCCCGGCCCGCTGTGGACCTTCGAGCGCGAGGATCACATCGACCCGGTCCCCGGCGCCCAGGCCGCAGTCTCGACGCCAGGCCGGGCCCAGCCGCAGGGCCCAGTCGCCTCTGATCTCTTCCGGGACCCCCCGCCAGTCCATTCCGTTCAGTTTTCCAGCCAGATGATAGACGAGGCGTAGCCCCCAGATATCGGCCGGGTCAAAAGGCAGGGGGGCCAGCACCGCCCCGCCCGGCCCGGAAACCAGAATGGTCTGGAAGGCCCTGGCGCAGGGCGGGCTCCCGGCCATTGATCAGGCTAGCCGGTTCCTGACCAGGTCCTCGACCACCGAGGGGTCGGCCAGGGTGGTGATGTCCCCCAGGTTGGAGACATCGCCCTCAGCCACCTTGCGCAGGATGCGGCGCATGATCTTGCCTGACCGGGTCTTGGGCAGGCCCGGGGCCCACTGGATGGCGTCGGGCGCGGCGAAGGGGCCGATCTCACGGCGGACCCAGAGGATCAGGGCCTTTCGAAGCTCTTCGGTCGGCTCGATCCCGCCGATCAGGGTGACATAGGCATAGATGCCCTGGCCCTTGATATCATGGGGAAAGCCCACGACCGCCGCCTCGGCCACCGTCTCATGGGCGACCAGGGCGCTTTCGATCTCGGCCGTGCCCAGCCGGTGGCCGGACACGTTGATCACATCATCGACCCGGCCAGTGATCCAGTAATAGCCGTCCTCGTCGCGCCGGCAGCCGTCGCCGGTGAAATACTTGCCGGGATAGGTCGAGAAATAGGTGTCGAAGAACCGCTGATGATCGCCATAGACGGTGCGCATCTGGCCGGGCCAGCTGTCGGTCAGGCAGAGGTTTCCGCTGACGGCCCCCTCCAGAACCCCGCCTTCGGCATCGACCAGCTGCAGCTTGACGCCCGGCAGGGGCTTGCTGGCGGAACCTGGCTTCAGATCGGTGGCGCCGGGCAGGGGCGAGACCAGGCAGGCGCCCGTCTCGGTCTGCCACCAGGTGTCGACGATCGGGCAGCGGCCCTCGCCCACCACCCGGTGATACCATAGCCACGCCTCGGGATTGATCGGTTCGCCGACGCTGCCCAGCAGCCTCAGGGATGCCCGGCTGGTCTTCTTCACCGGCGCCTCGCCTTCCCGCATCAGGGCGCGAAGGGCGGTGGGGGCGGTATAGAAGATCTCGACCTGGTGCTTGTCGATCACCTCCCAGAACCGAGAGGCGGTGGGATAGTTGGGCACGCCCTCGAAGATCAGGCTGGTGGCCCCATTGGCCAGGGGACCATAGACAATATAGCTGTGGCCTGTGACCCAGCCCACATCGGCCGTGCACCAGAAGATCTCGCCGGGCCGGTAGTCGAACACCAGCTCATGGGTATAGCTGGCCCAGGTCAGGTAGCCGCCGGTGGTGTGGAGAACGCCCTTGGGCTTCCCCGTCGAGCCCGAGGTGTAGAGGATGAACAGCGGGTCTTCGGCGTTCATCGGCTCGGGCGGGCAGTCCGGGCTGGCGGCGTCCCTCAGGGGTTCATAGGCCACATCCCGGCCGCCATGCTCCAGCCAGTGGGAACCTGTGCGCCGCACCACCAGCACCCGCTCGACGTCCGGACACTGGGTCAGGGCCAGATCGACATTCATCTTGAGCGGAACGGTCTTGCCGCCCCTCAGCCCCTCATCGGCGGTGATGACAAAGCGACTGCCGCAGTCCTGGATCCGGCCGGCGATGCTGTCCGGGGAAAACCCGCCAAAGATGACGGAATGGACGGCGCCGATCCGGGCGCAGGCCAGCATGGCGTAGGCCGCCTCGACGATCATCGGCAGATAGATGGTGACCCGGTCGCCCTTCCTGACGCCCAGGTCCTTCAGGACGTTGGCCATCCGGCAGACCTGTTCATGGGCCTCGCCATAGCTGACCTTCCGGCTGTCGGCCGGGTCGTCGCCTTCCCAGATCAGGGCGACATCCCCGGCGCGATGCGGCAGGTGGCGGTCCAGGCAGTTGGCCGAGACATTCAGCACCCCGTCGGCGAACCAGCGGATGCGGAAATCGGCCTTGTCGAAGGAGACATCCTTGATCTGGGTCGGCGTGGTGATCCAGTCCAGCCGGGCCGCCACGTCCCGCCAGAAACCGTCAGGATCGGCCTCGACCCGCGCCACCGCGGCCTCGTAGCCGGCGGCGTCCATCCTGGCCCTGGCGGCCCACTCGGCGGGCACCGGAAACAGCTGCTCTTCGCTCACGGTCTTCTCCCTCAGGTCTTTTGCCATGGCAGTAAGCGGTTCGGCCCCGGGGGTGCAAGCTCTGGAACCGAGGAACCCGCAAGCCAAGGACCCAGCAAAGGTGACGCCTCCGTCAGTTTCACTTGACGGTCCCCTCGGGATGTGGACAACTGCGTCGAGAGTTCAGAGGCCCGTCCAGGGCTCGACCCGTTTTGGCCGGAGGATGAAGCGCGATGACTGACAAGAACATCACCAAAGACGCCATGTACGATGCGGTGGCGCCCAACGACTTCGAGTCGATGCTCGAACTCGACCGCTACAACAACCGCTCGACCGCTTTCGACAAGATCATCAGCGCCACCCATGACCATTTCTGGGATCCGCTGGACAAGGCCTATATCGATTTCGACGAGCCCTTCGACATGGAAAACCAGGCCCTGGTGCCTGAGGAGTTCGTGGTCGCTCTCAGCACCGACTATGTCTCCAACCACCTGTCGGACCCCAAGGAGCGCATTCGCTTCATCAATCAAAGCACCCTTCGCATCTTCTCCTCGATCCTGCATGGCGAACAGGGCGCGCTCAACCTGTCGGCCAGCCTCTGCCATGTGCTCAAGGACCAGGGCGCCCAGGAATACGCCGCCAACCAGACCCGCGAGGAAGCCCGTCACGTCACGGCCTTCGCCAAGTACATCAAGGCCCGCTGGGGCCGTCCGGTGGAATGCGGTCCGACCCTGAAGACCCTGCTGGTCGAGATCATCGACGCCCCGGAGGTCTACAAGAAGATCATCGGCATGCAGATGCTGGTCGAGGGCCTGGCCATGGGCGCCTTCGCCAGTCTGTTCAACAGCATCAATGATCCGCTCGGCAAGAAGCTGCTGCAGCTGGTCATGACCGACGAGGCCTTCCACCACAAGTTCGGCAAGATCTGGGCCGACCGCACGGTGCCCAAGCTGTCGGCGGAAGAGCATGCCATCATCGAGGACTGGGCCGCCCATTGCTTCCAGGCGGTGCTGTTCAACCTGGTTGGGCCCACCCAGCAGCGGGACCTCTATGAGTCCTTCGGCCTGGACCCCGACAAGGTGATCGCCGAGTTCGCCATGATCATGACCGACGAGATCCGTCGCGAGAACATGCGCGAGCAGACCAACATCTTCCGCGTCCTGGTGAAGACCCTGCTCAACGCCGGCATCATCACCGACCGCACCCGCGCCTTCTACGCCATGTATGTCGACATGGAAGAGCTGAAGGCCGAGGGCGACCGCATGGTTGGCGACGATATTGCCGAAGAAGGCATCCGTTACCTCCAGACCATCAACTTCAAGGGCCGTGTCGAGGCGATCAGCATCGCTGCCGAATAATCAGGCTTCGGACTGAAATCCCGGACAGCGCCCCGCCCTCACCGGCGGGGCGTTTGCTTTTGGGGTGTTTTGAAATTCGTGCCTTCCGGACTAGAATGCGGGTCATGAAAGTCCTTCCCGCCCTTGCCGGTGCGGCGACCCTTGGCCTCGCCGTCCTGCCCGTCCAGGCCGCCGCCCCCCAGCCGGCCCACCCCATCTCCATCGGTTTCTATTCCGGAACCTGGTACGAGATCGCCCGGACGCCCAACAGCACCCAGAAGGACTGCCACGCCCCGACCAGCCAGTTCACCGGCGGCGGCGGCGGGCGCTATGACATGGTGCAGATCTGCCGGAAGGGATCGCCCGCCGGCGCCCCCAAGGTCTGGCGGGCCCGGGGCTCCATCGTGCCGGAGTCCGGAAACGCCAAGTTCCGGATGAACTTCTTCGGCGTGGTCAGTCAGGAATATTGGATCCTAGACAGCGCTGCGGACCAGAGCTGGGTGGTGATGGCCACGCCTGGCGGCAACTATGTCTGGCTGATGTCGCGCCGGCCTGTCATGGCGCCGGCGGCCAAGGCCGCCGCCCTCGCCCATATCAACGCCCTTGGCTACAATGTGGCGCGGCTGGAACAGCCAAGGCAGCCGCCGGCCTGAGTCCTGTGCTGATCCGGCCTCAGGGCTTGACCCCGAACGAAACCGGAACATAGACTGGGTTGTGGAGGCGCTTCTCACCCTTGTCCCGACCGGTCGGCCCCAGGTCACCCAGGCCGTAACCCGCGGGGCTGCGCGCCTGCTGGTGGCCCTTGGGCATGCCCCGGTGGCCGAGGTCGGGCTGCCCAATGGCCGGCGGGCCGATCTCATGGCCCTGGGTCCCCGGGGCGAGATCCTGATCGTCGAGGTCAAGTCCAGCCCGGAAGACTATCTCTGCGACCGCAAATGGGGGGACTATCTGCCCTATTGCGACAGCTTCTATTTCGCGGTCGGGCCCGAGTTTCCCCAGGCCCTGCTGCCGCGGGAGCCAGGCCTGATCGTCGCAGACGGCTTTGGCGGGGCGGTGCTGCGGGAGGCTTCGGCCAGCCGCCTCGCTCCCGCCCGGCGAAAGGCCCTGATCCTCGCGTTTGGTCGCCTGGCGGCGATGCGCTCCCTTGGGGACTGAGGGTCATGGTGATGCGCCCCGGAAACAGCATCATCAGGCTCGAGACGCTGTCCTGCAAAGGGAGGGGTTTCCGGTTTTGAGACTACGGAATCGAAGCCTCGACGAGGAGTTGGCAGGGGTCTGCAACCAGATTCTCCAGCCTCTCGGCGCCAGACTCCCTGTCCTGTGAAGACAGGTCCCTCCCCTTCATGGGGAGGGTGGCCCGAAGGGCCGGGCGGGGGCTCTCCATCAATGGACTGGCGACGTTTGACATCCCCACCCGTCGCGCTTTCGCGCGGCCTCCCCATGAAGGGGAGGGATAGAGAAAGTCTACCGCGGCGCCCGCTTGGCCAGGATGCGTTGCAGGGTGCGTCTATGCATGGACAGGCGGCGGGCGGTTTCCGAGACATTGTGCTCGCAAAGTTCATAGATCCGCTGGATATGTTCCCAGCGGACCCGGTCGGCGCTCATCGGTTTTTCGGGCGGCACCGGCGCCTCGCCAGACTGAGCCATCAGGGCGCGGACGACATCGTCGGCGTCGGCCGGCTTGGCCAGGTAGTCGATAGCCCCCGCCTTCACAGCCGCCACGGCGGTGGCGATGTTTCCATAGCCGGTCAGCATGATGATGCGGGATTCGGGCCGGACCTCGCGGATGGTGCTGACGGCCTTCAGGCCCGAGCCATCCTCCAGCTTCAGGTCGATGACGGCGAAGGCGGGCGGTTGACGGACGGCTTCCGCGGCGGCCTCGGCCACACTGCCCGTCAGGGTCACCTCGAAGCCCCTCTGTTCCAGGGCGCGGCCGAGGCGGGTGCGCAGGGGCGCATCATCGTCCAGCAGCAGCAGGCTTCTGTCCGCAAGCCTGGTGACGGATTCCAGGGGCTCGGTCATGACGCTGGACACTCCGGCTGCTCGACCGCTCTGCCCCGGCTTCGATGACGCCATCCAAGCCGTATCAGAAGGGTCTGTACTCGAATATGAAGAGCCTGTCCGGACGGGTGGATCGCAAGTTGTTTGGCCAGACAGCCCTGGTTCGGCGAGATCGATTCTCCGGACCTGGGACGAATATAGTCCCGACCGGTCCGGAAGGCCCACAGGGATTCTGAACGATCAGGCCCATGATGGGCGGGTTCCGGAGCCCGCACCGGGTCCTGTCCGGAGGCCGGACGCTGGCAGGGGCTCTCAGGCCGCCACGGCCAGCCGGTCCCTTGGCCAGCGGGCCGTCACCACAGCGCCCCGGCTACGACCATTCCGGAAGGTGACCACGGCCCCGGTCCGCTCCATCAGGGTCTTGGCGATGAAGAATCCCAGGCCCAGGCCGGTGTGACCGCTACGGGACCCCTCGGCGGCAGGCCGGCTGGTGACATAGGGCTCGCCCAGCTTGGCCAGGACCTCGGGCGCAAAGCCCGGCCCGTCGTCCCGGATTTCCAGCGAGATATGGCGGTCGTCGAACCGGGCGGTGACCAGCACCTCGGCGGCGGCGAAATCCACGGCGTTCTCGACGAAGGAGGTCAGGGCGTGGATGACCTCGGGCATCCTCCGGATCTCCAGCGAGCCCTCTTCCGGCGGCCCGGAAATCACCGCCTCGACCTGGACGTGGGTGTCCCGCGCATGGGGCGCGATGGCCTCCTCCAGAAGCTGGGACAGACCCATGGCCCCATGAACCTCGTCCACGGCTCGCGGATCCGCGGTCAGCCGTTGCAGGATCTCCCGACATCGCGCCGACTGGCTGACCAGCAGCTCGGCGTCCTCCCGGGCCAGGCCTTCCGGCAGTTCCCGCGCCAGTTCCCTGGCCACGATGGTGATGGTCGCCAGGGGCGTCCCCAGTTCATGGGCAGCGGCTGCCGCAAGGGCGCCCAGGGCTGACAGCCGCTGTTCCCGGGCGAGAACGGCGTTGGTGGTGTCCAGGGCCAGCTCCATCCGGGCCGCTTCGCTGGCCGCCTGCCAGGCATAGCCGGCGCAGAAGACGATCCCCAGGATCCGCGACAGGACGTTGCCGACCCGGTTCACCAGGGGGGGATCAAAGGGCTCGGTATGGGGCGAGGGCAGGGGCAGGGCGGAAATCGACAACAGCACAACGCAGACCACGGCCAGCAGCCCCAGCCCAACCAACTGGCGAAGCGGAAGGGTCGCCGCCGCCAGCACCACCGGAGCGATGAGCAGCAGGGAGAACGGATTGACGGTGCCGCCGGTCAGATAGAGCAGGGCCGAGAGCTGCAGGATGTCGAAGGCCAGCTGGGCCGTGGCCTCCCGGTCGGTGGCCTGGCGCTGGATGCCGCCGGCCAGAAGGATGGCCAGGTTCAGGGCCGCGGACAGGGCGACCAGCCCCAGGCAGGCCAGGGTCGGCATGGGAAAGCCCAGGCCATAGGCTGTGACCAGAATAGCCGCCAGCTGTCCCCCGACCGCCAGCCAGCGCACATTGACCAGGGTGCGGATCCGGGGCCCCAGCCGCCGGGCGCTGCCCAGTCGCCAGATCGATGCGATCGCTTGCCGTTCCGGCGGCGGCGGCCTATCGAGGCCCGCCCGGTCGTCGTCGGTGGATATCGATGAAGACGGGGAATCCATGTCCGGAAGGATCGTCGAGAAACCCCCGCGGCGCCAGCCCGGATGAAAGGATAGCCCTCGCCATGACCCGTAGCCGCACTCTGCTCTGGGCCCTAGTCGGCCTGGGCCTTCTGGTCACCCTGGTTCTGGCCTTTCAGACCGGGATGTTTCGCCCTCGCCCGGCGCCTGCCGATGTCGGCGGACCCTTCGAGCTGGTCGACCAGTCCGGCCGGCCGGTGACGCAGGAGGTCCTCAAGGGGCAATGGAACGCTGTCTTCTTTGGCTTCACCTACTGTCCGGATGTCTGCCCGGGCACCCTGCAGGCCCTGATCCGCGCCAAGGACCAGCTGGGTCCCCTCGGTCGCGACGTCCGTATCGTTTTCATTTCCGTAGATCCGGGCCGGGACAGGCCCGCTGCGGTTTCCGACTGGCTGGAGGCCAATTCCGCGCCGGCGGGCACGCTCGGCCTGACCGGAACCCAGGCCCAGGTCGATGCTGCGGTGAAGGCCTATCGCGCCGTCGCCATCAAGCAGGGAGACGGCCCCGACTACCTGGTGGACCATTCCACGGTGGTCTATCTGATGGACCCCAGGGGACGCTTTGTGCGCCCCGTGCCGCATAATCTGCCCGACGAAATCGTCACCCAGATCACGGCGGCCAAGCGTGGCGACTGACTGGCTGGTGGCCCGACCTTGCAAGAAGGGCGCCGCTTAAGCACCCTGTTAACCTCCCACCGCCAAGAATGCCGTCCTGTTCAACGCGGCCTGGGGAGGGTCGGCTTTTGGCGCTCGGTCCGAGACTAGAGCTGAGGCAGGGCCAAGGCCTTGTCATCACACCGCAGCTGCAGCAGGCGATCAAGCTTCTGCAGCTGTCCAATATCGAGCTCGAGGCCTTTGTGGAGGCGGAACTCGAGCGTAATCCGCTCCTTCAGAGGGACGGTCCGGAGCCGGAGGCCCAGGACGATGCGCCTTCAGTGGACCGCACCGAGGCGGCGGCTGACCAGATGCCGGACGGCGCGGCCGCCGCGGACATGGACGCCGGCCCTGACGACGCCAGCCCCGGTGAGCGCGACGGTGGCGAGAATGGCGATTCGGCGGCCGGGCAGGTCGACTGGTCCAGGGCCGGCAAGGGAGGCTCGTTCGAGGGCGAGGATGACTTTGAGAGCCGCCTGAGCCGGGACAAGACCCTGGGTGAACATCTTCATGACCAGCTGGCTGTGGCGGGACTGGACCCGGCCGAGCGGGCGATCGCCGCCGTCCTGATCGATGGCGTGGATGAAGGCGGCTATCTGCGGGCCGATCTGGCGGACCTGGCCGACCGGCTGGGCTGCAGCCTGGCCCTGGTCGAGGCGGTCCTGAGCGTTCTGCAGGGGTTCGAGCCCACCGGGGTCTTCGCCCGCGACGTGAAGGAATGCCTTTCGCTGCAGCTGAAGGAGCGGGACCGGCTGGATCCGGCCATGGCCGCCCTGCTGGACAATCTCGACAGCCTGGCGCGCCGCGACATGGGCGCCCTGCGCCGGGCCTGCGGTGTCGATGACGAAGACCTGCGGGACATGCTGGCCGAGCTCAAGGCTCTGACTCCCCGTCCCGGCGCCGCCTTCGGGGGCGAACCGTCCCACGCCGTATCGCCCGATGTCTATGTGCGCGAGGGGCTGGGTGGCGTCTGGCTGGTGGAGCTCAACACCGACACCCTGCCCAGGGTGCTGATCGACCAGCGCTATCATGCCCGGGTGTCCGGCAGCGCCCGCACAGACGCCGACAAGACCTTCCTCTCCGACTGCATGGCCAGCGCCGGCTGGCTGGTCCGCAGCCTGGACCAGAGGGCGCGCACCATCCTGAAGGTCTCCAGCGAGATCGTCCGGCAGCAGGATGCTTTCCTGGCCTATGGGGTCCAGCATCTGCGCCCCCTGAACCTCAAGACCGTGGCCGACGCCATCGGCATGCATGAATCCACGGTCAGCCGGGTGACCTCGAACAAATACATCGCCACACCCCGGGGCCTTTTCGAGCTGAAGTTCTTCTTCACCTCGGCCATCGCTTCCAGCAGCGGCGGCGAGGCCCATTCGGCCGAAAGCGTCCGTCACCGGATCCGTCAGTTGATCGACGCCGAAGTGAGCGACACCGGGGTGCATTCAGACGACACCATCGTCGAGATCCTGAAACAGGCCGGCGTCGACATTGCCCGCCGGACGGTGGCCAAATATCGCGAGGCCATGCGAATCCCGTCGTCCGTGGAACGCCGGCGGATGCTCAAGGCTTCTGTCTGAAACTGACTGCGCCGTCCCTTCTCGAGAGGGCGGCGCCAGGGCGAGGTGGCAGGCTGATGGATCCGATAGACCGACTTCGGCCCCTGTCGCAGGTCATGGCCGACATCGCCGCCGAACCGGGGCCCATGGTCACGGTGGGGGAGATTGTCGAACGGCTGGGCGGCCGGGCCTTCGGCGCCATGCTGTTTGTGTTCTCGGCGCCCAACTGGCTGCCCCTGCCGCCCGGGTCCTCCACATTCCTGGCCGCTCCCCTGGTGGTGCTGACGCCCCAGCTTCTGGCCGGGGTAAAGAGTCCCTGGCTGCCCGAATTCATCGCCCGGCGGGCCATCCAGCGAAAGACCCTGGCCAAGGCCTTTGGCGCCTTGATTCCCTGGCTGAAGCGCATCGAGCATGTTTCCCGGCCCCGGCTGATCTTTCTGTTCGGCCCCTTGGGCCAGCATCTCATCGGCGCGATCTGCCTTGTCCTGTCCCTGGTCCTGCTGCTGCCGATTCCGCTGGGCAATATGGCGCCGGCCGCCGCCATCGCCCTTTTTGGCCTGGCCATGGTGCAGCGGGACGGGCTCCTGGCCCTCCTGGGCCTGGCTGTAACCGCCGTCAGTGGCGGACTTCTTTTGCTGGCCGTGGGCATCATCACAACCGCCGTCAACGCCTTCCTCGCCTCCCGAGGTCTGGTCCCTCCGGGCTGATCTCACAAACCGGAGATCAGGCCAGAGGCCCGCTTGACAGGCTTCCAAGACCGGCGCGAAGTAGCGGCATGCAAATCCAAGTCGCCGGCAAGCACGTCGACGTCGGGGCCGCCCTTCGGGACCGCATCACCGACGAACTCTCCTCAGCAATCGGGAAATTCTTTGACCGCGGCGGTGACGCTGACGTCATCGTAAGCCGGCAGGGCCATGCCTTCCGGGTCGATTGTCTGGTCAATCTGGCGTCAGGCCAGAAGCTGCAGAGCCATGGAACGGGCGGCGACGCCCATATGGCCTTCAGCGACGCCCTGGCCAAGATCGAGTCCAGGATCCGCCGCTACAAGCGACGTCTCAAGGACCACAGCGTGGCGGCCACTGCCAAGATGGCCCAGACCACAGCGGTCTATACGACGATCCTGTCCCCGGATGACGCCGATGACCAGGAGGAATGGCTGGACGACGCCGCGGTCGATGGTCCTCCCAGCGCCATGATTATTGCCGAGAATGACACTCAGGTGAAAACATTGACCGTTTCCGGGGCGGTCATGGAACTGGACTTGACTGAATCGCAAACAATTGTGTTTAGAAACGCCGCGCATGGCGGATTGTCCGTCGTCTACCGGCGAGCCGACGGCAATATCGGCTGGATCGATCCAGAACGCACCAGGTCTCTGAACGGTCCGGGCTCAGGAGGGTAGCACCTCGGGGGCCCGTCGCCTCCGTCCCTCCCAGTAACCCCGTTCCTTTCCGAGTTTCGCGTCTCATGAACATCGGTGATCTGCTGGATTTTCGTGCTGTGGTGCCCCGGGCCAGCGGCGGGACCAAGCGACAGGTGCTGTCGGTCATCGCCGATGTCGCAGCCCGCACCCTGGGCCTGGACTCCGCTGTGGTGCTGGACGCCCTGCTGGAGCGGGAAGCCGCCGGCTCGACCGGCGTCGGCTATGGCGTGGCTGTCCCCCATGCCCGGGTCGAAGGCCTGGACCGGATCCGGGGCGTGTTTGTTCGCCTGGAGCAGCCCATCGCCTATGAGGCTGTGGATGGACAGCCGGTGGACCTGCTGTTCGCCCTGCTGGCGCCGCCCTCCGCCAGTTCCGATCACCTGCGAGCTCTGGCCCGGGTGTCCCGCCTGATGCGCCAGTCCGACCTGCGCGCCCAACTGCGTCAGGCCCGGTCGCCGGAAGCCATCCAGGCCCTGCTGCAGCGCGAGGCCCAGCCCTCGGCGGCGTAAGGCCCAGCCCTTGGCGGCGTAAGGACGGGACGCTGCCAAGGTGTCATGACCGAAAAGCGGTCCAGGCGAGGCAGGGTCCCGCTCGTTCCTGGACGACAGCCGCTCGATGAGCGGCCGCTATGAGCGGTTCGTCTGTTTCCAGCAGGTAAAGGGCCAAAGGAACCGGCTGGGTCTCTTCCAGGCCCTGGACGCGGCCCGGATGAGCGATCACGCGTCCAGCTGGGCTCTGGCCGAGGTCAAGGCGACCAATGACGGGTTCAATAACGAACTTGACGCGCCCACGACCTTTTCATGCGGCAAATGGCGCAAGCCGGGCCAACTGGCCCCTTGCTGAGTCAAGTCTACTGCGACCGAACATATCCAGCGAGTGTACCGCCTGAAGGAGGCGCTGGAGGATTGTGGGATCCATGTCGACGTACTGACGACACGGGATCCCGGGCATATCCTGTTCGGGGATGATCATCAGGTCGCCGCCGAGCCACTGCACAATCGCTTTTGAGACGACGGCCTTACAGCCCCTTGACGATCCCCTCGACCATCTTCTTGGCGTCGGCGAACAGCATCATGGTGTTGTCCCGGAAGAACAGCTCGTTCTCGACCCCGGCATAGCCGGAAGACATGCCGCGCTTGACGAACAGCACGGTGCGGGCCTTTTCGACATCCAGGATCGGCATGCCATAGATGGCGCTGGTCGGGTCGGTCTTGGCGGCCGGGTTGGTCACGTCATTGGCGCCGATGACGAAAGCCACGTCGGCGGTGGAGAACTCGCTGTTGATGTCCTCCAGCTCGAACACCTCGTCATAGGGGACATTGGCCTCGGCCAGCAGCACGTTCATATGGCCCGGCATCCGGCCGGCGACGGGGTGGATGGCGTATTTCACCTCGACGCCCTCCTCCTTCAGCTTATCGGCCATTTCGCGCAGGGCATGCTGGGCCTGGCTGACGGCCATGCCATAGCCCGGGACGATGATGACCTTGCTGGCGTTCTTCATGATGAAGGCGGCATCCTCGGCGCTGCCCTGCTTGACGGGGCGTGTCTCGACCTTGCCGCCGGCGGCGGCGGCGCTGTCATCTGCCCCGAAGCCGCCCAGAATGACCGAAACGAAGCTGCGGTTCATGCCCTTGCACATGATGTAGCTGAGGATGGCGCCGGAGGAGCCCACCAGGGCGCCGGTGATGATCAGGGTTACGTTTTCCAGCGTGAAACCCAGGGCCGCCGCGGCCCAGCCGCTGTAGCTGTTGAGCATGGAGACCACGACCGGCATGTCAGCGCCGCCGATGGGGATGATCAGGGTGACGCCGATCAGCAGGGACAGGGCGAAGATCGCCCAGAAGGCCCATTTGGCCTCGCCGCCGCTGAGCACCAGAACCACCACCAGCACCACGATGGAGGCGGCGATGGCGATGTTCAGCAGGTGCCGGGCCGGCAGCAGGATGAGCGCGCCGCTCATGTTGCCGTTCAGCTTGGCGAAGGCGATGACCGAACCGGTGAAGGTCACCGCCCCGATGGCCAGGCCGACCGACAGCTCGACCAGGGACAGACCATGGATGTGGCCGCCCTCGGAAATGCCATAGGCGGCCGGGGTATAGATGGCGGCCACGGCCACCAGACAGGCGGCCATACCGACCAGGCTGTGGAAGGCTGCGACCAGCTGCGGCATGGCGGTCATGGCCACCCGCCGGGCGATCACCGCGCCGACGCCGCCGCCGACCACCACCCCGCCCAGGATCAGGCCGATGGTGACGGGATCCAGCAGCTTCTGGCTCCAGAGGGTGCCCAGCGTCACCGCCACGGCGATCCCCATCCCGATCATGCCATAGCGGTTGCCCGCCTGGCTGGTCACCGGACTGGACAGGCCGCGCAGGGCCAGGATGAACAGCACGCCTGAGACAATATAGGCGATGGCGGCGAAATTGGCGTTCATGCGGGTGTTCCCGTCCCCTTGAGGGTAGGTGCTTTGGGAGAAGGCGAGGCGAAGTGGCTCACGCCTTGTCCTTCTTCTTGTACATGGCCAGCATGCGCTGGGTGACGAGGAAGCCGCCGAAGATGTTGACGGCGGCCAGGCCGGCCGCCACGGCGCCGGCGCCCTTGGAAATCCAGACATTGACCCCGGGGGCCGCCCCGCCGGCCAGGTCCTCGGCGCTGGCGCCATGGGCCGCCGCCGCGATCAGGGCGCCCACGATGATCACCGAGCTGATGGCGTTGGTCACGGCCATCAGGGGTGTGTGCAGGGCGGGCGTTACGCTCCAGACCACATAATAGCCGACGAAGATCGCCAGAACGAAGATGGCCAGGCGGAAGATGGTGGGATCGACGGCGTCCATCGATGGCTCCTGCAGGTCTTGGAACGGCAGGGGTCCAGCCCCGCCGTTCCGGATGGGGATCAGACCGCGAGTTGCGGGTGAACGATCTTGCCGTCCCGGGTGACCAGGGCGGCTTTCAGGATTTCGTCCTCATAGTCGGGCGCCAGGGCCCCTTCCTTGTTGAGGAGCAGGCCGGCAAAGGCCATCAGGTTGCGGGCATAGAGGGCCGAGGCGTCGGTCGCGATCCGGCCGGGCAGGTTGGGGATGCCGACAATCTTGACGCCATTGGGGGTCTCGAACACTTCGCCCAGCCTGACGCCTTCCACATTGCCGCCCTGTTCGACCGCCAGGTCGATGATGACCGAACCGGCCTTCATGCTGGCCACCTGGGCGGCATTGACCAGCCGGGGCGCCGCGCGACCCGGGATCAGGGCGGTGGTGATGACGATGTCCTGCTTGGTCAGGTGACCACTCAGCAATTCGGCCTGCTTGCCCTGGTACTCGGCGCTCATTTCCTTGGCGTATCCGCCGGCGGTCTGGGCGTTCTTGAATTCCTCGTCCTCGACGGCCAGGAACTTGGCGCCCAGGCTTTCCACCTGTTCCTTGGTTGCGGGACGCACATCGGTGGCGGTGACCACGGCGCCCAGGCGGCGGGCGGTGGCGATGGCCTGAAGCCCGGCCACCCCGACCCCCATGATGAACACCTTGGCGGCGGCGACGGTGCCGGCGGCGGTCATCATCATGGGCAGGGCCTTGCCGAACACCTCGGCGGCCTCGATCACGGCGCGGTAGCCGGCCAGGTTGGCCTGGCTGGACAGGACGTCCATGACCTGGGCCCGGGTGATCCGGGGCACGAATTCCATGGCGAAAGCGCTGGCCCCGGCCTTGGCCAGCAGGTCCAGGGTCTCGCGGTCCTGATAGGGATTGAGGGTGGCGATCACCGTGGCGCCGGGTTTGAGGGCGGCGATCTCGGCCGCGTCAGGAGCCCGGACCTTGAAGAGAATATCGGCCTTGCCAATGGCGGCGGCGGCCGAGGTTTCCAGGGTTGCTCCGGCGGCGGCATAGTCGGCGTCAGGATAGGCGGCGGCGGATCCGGCGCCCGCCTCGACCACCACCGAAAACCCGGCGGCGATGAGCTTCTTCACCGAGTCCGGCGTGGCGGCGACGCGGGTCTCGTTCGCCCGGGCTTCTCTGGTCACCGCAATTACGGCCATGCCGTCAGACTCCCCCAACGCCGGTATCAAATCCGGCCCCAGACCCCTGTTTAGGGGACAATCTTATCGTCTGTCGAGCCCACAGCGGTGCACTGCGGAAAATCATGCCGCAGCGCCCGGCGGCTGCGCTCCGGGAGGGGGATCGGGGCGCTGGTCAGCCCTGTCTAGTGGCCGCCGCTCTTCTTGTCGCGCAGGGCCAGGAACCCGACTACGGCGAGCGCCAGGCCGGGAACCAGCCCGCCGACAAAGCCGGCCGGGGTGCAGAACCAAATGGTCGCCATCAAGAGAAAGACCGCCAGGATCAGGCTGCCCCATTTGGTCATGCCCATGAAGGCGTCATAGGTGGAGGCCTGCTCCTGGATGTCCATCTCGCCGCGGTGATAGTCGGAAGCCATGGTCTTCGCCTTCGTCTCGAAATCCTTGCATGCCCGATACAACGCCCGCGACCGGGGCTCAAGACGCGAATGGAGCCTTGAAGAGGCGGAACACATCCTTCCCCCCCCGTTGCTGTCACGGACGCCCCGCAGCAGGGCCACAAAGTCCGCCGCGCCATGGCCGTCAACATAGACGGTGTCCCGTGTCCATCCGATCTTGATAACCGCCTTCAGCCGGCTAGCCTGATGGCTGAACCCGTCGCTGCCTCTGGACGAGGAGCTGTCGCGCCGCGACGCTGTCCCGCGCTGCGGCCTGTTCATCGTGGACATCGACACCGAGGTCACCGTCGAACGGATGCGCCTAGCCCATACGATCAACGAACTCTATGATCTGAAAGTTACGCATACTGCGGCGTCGCAATGCTGATTTGGGCGGGGGTAGTCTTCTTTTCTCGGGCCATTGACGCTCCGGCAAGGCGACGACGGCCCTTCCCAAGACTGAACGGTCCCGCCCCGGAACAGTCCAGTGCGGACCTACTACATAGGTGGCCAACCCTGGGCCAACCTTGTAAATGCCTGATGCCATGACCGATTCCGCCGCCCCCGGCCCCATGCTGCTGTTCTCCCCGGATTTCTCCGGCTGGCTGGCAAAGGCCGGGGCCAGTATCGCCCTGACCACCTATCAGGCGGGCCGGCTGGTCATGGTCGGGCGCCGGCCGGATGGCTCGGTCCGGGCCCATGAGCGGTTGATCGAGCAGTGCCAGGGGCTCTGGACCGACGGCCAGAGCCTCTGGACCAGCAGCATGCATGCCCTCTGGCGGTTCGATAACGACATGGCGCCGGGAAGGGTCACGGCGGAAGGCGTTGACCGGCGGTTTGTCCCCCGGGAGGGGCGGGTCACCGGCCGCATCGACTGCCATGACATCGGCCTGGGCGAAGACGGCCCCATCTTCGTCAACACCCTGTTCAACAGCCTCTGCGGCATCAGCCAGACGGGCAGTTTCCGGCCCCTGTGGAAGCCGCCCTTCATCACGGCCTGGGTCCCCGAGGACCGCTGCCACCTGAACGGCCTGGCCATGGACGGGACCCGGCCGGCCTATGTCACGGCGGTCAGCCGCAGCGATGTGCTGGACGGCTGGCGCGAGCGGCGCACGGACGGCGGGGTGGTGCTGGATGTGGCCAGCGGCGAGGTGGTGGCCAGCGGCCTGTCCATGCCCCATTCGCCCCGGCTCTATGACGGCCGGTTCTGGGTGCTGAATTCAGGCCATGGACAGTTTGGCTGGATCGACCGGGACAGCGGCGAATTCAACCCGGTAGCCTTCTGTCCGGGATACGCCCGGGGCCTGGCCTTCATCGGCCGCCATGCGGTGATCGGCCTGTCCCGCCCCCGCAACAACCTGACCTTTGCCGGCCTGGCCCTGGACGGGGAACTGTCCCGCCGCGACGCCGTACCTCGCTGCGGCCTGATCATCGTCGACATCGACACCGGCGTCACCGTCGAATGGATGCGCCTGGCCCACACCATCGACGAGCTCTATGACGTGGCCGTCCTGCCTGGCGTGATCCAGGCCGAGATGATCGGCTTCCGCGGCGAGGCGATCCAGCAGGCCATCAGCCCGGAACTGCCGCCAGCATAGGCCCGTCTACAACAGCCAGCCGCCGTCATTGGGGCCGGTGCTGAGGTCGCCGGTCGAGGCCGAGACATCGCCGGTGATCAGCATCTGGTAGTCCTGCTTTCCGTCGCCATCGACGTCCAGGGACAGGGTGGTCTTGCCTGTGGCGGCGCTGAAGATCAGAGTCGCCTGGCCGGCCTGGCTCGTGAAGGCGGCGACAAAGCTGAAGGCCTGGTCGCCGGCGAGGGCCGTATTGGCGTCGATGCCCGACAGGTCGATCCGGTCGCCGCCGGCAAAGCTGAGATCGAGCAGCTGATCCTTTTCGCGCAGGGCATTGAGGCTGGAGGGCCCGATGGATGCCTGCTGGATGACAAAGCTGTCGCCGCCGGTTCCGCCGGTCAGCCGGTCGCTGCCTGTGCCGCCGATCAGGAGGTCGATGCCATTGTCGCCCTGAAGCTGGTCATCGCCCGCGCCGCCGGTCAGCTGGTCCTTGCCACCGCCGCCGCGCAGGACATTGGCCTGTCCGTCTCCGGTCAGAAGGTCGTTCTGGTCGGAACCGATGACATTCTCGATGGAGACAAGACTGTCCGACCCCTCGCCAACCGCCGTTCCGGCCCCAAGGTCCACGGTCATGGCCAGGGTCGCGCCGCTGAAGTCGGCGGTGTCCAGGTCAGCGCCGCCGTCCAGCAGATCGTCGCCCGCCCCGCCGATCAGGGTGTCGGCGCCGTCCTCGCCAAACAGCTGGTCATCGCCGGCCAGTCCGGTTTCGACGACGCTCATTCCGCTGAAAAAATCACCCTGGATCCGATCGTCGCCGCCGCCACCACGCAGGATGTCGGCGCCGCCCCAGCCATTCAGTTGGTTGGTGGCGTCATCGCCATTGAGATCATCGTTGAAGCGGGAGCCGGTGATCCCCTCGAAGCCGACAAAAATGTCCAGTCCGGCGCCGAGGGTGTCCTGGGCAATGCCCTGCTGCAGCAGCGAAACGATCACCCCGCTGCTGGCCAGATCGCTTCCGTAATAGACCAGATCCAGGCCCGCGCCGCCGTCCAGGACATCATCGCCCGGGCCGCCACCCAGTATATTGTTGCGCTTGTCGCCGGTCAGGCTGTCATTCAGGGCCGAACCAAACAGGCTCTCGATACTGACCAGCATGTCGAAGCCGGCTCCGACGGTATCCTGGTACTTCTTGTTCAGCAGGCTGACGGTGACCCCGCTGGTTGCGCCGCTGTAGCTGGCCCAGTCGATTCCGCCGCCGCCGCTGATCAGATCGCGGCCGCCGGCCCCGACAAACCCGTTGTCGCCACCGTCGCCAGTCAGCACATCATCAAACTGCGAGCCGACCAGCCGCTCGATGGAGACCAGGGTGTCCAGCCCGGTCACGCCTGTATTCTGCGCCGCCCCTTGCAAGCCGAGCGAAACCGTCACCCCCGATGTTGCTTCCAGATACAGGGCGTAGTCCTCACCGGCGCCGCCATCAATCAGGTCATTGCCAAAACCGCCGGTCAGGAAGTCCGACTCCTCCAGCCCGAAAAGCGCGTCATCCCCTGCCTGTCCCAGAAGGTTGTTGGCGGCCGCGTCACCGGTCAGGCTGTCGCCATGACCCGAGCCCCAGAGGGACTCGAACCCGACCAGGGTGTCCATGCCGTTGCCGGTGTTCTGGGCGGCGCCCTGAAGCAGCAGGGAAACGGTCACCCCGACGCTGCTATCGGTATAGTTGGCCGTGTCGCGGTCCACCCCGCCATCGATAAAGTCATCGCCGGCGCCCCCCCTGCAGGGTGTCGTTGCCCGCCAGTCCGAACCGGCTGTCCTCACCGGCGCCGCCCAGGATCAGATTTCCGAGCTCGTTGCCCACCAGGGTGTCGGACCAGCCGGAGCCCTGCAGGTTCTCAATACTGTTCAGGGTGTCCAGTCCGGCCCCGCCGGTATTCTGGGCCAGACCCTGTATGGTCAGATCGACCACAACCCCCGGCGGTCGCGCTCGCATAGCTGGCCCGGTCCAGTCCATTGCCGCCATTGAGGACGTCGTCTCCCGCATCGCCGGACAGGAAATCATCGCCGTCGCCGCCATTGAGGGTGTCGTCGCCCTCGCCGCCATTGGCCGTGTCGTTGCCGCCGGCCCCGGACAGGATGTCGTCGCCGCCCAGTCCGCTCAGGGTGTCCGGGTCAGCCCCGCCGTCCAGAAGGTTGTTGGTCTCGTCGCCTGTGATGATCGCCATGTCGTCCTCCTGGCCGGTCTGGCGCCAGCCTCATGACAGCAAATAGAACGCGGATATCCGGCCTTGACCAGCGCTTTCCGCGAGTCGATGCAACCTATGCCCTCAATTCCGCCTGCCGGTCGCCCCGGCGGCAAATAAGCCGTAACAGCCGCAGATTGCGCCAGGCGGCCAATGTCACCCAGGCCAGACAGGTGGCCAGCAGCGCTGGCCAGGCCGCCACCGCCATGCCGCAGAACAGCAGGCTCCCGACCACCACAAAGGCCCGGTTGGGCGGCGTCCAGCCCGGCTTGCGCAGGGCCGCTTACCAGGCCCCCGGCGGAAATAGGCAGGGCCTTGATCGCCGGGCGAGACCGGCTTCACGCTGCCGTGCTGGAACGGGGATTTGGCAATTGCCGTTTGAGACCTAGCTGTCGCAGCCCGCAGGATGTTCTTCGAACCGAGTCCCCGCCTTGATGACGCAAGCCCCTGGCCTCCCGGCCGAGACCGATTTTCCGCCGTCCCGCCAGGCGGCCCTGGATCGGCTGGCAGGTTTCGCGCCCCGGAGCGGCCGCCCCTACGAACTTGGCCGCAACACCGATCCAGGGCCGGGGCGGCCAGGGGCCGTCTCGCGCCTGTCGCCCTATGTGAGCCGCCGACTGATCACCGAGCAAGAGATCGTCACGACGGTCCTGGCCCATCACCGCTTCGAGACCGCCGAGAAGTATGTGCAGGAGGTGCTGTGGCGCACCTACTGGAAGGGCTGGCTGCAGATGCGGCCGTTCGTCTGGACCCGCTATCTCGAGACCCTTGACGACAGCCGGAGCCGTCTCGTCGACGCCCGGGCCCTGACTGACGCCGAACGTGGCGCCACCGGGATCGCGGGGTTCGACGACTGGGCGCTGGAACTGGTCCGGACAGGCTACCTGCATAACCACGCCCGGATGTGGTTCGCGTCGATCTGGATCTTTACTCTTGGCCTGCCCTGGGCCCTGGGCGCTGACTTCTTCCTGCGCCACCTGATCGATGCGGATGCGGCGAGCAACACCCTGTCCTGGCGCTGGGTCGCCGGGCTCCAGACCCCGGGCAAGACCTATCTGGCGACCACGGCCAACATCGAGCGCCATACCGAAGGCCGGTTTGCCCCCGGGGGCCTGGCCAGGGTCGCTGTCCCTCTGACCGAGCCCCCGGTCGGCGCAGCCCGGCCCCTGGTCCCCCTGCCGCGCCCTGACCTGCGCCAGCCCTTTCTGCTGCTGGTCACGCCGGAGGACCTGAGTCCGGAATCCCTGTTGCCGGACGGTGCGGCGATCCAGGGCGCCGTCGTGGCGGCCGATCCGGCCCTGTCATGGGGCGAGGCGGGCCGGCGGTTCACACAGGTCGCCGCCGACGATGCCGTCACCCGCGCCGCCGGGCATTTTGGCTGCCCCGTCAACCGCATGGATCGGCTCACGGCAGCCGACCTGGCCGCGGCTGCCCAGGCCGCGGGCGTCCATCATATCCTGACGGCCTTTGCGCCCGTGGGGCCGACGGCCCAGGCCCTGGCGCAGCTGGCTCCGGAACTGGTCCGGGCCGGGATCACCCTTACCCCGGTGCGCCGGGACTGGGACGAGGCCTTCTGGCCGGGCGCGACCAAGGGCTTCTTTGCCTTCAAGGGCAGAATCCCCGGCGTCCTGGATCACCTGGGGATTTCATGACAGGTCCCCTGCAAGTGGTCTGGTTCAAGCGTGACCTGCGGACCTTCGACCACCGCCCCCTGGCCCTGGCCGCCCGGGCGGGACCGGTCCTTCCCCTCTATATCGTCGAGCCGGAGCTCTGGGCCCAGCCCGACGCCTCGGCCCGGCAGTGGAGCTTTGCGCGGGAATGTCTGGCGGACCTGGACAGGTCCCTGACGGGACTGGGACAGCCGCTCTGCGTGATGGCGGGCGAAGCCGTCCAGGTGCTTTCCCGGCTGCATGGCCGGCGAGGCATCGCCGCCCTCTGGAGCCATGAAGAGACCGGCAATGGCTGGACCTATGCCCGGGACCTGGCGGTGGCGTCCTGGGCCAGGGGCGAGGGCATCCCCTGGCGCGAGCCGCGGCAGTTCGGGGTGATCCGCCGGCTGAAGTCGCGCGACGGCTGGGCCCGGGCCTGGGACCAGGATATGGCCCAGCCGACCACCCCGGCGCCGGACCGCCTGGCGCCCCTGGACGGTGACTGGCCTGGCCGCCTGCCGGAGGCTGCGGAGCTGGGCCTCGCCCCCGATCCCTGCCCCCATCGCCAGAGCGGCGGCCGGGCGGCGGCCCTGGCGACCCTGGACAGCTTCCTGAATACCCGCGGCCGCGACTATCGCTTCCGGATGTCCAGCCCGGTGACAGCCTTCGACGCCAGTTCCCGTCTGTCGCCGCACCTGACCTGGGGGACGATCTCCATGCGGGAAGTCGCCCAGGCCAGCGCCGTCCGGATGCGCGGGCTCAGAGCCTCCGGGGATCCGGACGCCGGCCGCTGGCGGGACTCGCTGGTTTCCTTCATCGGCCGCCAGCACTGGCATTGTCACTTCATGCAGAAGCTGGAGGACGAACCGCGCCTCGAGTTCGAGAACCTGCACCCGGCCTATGACGGCCTGCGGCCACAGATCGCTGATCCACACCGCCTGTCGGCCTGGAGCGAAGGGCGGACCGGCTATCCCTTTGTCGATGCCTGCATGCGGGCCCTGAACCAGCATGGCTGGATCAATTTTCGCATGCGCGCCATGCTGATGTCCTTCGCCAGCTATCACCTGTGGCTGCCCTGGCGGGAGACCGGCCTGCATCTGGCGCGGCAGTTCGTCGACTACGAGCCTGGCATCCACTGGTCGCAGGTCCAGATGCAGTCGGGAACCACGGGCATCAACACCCTGCGAGTCTATAACCCGGTCAAGCAGGGCCTGGACCAGGACCCGGATGGCCGGTTCCTGCGGGCCCATGTCCCCGAGCTTGCCTCTGTGCCGGACAGCTTTGTCCATGAGCCCTGGCTCTGGCCGGGCGCCGCCGGCCTGGCCTATCCGCCGCCGATCGTCGACAACGCCGCCGCCGCCCGGGCCGCCCGGCAGGCGGTCCACGCCCTTCGCCAGGGTCCGGCCCATGGTCCGCAGGCCCGGGACATTGTCGAGCGGCACGGCAGCCGAAGGGCGGGCATTCCCATGCGGGGCGGCCGGAAAAGGCCAGTTTCCAGGCCCGGACCCGACCCACAATTGACGCTGGACCTGTGATGACCGCTATCCGAAACCTGATCCTGGTGCTGGGTGATCAACTGACCCCGACCCTGTCCAGCCTGGCGGCCGGCGACCGGGCCCGAGACCGGGTGCTGATGGCCGAGCTTCACGACGAGGCCAGCTATGTCCGGCACCACAAGAAGAAGATCGCCTTTGTCTTCTCCGCCATGCGCCATTTCGCAGAGGAGCTGCGCGCCGCCGGCTGGACCGTGGACTATGTCAAACTGGGGGAGGGCGGCGCCCATTCGGGCTTCTACCCGCTGCTGGCCGCCGCCGTCGCCGACCTGGCGCCGGAGCGGATCGTCGTGACCGAGCCCGGCGAATGGCGGCTGATGGAGGATTTTCGCCGCTGGCCGGCGATGCTGGCGGTCCCCGTCGACATCCTGCCGGATGACCGGTTCCTCTGCACCCATCAGGCCTTCGGGCTGTGGGCGGAGGGGCGAAAGGCCCTGCGGATGGAGTATTTCTACCGGGACATGCGCCGCCAGACGGGCCTGCTCATGGACGGCGACCAGCCCGTCGGCGGCAAATGGAACTATGACAGTGAAAACCGCAAGCCGGCCGGCAGCGACCTGTTCATGCCTACGCCCCGCACGGTCTCGCCGGACGCCATTACAGCCGAGGTCCTGGCCCTGGTCGCGGCGCGGTTTGACCATCATTTCGGCGACCTGGAGCCCTTCTGGTTTGCGGTCACCCGGGAGGGCGCCCAGGCCGCCCTCACCGCCTTCATCGACCAGGCCCTGCCGCGGTTTGGCGACTATCAGGACGCGATGCTGACCGGGGAGCCCTTCCTCTATCACGCGGTCATCGCCCAGTATCTGAACTGCGGTCTGCTCGATCCGCTGACGGTCTGCCGGCAGGTGGAAGCGGCCTTTCGCACCGGCAAGGCGCCCCTCAACGCCGCCGAGGGCTTCATCCGCCAGATCATCGGCTGGCGGGAATATGTCCGGGGAATCTACTGGCTGAAGATGCCGGGCTATGACCAGAGCAATTTCCTGGGGCATGACCGGCCCCTGCCGGCGTTCTACTGGACAGGCGAGACCGACATGGCCTGCCTGAAGGCGGCCATCACCCAGACCCGGCAGCAGGCCTATGCCCACCATATCCAGCGCCTGATGGTCACCGGCAATTTCGCCCTGCTGGCCGGGATCGACCCTCATGAACTGCACCAGTGGTATCTGGCCGTCTATGCCGACGCCTATGAATGGGTGGAACTGCCCAACACCGTCGGGATGAGCCAGTATGCCGATGGCGGCCTGCTGGCCTCAAAGCCCTATGCGGCCAGCGGCGCCTACATCAACCGCATGTCCAACTACTGCGGCTCCTGCCGCTTTGATGTGAAACAACGCACCGGTCCGGAGGCCTGCCCCTTCAACGCCCTCTACTGGGACTTCATCGCCCGCCACCGGGACAGGATCGCCGGCAACCCCCGCATGGCCCAGATGGTCCGCACCTACGACCGCTTCGACCCGGCCGAGCAACAGCGCATTGCGGGCAGCGCGAGGGGGTTTATGGAGGGGATGTGAGGGGTTCAGTGTCTTAGAGCCCGGCGCCCCTTCAAACTGCCCCGCAAATGGCTTCGCAAATGGATCAGGCCTGCTTCCGGGACAACATCACCCGCCGCGCCTGTCCCTGGCGCCAGGCCTCTTCCCGGGACGGCGGCCTGACCCGGGATCAGAGCTGGATCATGGAGTGGAGCCGCGCTTGAGGTCGACTTCGGGCGCCTTCTGGTCCGGCGGCTGTTCTAGGGCGGACGGCTGCGCCTGCAGTTCTGGCCTGGATCTCTTCTTCAGTCTCCAGTGATCGATTTCCGCCCAGGTGAAGTGATCCTGCAGTCGCCGGTTCCAGGTCACTCCGCGCCGGGTGACCCGCGCCGGCGCGCCGGCGATGACCGTCTGGCTCTCAAGACAGCTGCGGTTCACGAAGGCGCCCGCTGCAACGATGTTGTCCTCAGCGATCCGGACGCCCTTGCTGACCAGGGCCCCGACCCCCATCCAGACATGACCGCCGATATCCACCGATCCCGCCCTGTTGAGCCTTTCGCCGGTCGCGGCATCGATCACCGAATGGGCGTCAGTGGTGCGAATTTCGGTCCCGCGCGAAAATAGGCAGTGGCGGCCAATCCGGATTTCGCAGCCTTCCGAGCACAGGAGATAGCTACCCTTGAAGACCGTGCTCGGCCCGATCTCGACCGTCTGGTTGTCGCCACGCATGACAATTCTGCCTGACAGGCGACAGTGGTTGCCGATTCGGACCGTATTGCCTGTGCCGATGATGTCGAGCACCAAAAGTCCGGTCCGGGCGCCGACGCCACGCTCGACACGGTTGTTCCGACCTCGAGTTCGCGAAAACAACGCCAGCATCCGCATTCCCCGACCCCTTCCACCAAGGCTAGGGCCAAAGCGGCTGCAAGGGAATTGGCGTCGATGCGGGACGACCGGGCAGTCGGACGGGAAAGGACCGTCCTTCCTGACGGGCTCATGGGGTCCGGGCCGACCAGGAGGTCAGTGTCCGCTTCGTCATGGTGACGGCGCCAGCCCCGCCCCGCGGTCTCGACGGCGGCTCGGGGAGCGTTCTGGCTGACGACCCGATCGACGGTACGCCCCTTTCTGTATTGCAGAGGGGCCCCTCCAGCCCAATTGTACAGAAAAGGCGCAGTCCATCCGATGATCGAAATCGATGCCCGATTGGTGGAAGTTCTGATCGCCGAGCAGTTTCCGGAATGGTCGGCACTTCCCGTATCCGCCGTCGCCAGCAGCGGATGGGATAACCGAAGTTTCCGGCTCGGCGATGCCTATGTCGTGAGGCTTCCCAGCGCTGCCTGGTATGCGGGACAGGTCGAGAAGGAGCAGACCTGGCTGCCGGTCCTGGCGCAACATCTGCCGGTTTCTATCCCCCGGCCGGCCGCCAGAGGCGTGCCGGGCTGCGGCTATCCATTTCCGTGGTCGGTCTACAGCTGGCTGCCAGGCGAGACCGCAGCCATTGCCACGATAACTGACCGCATCGCCTTCGCTCAGCAGTTGGCGGGTTTCATCCACGCCCTTCATCGCATCAATCCGTCCGGGGCGCCTGTTCCGGCCGGCGGCACTTTTCAGCGAGGCGGATCGATCCGATTCTACGATGCAGAGGCCCGCAAAGCGATCGGCCGGCTCGACGCCGGCTGGAACAGATCGGCCTTGCTGGCGATCTGGGAAGAAGGCGTCTTCACGACGTGGAACCGCCCGTCACTATGGGTTCACGGAGACCTGTCGCCCGGCAATCTCCTGGTCGAGAACGGCGCCCTGAGTGCTGTCATCGACTTCGGGCTGATGTGCGTGGGCGATCCCGCCTGTGATTTCGCCATCGCCTGGAGCTTCTTCGATGCGGACGAGCGCAGAGCTTTCCTGGACCTCCTCAATCCGGTCGATACCGCATGGAAGCGTGGTCGTTGCTGGGCGCTATGGAAGGCAGCGCTGCTTGCATCAGGTCTTTCGCAAAGCAATTCCTACGAAATGGCCGCAGCGGCGAGCACGCTCGATAGGATTCTGGCGGACCCTTGAACGAACATTTCCGAGATCACGGCGAGCAAGTGCAATTCATGGCCATCGCCGGCTCGCGGCGGAAACACCAGTCTGATCCTGGCGCACCCGACACGATTCGAACGTGTGACCTCTGCCTTCGGAGGGCAGCGCTCTATCCAGCTGAGCTACGGGTGCCTCGCAATGCGAGGCGGGTTGTCTAGCCGAAAGGGCGGGCCGGCGCAAAGGGTTTGGCGTGGCCCGCCGCAATCGGGTTTCAGAACACCAGGGCCCTGACTTCCTTGACATGGGGCAGGGCCTGGATGGCCGCCAGAAGCGCGGGGCTGGGGGCCTGGTCGACGCCGACCAGGGCGATGGCGTCGTCGCCCGCCGCCACCCGGCCGAGGTTGAAGGTGGCGATATTGACGCCCGCCTCGCCCAGCATCATGCCCAGGGCCCCGATGAAGCCCGGCCTGTCCAGGTTGTTGACGTAAAGCATGGCGGCGCCGAAGGGGGCGTCCAGGTCCATGCCCTTGACCTCGACCACCCGGGGGATGCCGCCGATCACGGCGCCGGCGAAGGCCTTGGTTCCGGTATCGGTGGTGATGGTGATCCGCACCAGGCTGTCATAGACCGGCGACAGTTCCTGGCGGCTTTCGGAGACGGTGACGCCCCGCTCCTTGGCCACGGCGGGGGCGCTGACCATGTTGATCTCGGCCAGCATGGGGCGCAGCACCCCGGCCAGGGCGGCGGCCGTCATCGGCTTGACGTTCAGCTTGGCCACCTCGCCGATATAGGCCACCTCGATGGCCTTCAGGCCCGGGTCCATCATCTGGCCGGCGAAGACGCCCAGCTTTTCGGCCAGGGCGACGAAGGGCTTCAGCTTGGGGGCTTCGTCGGCGGTGATCGAGGGGCTGTTGAGGGCATTGGAGACGGCGCCGGTCAGCAGGTAGTCGCTGATCTGTTCGGCCACCTGCAGGGCGACATTCTCCTGGGCCTCGGCCGTGCTGGCGCCCAGGTGCGGAGTGGCGATGAAGTTGGGGGTGCCGAACAGGGGGCTGTCCTTCGCCGGTTCCGTGACGAAGACGTCGAAGGCCGCCCCGCCGATATGGCCGCTGTCCAGTCCGGCCTTCAGGGCCGCCTCGTCCACCAGACCGCCCCGGGCGCAGTTGATGATCAGCACGCCCTTGCGGGTCTTGGCCAGGTTTTCGGCCGACAGGATGTTGCGGGTCTTGTCGGTCAGGGGGGTGTGGAGCGTGATGACCTCGGCCCGGGCCAGAAGCTCTTCCAGCTCGACCTTTTCGACGCCCAGCTCAACGGCCCGTTCCGGCGACAGGAAGGGGTCATAGGCGATGACCTTCATCTTCAGCCCCAGGGCCCGTTCGGCCACCAGGGAGCCGATATTGCCGCAGCCGATCAGGCCCAGGGTCTTGGCGAACAGCTCGATGCCCATGAAGCGGTTCTTTTCCCACTTACCGGCCTGGGTCGAGGCGTCGGCGGCGGGCAGTTCCCGGGCCAGGGCGAACATCATGGCGATGGCGTGCTCGGCGGTGGTGATGGAATTGCCGAAGGGGGTGTTCATCACCACGATGCCGCGGGCCGTGGCGGACGGGATATCGACATTGTCGACCCCGATCCCGGCCCGGCCGATGACCTTGAGCTTCGTGGCGGCGGCCAGGACGTCCTTGTCGGCCTTGGTGGCGCTGCGGACGGCCAGGCCGTCATAGTCGCCGATGATCTTCAGCAGCTCTTCCTTGCTGAGACCAGTGATGACATCGGCCTGGACGCCGCGCCGGGCGAAGATCTCCACGGCGGCGGGGGACAGCTTGTCGGCGATAAGAACGCGGGGCATGGTCGGGTATCCTTGAAGCATGGGGGGGACCCCCTCCACCATCGCCTGCAGCGATGGTCCCCCTCCCCCGGTGGGGGAGGATCTTGGGGGTCGGTTCTGTCAGGGTGTCAGGCGGCGGTAGCGAGCTCGGCCTTGGTCTTGGCGAAGGCCCAGTCAAGCCAGGGGGTCAGGGCCAGAAGGTCGGCGGTTTCCACCGTGCAGCCGCACCAGATCCGCAGGCCGGCGGGGGCGTCGCGATAGCCGCCGATGTCATAGGCCGCGCCCTCCTTTTCCAGGACGACCGCCAGCTTCTTGGCGAAATCGGCCTGGGCGTCTTGCGACAGGGCGGTGATGTCGGGATCCACCACGGTCAGGCAGACCGAACTGTTGGACCGGGTGGCCGGATCAGCCGCCAGGAACCCGGCCCAGGGGGTCTGTTCCACCCAGGCGGCGATGGCCGCCAGGTTGGCGTCTGCCCGGGCAGTCAGGCCGGCCAGGCCGCCGACCGATTCCGACCAGGTCAGGGCGTCGATATAGTCCTCGACGCAGAGCATGGACGGGGTGTTGATGGTCGCGCCCTCGAAGATGTCGGCGCTGATCTTGCCGCCCTTGGTCAGGCGGAACAGTTTGGGCATCGGCCAGGGCGGGCTGTAGCTTTCCAGCCGCTCGACGGCCCGGGGCGACAGGATCAGCACGCCATGGGCCGCCTCGCCGCCCAGGGCCTTCTGCCAGCTGAAGGTGACCACATCCAGTTTCGGCCAGTCCAGGGCCTGGGCGAAGGCGGCGCTGGTGGCGTCACAGATGGTCAGGCCGGCGCGGTCGGCGGCGATGAAGTCGGCGTTCGGCACCCGAACGCCGGAGGTGGTTCCGTTCCAGGTAAAGACCAGGTCGGCGTCCGGATTGACCCGGGTCAGGTCGGGCAGCTGGCCATAGGGGGCGTCCAGCACCTCGACCTGCGGCAGCTTCAGCTGCTTGGTCACATCGGTGACCCAGTCCTTGCCGAAGGACTCAAAGGCCAGAAGCTGAACCGGCCGCGCCCCCAGCAGGGACCACATGGCCATTTCCACGGCGCCGGTGTCCGATCCGGCGACGATGCCGATCAGGTAGTCGGCCGGAACCTCCAGAACCTTGCGGGTCTGGTCGATGGCCGCCCTCAGGCGCGCCTTGCCGGGCTTGCCCCGGTGGGAGCGGCCGAGGACGGCGTCTTTCAGCTTTTCAGGGGTCCATCCGGGGCGCTTGGCGCAGGGACCGGACGAAAATTCGGGGCGCGCAGGGCGCAGGTCCGGCTTGGCCGGGGCGGTGGTCATGTCGATATCTCCCATCCTTACAGATGGACTGCGCCCCGTTGGGGGGGCGTGGCCCGCCGCGTAGAAACCCCTTTTCGGTCTGGCGCACAAGCGCTGTTTTTCTGAAACTAGGATTGATGGCCTCAAGGGCCGCCCAGGGGCTGAAGGGCAAGACTTGCCGGAAGACCCCGGCTATCGGGTGTCCATGACCGCTCCTTCAAGGACAGATTCCCCCCCGACCGCCGAGAATGGCGGGTCCCGCTCGCCCCTCGACTGGCTGGTCCTGGCCGCCCTGGTCATTGCCTGGGGCTCAGGCTTTGCGGGCCTGAAGATCGCCGTCCATGATATCGC
This sequence comes from Caulobacter sp., assembly GCA_029866155.1. GTDB lineage: Bacteria > Pseudomonadota > Alphaproteobacteria > Caulobacterales > Caulobacteraceae > Caulobacter. The sequence goes on along the minus strand of JARWZW010000014.1, from coordinate 18,511 downwards.
CCCGGCCTGGAACACGGTGATCCGTCTATGGGTGGCGACCGGCCTGCTCTGGACCCTCTGCGCTGCCCGTGGCGAGGCCCTGCCGGCCCTGCTGGTCAAGGGGACCCGGCGGCCGGCGCCGGTCTGGCTGTGGTATGCGGCCCTGGGCCTGGTCGGCCTCAGCCTGCCCTTCTTCCTGTTCGCCTATTCAGCCGGCGGCCTGCCCAGCGCCGTCAACGCCATCTGCAACGGTTCTTCGCCCCTGTTCACCGCCCTGCTGTCGCATCTGCTGCTGCCGGGTGAAAAACTCAGCCTGCAGCGGGCCTCCGGGGTGGGGCTGGGCTTTGTCGGGCTACTGGTCCTGGTCGGGCCCCGGATGGCCCAGGGCGGTTCCCTGGAGGTGCTGGCCCTCAGCGCCGCCCTGACCGGCGGTCTGCTCTATGCCGCCTCCAATATCATCACCGGCAAGGCGCCCCGGGTCGGCGCCCTGGCCGGGGCCCTGATGATGTGCCTCATGGGGGCGGTCTTCGCCACGGTCCTGGCCCTCCTGACCACCCCGGTTCCGCTGGTCCTGCCGCCGGCTCCGGCCCTGATTTCGGTGGTTGCCCTGGGGGTGTTTTCCACGGCCCTGGGCAGTGTCGGCTATGTCTGGCTGGTCCAGCGTCGCGGGCCGGTCTTCATGAGCATGTCCATCTATCTGGCCCCGCTCTGGGCCACGGGGCTTGGCGTATTGCTGCTGGGCGAGCGTCCTGGCTGGACCGCCTTCGCCGCCCTGGCTCTTGTGCTGGCCGGGGTGGGCCTGACCACCTGGCGAGGAGTCAGGCGCTAAGGTCCGGCGCGGCCCTGCGCCGCCAGGCGAGGAGAGACCCGAACAGGACGCAGGCCAGGATACCCATCGTGTCGATGTTGTTGACCATCGAAAACAGCAGGTCCCGGGGCCGTTCCAGCAGCAGATACCAGGCATGCAGGGTGAACTGGACGGCCTGAAGCAGCATGGCCGCCCCCAGCCAGAGGAAGGCGAAGCGCACCGCCAGGGCCAGGAAGCCGCAGGCCAGAAGGAACTCCGCGAACAACAGGACCAGGGGAATGGCCCCGTCCGGCACGGTGCGGTGGATGATGTAGGCGGACAGCGCGCCGGCGGCGACCAGGGATCCCGCCCAGCGCTCCGCGACCCCACCCTTCCAGACGGACAGGATGAAGGTCGCGAGAATGGTCAGCCAGATGGCCAGAATAACAGGGTTTAGGGTCATGATCTCCGGGCTCTGGGCCCATGGAATCACAGCGCCAGTTAAACTATCGCAACCTTGCTGCGACCCCGTTCGTCCTAGGCTGGGCATTCTGTGAAGAAGGGCGGCTCGACCGCCGCCCTGCTGTAGGAAAATGCGCCGGACCTGGCGGCCTGGCGCATTCCGGTTCGTGGCCGCGGTCCTGTTTGGACCGGGCGCACAGGGGCCTGTCGCCCGAAAGACGGCAGCCGCCTTCCGGCGCCAACGTCTAGAGCCCATTACGTTATGATCGAACCGATCACAACGGAAAAACAGGCTCTTATTCAGAGGGTTAGAGCATGTTTCGACCCGATATCCGCTTCACACTTATCGGAACATGCTCTAGCCGACTTCGCGCAGGAGGCCCTTGGGCTTGGGGGCGTCTGCCGGCTTGTCCTCGACACCGATCAGGGTGGTGCGCAGCCCGATTCGCAGTTTCAGGTCAGCCAGTTCGCCATGCATTTCCACCATGGCGGTCCGGGCGGCGCTGAGGGCCGCGATGGCCTCGACCAGCTTGGCCTGGGCCGCATCGCCGGTGACCGCCGACATCTTCAGCTGGCGGCGGGCCTCGACCGCTCCGGCCAGAAACTCCGCCGCCTCGACCATGGCCGCATCGATGGCCTTCTCGGTCGCAAACAGCTTGGAGGCCACACGCTGGGCCACAAACGCCTTGTCCATAATACCCTCCACCAGCCTGAAATGGCCGTTAACCAAGGTAAACGAAATCCTAATCCCGCAAAAGATGTATCAAAGGTTAATTTTTCCCGGAAGCGAAGCGTTAGGGAGATTGCGGCATTGTCGGCGGCCTCAGGAACGAGATTGCGCATGCACGCCCCGGGGCCCACGCCAGAGTCTGCCAGCCATGCGCCTTTCCAGGCGCGGATCGCCAGCGTCGCCCTCATCACGACCCTGGCCGTGCTGCTGGTGGCCTGCGCAAGTTTCCTGTTCCAGCAATGGACCGTGGCCCGCCAGCAGACCCTGCTGAACCAGACCCTCCTGGCGGGGGTGGTGGCCAATGTCGTCGGCCCCGCCCTGGCCCGAAATGATCTGGAAGGCGCCCGGGCGGCCGTGGGCGCGGTGGTGGGACCCCGTTCCGTGGTCTCGGCGACCCTGGTGGACAGAAGCGGACGGACCGTGGCCCGGCTGGAAGAGTCGGCCGGCGGCAAGCCGGTCACGGTCCTGGCCAAACCCGTCCTCTATCAGGGCCAGATCGTCGGACAGCTGACCATCGGGGTGCTGGAGCCCAGCCTGGTCCGGATGCTGCCCCGGTTCCTGGCCCTGACCATGGCCCTGTTCTTCGGAGCGGCCGGCGCCGCCCTCTTCCTGTCCAGGGGCCTGGCCCGGCGTGTGACCGCGCCCGTGGACCGGTTATCCCGCGCCATGCGGGAGGTTTCGGCCAGCGGCCGCTTCACCCCGGTCAGCGAAAGCCCGGCAGATGACGACCTGTTCCGCAGCCTGGCGCGGAGCTTCAACCAGCTCCTGGCCAAGCTGGACGCCAATGACCGGGAATTGCGCCGGACCATGACGGATCTGGTGGCGGCGCGGGACCAGGCCAATACCGCCAATATCGCCAAGAGCCAGTTCCTCGCCAATATGAGCCACGAGATCCGGACCCCTCTGAATGGCGTCCTGGCCATGGCGGACGTCATGAGTCGCGGTGACCTGGAGACCCGACAGCGCGAGCGCCTCGGGGTGATCCGTGAATCAGGAGAATTGCTGCTGTCGGTGCTGAACGATGTGCTGGACCTGTCCAAGATCGAGGCTGGAAAGCTGGAACTGGAGACCGGGGACTTTGATCTCTCTGATCTGGCCCTGGGCGTCAGGCAGGCCTTCGGGGTTCTCGCCCAGGCCAAGGGCCTGAGGCTGGACCTGACCCTTGATCCTGCGGTTGCGGGCTCCTGGCATGGCGACCGCGATCGCCTGCGCCAGATCGTCAACAACCTGCTGTCCAACGCCATCAGGTTCACGGAAGAGGGCTCGGTGGCGGTGAGGTTTGGCCCCGGACCGACCGGCGGCCTGAGGCTGACGGTGGCCGATACCGGCATCGGTATTGCGTCCGATCACCTGCCCGGCCTGTTCGAGAAATTTGTTCAGGCTGACAATTCGACGACCCGCCGGTTTGGCGGCACCGGTCTTGGCCTGTCCATATGCCGGGAACTGACCCTGCTGATGGGTGGACAGATCTCGGCCCGCAGCGCCCGGGGCGAGGGCTCGACCTTCATGGTCGACCTGCCGCTGCCGCGGGGCCAGGAACGTCCCGCCAAAGGGCTGACCGGCGAGGCGCAACCCGCAGAGGGCCGGACCCTCCGGGTGCTGGCCGCCGAGGACAACCTGACCAACCAGAAGGTGCTGCGGGCGGTGCTCGATCCCCTGGACATCGACCTGCATGTGACGCCCGACGGCTCTGCCGCTATCGAGGCCTGGCGCAGCGGCGGATTTGACCTGATCCTGATGGATATCCAGATGCCCGTCATGGACGGGGTCGAGGCCACCCAGATCATTCGGGCCGAGGAGATGCGCCGGGGGCTGGCGCGCACCCCCATCCTGGCCCTGACCGCCAACGCCATGACCTATCAGGTCGAGCAGTATCTGCGGGCCGGAATGGACGGGCACGTCTCCAAGCCGATCGAGCTGCAGCGTCTCTATACAGCGATTGAAGAGGCCCTGGCGCCCGTGGCCTCCGGGGCTGGCCTGCAACGGGCTGCCGGCTGAGGTCCTCCCTGGAAGAAAGCGCCTTGTCTGGCCTCCAGCGAACCTGAACCCCAGACAACGGGCGCCTCAGCCAGGTTTCAGGTATAGGATGTCAAAAGAGGACAACGTCGTCAGAGGGACGGCGTCCTTGTCTTTGAAAGGACCCTTCGATGAAAAAATTCGCCATCATGGTGGTCGCCGCCGCCGCCCTGGCCGCATCCTCTGTTCCCGCCATGGCCGCCCCCTGGCAGTCGATCAACCAGCGCCAGGCCAGCCTCGACGCCCGTATCGACCAGGGGGTCCGGAACGGCGCCCTGACCCGTCCTGAAGCGGTGCGTCTGCGCTCCGAGTTCCGTTACATCGCCAATCTGGAAGCCCGCTATCGCGCCGCCAACGGCCTGCAGCAGTGGGAAATCACCGATCTGGACCGCCGGTTCAACGCCCTGAGCGCCAGGATCCGTGTCCAGAAGAACGACAACGACCAGCGTTGGCAGTCGATCAACCAGCGTCAGGCCTCACTCGACGCCCGTATCGACCAGGGCGTCCGCAGCGGGGCCCTGACCCGGCCGGAAGCGGTGCGCCTGCGCTCCGAGTTCCGCTATATCGCCAATCTGGAAGCCCGCTACCGGGCGACCAACGGCCTGCAGCAGTGGGAACGGACCGACCTGGACCGTCGCTTTGACGCCCTCAGCGCCAGGATCCGCATCCAGAAGCACGACGGCCAGCGCCATTGATCCTGCCGGCCCGGCGCGTTCGTGGTCCAGACCCGGGCTGCGGACGCGCCTCCATTGAATGAGGCAGGCCCCTCGTCCGGCTTCCGGCGAGGGGCCTTTTCTATTGGGGTTCAAGGCGCAACTGACCGTCCAGGACCGTGACGGCCTGGCCCCGCAGTATGACACGGTCTCCGACCAACTCGCAGTCAAGGTCGCCGCCCCGGCCCGGATAGGCCTGGTGAAAGCGGTTGCGCGCCCGGCCCAGCCGGTCGGCGAACAGCGGCGCAAGGATACAGTGGGCCGAGCCCGTGGCGGGATCCTCGGGAATTCCCGAGCCCGGGGCGAAGAAGCGGCTGACCACGTCATGGTCAACTCCGTCGCCCTGGGCGGCGACCACGACATTGCCGCGCCCGCCCGTGGCGGCGCTGGCCACCAGATTGAGGGCGGGGATGTCCGGCGTCAGAGACCGGACGGCCGCCTCGCTGTCGAGGATCGCCACCAGATAGGTCGAGGCCCAGACCTCGGCCGGTTCCAGGCCCAGGGCCGCAGCCAGCCCGACCGGCGGCGAGATCCTCAGCGGTGGCGCGGCGGGGAAATCCATGGCGTAGCCGACATCCTCGCGGGCGACCCTGAGCTGGCCCGACAGGGTTTCGAAAATCACTTCCGGCGCGTCCAGTCCCAGCTCGGCAAACAGGACATGGGCGGCCGCCAGGGTGGCGTGACCGCAGAGGGGAACCTCGAGGAGCGGCGTGAACCAGCGCAGGTCAAACCGCGCCGGATGGGTCGTCACCCGCAGGAAGGCGGTCTCTGCCTGGTTGTTCTCCGAGGCCAGGGCCTGCATCCAGCCGTCGGACGGCCAGACGTCGAAGGGTGCGACGATACAGGCCTGGTTGCCGCGGAACGGCGCCGCGGCGAAGGCGTCGACAGTCCACTGGCGCATTCGGGCTCTCCTGTTTTGGCCCGGCGCTCTGCTCCGGTGGCCCGGCAGCTTCCGTTTCCACCGGGAATTGATGTTCCGATGGCCGCTACAGCAAGCCTGGCTTCCAGGCCAGCCCGGCTGTCATCCTGCAGGGTTCCGAACGGAAATCTCGGGCCACCGCGTCTCGACCGAGGTGATGATGCGGTTCCAGTCCCTGGCCAGGGGACGGCCCGGGGTGGGCTTGAGCGCCATGGCGAACAGGTCTTCCAGCCCGTAGGGCGCGCGGACGGTCAGCTGATCATCCGGTTCCAGCCGGACGCCGACGCTGAAGGCCGGCGCCACGAACCGCTCCAGGGCTTCGGCGGTCGAGGAGAGGGGGCTGAATGGCTGGCCAAAATGGTCCTCGAACCAGAGATGCACCCGGGCCTGGTTGCGCACCTCGATCAACTGGTCCAGTGGCGGCTGAAAATGATCCCGGGCGCGCCGGATCTCCACATCCTCGGCCTCGTAACTGACGTCAGACGCGTCGAAATAGACCAGGTCATAGTCCCGCACGCCATGGTCGGGGTCGCGATCCGTCAGGTGATTCCAGACCCGCTGATAGACAGCGCCGGAAACGATCAGCCAGTCGGGCAGGCCAAAGGACCGGCTTTGCCTCAGGGCGGTCATCAGGCTGGGAGCCGCCCGGACGATCTCTTCCAGTTGTCGTTCCAGGCTGGTGGTCATGTCGGTCTGGGCTCGCTTCTCAAGGGGCCGATCAAACCGGTCCGGGGGCCGGGTGTCATGACCGTCGCCATCGGCTTGCTGACCCGATTCGCCAGCCGCCTCCAGCCGCCTCCAGTCGCGTCCCCTCTGTCGCCCTGGGGGGCATTCCGGCGCCATCACCGACGCTGCAACGGCCAGCCGTGGTCCAGAGGGCCGTGACCGCCGCCAAGTCCGGGCGCCGTCAGTATGGCCTGATGCACATAGTTCCAGGCGCGGGCGACCGCCCCGGTCAGGTCAAGGCCCTGGGCCAGGCCCGTGGCGCAGGCGCTGGCCAGAGCGCAGCCGGTGCCGTGGGTGTGGCGGCTGACCAGCCTTGCGCCCTCGAAAAGCGTCTCTCCGGCGGATGTGATCAGCAGGTCGGTCAGACGGTCTCCGGCCAGATGCCCGCCCTTCATCAGCACCGCGCCGGGACCAAGGTCCAGCAGGGCCGCCCCGGCCCGGCGAAGGTCGTCGAGCGTCTCTACCGGCAGTCCGGTCAGGGTGGCGGCTTCCGGGGCGTTGGGCGTGAGCAGGCTCGCCCTCGGGATCATCAGGCTCCGCACGGCCGACAGCGCCATGGGATCGAGCAGGGCGGCCCCGCCCTTGGCGATCATCACCGGGTCAACCACGGCCGGGACGCCCGCAGCATGGTCCAGCAACCGGGCGGCGGCCTCGACCGTAGCCACATCGCCCAGCATGCCGGTCTTGAGGGCGTCAGCGCCCAGATCGTCCAGCACGGCCCGGCCCTGGGCCTCGATCAGGTCGGGCGGCAGGCCATGGACCCGGCTGACCCCGAGGCTGTTCTGGACCGTAATGGCCGTGACGGCGGTGGCGGCATATCCGCCCAGCATGGCGACGGTCTTGATGTCGCCCTGGATTCCGGCGCCGCCGCCGCTGTCTGATCCGGCGATGATGAGCACGCGGCCAAGGGGTGGTCTGGTCATGACCGGGCTTTGCGGCCCCGGGTCGCACCGGTCAAGAGGTTGGGAGAGCGGCGCTGTCAGGGCCTTGTTCGATTCGACAGCGCCTTTGAGGCCTGTTCGAAATGCGTCAGCCGGCCCGGCCCCGAAGCAGGTTCAGCACCAGGGAAACGGCGAACAGCACCAGAAACACGAAGAACAGGATCTTGGCGATGCCCACGGCGGTGCCTGCCAGGCCGCCAAAACCGAGGACAGCGGCCACCAGAGCTATGACCAGGAAAACAACGGCCCATCTCAGCATGATCTCGGACTCCCAGATGGACCGGGACGAGGCTGTCGGGTCCTGGTCATGGAAACGCCGGGCCAGCCGCCGGGTTCCCGAGGGCCGCTCGCCCTGTCGCCTGGAGCAGGGTCCGGCAACTGTGAAACGCTTCTCGGACCATGGTCCAAAGTTTTGAATCAAAGCCGGTTTTTCCATTCTGATCGGTTCGATCAGGACGGACCAGGCCTCAGGACCGCTTGCTGTTGTCCATGAAGCCCTTGACCAGGGTTGTGACGAGCGTCGGATTCCGGAGCGCGTAGAGGCCTACGGCCAGGGCGGCGCCGGCCGAGAGGATCGGGCGCTCCCGGATGACATTGAACACCATGCCCACCACCCCAGGATCGACAAATGGCGCCTCGGCCTGCGCCTTGGCGGCGCGTCGGTCGCCTTCCAGGCGTCGGGCGGCCAGCATGGCGATAACCGCCGCCAGCCCTGCCGCCACACCGGCCACGACCGCTGCAGCCCCAGCGTCGCCCAGGCGCGGCTGCACCAGGGCGAACAGGGTAAAGAAGGCGGCCACCATGGAGATGATGACGGCCGCAATCACGGCCGCCGCAGTTGCGATGGCCAGCAGGGTCCGCTCGATGATCAACGACGATCGCCGCGACCGGCCAGAAGCAGACCGAGCAGAACCCCGACCCCGACCCCGGCGAGGGTCGCTGTGATGGGGCGTTCCTTGACCCGTTCAGTCACATAGCGCTGGGCCACATCGATCTGATGGCTGGCGGTGTCGGTATAGGTCCGGCTCTGGGCGCGGAAGGTGTCGAGGCCTTCACGAATGGCGACCTCCGCGCGGTTTGCGGCATCGACGATGCCGGCCTTGGCCTGTTCAGCCACCTCGGCGAAGCTCTTTTCGGCATGGGTCGCCGCATTCTTGAGGGCTTCCTTGGCCTTGTGGGCCTCGGCGTCTGCGGCGGGGGGCAGGGTGGACATGGGGTATCTCCGCTGGATCTGCCCTTCCCGGGGATTGGGAGGGGCGTCTGTGACGGCCCGTCAACGTAACGCCGACGCTGCAGGTTCCAATGTAGGGCGCCAATCGTCGTGGCGCTACCGGTCGCCTTCCTGATCTTCCCGGTCTATGGTGACTCCGTGAGTGAAATTGTCGCACCTGTGACCGAGTTAACCGAGGAGCACCGTCTGGCGGTCCTGAAGGGGCTGGGTGCGCTGGATACCGACAGTGATCCGAGCTTCGATCGGCTGGCCCGGCTGGCGGCGGCCCTGTTCGCGGCGCCCCGGGCCGCTGTGGTTCTCGTGGATCGGGACAGGCTCTGGCACAAGGCCAGCGTCGGGCTCCCGAGGCGGGAATATGATCGCGCCGGCACCCTGGCCGATCGCATGATCGAGCGGGCGGAGACCCTCGCCTCCCCCGACATAGGCTGTGACCCGCGGTTTGCCGAATTTCATGACCAGCTGACCCAGGTCGATGTCCGCTTCTTCGCCTGTGCGCCCCTGAAGACGCCCGAAGGCGCCGTCATCGGCCTCCTGTCGGTCGGCGACCCCGAGGCTCATCCGCCGGCCACCCCGGTGCAGCTGGCCGCCCTTGCCGACCTGGCCGACCTGGCCATGGACAAGTTGTTGAACGACGCACGCCGGCTGGCCAATGAGCGGGGCCAGCGACTGGACCGGCAAAGGCGCGACCTGGCCCTGAAGGCTGGTGGGCTGGGCGAATTCGAATGGGATATGGCCTGCGACCGGGTGGTGCTCAGCGAGGACATGCGCAGCCTGACCGGCGTCAAGGGATTGAGCCTCGATGCCGATCAGGGCGATGCGCCCTTTCGCTACGTTCATCCCGAGGACCGCGAAAGCCTGAAGTCCGAAATCGAGCAGTCGGTCCGGGAGACAGGCCGCTACATTGCCGAATACCGGATCATCCGGCCTGACAATGGCGAGATCCGCTGGATGATGGGGGCCGGGGCCCTGGTCCTTGACGATTCCGGCGGTGGGCGAAAGCTGTTCGGCGTGGTTCAGGACATTTCCGGCCGCAAGCAGGTTGAAGAGCAGCGCGAAACCCTGATGGCTGAGCTGGACCACCGGGTGAAAAACGTCCTGGCCGCCGTCCAGTCCCTGGCAGCCCAGTCCGCTCGCCGGGCCCGGTCGCTGGAGGAGTTTCTTCCGGCCTTTTCGGGCCGGCTCCAGGCTCTGGCCCAGGCCCATCAGCTTCTGACCGAGACGCGATGGCAGGGCGCCAGCCTGCTCTCCCTTGTTTCCGCCGAGCTCGGCGGGCTGGGACGAGCCCAGGCCTGCTGGACCGGGCCAGACCTGTTTCTGACGCCCCGGGCCGCCAACGCCCTGTCCCTGGCCCTGCATGAACTGGCCACCAATGCGATCAAGTACGGGGCCCTTTCGACCGAGGGCGGACGGGTGCGGGTCGATTGGCGAACCGTCCAGGATGGCGGATTTGAACTGGACTGGGCCGAGGCCGGCGGGCCGGTCGTGGAGCCGCCAACCCGCCGGGGCTTTGGTTCCGTGCTGCTCGAACGCATCACCGCCCGGGAACTGGGCGGAGTCGGCCAGATGGTGTTCGCGCCGGAGGGCCTGCGGGCCCGGCTGCGGGCTGACCAGGGCGCCCTGACCGAGTCGGCGGCAGAGACGCCAGCGGCCCAGACGCCCTCGGAACGGCCGCTCGTCCAGCCGCCGCCAGGCATGTCCCTGCAGGGCCCGGGCGTCGAAGGGCTGCGACTGCTGCTGGTCGAGGATTCAACCCTGTTGGCCCTGGAGCTGGAATCGGGCCTGGTCGAGGCCGGAGCCACGGTGGTCGGGGCAACCGGCGATCCCGACGAGGCCCTGTCCATGGCCGAGGCGGACATCGATGTCGCTGTTCTGGACGTCAATCTGGGCGGCCGGCTCGTTACGCCGGTGGCCGAGCGATTGGCCGAGCGCGGCATCCCCTTTGTTTTCGCCACCGGCTACGGTGAGCAGGGGGCCCCCCAGGGTTTCAACGCCCCTGTGGTCCGCAAGCCCTACAACATCCAGCAGATCATCCGGGCGGTGGCTGATCTTGTCCGCCCCGCCTCAGATGATCCCGTCAGCCCGCAGCTCTGACAGGGCCTGGGGGGCCAGACCGAGCCGCGCGGCCAACACCGTCTCTGTATGTTCGCCCAGGGCCGGGCCGGGCCAGCGAACCTCGCCGGGCGTTTCGCTCAGGCGCGGGAAGACATTCTGCATCCGGACAGACCCGAAGACCGGGTGCGGGGTCTCGACAATGGACTGGCGGGCGATGAACTGCGGGTCCTCCAGCATGTCGGGCGCCCGGAACACCCGTCCGGCCGCGACGCCGTGGGTCTCCATCAGCGCAAGGACCTGATCGGCCGACAGGGTCGAGGTCCAGGCTGCGATCTCCTGATCCAGCACCGTCTGGTTCAGTCCGCGGGCGGCATGTCCGACAAATCGGGCGTCTGCCGCAAGATCAGGCCGGGCCATGGCTTCACAGAGCCGGGCGAACAGGGTGTCCTGGTTGGCCCCGATCACCACCATGGCCCCGTCCCGGGTCGGATAGGCGTTGGAGGGGGCGATCCCGGGCAGCACGGCGCCCGACCGTTCCCGGACATAGCCGGTCAGGCCATATTCGGTGATCAGGTTCTCCATGACCGACAGGACGCTCTCATAGATGGCGGCGTCGACCACCTGTCCCCGGCCGGTGCTGTGCCGGCCATGAAGGGCCATCATGATCCCGAGGGCCGCATGCAGGCCGGCCAGGCTGTCGCCGATGGAAATGCCGGCCCTCGCCGGGGGCCGGTCCGGTTCGCCCGTGACATGACGCAGCCCGCCCATGGCCTCGCCGATCAGGGCATAGCCCGCCCTCTGGGCGTAGGGGCCGGTCTGGCCAAAGCCGGAAACCCTGGCCATCACCAGGCCAGGATTGTCGAGGGACAGGACATCATAGCCGAGGCCCCATTTTTCGAGGGCCCCGGGCCGGAAGTTCTCCACCAGGACATCGGCGCCGGCGATCAGCCGCCGCGCCAGGGCCTGGCCCCGGGGCGACCGCAGATTGAGGGTCACCGACTGCTTGTTGCGGCCGATCACCGGCCACCAGGGCGAATGGCCCTTGGGCAGGCTGCGCCCCCACTGGCGCATGGGATCACCCTTGCCCGGGTCCTCGATCTTGATGACGGTGGCGCCGAAATCGCCGAGGATCTGGCCACAGAAGGGACCTGCGATCAGGGTGCCCATTTCCAGGACGATCAGGCCGGCCAGGGGGCCTGTGGGTCTGGCGGTGTCATGGCTGTGCATTCAGGCCTCCCGGTCTGCAACAATGGCCAGGCTGTCGCCCGGCCTCGCCAGGGCCAGAAGCGACAGCATGTCCTCCCGGGTCAGGGCGACACAGCCTTCGGTCGGCCGTCGGTCGGGCTGAACCAGATGCAGGAAGATGGCTGACCCAAGCCCCGCCACCGGCGGATCGTCATTATGGCCAAGGATGCAGACCAGGTCATAGACCCTGTCCTGCCGCCAGAGCTGTTCGGCGCTGGCCGGATAGGGAAGCCGGACCGGCCGGTTATAGGCGGGGTCCCCTGGCGCGTCGCACCAGCCCTCGTGGAGCTGGATGGCGTGGACCGGCAGTCCTGTGCGCGGGGGCGGCGCCCGGTCGGGTCGATAGAGCAGTCGCCGGATGGGCCAGATCCCCAGCGGGGTGGCCCCGTCGCCCTCGCGTTTTTCAGAGGCTGGTTTCACCCCGCCGCGACCCAGCACGCAGGAAGCCGTCCGGCCTGCCAGGTCAAACCGGCCATTCTGATGGGCGGTGAAGATCATAGGGCGCTCCACGACTTGGCTGATGGGGTCAAAACGGTGCATGGTCGCAACCATGTCGCAACGCAAGACTCTGCTGATCATCGACGACGACGCCGACCTGCGCGGCGCCCTGGCCGAACAACTCCGTCTGCATGAGGAGTTCACCACCCTCGAGGCAGGAACCGCCACCGAGGGCTCGGCCGTGGCCCGCGAGGTGCGGCCGGACATGATTCTCCTGGATGTCGATCTTCCGGACATGGATGGTCGCGAGGCCTGCCGGATGATGCGCAAGGCCGGGGTGACCTGTCCCATCGTCATGCTGACCGCCGCCTCCACCGACGCCGACACCATCCTGGGTCTGGAATCGGGCGCCAATGGCTACCTGACCAAGCCCTTCCGGTTTGCCGTCCTTCTGGCCCATATCCGCGCCCAGCTGCGCAGCCACGAGGCCAGCGAGGACGCGATCTTCAAGATCGGCCCCTATGAATTCCGTCCTGCCGCCAAGCTGTTGCTCGACGAAAAGGGCAAGAAGGTGCGGCTGACCGAGAAGGAAACCAACATCCTGAAGTACCTCTACCGGTCCGGCGCCAAGGCGGTGCCCCGGGAGGAACTGCTGGCCGAGGTCTGGGGCTACAACGCCGGGGTCACCACCCATACCCTGGAGACCCATGTCTATCGACTGCGCCAGAAGATCGAGCCGGAACCCGGGCAGGCGCGGCTGCTGCTGACCGAGGCGGGCGGCTACCGGTTGCAGCCCTGATTCTGCGACAGGCTGGTCGGGACCTTGTGGCCAGTCGATCTGGCAGGGAGAGGATCGTCCGGTTGTGACGACCCGGGCTCCCTGAGGGCCTATCGAACCACGAAATCCGCCGTCACCGGCGCATGGTCGCTGGGTTTGTCCCAGCCGCGGACGTCGTCATGCACCCTGGAGACCGCCTTGCCGGCGCCAAGGGCGGATTCCTTCATGCCCGGGCTGATCCAGATATGGTCCAGACGCAGTCCGCGGTTCGAGGCGCGGAAGTCGGCGGCACGGTAACTCCACCAGCTGAAGAGCTTTTCCGGCTCCGGGATGGCCAGGCGCGGCAGGTCGATGAAGCCGAGCGAGGCCTGCAGGTCTGTCATGGCCTGGATCTCGATGGGCGTGTGGCTGACCACCTTGCTCATCTGTCTGTGGCTCCAGACATCATGCTCGCCAGGCGCGACATTGAAGTCTCCGGTCAGGACCAGAGGCCTGGACGGGTCGCGACGGGCCATTTCCGCCGTCAGCTTCTCGAAGAAGTCCAGCTTGTGATCGAACTTGGCGTTGGCCTCACGGTCGGGAACATCGCCGCCGGCTGGAATATAGAAGTTCTGGATCTCGATTCCGGCCACCACCGCCCCGACACAGCGGGCATGGCCGTTCTTGCAGACGTCCAGGGGCGGTGCGTCCTCGATGGGCAGGCGGGACGCGATCCCGACGCCGTGCCAGCCCTTCTGTCCCCGGATCCGGAAGTGGCGATAGCCCAGCGCCTCGAACATCTCCTTGGGAAAGGCGTCCGTCTCGCACTTGATCTCCTGCAGGGCCAGAACGTCTGGCGCCACCTCGTCGACAAAGCGGCCGATCAGATCGCCGCGAGGACGAACCGAGTTGATGTTCCAGGTGGCGAGTCGAAGGCGCATGTCAAAGAGGTAGAGCACCTTCAGGGTCTATGGAACCCTTCCGGAAGCACACAAGAAAACGCCCGGCAGGCCGAGGCCGCCGGGCGCAAAAAGTTATCTCTCATGCCGCCGCCGGGAGGGGATAGTTTTCCGGCACGGTCTGCTTGAGGGGCCGATCGAGCGCGCCCAAGCCATGTGTGACATTACAACAACTTGTCGACGGAAACGTCAACGACAATTCCGTGAATAATTGATCGTTGCGCGAACACCACATCTCGATGGCGCCAGGGCGAGGCTGGGAATCAGGGCCGTCCCGTCGGTCTCTGCGGGGGATAGGGGGTCTGGAACAGTTTTGGATCCAGGCCTGAGGTCCGTTCCAGTTCCGTCAGGCGGATGCGGGTGGAGCCCTGGACCGTCGTTACCACCCAGCCCAGCAACTGGGTGGGGGAGTCCGAGAAGTTCAGGGTCAGGCTGCCGCGGGTCTGTTTCCGGCCATCCTGCAGGGTCAGGGCGAAACCACCTGACAGCTGGGCCACCCGGGTGACCACCACGCCCCGGTCCAGCCGGATATCCTGCGCCAGGAAAAGGGCCAGGGGCGTCTGGCCCAGGGGATAACGATTGACCGTCTTCAGGCGGGTGTCGGCCTCGGCGACAAAACGACCATCCGACACCAGAAGCCGGCTGGCCGGGGCGTCATAGGCAAACCGCGCCTTGCCGGGGCGCTGCAGATAGAAACTGCCCTTGGACTGGCTCCCGCGCGGGTCGGTCTGGACAAAGCGGCCCCGGGCCCCGGAGAGGCCCTGCAGATAGGCCCTGGCCCGGGTGACCAGGTCCTGTTCCGCCGCAGACAGCGGCGCGGCCAGGCTCCGGCCCGCCACCCCGGCCAGGGGGGCGGCCAGCAGGGCTGACAGCAGGGTGCGGCGAGGAAGGAACAGGGTCATGGGCCTTCGGGTCTGGTTGGAGTTCAGTGTCCAGAGCCTGTTCCGTTCTGATCGAACCGATCAAAATGGAAAAACAGGCTCTAATTCAGAGTGTTAGAGCATGCTTCGATCCGGTAACCGTTTCTCGCTTATCGGACCATGCTCTAGCCTGCTTCCGGTCCAAGGCCAAATGAGGGCCTGTCGGCGCCTGACCCTTAACCCGGCGGCGGCGGACCGGCGAGGATTTCCCGCTTTCCGGCATGGTTGGCGGCGCCGACCACCCCTTCGCGCTCCATCCGCTCCATAAGGGAGGCGGCGCGGTTATAGCCGATCTGAAGCCGCCGCTGGATGTAGCTTGTCGAGGCCTTGCGATCGCGGGTGACCACAGCCACGGCATGGTCATAGAGATCGCCGCCGCCCTCGCTCTCGCCGCCGCCGGCCTCTTCCTCTTCGTCAGCCCCGGCCGTGACGGCCTCCAGATACTGCGGCTGGCCCTGTTCCCGCAGGAACCGGGCGACGGTCTCGACCTCGCCATCCGAGACAAACGGACCGTGCAGGCGGGTCGTCCGGCCGCCCCCGGCCATGAACAGCATGTCGCCCATGCCCAGCAGCTGCTCGGCCCCCGGCTCACTCATGATCGTCCTGGCGTCGATCTTTGAGGTGACCTGGAAGCTGATGCGGGTCGGGAAGTTGGCCTTGATGGTGCCGGTGATGACGTCCACCGAGGGCCGCTGGGTGGCCATGATCAGGTGGATGCCCGCCGCGCGGGCCATCTGGGCCAGGCGTTGAACGGCCCCTTCGATATCCTTGCCGGCCACCATCATCAGGTCTGCGACCTCGTCGATCACCACCACCAGATAGGGCATGTGCTCGGGGCGGATCTTTTCGGACTCATAAATGGGCCGGCCTGCTTCGTCGAAACCGGTCTGGACGGTGCGCTCGAAATGTTCGCCCTTGTCCAGGGCCTCCTTGGCGCGCTCGTTATAGCCGCCGATGTTGCGCACCCCGATCTTGGACATCCGCCGGTAACGGTCCTCCATTTCCCGAACGGTCCATTTCAGGGCGACGATGGCCTTCTTGGGATCGGTCACAACCGGGGCCAGAAGGTGCGGGATGCCGTCATAGACCGACAGTTCCAGCATCTTGGGGTCGATCATGATGAAGCGGCACTGATCAGGACCCAGCCGGTAGAGGATCGACAGGATCATGGCGTTGACCCCGACCGACTTGCCGGAGCCGGTGGTGCCGGCGATCAGCAGGTGGGGCATCTTGGCCAGGTCGGCGATATAGGGCTCGCCGCCGATGGTTTCGCCCAGGGCCATGGGCAGGATCGGCCCGGCCTTCTCGTAGTCGACGCTGGAGAGCAGGTCCCGCAGATAGACCGTCTCGCGCCGGGCGTTGGGCAGTTCGATCCCGATGGCGTTGCGGCCCTGGACCACCGAGACCCGGCAGGCGGCGACGCTCATCGACCGGGCGATGTCATCGGCCAGGGCCACGACCCGGGCATGCTTCACCCCGGGGGCGGGGGTCAGCTCATACAGGGTTACAACCGGGCCTGGCCGGATCTGGTCGATGGCGCCCCGAACCCCGAATTCCGCCAGCACGCTTTCCAGCAGCCGGGCCGACTGGCGAAGGGCGGCCTCGTCAAAGGAGGAGGCCCGGGGCTTGGGCTGGGCCAGCATCGACAACTCGGGCAGCTGGAAGCCGTCCTTGGCCGGCTCGAACTCGAAGGCCGGCTGCCGTTCCCTCTGGTCCCGGGTCGAAGGCCGGACGGGGACCTTGGGTTGGCGGATGGAAAGGGCGGTTTCCCGCGGCGGTTCGACAGGCTCGGCCACCGGATCGGGACCCAGGACCAGATCGACCTCGCCCGGGACTGGGCGGGGTTTGCGCGTCCGGGGTTTACGGGCCGACGGTTCCGGCCGGGACGGCTCTGGCGGCCTGGGGCGAAGTCGATCCTCCGCCCAGCGGCCCAGCCCCTCGAAACTCGACCCGAGGGACAGTTTCTGCAGGCTGAGCGACCAGGCCAGGGCGGTCAGTCCGCTGGCCGCCAGCAACAGCCCGGCGAAGAACCCCGGGGCTGGCAGCCGCACAAAGGCCAGGGTGTCGCGGATCACACCGAACAGGGCTTGGCCCCAGAGCCCGCCGAGGCCCAGGGCCAGGGGCCAGGCAGACGGCGGCGGTGGGGCGGCGAGGGCCGCTGTCAGCAGAATCGCCCCCCCCGCCCCCGCCAGAACCCGGCGGCGAAGGGCGGAGCGGGATCGTTCGGGTTCCGGGTCAAGAACCCGTCCCGCCCCGAAAACCGTCATCAGAATGGCCACAAGCCAGGCGCCGAGTCCCAGGGACTGGATGGCGATATCGGCTAGCAAGGCGCCGGACTGCCCCAGGGCGTTGCTGGCGGGCAGGCCGGTTGCGGCGTTGAAGCTGGGGTCCAGGGCGTCATAGGAAGCCAGGGCGATCGACAGGCCGATCCCCGCCGCCGCCGTCAGCCCACCCCGGAGTCTGGCCGCGCCGGGCAGTTTCCAGGCGATGACGATCGCCTCCAGAACCAGTTCTGCGCCCGACGCTCGCGCCACCCTCGCCATCCATCGCCCCCAAGACCGCTGTCACAGGCGATCCTTGAAGGGACGAGGTTAAGGGGCGTTTACTAAAGTCTGTCCGGTCGGCTCCCGTATCGCCTGGCGGAGCCGGACCGGGCAGATTTCCGGGTTGGTCCCGGCCCAGGGGCCGCCCGGACATGGCGGAGGGATGGACGCCCGGTCGCCAGGGTTCAGATCAGCCGTCGGAGAGGCAAGGGGCTCAGCCCGTTGTCAGATCGTCAGGCCCGGCGCGCCGTCGGAAAGGATCGCGCTCGGCCTGTATCAGCGACCGAAGCCGGTCAGCCTCTGCAACAGTCCCATGGGACCCTCGAAGGCCGGGGCGCCGTAGCTGACCGCCAGGGCGTAGCAGACCTGTCCGGCCTCGGCCCTGGGCTCATGCCGAAATCCCGGCTGGCCGACATTGATGTCCCCCGGCGCGAAACGGGCATGACCGTCGTGGAAGGCGCCGGTCAGAACCAGGGTATATTCCTCGTCCTCGTGGTCGTGGTTTGCCACGCCCGCCCCGGGCTCGATGCGCAGAAGCTCCACCTTGCAGTCGGCCAGGATCGGAAGGGCCATCCGGCGAATACCGAAGCCGGCCATTCCCCAGCGCCGCCCGGCGCCAATGGCGTCGAAAGCAGCTTCCTTGACCGGGTCCGGCAGAAGGGACAACTCCCCCAGGCTGCGGGTGGCGGCATTGGCGGCGGAGGCATAGTAGCGGCTGCGATTGTCGCTGACTTCCAGGGCGGTGATCCGGGCCAGGGTCTGTTCGATGGCGTCCTCGGAGAGGTCCGCCGCCGCCTCCGACTCGAGGAACCGGCCGCCGAGGGCTTCGCCCGCTGCTGGACGCTGATCGCGATAGCTCGCCGCCGCAGCAGTCAGCAGGCGCATGCCGGCGTCGGGGGCGTTGAGGAGGCGGTGGGTAAGGACTTCCATGCTCACAATGTCTATCCGGCGGGTTGCTGGAGTCGGGATATGGAGCGGCATGACCGTTGGTCAAGCGGCGCAGAAGCACAGGTCATGTCAGCTCCTGCAGCGCGGCTCGAAGCTTGCCGAAGGCGAGTCTGAGCCTCGACTTTACAGTCCCGAGGGCCAGTCC
>JARWZW010000058.1 GCA_029866155.1 Caulobacter sp. | reverse complement strand
ATCCAGAAGCATGGCGTCGGCGTCAAATGCGCCACCATCACGCCCGACGAGGCCCGCGTGGCCGAGTTCGGCCTGAAGAAGATGTGGAAGTCGCCCAACGGCACGATCCGCAACATCCTCGGCGGCGTGGTCTTCCGTGAGCCGATCATCTGCTCGAACGTGCCGCGGCTGGTGCCGGGCTGGACCCAGCCCATCGTGGTCGGCCGTCATGCCTACGGCGACCAGTACAAGGCCACGGACTTCCTCGTCCCCGGCCCCGGCAAGCTGATGATGACCTTCACCGGCGACGACGGAAAGGTCATCGAGCATGAGGTGTTCCAGTTCCCCTCGGCCGGCGTGGCCATGGGGATGTATAACCTCGACGACTCGATAACCGAATTCGCCCGCGCCAGCTTCGCCTTCGGTCTGGGCCGCAATTTCCCGGTCTATCTGTCGACCAAGAACACGATCCTGAAAGCCTATGACGGCCGCTTCAAGGACATCTTCCAGGACGTGTTCGACCGGGAATTTGCCGCCGCCTTCAAGGCTGCCGGCCTGACCTATGAGCACCGGCTGATCGACGACATGGTGGCCGCGGCCATCAAATGGTCGGGCGGCTTCGTCTGGGCGTGCAAGAACTACGACGGCGACGTCCAGTCCGACATCGTGGCCCAGGGCTTCGGCTCGCTCGGCCTGATGACCAGCGTGCTGCTGACCCCCGATGGCCAGACCGTCGAGGCCGAAGCCGCCCATGGCACCGTGACCCGTCACTACCGCCAGCACCAGAAGGGCCAGTCGACCTCGACCAACTCCATCGCCTCGATCTTCGCCTGGACCCGCGGCCTGGCCCACCGGGCCAAGCTGGATGGCAATGACGCTCTGGCAACCTTCGCCGACACCCTGGAAAAGGTCTGCGTCGACACCGTCGAAGCCGGCTTCATGACCAAGGACCTGGCGCTGCTGGTCGGCGACAAGCAGGGCTGGCTGACCACCGAAGGGTTCCTCGACAAGGTCGATGAAAACCTGAAGGCGGCCATGGCCAAGGCCTGATCCTGGCCTTCACCGGAACCCTGAGGGATCTTGCGCCGTCCGACAGGGCGGCGTGGGATTCCCTATGGGCCGGTTATCTCGATTTCTACGAAACCAGACTCGATCCAGCGGTCAGCCAGGTCACCTGGGAACGGCTGCTGGATCCGGCCTGGCCAATGTTCGCCCTGGTCGCAGATATTGATGGCGAACCCATCGGGCTGGCGCAGTGCGTTCTGCATCCGGCCACCTGGGCCGTTGGCCCCTATTGTTACCTGGAAGACCTCTATGTCGCCCCACAGGCCCGGGGAACCGGCGCCGGACGGGCCCTTATAGAAGCCGTCTATGCCCGCGCCGATGAAATGGGGGCCGCCCGGGTCTACTGGCTGACCCACGAAGGCAACGCGACAGCCCGACAGCTCTATGACCGGGTCGCAAAGCACGCCGGCTTCATTCAGTACCGGCGTTGAGCAGGCTCGCCCGGTCTTGAAGTCCATGTTCCGCGACGGCGCGCTCAACCGCATCAACCTGCACTACGCCATCCAGACCCTGGCCCAGGGCGCCGGGGGCATCTTCATCCTCGTGTTCCTGCTCAAGGCCGGCGTGTCCGTCCCCGTCGCCCTGGCGTTCGAAGCGGCGATCGTGGCGCTCAGGTTCGCCATCCGCCCCTGGATCCTGCCTCTGGTTCTGCAGATCGGCCTGAGGCGAACCCTGATCCTCGGGACCATCGCCATGGCCCTGCAATATGCGCTGCTGCCCCTGGTCCAGGGCCTGGACGTCGCCATGGCCGCCGTCTGTGTCAGCGCGGCGGTCGGCAATGTCCTCTACTGGACAACCTACCACGCCTATTTCGCCCGACTGGGAGACGCGGCCGAGCGGGGCGGCCAGATCGGCCTGCGGGAAGCCATCGTCGCGATTGTCGGGATCGTGGCCCCTTTGCTGGGTGGCGGCGCCCTTGTCATGCTGGGGTCCTGGCCAGCCTTCATCATGGTCACCCTGATCCAGCTTTCCGCCGCCCTGCCTCTGCTGGGCGGTCCCGAGGTCCCGGTCGTCAAGTCGACCTCCTGGAAGGTGAAACAGGCGCGTCAGGCCATTGTCCTGGTGGCCGGCGATGGCTGGACGGCGGCAGGGTATCACTACGCTTGGCAGGCGGCCCTGTTCACGACACTGGGCCAGAGCTTCAGCGCCTATGGCGGCGCCATGGCCCTGGCGGCCTTGGTCGGCGCGGCGCTCGGCCTGTTTCTGGGACGCTCCATTGACCGGGGCTTTGGCCGACGCTCTGTGATCTTCGCCTATGGAATCATGGCCGGGGTCATCCTCCTGCGCAGCCTCAGCCTCGACCTTCCCTGGCTGGCGGTCTTCGCCAACGCCGCTGGAGCCTTGGTCGTGGCCTTGGTGTCGCCCACCCTGATGACCCCGGTCTACAACATGTCCACGGCGGCGCCCTGTTCCGTCAGGTTTCACATCGCCACCGAAGGCGGCTGGGACACGGGCCAGTTTTTCGGCTGTCTTCTGGCTGCAGGCCTGGTCTGGCTGGGCGCGCCCCTGTCCGTCGCGATTCTGCTGGCCCTGCCGGGCGCAGCCATCCTGGCCGCGCTGCTGTGGCGTCAGTACGGTGCGACGACTCCGGCCTGAAACGCCGCATTACCCCGAATTAACCCCCGCCATGTTGCCGCTGGGTCGGCCCCGGCCTACCCATGACCAAACGCCTGCCCAAGGGGAGCCCCGCAATGATGAACCGTCGAGACCTGTTTGCCTCCGCCACTGCTGTCGCGGCCCTGGCTGCCCTGCCTCGCATAGCGGGCGCCGCGCCCACCGGCGAAGCGGCGAAAATGTATGCCCAGTTCGACAAGGCCATGGACCAGGCCTTCCGCCGGTCGCCCGAACTGACCACCTATCTGGGTATCGACAAGGGCGCCCTGGCCTGGACCAAGAGCCAGCTGTCGGACGGCTCGGCCACCGCCGCCGCCGAGAACCGCGCCAGCAACAGCAAGAGCCTCGCCGAACTGCACACCATCGATCGCAAGGCCCTCAGCGGCATGGACGCGGTCAACTACGACACCGTCGATTTTGTCCTGTCCGTACAGGAAGAGGGCAACAGTCGGTTCGCCTACAACAACGGCGGTTCGGGCGCGCCCTATGTGCTCACCCAGCTGACCGGCAGCTACCAGTCGACGCCGGACTTCCTCGACACGGCCCATAGCATCGAGACGGTCGATGACGCCGACGCCTATCTGTCCCGCATGGAATGTTTCGGCCGCAACCTCGACGACGAGGCCGAGACCTGCCGTCGCGACGCCGCCATGGGCGTGATTCCGCCGGACTTCGCGCTGCAGAAGGCGCTGACCCAGATGAAGGCCTTCCTTGCGACGCCGACGGCGGAGACCACCCTGGTCGCCTCCATCACCCGCCGCACGGCCGAAGCCAAGATCGAGGGGGAGTATGCCCGACAGTCCGCGGCCCTCTATGACGAGAAGATCAAGCCGGCCCTCCAGCGACAGGTCGACCTTCTGGCAAGCCTGCTGCCCAGGGCTGTCCATGACGCCGGCTGCTGGCGACTGCCGCAGGGCGACGAATACTATGCCGTTTCCCTGAAGAACTACACGACCTCGGACATGTCGCCGGAAGAGATCCATGCGACCGGACTGGAGCTCTGCAAGAGCCTGGGGGCCCGGGCCGACGTCCTGATGAAAAAGGCCGGCTACACCAAGGGCACGGTCGGCGAGCGTTATGCCGCCATGTATGCGGACCCCAAACAGCACTGGCCCAACACCGACGAGGGCAAGGAAGCCCTGATCGCCAACCTCAATGAAAAGGTGAAGGTGATTCAGGCCCAGCTCCCGGCCTGGTTCGGACAGCTGCCCCAGGCCGCCTGCGAAATCCGTCGGGTGCCCAAGGCCATCGAGGCTGGCGCGCCGGGCGGCTACTACAATTCACCGTCTCTGGATGGAAAGCGTCCGGGCATCTATTGGATCAATCTGCGGGACACGGCCGAACAGCCGCGCTTCACCCTGCCGACCCTGACCTATCATGAGGCCATTCCCGGCCATCACCTTCAGCTGGCCCTCAATAACGAGGCCGGCGACCTTCCGCTGATCCGCAAGGTGATCGGTTTCTCGGGATACAGCGAGGGCTGGGCCCTCTATTCCGAAGAACTGGCCAAGGAGATGGGCATGTACAAGACCGATCCGCTTGGCGAGATCGGCATGCTGCATGACGCCATGTTCCGGGCCGTCCGACTGGTGGTCGACAGCGGCATGCACGCCAAGCGCTGGAGCCGCGAACAGGCGCTCAAATTCTACATCGACACCATCGGCGACAAGGAAACGGCCGCCATCACCGAGATCGAGCGCTACTGTGTCTGGCCCGGCCAGGCCTCGAGCTACATGGTCGGCAAGCTCACCTTCCTGAAAGGTCGGGAAAGAGCCAAGGCCGCCATGGGCAAGAAGTTCGATATCCGCAAGTTCCACGACACCGTCCTGCTCTCCGGCGGCACGCCGCTGAAGGTGCTGGACAATGTCATCGATGGCTATATCGCCAGCGCCCGGGGATAACCGGGTCGATCAGCCTGCGCCCGTGTCAGCGCCACTCGTTGCTGACGCCGGCGCGGCGCAGGTTGGGCAGACTCTGGGGACGGACGTCCGGGGCCTGGGGACGATCAGCCGGCCGGCCATAGAGCCAGCCCTGGGCCAGATCGACCCCGGCGATCCGGACGGCCTCTTCGACCTCTGCGGTTTCCACCATCTCCGCAACGGTCCGGACATTGAGGTCCTGGCAGAGCTTGACCAGATGCCGGACGACCGAGGCATCACGCCCGCCGATCGCCAGGTCGCGGACGTAACGGCCATCGATCTTGACGATGTCCACGGTCAGTTCCTGAAGATAGGCCAGGGACGCAGCCCCGGCCCCGAAGTCATCGAGGCAGACCAGACATCCCAGGCGCCGCAGGGACTGGATATGGCGGTTGGCGCGGCCCAGATCATCGATGGCGGCGCTTTCGGTCACCTCGAAGATCAGCTGGCCTGGCAGTCTTTCCTGGCCGTTGATCAACCGGGTCAGGCCCTCTACGAAGGGGGACGAGACGATGCTGCGACCCGATACATTCACCGCCAGCTTCAGCTCGCCGGTGCGGTCGGCCTTCAGCTTGCGAACCGCCTGCTCGATCACGGCGCGGTCCAGTTCCTCGATCAGGTCGAACTCCTCGGCCATCCTGACCATGGCGAAGGGGCTCACACCCTCCTCGAACCGGACCAGAGCTTCATGATGGCTCAGGCCGCCGGTATCCACATGGACAACCGGCTGGAAGGCCAGATTGAAGCGACGCTGGCTAACCGCGGCGCCCAGCTCGCCGGCCCGGTTCAGGGTCCGCCTGACCGACCGGTTCATGGCCTCAGCCAGGGAGGTCGGTGGAAAATCCTTCAGGCCTTCGCCGATGAAGTCATCAAGGGCGTAGCGCATGGCCCGGACCAGTCGGGACGGATCTGCCGCCTCCATCGGAACGGTCTGGGCGGAACCGGTGATGCGCGCCTCACCACAGGCGTCGGCAATCGCCCGCGTCAGTCTTCGGGCCAGTTGTTCGGCATCGTCGCTGCGACTGCGCATCACGGCGAAACGCTCACCCTCGAGCCTTGCAGCCGCGCCATAGGCGCCGGCCTCAGCCCGCAGGGCTCCTGCGATCCGGCTATCCAGTCGAGTGGCCGCCTCAGGGGCCAGGGTCGCCCGGGCCGCATCCAGTCCCGACATCTCCACCATCGCCAGCTCGAGTTCGATACCCGCGCTTCGCGCCGCTTCGGTCAGGCCCCGCGACAGGGCCTCAAACCCGGTGCGATCGAAAAGTCCATCGGCGCCGGCTTCGCTGCTCCGCGGCTTTGCGGCGGAGACAACACAGGCGACCCGCCCTGCATGGTCGGGAAGCCTCCGGAAGCAAAGTGAAAGTCCCTGGGTTTGGGAACCGGGCCGCCAGACCAAAACCGGCCCCCGCCTCTGGCCCTCGTCCAGACAGACCAGCAGGGCTTCCACCAGCGGCTGGTCCACGGTCGCAACCAGATCGACCAGATTCAGACCAGGCAAACTGGCTTCCGACCGCCCGACCACAGCCAGCGCCGCGCCGAGCGCTTCCTGGATCCGGCCGGTCTCGTCGATTTCGATGAGCAGATCGCCGCCGGCGAAGGCAAAGCCTAGCAGGGATCTTTGCGAAAGGGACAAGGCGGGTCACTCCGGGACAGAGGCCCACCTTAGGATCGCCGCCTTAAGGCCCGGTTGCCGACCGGCGTTCGAAAAGCACCAAAACCATCAATTCGCCACCGGCCTGGGGCGGTAGGGCCGGGCCAGGGACTCCAGTCGCTCGTCAGTGGCGGCCGGACCATGCAGAGCCGCCACCAGCTTGACCGTGGTCTGGCGACCATCGCGGTAATTGGTTGTAACCCGCCGGATGAAATGGCCGACGTCCGGAGCAAAATCCCAGACCATCCTCTCCACCGGCCGCATCACGGTCGGCGAAAAACGATCACAGATGATCGGTATGGCGGAAAAGGCCCCGGCCTCCACAGTGACGGTTTTGGCGGCGCCCACCTGACAGGTCCAGAGCGCCACCGACCGGTCCCAGCGATCCGGAGGACCGCTCTGGGGACGACTCTCGGAGACGACCCGAAACTGCACCGACCGACCCGATCGGAGGGGCCAGAGGGCGGAGATGTCACCCATCACGGTGCGGCGACCGACCCGACCTTCAAATCGCCATTCCGGGATCGGCGCCACGAAATTGATCGAGCGCCGCCAGGGTCGGCCAGTCAGGCCGCTCCAGACAATCTGATCGCCCTCCAGGCGGCGGACCTTTTCGATCCGGCCATTCGACCAAACGAAGGCGTCACCCACGGCATAGTTGGGCGCAGCCTCCTCCGTTCGCCCGGACGTCAGAGCAAGAGAAAATGCCAGCGCCGCCAGGATCATCTGGTGTTGGGCCGCACGACGCCAAAACCAAAGACCGCATCACGGCCCGGAGCGCCCAGATCGATGGCTGATTTCTGCAGGCTGTTCACCGCTTCCCGGCCATCGGTCTTCGGTGACGCCGCCATGATCCTGGCGATACGGCCCGCCACCACGGGTGCAGCGAAGGAAGTGCCGGTCACCCGGGCGTAGCCGCCTTCGGGAGATGCAGCCGTCACCATGACTCCGGCTGCGGCGAACGCGACATGCCGGCCACGGACGGCGTAGCGGTAGATCTTGTCGGAAGGATCCACGGCCGTCACGGCGACCACCTCCGGCTGAGCGGCAGGATAGGCTGGCGGAGCCGCCGGGCCATCATTTCCGACCGCTGCCACGATCACTTTTCCCCGTCTGCTCATCTTGGCGATCACGGCTTCAACGACCGGGTTGGAAGGCCCTGCAAGACTGATATTGATCACGCTCGCGCTGGTCGAGGCAAGCCATTCGAGGCCGCGGATCACAACGGTCGCTGCCCCCGCCTTGCCTCCGGCGCCTCCGAAGACATCAGCCACATAGAGTTGAGATGCACCGGTCTCGGCGCCGAACATCAGGGAGGCCACGGCCGAGCCATGGGCGGCGGGGGTCGCGGTTCCGGAAGCAAAAGCGCGTTGACGGACCTTGACCCCGGACAGGCTGGGGTGACGGGGCTCGACCCCGGTGTCCAGCATGGCGATCTGGCAGTTGCAGGCCGGCGCCTTGACGGGCGCGGAGGCGCCTTTTCGGGAGGGTCCGTCGGCGCTGGGCGCATAGAACAGGTGATTGGGGGCCAGGGTCGCTCCGGGCGCTGCCTTCGCCATCAGGGCCAGGGCGTCCGGGGTGGCCATGCTGCGTTCGTTTCGCAGCAGATAGACCCGTCCGCCAACGGCCTCCAGATCCAGGATCTGGACCACAGAGAAACCCAGGTCCTCAGCCGCAGCCAGAGAGTCTGCTTGCAGATCCATGGCGACAATCTCGCCGCGCCGATAGTCGAAGCCCTCGGCGTCAGAATCGATCTGAACAGCTTCCAGAACCGACGAGAACCTGTCGCTGTCAGCAAAATCGTCTTTGGAAGGGGTCAGCAGCCCTGTCACGCCTGTGCCGCTGTCGGAGTCGTCGCCGCTGTCGCCGGACGAGTCATCGTCCTTGTCGTCCGCCTTGTCCCCGGCCTCGTCTTCCGGCTTGTCCTCCTTGTCGTCGGACTTGTCGGACTTGTCGTCATCCTTGTCGTCGGACCTGTCCTTCTCATCGTCGTCGTCCTTGTCTTCAGCCTTGTCCTTCTCGTCTTCGTCCTTGTCCTCGGCCTTGTCCTTCTCGTCCTCTTCCTTGTCTTCGGCCTCGTCTTCCTTGTCCTCGGCCTTGTCGCTCAGGTCGTCTTCCTTGTCCTCGGCCTCGTCTTCCCGGTCTTCTTCCTTGTCTTCGGCGTCGTCCTGCTTGTCGTCCCCATTGTCGTCCGAGCCGGAATTGTCATCGTCGTCGCCGCCAGAACCGGAATCGTCGCCTTCGTCTCCATCCTTGCCGGAGCCGTCATCGTCATCCTTCGGATCCGAGCCGCCGTCGTCGTCGTCGTCGTCACCCCGATCGCCCTTGTCTCCCTTGTCGTCCTTGTCATCGCGCCCGCCCTTGCCGTCGCGGTCGCGGTCATCGTCACCGTCATCAGCGATCACCATCATCAGCGCCGGCAGAGAGACCGGGCTGGCCGCCAGGGCGCCGGCGCTGGCCGGATAGAGGATGCAGGCCGAGGCCGACACCAGAAGGCGGGCGACGGTCATAAATCTGCGACTCGGGGTCAACGGCTTGTCTTCCTCATCAGGCGGCCACTGCAGACAACGGCTGAAGCCACCGAATATTCCTTTTCCAGCATAGGGTCGTTGTCTTAAGTCAGAATGCGACAATCCCGGGGAGGCACGGAATAAATGTCGAAGTCCGTCCGTTGTGAGACTGAAGGATGACAGATCATGCCGGTCTTGCGGATCAGATTGTAGCCCTGCTGCCACGTCTGCGACGCTTTGCCATGACGCTCTGTCGAAATCCGCAGGATGTCGATGACCTGGTTCATG
The DNA here is from genome assembly GCA_029866155.1 of Caulobacter sp. Taxonomy (GTDB): domain Bacteria; phylum Pseudomonadota; class Alphaproteobacteria; order Caulobacterales; family Caulobacteraceae; genus Caulobacter. The sequence continues at coordinate 14,380 of JARWZW010000058.1, read as the reverse complement.
GCGCGGTCGAACGCGCCTTGAACCGCTTGGACAGCTGGCGGCCAGGAACGCGATTGGACAGCTGGATGTTTAGGATACTGCAGAACCACTGGATTGATCAGGTACGGGCCCGCCGTCCCGTCGACGACCTGAGCGCCGCCGACCATCTGGTCGGCGAAGACGGGCGCCATGTGACCGACAGCCGCATGGCCATGTCCGTGGTCCGCAAGGTCGTCGCAACCCTTCCGGAAGAACAGCGTGCTGTCGTCGGTCTGGTCCTTCTGGACGACTGCTCCTACCGCCAGGCCGCCGAGATTCTGGACATTCCGATCGGCACCGTGATGAGCCGACTGTCCCGCGCCCGGGAAGTCCTGCAGCAGGCGCTCCGGGCCGATGGACCTGCCTCCGCCTATAAAGAGAAAGCCGACCAATGATCGACCAGGCCCTTCTTGAAGCCTATGCCGACGGCGAGTGCTCAGAGGCGGAATCGGCCCGGGTCGATGCGGCCCTCGAGACCAACCCGCAGCTGCTGGCCCGTCTCGAGGCGCTGATGCTGGTGCGCAGCCGCCTGCGGGAGGCCTTTGACCCGATCCTGTCGGAAGCCCCACCGGCCCGCACGGTCGAGATGATCCGCTCGCGCCTGGCTGAAGGGTCCGGCGCAGAATCGCCTGCAGGGCCATCCAATGTCACGGTCCTGAAGCCCAGGGCCCGTCCGGCCTCGCCCGCCCAGCGCTGGGCCTGGCCGGCCGCCATGGCCGCCTGCCTGGCTGCCGGCGTCCTGGGCGGCGCCCAGCTGGACGGACAGTCCCCGGCGCTGATCGCGCTCGCCGACGGACAACCCACCGTCTCCGGTGGACTGTCTCAAATTCTCGACACGGCGACCAGCGGCGAAGCCCGGCAGGACGGCGCCGCCACGGTCAAGGTGGTGCTGAGCTTCGCGGCGGCCAACGGTGCAGCCTGTCGCCAATTCAGCCGAACCCAGGGTCGGGAAGCCGTTCTGGGCCTGGCCTGCAAACAGGGCCGAGGCTGGCGCATGCGCGCCATGTCGACCCACACGGCCAACCCGGGCGCCGACTATCAGACCGTCGACGGGGCAGGCGATGACCTGGTGTCCCAGATGACTGACCGGATGATCGTCGGCGACTCGTTTGACGCCGCCCAGGAGAGACGCCTGATCGCGTCAGGCTGGCTCAGAAATGGTACTCAAGCTCGCTGACCAGGGTCAGGCCGTCTTCCCAGGGACCGAAACCGCGCTTCTGGCGGACATGAACCAGATCGGTCCGGAACGTAACATGGTCGGTGATGTCATAATCGCCGCCAATCCCGACAAGCCGGTTCTGGAAGGTTGAGGCGTCGCTGGAGGCGCCGGACACCCCGACGGACCAGCCGTCCCGGATCCAGGCCACGCCGCCGCTCCATTCGGTCTGGTCAAAGCCGCGTACCCGCTGGTCGCTGTCGCCCCGGTCAACAAAGCCGATGCCGACCTTGAGCGGCCCGCGCCGGGCCTGTGCGCCAAGGCTCCAGGAGCGGATATCCGCCCGCCCGCCCGCCGGATCAGCCTCGGCCTGAACCCAGGCCGCGCTGGCCCCGACGATCCAGTCAGCCAGCGGCTGCTCGACCTGGGCGCCCAGTTCGATGGCGTCCTTCTGGACCGAACCGGCCGGTCCGCCATCATTGCGATCATCCTCGGGGGCCCAGGAGATCCCGACCCGAACCCCGCGGATCGGCGGCGACAGATAGGTGATCTTGGCCGCGTCCCCGGTGTCATAGGCTGACAGCGAGGCCGGCGTTCCGGCGAAGCGGGCAAAGTCGCCGCGAACCTGGCCCAGCCCCACCACCGGGGCGCGGTAGGCCAGGATATCGGCAGCGCCGTCCTGGCGACCGATCTCGAACCGGCCAAAATCCGATGCCAGATAGGCGTAGATTTCCTGGGCGTTCAGCGCCTCGGACTCACGGTCGGAGCTGGACGCCTCCAGGCTGACCCCGAAGATGCGGCCGGCCGGACTGGTCCAGTCGGCCGTCAGTCGGGCATAGCCCTGGAGAAGATCAGGTTCGCTCGCCCGCTTGGGCAGGGTCTCGTCACTACCCCCGACCAGGGCGGACCCGGCCAGTTGCAGCTCGACCCGCGAACCGCCCTGCTGCCAGGACAGGTCCTGAGCCAGAACGGCGGTCGGGGCGACAACGCCCCCTGCCAGAATAGCGACAGCAAGGCCGCACATGGTCGATCTGGTCGTCATTGCGTTACGCCCCGCCCCTTGAAACTTCTCGACATCCCGGACATTCCCGCCCGTGTTCTCCATGTTTAGGGGCAGTCTGGCCGGAGGATCAACCCGTTGGGCGACCAGCCGCGCAGGAAGTCGCAACAGTCACGTGCGGGACCACCCGGAACGGGGACACCATGCGGCCCGACAATGAAATGGGAGCCCGGCGCTGACACCGCCGGGCTCCTGTCGACACTCGCTGGACGGCCTGCTTGGGGCGACAGGCCAATACAAACGCGGCGCGACGATCCAATCATCCTTGAACCAGCGTCAAGGTCGCCTGCCCCTGGGGGACGGGCATCCATGACGCTCTTTCGAGACAATCGCCGGCACAGATCGAAAGGAACGCATCGACCCTTCCCGCGACGCTCTCGACCGCGTCATGGACATGAGGACAACGGGCCGGGCCCCTCGCCTATTCCACGATCTTGCAAATTGTTTTCACCGGTAAAACCGGGCCCCGCCTGCCCCGAGCCTATGAGAACATATTGCGAACAGGAACAAAACATGCACATAGTGTTCACGACGTCGGACGGGCCGGCAGAATCGTGGGATGAGGGTGACTTCATATGAACCAGTCGGCGTTGAAGCTTGTGGCAAAAGACGAAGGTGACAAACAGCGGGCCCTTGAGGCGGCGCTGACCCAGATCGACCGGGCCTTCGGCAAGGGCTCGGTCATGAAGCTGGGGGTCAAGGGCAAGATCGAGGGTATTGAATCGGTGTCCACCGGTTCCCTCGGGCTGGACCTGGCCCTGGGCATCGGCGGCCTGCCCAAGGGACGGATCGTCGAGATCTACGGCCCGGAAAGCTCAGGCAAGACGACCCTGGCGCTCCATGTCGTGGCCGAGGTGCAGAAGGCCGGCGGCACCGCCGCCTTCATCGACGCCGAACACGCCCTGGACCCCACCTACGCCCACAAGCTGGGGGTCAATCTCGACGACCTGCTGGTCTCCCAGCCCGACACGGGCGAGCAGGCCCTGGAAATCACCGACACCCTGGTGCGCTCCAACGCCGTCGACATCATCGTCATCGACTCGGTCGCCGCCCTGACTCCGAGGGCGGAAATCGAGGGCGAGATGGGCGACAGCCTGCCCGGCCTCCAGGCCCGTCTGATGAGCCAGGCCCTGCGCAAGCTCACCGCCTCGATCCACAAGGCCAAGACGCTGGTGATCTTCATCAACCAGATCCGCATGAAGATCGGGGTGATGTACGGCAGCCCGGAAACCACCACCGGCGGCAACGCCCTGAAGTTCTACGCCTCGGTCCGCCTCGACATTCGCCGCACCGGTTCGGTCAAGGTCCGGGACGAGATCATCGGCAACAATGTCCGGGTCAAGGTGGTCAAGAACAAAGTCGCCCCGCCCTTCCGTGAGGTCGAGTTCGACATCATGTACGGCCAGGGCATCTCCAAGCTCGGAGAGATCATCGACCTGGGGGTCAAGGCCGGGGTTATCGAGAAATCCGGTTCCTGGTTCTCCTGGAACAGCCAGCGGATCGGCCAGGGTCGGGACAATGTCCGCGAGTTCCTGCGCAACAATCCGGACATGGCCAATGAGATCGAGGCCCAGGTCCGCGGCAAGTCGGCAGATATCGAGGAAGAACTGCTGGTCGGCAGCCCGGAACCCGACGACGATTGATCCCCATAGCCAGGGGCCCCGCGCCCCTGCCAATCTTGCCGACGCCCCGGACAGGGCCCTGAATGCCACCCGTTCAGGCCCTACGCCCCCCGCACCGGGGACTGGCAGGCTCAAGGACGTCCGCTGGTCACAGCGGGCGTCCTTTTCAGCTTTCGGGACATTCCTTGACCTGGACCGTCCCGGTTTTCTGTTTTCCTTTGAGCCCCGTGCCCGGCTTGGTTAAGGAACCGCCATGAAAAGCCTGAACGACATCCGCACGACCTTCCTCGACTACTTCGGAAGCCAGGGCCATGCCGTGACGCCCTCGGCGCCGCTGGTCCCGCAGAACGATCCGACCCTGCTGTTCGTCAATGCCGGGATGGTGCCGTTCAAGAATGTCTTCACGGGCGCCGAGACCCCGGCGACACCCCGGGCGGCCTCCTCCCAGAAATGTGTCCGCGCCGGCGGCAAGCACAATGACCTGGACAATGTCGGCTATACGGCGCGCCACCACACCTTCTTCGAGATGCTGGGCAACTTCTCCTTCGGCGACTATTTCAAGCCGGACGCCATCGAGCTGGCCTGGACCCTGCTGACCGGTGATTTCGGCCTGCCCAGGGACAAGCTCACCGTCACCGTCTATCACACCGATGACGAGGCCGCCGATCTCTGGAAGAAGATTGCCGGACTGCCCGACAGCCGGATCATCCGCATCCCGACCAACGACAATTTCTGGTCCATGGGCGACACAGGCCCATGCGGCCCCTGTTCGGAAATCTTCTACGACCACGGCGATCACATCTGGGGCGGGCCCCCGGGCAGTCCCGAAGAGGACGGCGATCGCTTCGTCGAGATCTGGAACCTGGTCTTCATGCAGTTCGAACAGCATGCCGACGGGTCCCGCACCCTGCTGCCCAAACCCTCCATTGACACCGGCATGGGACTTGAGCGGGTCGCAGCCGTGCTCCAGGGCGTTCACAACAACTACGACGTCGACCTTTTCCGGACCCTGATCGCGGCGTCCGAGTCCTTGACGGGCGTCAAGGCCGAGGGCGACAGCGCGCCCAGCCACCGGGTCATCGCCGACCATCTGAGGACCAGCGCCTTCCTGATCGCCGATGGCGTGACCCCTTCCAATGAGGGCCGTGGCTATGTGTTGCGGCGGATCATGCGCCGGGCCATGCGCCACGCCCATCTGCTGGGCGCCCAGGACCCGCTGATGCACCGGCTGGTCCCGGCCCTGGTGGGCGAGATGGGCGCCGCCTATGGCGAGCTTCGCCGGGCCGAACCGGCGATCATCGACACCCTGCGCCAGGAAGAGGAGCGGTTCCGCCGCACCCTCGGCCGCGGCATGGGCTTGCTGGAAGAAGCCACGGCCAATCTGGCCGAGGGCGGGGTCCTGTCCGGCGAGGTCGCCTTCCGGCTCTATGACACCTACGGCTTCCCCCTCGACCTGACCCAGGACGCCGTCCGGGCCAAGGGCCTGACCGTCGACACCGATGGCTTCGACGTCGAGATGGAAAAGCAGCGGGCCGGCAGCCGCGCGAACTGGGCAGGGTCCGGCCAGAAGGCCGCCGCCGGAGAATGGTTCTCCATCCGTGACGCGGTCGGCGCCACCCGGTTCAGCGGCTATGAAAGCGTCGACTCCACGGCCTCCGTCACGGCCCTGGTTCTGGACGGCGCCCGTATCGAGGCGGTCAGTGAAGGCCAGACGGTTCAGGTCCTGACGGATATCACCCCCTTCTATGCCGAAAGCGGCGGCCAGGCCGGCGATCGTGGCGTGATCGAATGGGCCGGCGGTTCGGGCCAGGTGCTGGACACCCAGAAACAGGCTGGCGACCTGCATGTGCATGTCGTCCGCGTCCTTTCCGGGGACCTTGCTGTCGGGGCTTCAGTGGCCCTGCATGTGGAACCGGCCGCCCGCCTGACGACCCGCGCCAACCACTCCGCCGCCCATCTGCTGCATGCCGCCCTTCGTCATGTGCTGGGCCCTCATGTCAGCCAGAAGGGGCAGATGGTGGATGGCGAGCGGATCCGCTTCGACTTCAGCCATGGGGCGCCCCTGTCGCCGGCCGAGGTCTCGGCCATCGAGGCCGAAGTCAATCAGGTGGTCCTGCAGAACCTGCCCGCCGACACCAGGCTGATGGCCCCTGACCAGGCGATCGAGGCTGGCGCCATGGCGCTGTTTGGCGAGAAGTATGGCGATGAAGTCCGGGTCCTCACCCTGGGTCGCGCCCTGGAAGGCGACGGCGCCTATTCCGTCGAACTCTGTGGCGGCACCCATGTCGGTCGCACCGGCGATATCGGACTGTTCTGCGTGATCAGCGAACAGGGGGTCGCCGCCGGGGTCCGCCGGATCGAGGCCCTGACGGGCGAGGCCGCCCGCCGCTGGCTTCTGGATCAGGCCGGGGTCGCCCGGGATCTGGCCGAACGCTTCAAGACACCCGTCGCCGAGGTGGCGGCCCGGGTGGAGGTCCTTGAAGGGCAGCGTCGCAGCCTGGAAAAGGCCCTGGCCGAGGCCAGGAAGGCCCTGGCCCTCGGCGGCGGCGGCGCGGCCCAGGCCGGGCCGGAAGAGGTCGGGGGGGTCGCCTTCCTGGGCCGGGTTCTGGACGGCGTCAGCGGCAAGGACCTGCGGGGCCTTGTCGAGGACTTCAAGCGGCAGGTGGGATCGGGCGTGGTCGCCCTGGTAGGGGTTGCGGACGGCAAGGCGGCTGTCGCCGTGGCCGTCACATCCGACCTGACCGGCCGGTTCAATGCCGCCAACCTGGCCAAGGCTGCAGTCCTGGCCATGGGCGGCCAGGGCGCTGGCGGCAAGCCGGACTTCGCCCAGGGCGGGGCGCCGGACGACAGCCGCGCGGCCGAGGGGCTGACGGCCGTCAAGGCGGCGATGGCCTGACGCCACTGTCCCTTCCAGCGGACCGCTTCTGGCGGTCCGCTGGCCGACTTCAGCATCAGCCTGCGGCGAAGATGCAGATCTTGTTGCCGACCGGATCGCGCAGATAGGCGCCGAAAAATCCCGGCTGCTCTGGCGGCCGGTTGCCCGGAGCCCCTTCGTCGGCCCCTCCGGCGGCCAGACCTGCGGCATGGGCCGCCGTCACGGCTTCCGGGGTTGGCGCCATATAGGCGATCATGACGCCGTTACCCGCCCGGGCCGGCCCGCCGTCAAATGGCGGGCAGAGCGCGGTATGACAGTCCATCATGCTGTTGCCGGCGCCGACCGGGCCATAGCCGATCCAGCCGCCGCCCTCGGTCTTGCGCTCGGAGCCTATGGCGCCGAAAACGGCGTCATAGAAGGCGCCCGAAACCGCACTGTCCTGGACCCCGATAGTGACATAGCCAATCATTGATCTGTCCTCCCGATTTGACGCTGAACCCTACCGTCAAAAGAGAACATTTCAAGAACTTACTGGCGTTCGTCCTCGGGCAGCTGGATATGGGTCAGCTTCCAGCCAAACAGGCTGTGACGTTCAAAGGTCAGGATCGTGACCTTGGCCCGCTCGCCTGGCCGATGCACGGCCAGGCGCATCCGGTCGATCCCCAGATAGGCCAGGCCCGGCCAGGGCCCCTGCAGCAGGCGGCGCGCGGTCTGGCCCATGGAGCCATCCGGCCGGGCCTCGACCGGCGCTTTGCCGGGCGGATAGCCCCGCACCACGGCGCCAAGGCCGGCCACGGTCAGATAGCGGTTGATCCTGGGCTCCTGGGGCGCGACTTCCTTCAGGGCCCGCTGCACGGCGCCGACAGGATCCTGCCAGACGCTGGGGGCCGCCACGGTCCGGGCCGGATCGGGATCCAGCTGCGGCTCCAGGCTCTTGCGCACGGCGGAAAAGTCGACCAGCTCGGTTGTCGCCTGGACATCCTCGAACAGGGTAGCGGCGCGCAGGGCGCGATAGCTGTTGAAGGGGGAACCGACAAAGGCGATGGCGAAGATCGCCAGGGCGAGCAGGACGATCCGGAACAGACTGTTTTGCATGCGGCCTCAGGGGTTGGGCCTCAACCCAACACCCTTAATACCGCCCCTGGCAAGTCCGCTCCACCGGCGCGGGAGCCGATGGCCGGATCAGGCCGCCATCTGCTGCTTGACCCGCTCGGCCAGGGTCTTGATGTCGATCGGCTTGGGCAGGAAGGAGACCCCTTCCTCGCCCTCGAGCAGATCGCTGAACTCTGCCTCGGCATAGCCGCTGATGAACATCACGGGCGCATCGCCCAGATGGATCCGCGCCTTCTTCAGCAGGGTGGGTCCATCCATGCCCGGCATGATCACATCGCTGATCAGAAGGTCGATGGACCCGGCATGCTGGATACACAGCTCGAGCGCCTCCTCGCCGTCACAGGCCTCGATGACCTCATAGCCCCGGGCCCGCAGAAGCCGGGCCGCAACGCCGCGAACCGCGTCCTCGTCCTCGACAAACAGGATACGGCCGACGCCTGACAGGTCACGGGCCGGCTGGCGAACCGGTTTGGCCGGCTCCATGACCGGCGCCGAACCGGCCGCCGGCACATGGACGGGAAGGAAGATGCGGAACACCGCGCCCTGGCCAGGCTGGCTTTCGACGTGGATCCAGCCATCCGACTGTTTGACGATGCCATAGACCGTGGCCAGTCCAAGGCCCGTCCCCTCCCCCACAGGCTTGGTGGTGAAGAAGGGATCAAAGATCTTGCTGACCACCTCTGGCGGAATGCCGGGGCCGTCGTCACTGACCTCGATCAGGGCCATGTCGCCCATCGGGGCGCCCGCATAGCCCAGCCCGGCCGCTTCGGAATGGGTCACCCGGGCCGTCCGGATCCGGACAACTCCGCCCGATCCTGCGGACCGCACCGCATCCCGCGCATTGACCGCCAGATTCATGACAGCCGTTTCCAGCTGACTCTTGTCCGCCCGGACCAGGGGCAGGCTACGGCCATATTCAGTGACCAGCTTGACGTCCTCGCGCAGCAGACGCCGCAAAAGCACCTCGAACTCGCTGATCAGTTCTCCAAGCTCCAGCACCTCGCGCTGCACCGTCTGCTTGCGGCTGAAGGCCAGCAGCTTGCGCACCAGGTCGGCCGCCCTCACGCCGGTCTGGCGGATCTCGTTGAGGCCTTCATAGCTGGGATCACCCAGGGGGTGACGTTGCAACAGTTCGTCCAGCCGCAGCTGGATCGCGGTCAACAGATTGTTGAAGTCGTGGGCGACCCCGCCGGCCAACTGTCCTATGGCCTGCATCTTCTGGGCCTGGGCCAATTGCAGCTCGATCTGCTTCTGCTCGGACACATCGACCAGATAGGCCGTCAGACGCTCCCCGGAGCGCGCCATATAGAGATGCGCCACCCGCGCGACGTCATGGGCCAGACGCACCTCGATCGGTCCTGACCGTCCCTCGGCGGCTCCCAGACCGGCATCAAGCCTTGAACCCTCTGCGATCAGGGCGCCAAACGCCATGCCTGGTCCGGCCGCGCCGCCGGTCATTTCCGAAAGAGCGCTGTTGGCCTCGAGGATTCGGGCCGAAAAGACATCCTCGCCCTCCAGCAGCGCGGCCCCGAAGGGCGACGCCGAGGCCAGGGTGTCCAGGCGCATGACACCCGAAGGCGGGATGGCCAGGGCGACGGACTCCACCTCCATCGGGGGCGTCTGGTCCGTCCGGGGGGCCGATAGCCGCAGAAGGAACCGCCTCACCCCGAGGGAAGAGACCGCCAGGTCCCGCTCACCTTCCTTTACCCGAAGCTGGGTCTGGGCAGGCTGGCCCCGGCGGGCCCTGTTGAAAGCTCCATAGAGGCCCGAGGCCTGGCCATTGCGCGGCAGCCTTCCGGCCGAGCCGACCTGGTCTCGCCAGCAGTCATTGGCCGCCAGCACCCGGCCATCCAGACCGGTGATCGCCGCCGCCTCCGGCAGGGCCTCGACAATCAGTCCCAGCATCGGGCTGTCGTCCTCGGATTCAGATGCCGCAGAGGCCCGGAACGCCACCAGTCCCAGACCGGCAACCCCGGCCAGGCCGATCAGCAGCATCAGCCCTGCAAGGGTCTCTATCCCGGCTTCCACGGCAGGATAGGCGGCGAAGCCCACCGCCAGGACAAAGAACAACGCAGCCGACGCCACAAGGGGATCGAACCGGAAGCGGGCTTTTTCAGGTCGGGCGGGCTTGACCATGGGCTCCATGCCGACAGAGATTGGCGAATCGCTCATGAAGCATACTCGGGATTACGCGGGTTCATGAATCGGCGGGGTCCGGGGGCTTTCGTCACCGCGCCCGGGCGGGCTGAGCCTTGCGCCGCCCCTCCCCCAGAACGAAGCCGATGATCTTGGCGACAGCGGCATAGTGGGCCTCGGGGATCATCCGGTCCACTTCCGTTGTGGCGTAGAGAGCCCGGGCCAGGGGCGGATCTTCGATGACCGGAACCCCGGCCTCCTCGGCAACGGCGCGGATGCGCAGGGCCAGGTCGTCCAGACCCTTGGCGACACATTCAGGCGCGGCGCTGGTCCCGGCTTCGTATTTCAGGGCCACGGCATAGTGGGTCGGGTTCATGACCACCACCGTGGCGCCCGGCACGGCCTGCATCATCCGCTGGCGGGATTTCTCGGCCCTTATCTGTTTCTGCTTGGCCTTGACGTGGGGATCACCGTCAGACTGGCGGTATTCCTCCTTGAGTTCCTCACGGCTCATCCGCATCCGCTTCATGAACCGCTGCCGCTGCCACAGCCAGTCGGCGCCCGCAGTGACCAGGGAAAAGGCCAGAACGGCGAAGAACAGCGCCTTGGTGAGGGCCATCGTCGCCGGAAGGATGGCTGCCGGCTCGGCCGCCGCCAGGGCTTGCAGTTCCTGGCTGTGCGGCGCCAGCACCCACCAGGCCACGGCGCCCGTCGCGCCGATCTTCAGGGTGCTTTTCAGGAACTGCACCCAGCCATCAGCGCCGAAGATGCGCTTGAACCCTTCCAGGGGACTGACCTTCTTCAGGTCCGGCTTTAGCTTTTCGCCCGTAAACAGCAGACCGTGCTGGACAAGGTTGCCGGCCACTCCGGCGAAACAGGCCGCGACCATGACGGCGATCAGCGCCGGCATGGTCGCCATGATGGCGGTGTAGGCGACATTGACGCCTCCCTGTCCCGAAAGGTCCATGGCGTCGGGCCGGGAAATGAACGGCAGCAGCCGGGTGGTCATGTCCTGGGCCAGCCAGCCGCCGCCAATGGCCAGGACCGCGAAGGCCCCGGCCAGGCTGGCGACCTGCGGCAGGTCCTGGGTCTTGGCGACATCGCCCTTCTTGCGGGCCTCCTCCAGCTTGTGGGGCGTCGCCTCTTCTGTTTTCGACGAAGCGTCGTTCTCTTCGGCCATGACTTACCGGTTCCCGCCGACAAACACGGCCAGCAAGTCGCGATAGCGATCCACCCAGACCATGCCCACGATCCCCAGGCTGAGGGCGAAGATCGACAGGCCGAAGATCACCGCCAGGGGCGAGGAGACGAAATAGATCTGGAACTGCGGCATGATCCGGCCGACAAGGCCGGCCGCCAGATTGAACACCAGGGAAAACACGATCACCGGCGCCGATAGCTGGATCCCCAGGGCGAAGCTGCCCGCCAGGGTCCTGACCGCCAGGGCGGCCGCATCGCCGATCGGCAGGTTGGGCCGCTCCAGCGGAAACAGGTTGTAGCTGTTGACCATGGCCCCGATGAACAGGTGATGCAGGTCGGTGGTCATGATCAGCAGCACGCCGATCAGGCTGAGGAAGGTCGCCAGGGTGGCGTTGGGCTGGCCCAGCATGGGGTTGGTGGTCTGGGCAAACCCCAGGGTCGTCTGGATCGAGACCACCTCGCCGGCCGTCGCCAGGGCGGACAGGAAAAACCGCAGGATCATGCCGATGGTCAGGCCGACCAGCACCTCGCGGATCACCTCGGCCCCCATGTCCCCCAGGGTAGCGGGCACGACGACCCGGGCTGCCACCAGCGGCGACAGGACCAGACACATGAGCAGGGCGAAGGACAGCCTGATGCGTGGCGGCACGCTCTGCTCTCCGACCCCCGGCATCAGCATGACCATGGCCCCGATCCGGGCAAAGATCAGTCCGGCCGCATAGACCTGGGTCGCAGTGGCGTAGGACTCCAACGGCTTGCCCCTACATACCGGCTATGCGGGCGGCGATACTGCGCATGAAGCCGCCCAGCAGCCCGCCCATCAGGGGCAGGAAGATCAGCAGCGAGACAAAGATGGCGACGATCTTGGGGGCATAGACCAGGGTCGCTTCCTGGATCTGGGTCAGGGCCTGCATCAGGCCGATGCCCACACCGACCACAAGTCCGACGATCAGGACCGGCGCCGAAAGCTGAAGCGTCAGCCAGATGGCGTCGCGGCCGACATCAAGCACTTCTGCGCCGTTCATGGACTGGCCCCGACTCGCAATGGAAACAGACGACAGCCTGCCCAATCATGGTTAACGGGTGTTTACGAAGAGGACGAATGCCCGTCCGATCCGGTTGTTTCACCTGCGGCGCGAACCGCCACTCGCGATTTTCCGCGCCAGGCCCTATTGTGGCCCGGTGGGGCATGCTGCGCCCCGTCGCCTGACCCGAGATCATGCTTCTTATCGCCTGCGCTGTCGTGCTGCTGCTTGTGCTGCTGAACGGCGTTTTCGCCATGTCTGAACTGGCGGTGGTCTCCTCCCGCCGCGCCAAACTCCAGTCCCGGGCCGAAAAGGGCGACGAGGGGGCTGCGGCCGCCCTGAAACTGTCAGAAGACCCGACCCGGTTCCTGTCAGCAGTCCAGGTGGGCATCACCCTGATCGGCATCCTGGCCGGCGCCTATGGCCAGGCGACCATCGCTGGCGAGCTCGACAAGACCTTCGAGACCATCGCTGTCCTGAAACCCTATGCCGATATCCTGTCAACCGGCCTTGTGGTCGTGGTCCTGACCTACCTGTCCCTGATACTGGGAGAGCTGGCCCCCAAGCGGTTCGCCATGATCTATCCCGAGACCATCGCCGCCGTGGTGGCCCGGCCCCTGTCGCTGATGGCCGCCGCAATGCACCCGTTCGTCAGTCTTCTGACCCTGTCCACCGCTGGCCTGCTCCGGCTGATCGGGGTCAAGGACGAACGCGGCGAGATCATCACCCAGGAAGAGGTCGAGACCGTCCTGGCCGAAGGCGCCAATGCCGGCCTGATCGAACCCCAGGAACAGCAGATCATCGGCGAGGTCATGCGCCTGGGCGACCGCCCCATCCGGGTCGCCATGACGCCCCGCAAGGATGTCTACTGGGTCTCCCTGTCCGATGACGAAAAGACCCAGCGGGACGAGATCCGCGCCTGTCCCTATTCCCGGATCGTCGTCGCTGACGGCATGGACATCGACGAGCCCTCCGGCATCGTCCACAAGAAGAGCGTCCTGGACCGGCTCCTCGACGGCGGCCCCCTGGACCTGGCCTCCCTGGTGGCGACGCCCCTCTATATCCCCGAGACCACCAGCGTCCTGAAGGCCATGGAGCTGTTCAAGCAGACCCCGCATCACATGGCCCTGGTGGTCAACGAGTTCGGCTCCCTGGAGGGCGTGGTAACCGCCATCGACATCCTGGAAATGATCGCCGGAGACTTCCCCGAAGCCCATGACCAGGGGGCGCCGCAATCCATCCTCAAGCGTGAGGACGGCAGCTATCTGGTCGACGGCCGCGCCGACCTGGACGACCTGAACAGGGAACTGGGCCTGAATATCGACGAGGACGGCGGCTTCCATACCGCCGCCGGCCTGGTTCTGCAGCGACTGGGCCATCTGCCGGCCGAGGGCGAAACCCTGACCTATGGCGGCTACCGGATCGAGATCATCGACATGGACGAGCGGCGCATCGACAAGCTGCTGTTCAAGAAGCTGGCGGCCAAGCCCAGACCGGAATGACCCCGCTTGCGGCCGCCCTGATCCGCCTGGCGCAGCCAGGACCGGGCCAGGATCGCCCGCCCCTGATCGCCATTTCCGGCGCCCAGGGCAGCGGCAAGACCACGCTCGCGCGATCGGTCGCTGCAGGGATCGGCGCGGCGCATTTTTCCCTGGATGATGTCTATGCCACCCGGGCGGACCGCCAAGCCCTTGCCCGGACCGTTCACCCGCTGATGGCGACCCGGGGTCCACCGGGAACCCATGACCTTGAGCTGCTGAGCCAGATCCTGGACAGCCTGCTGAGCGCCGAGCCGCAGTCCCGCACCCCAATTCCGGCCTTCGACAAGCTGGCCGACGACCGACAGCCGCACGAACATTGGCCGGTCTTCGTTGGCAGGCCCTCCGCCATCCTCGTCGATGGCTGGTGTCTGGGCGCCCTGCCCCAGCCGGACGAGGCCCTGGCCGCCGACCTCAATGGCCTGGAGCGGGACCAGGACCCGGACGGGATCTGGCGGCGGGCGGTCAACCAGGCCCTAGCCGGGCCCTATGCGGCGCTTTTTGACCGGTTCGACGGTTTTCTGCACCTGCTGGCCCCGGACTTCTCAGTGGTCCAGGCATGGCGGGAGGAACAGGAGGCCGGGCTGCTGGGCGCCCCGCCCTCCCCCGCCCGCCGCCGCGAACTGACCGTCTTCAT
>JARWZW010000036.1 GCA_029866155.1 Caulobacter sp. | reverse complement strand
CGGCGCCACCCAGATCATCGTGGTTGGCCACGCCGACACCTCCGGCAGCGCCAAGTACAATGTCGGTCTGTCTCAGCGTCGTTCCAAGGCCGTCGCTGACGCCCTGGTCGGCATGGGTGTCGATGGCGGCAAGCTCGCTGTCGACTGGAAGGGTGAAGCTGCTCCTGCCGTCGCCACCGGCGACGGGGTCAAGGAACCCCTGAACCGCCGTTCGACGATCTCGATCAACTTCTGATCCTGATCTGAAAAACGATCTCTAAAGCGAGGGCCCGGGGGAAACCCCGGGCCCTTTGCCTTGTCCGGACCTCAATTGGGTCTATGCGTGGGCCCCTGGAGCATGTTCCGATAAGTGCGAAGCGGTTTTCGGAACATGCTCTAATGTTCTGAATTAGAGCCTGTTTTTCCGTTAGGATCAGTTCCATCACAACGGAACAGTCTCTGGCCGGGGCGGACGCACTGTAAGCCGCCAGTGCGCCCGCGCCGGGTCAGCCGGCGACCAGGACCCAAACCCCGGTGGCGGCGAAGGCTCCGGCGGCAACCAACCGGATCAGCTTCAAGGGCAGGTTCCGGGCGGCGACCTCGCCCAGCATGACCGCCGGCGCATTGGCCAGCATCATGCCGAGGGTGGTTCCCAGAACCACCAGGGGCACGTCGGCGAATCTGGCGCCCAGGGCGACCGTGGCGACCTGGGTCTTGTCGCCCATCTCGACCAGGAAGAAGGCTATGGCCGTGGTCAGGAAGACCGAATGGGCCTTGAGGGCCGGTGGCGCTTCGTCATCCTCGAGTTTGTCGGGTATCAGCGCCCAGACGGCGAAGGCCAGAAAGGCAAGGCCAAGGACCCAGCGCATCCAGGGCCCCGAAAGCCATTCTCCAGCGAGGTGCCCGGCCAGTGCGGCCAGTCCGTGATTGGCCAGGGTCGCGACCAGTATCCCAAGCAGAATGGGTATCGGCTTGCGAAACCGGGAGGCCAGCAGAATGGCCAGAAGTTGGGTCTTGTCGCCGATCTCGGCGATTGCGACCAGTCCGGTCGATACCAGCAGAGGTTCCATACGTCACAGTTCCTGCGGAGCCTTGCGAACAAACCAATGGCGTCCCGCGCCAGGGCTCCGCTTGAGCCGGCGTGGAAGCCAAAGGTCTCGCCAGGCCCGTTCGGGCTGATGTCGCCATGGGGCAGCCCCTAAAATTCAGGACCCCAAGTCTGTTGACGACAACCCCGCTGAACCCGCGGGCGGCTACTCCCCAGTGACAATGCAGGGTTAGGCCCTTGCCACCATCATTGCAATGGCCGCCCGCCTTGCTGATCAGCCCCAAGGTCCGCGAGGCGAAACCGGGACGGCGGTTTGCCTGGCTTGCGGGGCGACGAAAGGCGCATTGCGCATCTGCCGGGCCAGGTCCCGCAGCGCCGCCACGCGGTTGGCGGTGCCGGGATGGGTGGAAAACAGGTTGTCTGCGCCCTGTCCGGACAGGGGATTGATGATGAACATCTGGGCCGTGGCGGGATTGCGCTCCGCGGTGTGGTTCACGCCCTGACCTGCAAAATGCTCGATCGCCTCCAGCGCGCTGGCCAGGGCATCAGGATCTCCACTGATCTCGGCGCCGGCCCTGTCAGCGTCATATTCGCGTCCCCTGCTGATGGCCATCTGGACGAGGGCCGCCCCCAGGGGCGCCAGTATGGCCAATGCGATGGTTCCGATCAGCCCGGCCGGACGATCGCGATCTCCGCCGCCGAAAAACAGGCCGATATTGGCCAGGGCCGAGATGGCGCCGGCAAGGGTTGCCGTGACGGTCATGGTCAGGGTGTCGTGGTTGCGCACATGGGCCAGTTCATGGGCCATCACGGCGCGAATCTGCCGCCGGTCCAGATGGGTCAGCAAACCGGTGGTGGCCGCCACCGCTGCGTTCTTCGAGTTACGGCCCGTGGCGAAGGCGTTGGGCAGGGCCGAGCGGATCAGAAGGACCTTCGGCTGAGGCAGTCCAGCTCGCGAGGCCAGGTCCTCGACGTCCCGGGCATAGGCCCGGACCTGCGGCTCGGGATGGTCGGGACCGACCGGCTCTGCCCCGTACATACGGAGGACCAGCTTGTCGGCGTTCCAGTAGCTGAAGGCGTTCACACCGCCCGCCAGCACAAGGGCGATCAGCATGCCTGCCGGTCCGCCCAGCATGTAGCCGACCCCTAGAAACAGCGCCGTCAGGCCAGCAAGCAGTACAAAGGTGCGGAGTGTGTTGTTCATCAGGATGATGTGGTTTCGGCCGCCTCCGGTTGCAAGCCTCGGCGTCCGGCGGCTCATCTCGCCAGATCGAGCGGTGATCGCTATAAGGCGCCATGACAACAAAGATTGACGCAGCGGCGATCGTGGATCGCCTCGAGGCCGAGTACGACCGGTCCGTTTCCGCTCTTCGCCATCATCTTAGGGCTTTCCTCGAGGATGGCGTAAAGCCGGATCCCGCGCTGCGCCCGTCCGGGGCCTTCGCCTATCCGGAACTCCGCCTGAGCTGGTCGGGAGAAAGCGGCTATCCCGATATCTCGCGCGCCTATGCCCGGATGTCACATCCTGGGGACTACAGCACCACGGTCTCCCGGCCGGCGATGTTTCGTGACTATCTGATTGAACAGCTCGGGCTGATGATCGAGGATTTCGATCTCGAGATCACGGTGGGCCGATCGACTCAGGAAATTCCGTTTCCCTATGTGCTTGACGGCGGAGACTTCAGCCTTGCCGACGCCCAGGCCTCCGAGATCGCCCGCTGGTTTCCGGCGACCGAACTGGCCCATATCGGGGATGAAGTGGTGGACGGCGTCTGGGACCCGCTCCTGGGCGACGACCGTCCTCTGGCCCTGTTCGACGGGCTGAGAACCGATTTCTCCCTGGCCCGGCTCAAGCACTACACCGGCACGCCGCCGGAGCATGTCCAGCAATACATCCTGTTCACCAACTACCATCGCTATGTGGACGAGTTCGTTCGCTGGGGTTGCGAGCAGCTGCAGGCGGGGACCTACGAGGCCCTGTCCTGTTCCGGCGGAGTCTATGTCGACCGCCACACGACCGAGCCCGAACAGGCCATCGCCAATGGCGCCTGGCGCAGACACCAGATGCCCGCCTACCATCTGATCGCCCCGGGCGGGCAGGGTATCACCTTGGTCAATATCGGGGTGGGGCCCTCCAACGCCAAGACAATCACCGACCATCTGGCGGTGCTTCGGCCCCAGGCGTGGCTGATGATCGGCCATTGTGGCGGCCTGAGAGGCAGCCAGAAGATCGGCGATTATGTCCTGGCCCACGCCTATCTGCGGGAAGACCATGTTCTGGACTCTGTCCTGCCGACGGATATTCCCATTCCCAATATCGCCGAGGTGCAGCGCGCCCTGTATGACGCCGCCAAGCTGGTCAGCGGCGAAAGCAGCGAGACCCTGAAGCGGCGCCTTAGAACCGGAACCGTGGTGACCACGGACGATCGGAACTGGGAGTTGCGCTACACCTCCAGCGCCCTCCGGTTCAACCAGAGTCGCGCCGTTGGCATCGATATGGAAAGCGCCACCATCGCCGCCCAGGGCTACCGCTTCCGGGTGCCCTACGGCACGCTGCTGTGCGTTTCGGACAAGCCTTTGCATGGCGAGATAAAGCTGCCCGGCCAAGCAAACGCCTTCTATGAGCGGGCTATCGGCCAGCACCTGCAGATCGGCATCGCCACCGTCGACCTGCTGCGTGCGGAG
The DNA here is from genome assembly GCA_029866155.1 of Caulobacter sp. Lineage (GTDB taxonomy): Bacteria > Pseudomonadota > Alphaproteobacteria > Caulobacterales > Caulobacteraceae > Caulobacter. Next base: position 42,148 of record JARWZW010000036.1, on the reverse strand, counting down.
GGGCCCCGGCTCCACAGCCGCAAGCTCAGGGCCTTTGACGAGCCGCCGTTCCGATAATGCTCTGTGTGTCGTTCCGGCCGGACCTGTCGGAACAGAAATCGGATCCTATGCGGACGACGCCGACAGGAAGCCGATGATCTCCGTGGCCAGCTGCGGTTCGGCAACCGCAGTCAGATGGTCCCCCGCGATCCGGACTGCGCGGGCATGGGGCATCACCGCCGCCAGGCCCTCGGCAGAGCCATTGTCCTGGTCGTCCCGACCGCATACGACCAGGGTGGGGATCGACAAGGCGGTCAGGTCATCGGCGGTGGTCGGGACGAAGCTGGACAGGACCCCCAGCAGGGCCGTCGGGTCGAGCCCCAGGGCCTTCATGCGGGCCTGGATGTATTTTCCGGCCCTTGGGTCAGCGGCGTTTTCGCCGTTGCGAATGGAATCGGCGAACATCGCCGCCCGTGCGCCAGCCTGCATCACCCCGCTGTCTCCCATTCCCCCCAGCACCGCGCGACGCGGCCTCGCCCCGCCCACCATGAAGCGGACGGCTGTCCGCGCCCCCAGCGAATAGCCGACCAGATCATAGTCGGTCAGGCCAAGGGTCGCGATCAACGCCTGCTGGTCGCGGGACAGCACGTCCGGCGGCCAAAAGGCGGGATCGGTTGGCGCGGCTGATCCGCCATGTCCGCGCAGGTCCGGGGCGATCACGTCAAAGCCGGCATCGACGATCTTCTGGAAGATGCCGGGATCGATCCAGTTGGCCTGGGCGCTGGCGATAAAGCCATGCAGCAGCAGGACCGGCCGGCCCTGACCTGCACGGTGATAGGCGATCTCTTCGCCATCGAAACTCTGGAAACGAGACAGCTTGATCATGCTTGCAGCCTGACGCGCTGTCAGGCGGGCGTCCAGCAGATTGCGCAGTCCTGCGGCCTGACAGCATGCTAGCTTTACCGTTCAACCGGGGTGCGAGGGAGTCGAGGAACATGGGTCGTTGGACATGGATGGCGGGTGCGGCAATCGCGCTGATGGGCTTCTCAGCCGAAGCAGCCACGGCGGCGACCGTGGCCGTGACAGCCGACCGGATGCTGGACGTCCGGACAGGCAGGTATGTTGAAAAGCCCATGATCATCGTGACGGACGGCCGGATCATGGCGGTTGGCCGTCAGGGCGAACTGAAGGCGCCAGCTGGCGCCATTTCAGTCTCTTTGCCGGGGCTTACCCTCTTGCCTGGCCTGATCGACACGCATGTCCATCTGGACTCAACCGCCCAGTATGGCGGCTATGGCGGTCTGCAGTTCACGGATTCATTCTGGGCCGTGGTGGCCACCAAGAATGCCGAGGCCACCTTGCTTGGCGGCTTCACCACCGTGCGCAACGTCGGTTCGGATCGCTACAACGATGTGGCGGTCAAGGAAGCGATCGATGAGGGCCTTGTCCAGGGGCCGCGTGTCGTTCCCTCAGCCTACGCCATGGGCGCTACGGGCGGTCACTGCGATTCGACCTATCTGCCGCCGTCAGCGGAGTCGGTCTCGCCCGGCGTCGCCGATGGTCCCGAAGAGAACCGCAAGATGGTTCGAAAGCTGAAGAAATACGGGGCCAAGGTGATCAAGATCTGCGCCACGGGCGGGGTCTTTTCCAATGACGCCGTCGGTGTGCAGCAGATGACAGTGGAAGAGATCCGGGCTGTCACCGACGAGGCCCATATGAGCGAGATGAAGGTCGCTGCCCATGCCCATGGTCCGGAGGGTATCCGGGCCGCCATCGCCGGCGGGGTGGACACCATCGAACATGCCAGCCTGGTAGATGACGAAGGCATCCGGATGGCGGTCAAGGCCGGGACATACTTCGGCATGGATATCTATAACTCCGACTACACCCAGGCCGAGGGGGCCAAGAACGGCGTTCGCGAAAGCGAACTCAAAAAGGACCGTGATATCGCCGGCGCCCAGCGGGACAATTTCTGCAAGGCGGTCAAGGCCGGTGTGAAACAGGTCTATTCGACGGATGCGGGCATCTATCCCCATGGCGACAACGCCAAACAGTTCGCCGTCATGGTCAAGTATTGCGCCTCTCCGCTGCTGGCCATCCAGTCTGCGACCCTCACCGCCGCCGAGGCCCTCGGTCAGTCGAAGGATGTGGGAGAGATCAAGGCCGGGGCCTATGGCGACATGATCGCGGTTGCCGGCGATCCCCTGTCCGATGTCACGGTCCTTGAATCCGTGCACTTCGTGATGAAGGGCGGCCAGGTCATCAAGGCGCCGCCCGCGCGGTGAAGGCCGCCGGCAGAAGGCCAGGGCATCGACTCCGGCTTTCCCCGACCGGCGAGATGGCATAGGAACGCAGCATGAACACTGCTGTCCTCCTGATCATCTCCGCTGCGGCCGTCACCCTGGCGGTCGTCATGCTGGCCTGGGCCCTCATGGAGCGCCGCCGGGCCGCCGCCGCCGAGGGGCGGGTCCTTGCGCTCGGCCATGAAGCCGCAGTCGCCCAGGCCAGGACCCAGCTTCTGGAATCCCAGGCTGGTCCGACGGCCGAACTGTTGAAGGCCCAGGCCGAGCAACAGGCCCGGGCCGTGGCTGACGAAGTGCTCAAGCGCGCCGATGAGGCCTTCCACAGCCGCGAGCAACTGGCCCAGGCCAGGCTGGAAGCCCAGCTCAAGCCTGTGGCGGAGACCCTCGCCAAGTTCGAAGCCCAGGTCACGGCGGCGGAAAAGTCGCGTTCCGAGGACCAGGGAGGGCTGAAGGCCCAGATCACCGCCTTGATGGAAGCGTCGACAGCGACCCAGGCGGAGGCTCGGAAACTTTCCAGCGCCCTGCGTCGCGGCGCCGGGGTCCAGGGACGCTGGGGCGAACAGACCCTGCGCAACGTGCTGGAGGCCGCAGGCCTCGCCCATCAGTATGACTTCGTGGAACAGTTCAGTCTGGAGACGGAGGAGGGGCGTCGTCGCCCTGACGTCAAGGTGCGGATGCCGGCCGGCGCCGTCTTTGCCATCGACGCCAAATGCTCTCTCAACGCTTTCATGGAATCCCAGGATGCGACCGATGAGGCCCTGCGCGAGGCGGCGCTTGTCCGCCATGCCCAGAGCGTGCGCAATCATATGCAGGGGCTGTCGGCCAAGGCCTACTGGGACCAGTTCGCCTCGGAACGATCGCCGGACTTTGTTGCGATGTTCGTGCCGGGCGATGGCTTCCTCGCGGCGGCCCTCGACCGGTTGCCGGACCTGATGACGGAGGCCATGGATCGCCGGGTCCTGCTGGTGACCCCCACAACCCTGTTCGCCCTTTGCAAGGCGGTTGCCTATGGCTGGCGCGTCGAGGAACAGGCGGCTAATGCTGACAAGATCGCCAAGCTGGGCCGTGATCTCTATTCCAGACTGTCGGTGATGGGCGGACATGTGGCGGGACTTGGCAAGGCGCTCGAAGCCGCTACCGGTCGCTACAACCAGTTTGTCGGCTCGCTCGAGACCCAGGTCCTGACCCAGGCCCGGCGGTTCGAGGACCTGAAGGTGGATCATGAGGGCAAGGACATCCCTGTCCTGGAGCCCATCGAGGGGGGGCTCAGGCCCCTGACCAAACTGGCGGCGCCGGAAGCCGGCGCCTGATCCCGCATGGCTCCCGGTCTTGACCGACGGGCCCTCTGATCCTACCTGCGGGACCCATGGCCATTCGTCGCATCCTCACTGTCGATAACGCCGCCGACCTGGCGGTGCTGAAGCGCAAGTCCGTTCCGGTTGAAACCGTGACCAACGACCTCCGCTCCCTGATCGATGACATGCTGGAGACCATGTACGATGCCCCGGGCATCGGACTTGCGGCCGTTCAGGTCGGCGAGCCCCTGCGGGTCATCGTCATGGACCTGTCCAAGGAAGGCGAGGACAAGGCGCCGCGCTGTTTCGTCAATCCGGAGATCCTGGAACATTCCGAGGACCGCCTTCCCTACGAGGAGGGCTGCCTCTCCGTGCCGGATATCTATGAGGCGGTGGAGCGGCCCGACAGGGTGAGGCTGCGCTATCTGAATACCGCCGGCGAGCAGGTCGAAGAGGATGCCGATGGCCTGTTCGCCGTCTGCATCCAGCATGAGATGGACCATCTCGAGGGCGTTCTGTTCATCGACCATCTGTCCAGGCTGAAACGGGACCGGGCGATCAGCAAGGTCAAGAAGGCAGCGCGGGCGGCCTGATCACGGGGTTTCGGCTTCACCACTCCGGGCTTGTGTTCGATCCTTGTCGGCTGAGGTCGCAAGTCCCGACTCGGCCTCTGCGGCGCCATCCTTGATCGCCCCGGCCGCCTTGGCGCCGACGGACTTCAGTGCAGCGCCGGCTTCCTTGACGTTTGGATCCGACAGGATGTCCTTGGTCGTCGACTTGACCTCGGCGCCGGCTGACTTGGCATCATCCTTCAGATCGCTGCGCTCCTGCGGCGTGCAGGCGCCGAGGGTCAGACCGGTCAGAAGAGTCATGATGAGGGCGATCTGGCGCATGTCGGGGGTTTCCTTGCCTTGTTCCCCCAATGGATGATGGTCGATCTGGTTCCCTGAGCCTTTCGTCACGGCCCTCCGACCGCTACAGCAGGACGATGCGTATCGCCTTCCTCGGCACACCGGATTTCGCGGTGGTCAGCCTTGCCGCTCTCCTGGACGCCGGCCATCAGATTGTGGCTGTCTACAGCCAGCCGCCCTCGGCCCGTGGCCGGGGGCACGCCCTCAAGCCCTCAGCCGTCCACGCCTTTGCCCTGGAGCATGGCCTTGAGGTTCGCACCCCGGTTTCAATGAAGGACCCGGACGAGATCGCCGCCTTCCAGGCCCTCGATCTGGATGCCGCTGTGGTCGTCGCCTATGGCCAGATCCTCAAGGCGGGTGTTCTGGAGGCGCCGCGCCTGGGCTGCTTCAATTTGCACGGCTCCCTGTTGCCACGCTGGCGCGGCGCCGCCCCGATCCAGCGGGCCGTCATGGCTGGTGATTCCGTCACCGGGGTCCAGGTCATGCGGATGAGCGAAGGGCTGGACGAAGGCCCTGTGCTGGCCACGGCTATCACCCCCATTCGCCCCGACGACTCCGCCGGCGCCGTGCATGATCGACTGGCCGGGCTGGGCGCGGGGATTCTGGTAGAGACCCTGACGGCCATCGCCAGCGGTCAGGCTGTAGAGGTTCCCCAGTCCGACGAGGGGGTGACCTATGCCCGCAAGATCACGCCTGCCGAGGCGAGGATCGACTGGTCCCGGCCGGCGACCCAGATCGATCTGCAGATCCGCGGCCTTTCGCCATTTCCCGGCGCCTGGTTCGAGGCGCCCTCCAGCCGGGGCCCGACCCGGGTCAAGGTGCTCCTGTCCAGGGTCGAGCCGGGGCAGGGCGCTCCCGGCGCCGCTCTGGATGACGAGCTTCTGATCGGTTGCGGCGAAGGCGCACTGCGGCTCCTGTCCTTGCAACGGGAGGGGCGCGGCCGGCAGGAGGCCGGCGAATTCGTGCGGGGCTTCCCGGTTCAGGCCGGAACGGTACTGGGCTGATGCCGCGCTATCGACTGGTGGTGGAGTATGACGGGCGGCCCTTTCGGGGTTTCCAGGCCCAGGCGGACCTGCCCAGCGTGCAGGGCGCCATGGAAGACGCTGTAAAGGCGTTCTGCGGCGAATCCATCCGGCTTCAGGCTGCCGGCCGAACGGACACCGGGGTTCATGCGACCGGCCAGGTGGTGCACCTGGATCTGGCGAAGGCCTGGCCGCCTCAGGTGGTCCGGGATGCCCTCAACGCCCATCTGGTCCCCTGGCCGATCAGCATCCTGTCTTCGGAAATCGCTCTGGAAGGCTGGCACGCCCGGTTCTCCGCCCGGGAGCGTCGCTATCTCTACCGCATCCTCAACCGCAAGAGCCCGCCCGCCCTGGACCAGGGCCGGGTCTGGCATGTGAAAAAGCCTCTGGACGCTGCGGCCATGCATGAAGCCGCCCGGATCCTGGTGGGGCACCATGACTTCACCACCTTCCGGGACATGCAGTGCCAGGCGAAATCGCCGGTCAAGACCCTCGACCTCGTCCGGGTCTGGCGGGAGGGCGAGATGGTCCTTCTGGCCTTCGCATCGCGGTCCTTTTTGCATCGACAGGTCCGGTCGATGACTGGGACCCTGGCCGAAGTCGGGGTCGGGCGCTGGACCGCCGCTGATGTCGCCCTGGCCCTCGAAGCCCGCGACCGTCAGGCCTGTGGACCCGTGGCGCCGGCCGAGGGGCTTTATCTCACGGGGGTCAGCTATGAATCCCCGCCGGGCGACGCCCCGGACTGATCTATTGCGGGGCTACCAGAACGGCCCCTCCGGCGATCATCGCCACGCCCAGCCAGTTTTTCAGGGACAGCTGCTCGCCTAGAAACGCCGTTCCGAGCACCGCGACCAGCACCACGCTCAGCTTGTCCAGGGGCGCCACCTGGGCCGCATCGCCCAGTTTCAGAGCCCGGAAGTAGCAGAGCCAGGAGGCGCCTGTGGCCAGGCCCGACAGGCCGAGGAACAGCCAGGTCCTGGGAGATAGCTCTCCGACGCCCCGCCACTGGCCGGTGGCCATGACGATCAGGCCCGCAAAGGCCACGACCACCAGGGTGCGGACTAGGGTCGCAAGGTCGCTGGGGGTGTCCCGCACGCCGACCTTGGCGAGGATCGCCGTCGCCGCCGCGAACACAGCCGCCAGCAGGGACCAGAAGACCCAGCCGCCGGCCAGGGCGCGGATCAAGCCATCCGCTCGAAATAGAGGGATATGATCCGTTCATAGACCGCCTGCAGGGCGATGATCTCGGCCACGGGCGCACGTTCGTCCACCGCATGCATGGTGGTTCCCACCAGGCCAAACTCGACCACTGGACAGAGGCTGCGGATGAATCTGGCGTCCGAGGTCCCGCCTGTGGTCGACAGGTCCGGATCCCGGCCGGTCGTCTCCCGCACCGCCTGGGCGACCACGTCGGTAAAGGGTCCCTGCTGCGTGAGGAAGGCCTCACCGCTGATCAAGGTCTTGAGCTCGACCTCGCCGTCGAACCCCTGGCCCGCCAGCGTGCATTCCTCGGCGAACCAGGCCGCCAGATCCTCGCCCCGATGGGCCGGGTTGAAGCGGATGTTGACCCGCGCGACCGCCCGGGCCGGGATCACATTGGTGCCCGGATTAGCCACGTCGATGGTGGTGACCTCCAGGTTGGAGGGCTGGAACTCTGGATAGCCGACGTCCAGCACACGGTCCTGCAGCCGCCCCAGCAGCCCGACCAGGACAGGAATGGGATTGGCGGCGCGGTGGGGATAGGCCACATGCCCCTGCTTGCCCTCGACCGTGATCCAGGCGTTGATGCTGCCGCGTCGCCCGATCTTGACCATGTCGCCCAGAGCCGTGGCGCTGGTCGGTTCGCCGACCACGCAATGGTCGATCACTTCGCCCTCGGCCATCAGGGCCTCTACCACCTTGCGGGTGCCGTCCAGGGCCAGGCCTTCCTCGTCGCCGGTGATCAGCAGGCTCAGGGAACCGGCCGGTTCGCCCCGGGCCAGGACCGCATCCATGGCGGTCACCCAGGCGGCGATGGCGCTCTTCATGTCGACCGCCCCGCGGCCAAACAGCACCCCGTCCTTTACCTGGCCGGCGAAGGGGTCCTGGGTCCAGGCCGCTCCGTCGCCAACCGGGACAACGTCCGTATGGCCGGCGAAACAGAGGTTCGGTCCGACGATTCCGCGCCGGGCATAGAGGTTCTCGATCTCGCCGAATCTCATCCGGCGGCAGGCAAAGCCCAGGGCCTCCAGCCGGCGCTGCAACAGATCCATGGCCCCGGCGTCTGCCGGGGTTACGGAGGGGCGGCGTATCAGGTCCTGGGCCAGGGCCAGGACATCGATCGGAGCGGTCATGGACCGGTTTTAGGCGGCCCCGCCGGCCGACGCAAACCTCGCCGGGCTACTTCCAGATGGGCTTGCCCGGCCCCGGCAGTCCCAATCGCCCCCAGATCTCGCTGATCCGGTCGACCACCGCCGGGTCCATGGCGATCTTCTCGCCCCATTCGCGATGGGTTTCCGGCGGCAGCTTGTTTGTGGCGTCCAGGCCGATCTTGCCGCCCAGCCCGCTCTCTGGACTGGCGAAGTCCAGATAGTCGATGGGGGTGTTCTCGATCACCGTGATGTCCCGCGCCGGGTCCATCCGGGTGCTCAGGGCCCACATCACATCCTTCCAGTCCCGGGCATTGATGTCGTCGTCCACCACGATCACCCACTTGGTGTACATGAACTGCCGCAGATAGCTCCAGACGCCGAGCATCACGCGCTTGGCGTGGCCTGGATAGGCCTTCTTCATCGAGACCACGGCGATCCGGTAGCTGCAGCCCTCGGGGGGCAGCCAGAAATCGACGATCTCCGGGAACTGCTGGCGGATCAGCGGGATGAAGACCTCGTTGAGGGCCTCGCCCAGTACCGACGGCTCGTCCGGCGGCCGGCCAGTGAATGTGGTGTGATAGATGGCGTCCTTGCGCATGGTGATGGCGCTGACCCGGAAGACCGGGAACTTCTCGACGCTGTTGTAATAGCCGGTGTGGTCGCCGTAGGGGCCCTCGTCCTCATACTCGTCCAGCATGACATGGCCTTCGATGACGATCTCGGCCTGGGCAGGAACCATCAGCGGCACGGTCTTGGCCGGCACAAGGTCCAGCTTGGAGCCTCTCAGGATACCGGCGAACTGATATTCCGACAGGGTGTCGGGAACCGGCGTCACGGCGGCCAGGATGGTGCCGGGATCGGCCCCGATCACGGCGCAGGCGGGCAGGGGCTCCCGCTTTCCAGCCTTCTTGTGCCGACCATAATGCTGCGCGCCACCACGATGGGCCAGCCAGCGCATGATCGCCCTGTCCTTGCCCAGCACCTGCATTCGGTAGATGCCCAGGTTGAAATCGTCTTCCCGCGAGTCCGAAGGACCCTTGGTCACCACCAGCGGCCAGGTGATCAGGGGCGCCGGCTCGCCCGGCCAGCAGGTCTGGACGGGCAGGCGGCCCAGATCGATATCGTCGCCCTTGAGGACCACCTGTTGTACGGCGGCGGTCTTGACGGTTCTCGGCCGCATGGACAGCACCGTCTGGGCCAGGGGCAGCAGCTCCAGCGCCCCCTTCAGGCCGCGGGGCGGCTCAGGTTGCCGCAGGAAGGCCAGAAGTTCGCCCACCTCCCGCAGTTCTTCTCCCGTCGTGCGCGGATGGCCGCCCAGGGTCACCCCCATGGCGACCCGCTTTACCGTGCCGAATAGATTGGCCAGGCAGGGCATATCGGACACTGTGCCGTCAGCCTTCAGGACATTTTCGAACAGCACCGCTGGCCCGCCCTGGGCCAGCAGCCGGGTGCAGATCTCGGTCATTTCCAGCACCGTGGAGACCGGCTCCTTCACCCGCACCAGTTCCCCCGTTGCCTCGAGGGTAGCGATGAAGTCGCGCAGGGATCGATAGGCCATGGTCGGGTCCTCCGCCGATCGATCTAGGGCGGCCCGGGCGGGATGTCACGCAAACCGGCTGCTGCGCAACCGTTAGCAGGCCCGCAAGGATTTGCGCCTAAGCAGGGAGGGATCGGAGACACCATGGCTGATCGTCCCCTGACCGAGTTGCGAATCCTGCGCTGGCGGGACGAGGGACGTCGCGCGCGACTGAACCAGCTTCTCATCGTCGCCGTGCTGATCTGGCTGAGTGGCCAGTCGCCCCTGGTGTTTCCCTGGGCCGTGCTCTGCGCAGCAGCCATCTGGGTGGATGGCCATGTTGCGCGCCGACTAAGCGAGGACCTGAACAATGCCGGGCTGCGTCGGCTGGCGGCCGTGACGCGAGTGACCTCCGGCAGTCTGTTCTCGCTTTCCGCACCCCTGATCATGCTGCAGGGAACGGTGATGGGTCTTGCCGGAGCCCTTTTGCTCGCTGGCGCCAACACGGTCAGCAACGCCCTGCGCAATCGCGGGTCGATCTCCGCGTCGCTGATGATGCTGACGCCATCGATTTCCATGCTGATGCTGATCCCCTGGCTGGCGCTTCGGTTGGGGGTGATCGGCAGTGTGACCGAGGCGCTGCTTCTGGCCGGTGGCGGGTTTCTCTATGCGATTTTTGTCGTCCAGATCGTGAAGTCCCTGGCCCAGGAGGCCCGTCAGTATGAGGCCGCAGTCCAGGAGGCCCGGGCCGCCGCCGCCGCCCGGGACGTCTTCCTCGCCAATATGAGCCACGAGATCCGCACCCCTCTGAACGGCTTGGTTGGTGTCGCCCAGGCCCTGGCCCAGACGCCTCTGACCCCCGCCCAGCAGGACATGGTCGCCTTGATCAGCGGGTCGGGCCGGGTGCTTGAACGGCTGTTGTCCGATGTACTGGACACAGCAAAGATCGAGGCCGGTGGCTTCACCCTGGAAGACGTGCGGTTCGAGCTGCGATCTGAAATCGAGGCGGCCGCCCATCTGATGCGCGAGCGGGCGGCGGAGAAGGGCCTGATGTTCCAGGTGCATTTCTCGTCAGCCGCCGAAGGGACCTTCGTCGGAGACGCGGTTCGCCTGCGCCAGATTGTCGCCAACCTGGCGTCCAACGCCGTCAAGTTCACCGAAGCTGGCAGCGTGCAGCTGATCGTCGATGTCCAGGGTGACGGGCCGGATAGCCGGCTGATCATCTCGGTCGAAGATGACGGGATCGGCTTTGACAGTCAGGCGGCCGAGCGGCTGTTCCAGCCCTTTTCCCAGGCCGATTCCAGCATCACCCGCCGGTTTGGCGGCACAGGTCTGGGACTCAGCATCTCTCGTTCCCTGGCCGAGGCCATGGGCGGCGCCCTCACCGCCAGTTCGATCCCCGGGGTCGGCAGCAAGTTCCTGTTGAAGTTGCCGATCCAGCGGGTTGCTCCGGCCAAGGTCGCCGGCCCTATGGAATCAAGGAACCAGACCCTGCAGTCCTCCCTGCCCGGGATATCGCAGCTGGAAACAACCGATTCAGGGCCCGAACAGCGTCCCCTGCGGGTGCTTCTGGCTGAGGACCACCCCACCAACCAGAAGGTGGTCAGGTTGTTTCTCGAGCCGCACGGCATGGAGGTCGTGACGGCCGAGAACGGCCAGATGGCGGTCGAATTCTGGCGCACGGGCCGTTTTGACGTGATCCTGATGGACATGCAGATGCCGGTCATGGACGGCGTCACTGCCGTTCGCCTGATCCGTGAGGCCGAGGCGTCCACCGGCCGGGCCCGTACGCCCATTGCAATGCTCACCGCCAACGCCATGGCCGAGCACCGGACGACCGCCCTGGCCGTCGGCGCCGATATTCACATCACCAAGCCGATCTCCCCGACCGTCCTGCTGGAGGGGTTGATGTCCATTCTCGCGGATGACCAGGCGGATGAGCGGGTCCATCTAAGCCAGGCCTGACCGCAGTCAGGACCCGGGGGCGGCCTCCCAATCCCTGATCATCGCTCTCGTGGCCAGTTTCCGCCATTGCCGCTCCAGATACCCACGAGCCTGGTCGGCGCCCAGGGCCTGCAGCCGCGCCAGCACAATGGGATAGTCCTTGTAGTGGGGCGTGACATGAAAAGTCGCCGGATCGGCCTCGATCAGGAACTCCCGCTCGTCGGCCGGCACGCAGGACAGGACGGCGCTGGCGTCTTCTGACCGCACCCGGGTGAAGAACCGGTCGCGGACCTTGAAACTGGGCTGGCCATAGCTGGTCCCCTCGGCGGCGCCGGGAAAACTCAGGACCACGTCGGCAAACTCCTCCCGGGTCATGGCGCGGCGTCCGTCAGGATGCGGGAAAACTGCTCCGGATCGACATTGCCGCCCGACAGGATGACACCTGCAGTCCGTCCTTCCAGCGCCATCCGGCCGGCCAGAAGCGCCGCCAGCCCCACCACCCCGCCGGGCTCGACCACCAGTTTCAGCCAGGCGAAGGCGTAGCGCATGGCCTCCTCCACCTCGAGGTCGGTCACGGTCAGGATCCCGGTGAGCCGCTGCTGGTTGATCGGAAAGGTCACGGCACCGGGGAAGGGCGACATCAGGGCGTCGCAGATGGACCGCGCCGCCGGATCGACCCGCTCCCTCTGACCGCTGGCCAAAGACCGCAGGGTGTCGTCATAGGCTGCCGGTTCAACCCCCCAGACCTTGGCGTGGGGGGCAAGGGCCGCCATGGCCGTGGCGGTTCCGGCCGCCAGCCCGCCACCGCCCACCGGGGTCAGGACCAGGTCCAGGGCCGCGCCTGCCTCAGCCGCCTGACCCGCCATCTCCAGGGCCGCCGTCCCCTGGCCGGCGACGATGAAAGGGTCATCAAACGGCCAGACGATGGTCATGCCCCGGTCAGCCGAGACCTGGCGCGTCAGGGCGTCCCGGTCGTCGCGATAGCGGTCATAGAAGATGACCTCAGCGCCATAGTACCTCGTGTTGGCGATCTTCATCTGTGGCGCATCCTGCGGCATGACGATCACCGCCGGGGCTCCGACCATCCGCGCCGCCAGCGCAACGCCCTGGGCATGGTTTCCGCTGGAACAGGCCACCACGCCCCGGGTTCGTTCTTCGTCGCTCAGTCGCGAGATCCTGTTCATGGCTCCGCGAAACTTGAAGGCCCCGCCCCGCTGCAGGGTTTCGGCCTTCAGCAGCACCCGACCGCCCAGCCGGTCGTTCAGGGCCGGGCTTTCGATCAGCGGCGTCCGCACCGCCAGCCCCTCCAGCCGGTCGGCGGCGGACTGTATATCGGCAAGGGTCACGGACATGGCGGGCCTCTTCGTCAGCGTCGCCCGCCCAGATACCGCCTGGCCGCGCCGGCGCAAAGCCTCCACCGGGCCTCCACAAGGAACCTCTTCTTCGGGAGAGGGAGACCATCGTGAAGCGACGGTGGAGAGGGCCCCCGCCGGCGGTCGGGGTCCTTCCTGGATCGCGTCTTCGTCCCCAACGATTCTGTAGCGCCCTCCGGGCTTCACCGCTACCCGCCCTTCCCACAGCCCCTGCGACCGGCTTTAATCCCGCCAAACCCCCGCTGAAGGAGCCTGCATGGACAGCCTGGCCATTGACCGTGACGCCTGGACCGCCGCCGGAGAGGCCGGCCTGCATGAGGCGATTGAGCTGCGCCGGGCGATTCACAGGGAACCTGAGCTGGGCCTGCATCTGCCCCTGACCACCCAGAAGGTGCTGAAGGCCCTTGAGGGCCTGCCGCTTGAGATTCGCCAGGGGCCGTCCACCACCGGGGTGCTGGCCATCCTGCGCGGCAGCCCCAATGGGCGCACCGTCCTGCTGCGCGGCGACATGGACGCCCTGCCTCTGACCGAGGATACCGGGCTGGAGTTTTCCAGCGGCATCACCGGCGCCATGCATGCCTGCGGCCATGACACCCACGTGGCCATGCTGGCCGGGGCGGCCAAGGCCCTCTGCGCCCGCCGCGACACGCTTCCAGGCACGGTCATGTTCATGTTCCAGCCGGGCGAGGAGGGCTGGCACGGGGCCCGTCACATGCTGGATGACGGCCTGATCGATCCCCTGCCGGACGCGGCCTTCGCGCTCCATATCTCGCCCAACATGCCGACCGGAACCTTTGCCAGCCGGACCGGCGCTCTTCTGGCCTCGTCCGATTCGATCCGTATCCGGGTGGTGGGGGCGGGCGGCCATGCCTCCATGCCCCAGGACGCCATCGACCCCCTGCCGGTGGCCTGCGAGATCGTCACCGCCCTGCAGAGTTTTGTCACCCGCCGGGTCTCGGTCTTTGATCCGGCCGTCATCACCATCGCCCATATCGAGGCCGGAACCACCTACAACATCATCCCCGAGGATGCCCGGATGCGGGGCACCGTCCGCACGCTTTCGGAGCGCACCCGGGCCATAGCCCATGAGGGAATTCGCAAGGTCGCCGAGCATGTGGCGGCCGCCCATGGCTGCCGCGCCGAAGTGGAGATCGAGAGGGGTTTTCCGGTGACGGTGAACCATGCGGCGGCAGTGAACCTGGCCGAACGCACGGCCAAGGCCCTCTATGGCGACAGCGCCTGGCACACCATGGACAATCCGATGATGGGGGCCGAGGACTTTTCCTACGTCCTGCAGAAGGCCACCGGCGCCATGGCCTTCCTCGGGGCGGCGCCCGTGGGGGTGGGCGGCGACTATCGCGCCTGCTGCGCCCTGCATTCCAACCGCATGACCCTGGATGAACAGGTCATGGCCCGGGGCATCGCCATGCATTGCGCCTTTGCTGAAGCTGTGCTGGCCGGCGAGATGGAAATCTGACAGAGGCTAAAGCATCTCCAGCCCGGCCTGCAGGGCCAGCAGGTCCGCCGGTAGCGGCGTCTCGAACCGCAGGGTCACCCGGGTGATGGGGTGGACAAATCCCAGGACCGCAGCATGCAGGGCTTGGCGCTCCAGGCCCGCTGTGGCGATCGCGTCGCGCACTGTGGTGGCCGGGGCGCTGGAGCCATAGACCGGATCGCCCAGGCAGGGATGGCCCTTGCTGGACAGATGCACCCGGATCTGGTGGGTGCGACCGGTTTCCAGTCGGCAGAGCACTCTGGAGGCCATGGGCTTGTCGTCCGGGCCATAGACAGCCTCGACGCTGTAGTGGGTCTTGGCCTCACGGCCGCCGGTACGCAGGATGGCCATCTTCTTGCGGTCGTGATGGCTGCGGCCGATCCGGCCCTCGATACTGCCGCTGCGGGGACGCGGCGCCCCCCGGACAAAAGCGATATATGCCCGCTCGATATCGTGACGGGAAAACAGGTCCGACAGGCCCGTATGGGCGGCATCGGTCTTGGCCGCCACCATCACACCGGTGGTTTCCTTGTCGAGGCGATGGACGATCCCGGGGCGCATCACCCCGCCGATCCCCGACAGGCTGGCGGCGCAGTGATGGAGCAGGGCATTGACCAGGGTGCCGCGTTCGGTGCCCGGGGCCGGATGGGCGGCCATGCCGGCCGGCTTGTCGATGACGATCAGATAGTCGTCCTCGTAGAGCACGGTAAGGGGAATGGCCTCGGCCTGCGGCTCGGCGGCGGTCGGCGGCGGCACCAGGATTTCATAATGACCGGCCAGGGCCTTGGACGAGGCATCGGACAGGGTCACGCCGTCGCGGTTGATCAGCCCGGCGGCCAGCAGGGCCTGGACCCGGCCGCGGGACAGTTCGGGCAGACGATCCGACAGGGTCTTGTCCAGTCGCTTGCCGGCCTGTTCCGGCGGCAGGTCCACCGTGCGGACATCACCGATCTCAAGATCGGGTTCCTCGATGTCATACTCCGGCGAGTCCGGAGGATCGGTCGTCATGGTCGTTAACTCCGGCTGCCGGGGCGGCAATCTCCCGACATCGGCCCGGTTGCCGTCCCGTGCAACAGTTGATCTCGCAGCGACGAAACTCGGCGTCCGCCCTCAGGGCTGGTTCAAGACCGGCCAGTCCAGGCCAAATTGCCTTGTGGTGCTAGGGTTTCATCAAGTCGTCGCGCGACCGTCATGTCCCCAACCTAGGCACAGGGCTCCATTGATCACGTTCGAGGGGATACGAACATGACACCGACCACACGCCGCCTGTTGCTCTGTGCAGCGGGCCTTTCCGCCATTATCACGGCCACCAGCGCCTATGCTCAGCAGGCTGACGAGATTGCCGTCGTCGACGGCGTCGTCGAGGAACTGGTCGTCACGGCCCAGAAGCGCGAGCAGCAGGCCGTCGATGTGCCGATCGCCCTGACCGCCTACAGCGGCAAACGGCTGGAAGCACTGGGTGTGCAGGGTTTTGCCGATCTGTCGCTCTTCACCCCCGGCTTCGAGGTCCAAGACCAGTCGCCCAACAACCCCGGCTTTGTCATGCGGGGCATCACCTCGGATTCCGCCGATGCGACTTCGGAAGCCCGGGTTTCTGTTTTCCAGGACGGCGTTTCGATTTCCAAGGCGGCCGGGTCGCTGGTGGAACTGTACGACATCGAGCGAGTCGAGGTGGCCAAGGGGCCGCAGTCTACCCTTTACGGGCGCGGCGCCCTGATCGGCGCGGTCAATGTGATCCAGGCCAAGGCCAATCCCGGCGGTTTCGACGCCCAGATCAAGGCCGGGGTCGGCAACTACAATCTGCGCACCGCCGAGGGCTTTGTGAATCTGCCGTTCGGAGATCAGTTGGCGGTCCGTCTGGCCGGCCGCTGGCGGGAACGTGACGGCTATGTCAACAACGTCCTGGGCGGCGAAGACTTCCAGGGCATCGACACGGCGGCCCTGCGCCTGGGCATCGGCTTCGAACCCAATGACAGTTTCCGTGCCGACCTGATCCTCAATTGGCAACAGGACGAGCCGGGCGGCACGGCCTTCAAGTCCATCGGCTTTGCCCCCACCAATCCGGCGACGGGTCAGGTCCTGGGCGGACGCGGCGCGCGCGATGGCGCGGCCCTGGCCTCGCCGGTCGGCTTCGTCGGCGGACCGCTGGGCGTGGATCGCACGGTCAAGGGCGCCAGCCTGATCGCCAGCTGGGACTTCAATGACAGCTTCACCCTCACCTCGATCAGCGCACACCGCGAGTTCGACAGCCGCGAGACCTTTGATCCGGACGGCATCTCCCTGCCCATCCTGACCGGCCTCAACTCGGCCCAGGACGAGCAGTGGAGCCAGGAGTTTCGGGTCAATTTCGACAATGGCGGCCGCTTCAAGGGCTTTGCCGGCGGCTCCTGGTTTGCCAATGACAGCAGCCAGAGCATTCCGCTGCAGTTTGACGAGCGGATGGGCCTGGCGGACCTGACCGGCCAGCTCAATGCCGGCGCGGCCGGTTCGGGCCTGCCGGCCTCGACCCCGGCCCCCGCCGCCTTTTTCTCCAACACCGCCTTCACCGGCGCCCTCGTCCAGGGCCTGGCGGCCGCCGCCAGTAACGGCAATATCCTGCTGTCTTCGGCCCAGGGTCAGGCCATCGCCGCCAATCTGCGCTCCAATCATCTGGAGGTGGCCGACACCACCAGCGATCTGGAAAGCCTGGACCTGTTCATCGACGGCACCTTTGCCGTCACGGACCGGTTTGAGGTCTCCGCCGGCCTGCGCTACACCCGGGACGACAAGGAAACCGGGTTTGGCTCCGCCACGGTCGGGGGCCGCAGCGTCCTGGGCGGCCTGATCGGAGCCAGCCAGCTGGCCGCCTCGGGCAACCCTGTCGCCCTGGCCCAGGCCAACGGCATCATCGGCGCCCTGCAGAGCCCGTTCGTTCAATTCATCCCGGCCAGTCTGCTGCCCAATTTCGGCCTGACCTTCCAGCCCACGGCCAACAATGGCGACCTGTCTACGGCCAAACTCGAGGACGAGGGCTATGCCTGGCGTCTGGTCGGCCGATACGCCCTGAACGACGACGCCAATCTCTATGCCAGCTATGCCCGTGGTCGCCGCCCGGAAATCCTGGCGGCTTCGGGTCCCGCTGCTCCCTATGGTGCGCCGCGCTTTGACGCTGTCGAGGCCGAAACTGTCGACAGCTACGAGATCGGCGCCAAGGGATCTGTGCTTGATGGCAGGCTTCGCCTGGATGGCTCGGTCTATTACTACGACTACCAGAACTTCCAGACGGTGATCCAGCAGGGCACCCTGTTTGTCATCTCCAACGCCGGCGCCGCCAAGGCCTATGGCTTTGAAGGCCAGGCGGAATGGCGGGCGACCGCTGATCTGGATATCTTCGCCACCTATGCCTACAGTCACGCCCGGTTTGACGGCGGCGCCTTCGACGGCAACCAGTTCCGCCTCTCCCCCGACCACAGCCTGTCCCTGGGCGCCTCCTGGTCGGTGGACGCTTTTGGCGGAACCCTGGACATTCGCCCCAGCTATAGCTGGCAGTCGGAAGTCTTCTTTGACGACAATAACGACCTGCCGGCCTTCCAACAGCCGCCTTCCGTCTTCGTGGCGGACAACCTGCAGGACGAAAGACAGGACAGCTACGGCCTGCTGAACCTGCGGGCGGTGTTCAAGCCGGCCCAGGCCCCGGTGACCTTCGAGGTTTTCGTCAACAACATCCTCGACGAGGACTACATCATCGACGCCGGCAACACCGGCGACAGCCTGGGCCTGCCCACCTTCATCGCCGGTCCGCCGACGCTGTTCGGGGCGACCATCAGCTGGACCTACTGACGATCGGACCCGTGGTCTGACGTCCGATCCTTAGTCATCCCCGCGCCTTGTCCAGGCGCGGGGATGTTGCGTTTCGGGCCCGTCGTCTTGAAAGGTCCTTTGATCAGGTGTTCATCCTGCCCTTGAAAGCGAATGCGCCCCAGGCGTCACACGACTGTTGTGCGACCGGGTCAGAAAGTTCGCGACCCAAGGGGAGGCACATCATGAAGATCGACCGCAGAGCCCTGCTGACCATGGCCGGAGCCGCGGCCGCCGCTGGCGCCGCCCAGGCCCATGCCGGCGCCCGCATCGCCTTTCTCCACGGCGTCGCCAGCGGCGACCCGCTACAGGACCGCGTCATTCTATGGACGCGGGTGACCCCGCCGGCCGGCGACACCGGCCAGCTGCAGGGCGAACTGAGGATCGGCACGGATGCCGGCCTCGATCGCAAGACCCTGACGAAGTTTCTGAAAGTGGGCGCCGCCGCCGACCAGGACTGGACGGTCAAGGTCGATGTAACCGGGCTGAAGCCGGGGACCGAGTATTTCTACCAGTTCCGTTTTGGCGAGGTCGCCTCGCCGGTCGGCCGAACCCGTACCCTGCCCGAGGGCCGGACTGAGGATGTGGTCCTGGCCGTGGCCAGCTGCTCGCTCTATCCCAACGGCTATTTCAACGCCTATGGCGCCATCGCCGCCCTGGACCGGATCGACGCGGTCATTCACCTGGGCGACTACATCTATGAATATGGGGCCGCCGCAGACGACTATGGCATGAGCTCGCCGGTCGCCCGGGAACGCCCCCACGATCCGCCACACGAGATCGTCAGCCTGGGCGACTATCGCCGCCGCCATGCCCAGTACAAGTCAGACCCCCAGCTGCAGGCAGCCCATGCCCGGGCGCCTTGGATCGTGGTCTGGGATGACCATGAATCGACCAATGACAGCTTCCAGTCCGGCGCCGAGAACCACAATCCGGACAAGGGCGAAGGGGACTGGGCGACGCGCAAGGCCGCTGCGCTGCAGGCCTATTACGAATGGATGCCGATCCGCCGGACGGGCGCCCTTCCGGAAGCGATCAACCGGACCTTCCGGTTCGGCGACCTCGCGTCCCTGATCATGGTCGAGACCCGACTGACCGCCCGGAACGAGCCCCTGGATCTCCAGGCCGCCCTGATGGTCGATGGCAAGCCGGATTTCCCGGGCTTCTTCCGCAAACTCAATGACCCGGCCCGGCAGCTCATGGGCTCGAGCCAGGAAGCCTGGCTGGCGGGCGAACTGAGCCGGTCGGTCAAGTCCGGCGAGACCTGGCAGATTCTGGGGAACCAGGTGGTGATGGGCAAGGTCTATACCCCCGACCTGCGCAAGCAGATGGGCGACCAGGCCTTCGAGGCCATGCTGGCCGCCTTGCCCGGCTTTGTCCGCGACCGGGTTGCCGCCTCGGCCGCCTTGGCAGGGGTGGATGTCCCCCTGAACCTCGACCAGTGGGACGGCTATCCTGCGGCCCGGGAACGGGTCTTCGACATGTTCAGGGCGTCAAAGTCCCGCCCCATCGTCCTGGCCGGCGACAGCCATTCCTTCTGGGCCAATGAGCTGCATGACAGGGCCGGCGCCCTGGTGGCGGCAGAGTTCGGGACCACTGGCATCACCAGCCCCGGCTTCTCCGATCTTCTGCCCCAGGCCCCGCTGGGCGAGGCGCTTGTGGCCCGAAACCCCGAGGTCAAATACGCGGATTCCGCCGCCAAGGGCTTCGTGAAGCTGACCCTGACCCGAACGGTCGCTCGGGCCGAGATGATCGCCGTCTCGACCATCCTGGCCCGGGACTATTCGGCCAGCGCACTCAGGACCTTTGAAGTGAAACCCCTGGCGGGGGGCGGCGTCAGCGGCTTTGCCAGCTGAGGCGGATTCTCAGGGGCGCTCGACCAGGGCGCCCTTCGAGACCGCCCGGAAGAAGCAGCTGCGGAAACCGACATGGCAGGCGCCGCCGTCGCCCTGGGGCCTGACCTTCAGCAGCACGGCGTCCTGATCGCAGTCCAGGCGGACCTCGACCACCGACTGTACCTGGCCGCTGGTCTCGCCCTTTTTCCAGAGGCTGTTGCGGGACCGGCTGAAATAATGCGCCTCGCCCGTGTCCAGCGTCAGGCGCAGGGCCTCGTCATTCATCCAGGCCAGCATCAAAACCTCACCTGTATCGGCATGCTGGGCAATGGCGGCGATCAGGCCGGAGGCGTCAAACCGCGGCGCAATGACGACGCCCCGCTCGAGCGCGGTCGTGTCGGGGGCAGTCGGAAAAAGGCTCAAGGCGAACCTCCGTGGCCACCCTCCCCGCGCAGGGGAGGGATGACGGTGGGGCTATTTGCCGGCGTTGACGAAGTCCAGGAACCGCTGGCGCAGGCTCTGGTCGGTCTTGAAGACGCCGCGGAACTGGGTGGTGATCGTCGAGACATGGCGGTGATGAACGCCGCGCGTCGTCATGCACTGATGTTCCGCATCGATCAGGATCGCCACGCCCGCCGGCTTCAGGCTGTCGCAGATGGCGTCAGCGATCTGCTGGGTCATGGTTTCCTGGGTCTGCAGGCGCTTGGAGAAGATCTCCACCACCCGGGCCAGCTTCGAGATCCCTACGACACGGTTGGTGGGCATATAGGCCACGAAGGCCTTGCCCAGGAACGGCGCCATATGGTGCTCGCAATGGCTTTCGACCTCGATGTCCTTGAGCATGACGATATCGTCATAGCCCTGGACGTCCTCGAAGATGCGGGACAGTTCCTTGCCGGGGTCGGCGGAGTAGCCTTCGAACCATTCGGCATAGGCGTCCACCACCCGCTTGGGCGTATCGAGCACGCCTTCACGACGGGGATCGTCGCCGGCCCAGGCGATCAGCGTGCGCACGGCTTCCATCGCCGCGTCACGGCTGGGCCGGGGATAGGGTTCTAGGTCAAGGCTGGCGGCGCCGACCAGGGTGCGATCGCGGCTCATGGCGTCCATTGTTCAGAGGGCCTTCCGGGGCTGAGTTGCGCCAGGGCGACCATCACCCCGGAATGACGCGTGCCACCCCAATCACGTCGCGGCTGAGGCGTGGCCTCAGGCTGCGACCAACGCTATATGGGACGGCCTGCCAGCCCGGCAACCTCTTACCCAACGTCAGTACCCCATGACCCTGAAGCTCTACGACACCATGACCCGGAAGAAGCAGCCCTTCGTTCCGGCCAATCCCGACCGCGTGACACTCTATGTCTGCGGTCCTACGGTCTATGGCTTCGCCCATATCGGCAATGCTAGGCCCGTGGTGGTGTTCGATGTGCTGTTCCGCCTGCTGCGCCGCCTCTATGGCGACGCTCATGTCCTCTATGCCCGCAACGTCACCGACGTGGATGACAAGATCAACGCCAGGGCGGTCGAGGAAGGCGTCGAGATCTCGGTGATCACCGAGCGCTACCTGGCTGCCTATCACGCCGACATGGACGCCATCGGCGCCCTGCGGCCAAGCCTCGAGCCTCGCGCCACAGCCCATATGGACGCCATCATCACCATGATCGGGGCCCTGCTGGACCGCGGTTGCGCCTATGTCGCCGAGGGCCATGTCCTGTTCGACACCCAGAGCTTTCCCGACTACGGGCAGCTTTCGGGCCGTGCCCTGGACGAGATGATCGCCGGCGCCCGGGTCGAGGTTGCGCCATACAAGCGGCATCCGGCCGACTTCGTCCTCTGGAAGCCGTCCAAGCCGGGTGAACCGGATTGGACCTCGCCCTGGGGCGCTGGCCGGCCTGGCTGGCATATCGAATGCTCGGCCATGATCGAACAGACGCTTGGCCTACCCATCGACATCCATGGCGGCGGTATCGATCTGGTGTTTCCCCACCATGAGAACGAAGTCGCCCAGGGCCGCTGCGCCCACGGCCTGCCGGACTATGCCCGCATATGGATGCATAACGGCTTCCTCGACATGGCTGGCGAGAAGATGTCCAAGAGCCTGGGCAATGTGATCATCCCGCATGAGCTGTTGAAGACCGTGCCAGGCGAGGTGGTTCGCTGGGCCCTGCTCAGCGCCCAGTATCGCCAGCCCCTGGACTGGACCGAAAGCCTTCTGGAGCAAAGCCGCAAGGCCCTGGACCGGCTCTATGGCGTCCTGCAGGACGCGGCGCGCACCCTGGGTGACGCCACAACCGCCGCCGGGACCGTCCCGGACAGCGACGGGGAAGGCGTGACCCTTGTGGCTGACGCCCTGCTGGATGACCTCAACACGCCCCAGGCCCTGAGCGGCCTCTTTCGCCTGTCGGATCAGTTGCGCGAAGCCATTGGTCAGGGGGAAACCGAAGGCCTCCTTCGGGCCCGGCAGGACCTGCTCACTGCCGGGGGCCTGCTGGGCCTGCTGCAATCGGCCCCGGCCCAGTGGTTCCAGGGCGGTGCGGCGGATGGCCTCAAGGACCAGGTCGAGGCGCTTCTGGTCCAGAGAGCCCAGGCCCGGACCGGCAAGGACTGGCCCACAGCCGACCGTATCCGCGGCGAACTGGATGCGCTGGGCGTTGTGGTGATGGATGGGCCACAGGGGGCCACCTGGCGGCTCAAGGATCTGGTCTGACGGCAGGAGGGCGAACCCCTTTCCCGCCTTCACCAATTCCAGTATTCCACAACTATGGAACAAACGAGCGCCGTCGCAGCCCTGTCCGCCCTGGCCCATCCGGGGCGGCTGGAAATCTTCCGGCTCCTGGTGCGGGCCGGGGCAGGGGGGCTCCCGGCTGGCGAGATCAGCCGCGCCACCCAGACCCTTCCCAACACCCTGTCCTCCAGCCTGGCCATCCTGACCCAGGCTGGTCTGACCCGCTCGCGACGGGTCGGCAGGTCTATTATCTACAGCGCAGACTATGACGCCATGGGCGGCCTGCTGGCCTTCCTGATGGAGGATTGCTGCGGCGGTGAGCCGGCCATCTGCGAACCCGCCGTCAAGCTGGCCAGCGTCCTGGCCTGTCGGCCGGGAGCCTGTTGAGCCCATGTCCCTGTTCGAACGTTATCTGACCCTGTGGGTCGGACTGTGCATTGTGGCAGGCATCGCCCTTGGCAGCCTGTTTCCAGCCCTGTTCAACGGCGTCGCCGGGCTGGAGATCGCCAGGGTGAACCTGCCGGTGGCCGGACTGGTGTGGCTGATGATCATCCCCATGTTGCTTCGGATCGACCTGGGCAGCCTGGCCCAGGTGAGGCGTCATTGGCGCGGCATTTCCGTCACCCTGCTGATCAACTGGGCGGTCAAACCCTTTTCCATGGCGTTTTTGGGCTGGCTGTTCATCGGGCTGCTGTTCCGGCCCTGGCTGCCGGCCGACCAGGTCCAGAGCTACATCGCCGGGCTGATCATCCTGGCCGCGGCGCCCTGCACAGCCATGGTCTTCGTCTGGAGCGGCCTGGTGAAGGGCGAGCCGCATTTCACCCTCAGCCAGGTGGCGCTCAACGACGTCATTATGCTGGTCGCCTTCGGGCCCATCGTCGCCCTGCTGCTGGGACTGGCGGCCATCACCGTCCCCTGGCAAACCCTGGCCCTTTCGGTTGGTCTCTATGTCGTGATCCCGGCCCTGATCGCCCAGGGGCTGAGGCGCTGGCTTTTGGCCCGCGGGCCTGGCCGGCTTGAGTCTGTCCTGAAGCGCCTGGGACCGGCCTCGATGCTGGCGCTGCTGGCCACTCTCATCCTGCTGTTCGGCTTCCAGGGGCCGCAAATCCTCGCGCAGCCCCTGGTCATCCTGCTGCTTTCGGTCCCGATCCTGATCCAGGTCTATTTCAACGCAGGCCTGGCCTATGGCCTGAACCGCCTGATGGGCGAATCCCACAATGTGGCAGGGCCCTCGGCCCTGATCGGCGCCAGCAATTTCTTTGAACTGGCGGTGGCGGCGGCCATCAGCCTCTTCGGCCTGACCTCCGGCGCCGCCCTGGCGACCGTTGTCGGGGTGCTGATCGAGGTGCCGGTGATGCTGTCCGTCGTCGCCATCGTCAATCGCAGCCGGGGCTGGTACCAGCGCGGCGTGATCACCGCACCTTCTGATCCGAGCTGAACCCATGTCCAATCCCGATGTCACCGTTTTCCACAATCCGGCCTGCGGCACCTCTCGCAAGACCCTTGAACTCCTGCGCGAGCACGGCGTCGAGCCGACGGTCGTTGAATATCTGAAGGCGGGCTGGACCGAGGCGCTGCTGGTCGGCCTGTTGGCCCGGATGAAGGCCACTCCCAGGGATATATTGCGGGTGCGAGGTACAGAGGCCGAGGCCCTGGGCCTGACCGATCCGGCAACCCCGGACTCCGAGATTCTTCAGGCCATGGTTCGCGACCCGATTCTGGTCAATCGCCCCATTGTCGTAACCCCCAGGGGCGCGGCGCTTTGCCGGCCTCAGGAGCAGGTTCTTGACCTTCTGTAACGACCCGAAACACTTCGTTACGGTTGTCTCTCGTCGTTGATCGCCGAGGCAATTGGAGGGAAGCGCTTAATATTACTTGCGTTTTAACCCTAACAGCAGGCAAGAAATGGCCTGTTCGTTGCTATGGCAGTCCCAGCCGTACCATTTCGAAGCGACGGCCACGTCCGCTACGGGGGAACGATGCAAGAATTTGATCCACGACGTCGCACGGTCCGGTTGGCCCCGCGGCTGTTCGTTGCGGCGGCCGGACTGGCCGTTCTGGCCCTCGGCTGGCGGATGACCGCCAGCAATGAGGCTGTCATCACCCCGCCCATGGACCCCGCCACTTTTGCGGCGCTGCAGCATATCGCCTTCGCCCAGGCCGAAGCCCTGCCGGGCTTTTCACGCGGCGAGAGCATCCCGGTCGAGGTGCGGCCGGGGGAAACCCTCGAGGCCGCCGTCCAGCGGAGCGGCGTGGGCGCCGATGAGGCCCGGCAGGTTGTCCGCACCCTGTCCGGCGCCATGGACACCGTGAACATCCGCGCAGGCATGGACTTCATCGCCTCTGTCGCCAGACCGGCCGACCACCGGGGTCCTGCACGACTGGTGGGTCTGTCCATGAGGACCGGCCAGGCCAGCACCATCACCGTATCGCGAACCTTCGACGGCGCGCTGCGGCTTCGGGAAATGGAAGAAAAGGTCGCCGAAGAGACCAAGGTTGCCTGTGGCGAGATCCAGGGCAGCTTCCACGAAAGCGCCAGCAAGGTCGGGGCGACCGGTGCGATCATGGCCGGGGCCACAAAACTGTTCGCCCACAAGATCGACTTTTCCCGGGACATCAAGGCGGGGGATGATTTCTGTCTGGTCTTCGACCGCAAGGTTACCGAGAGCGGCCGGACGGTCGAGGCGGGCGACCTGCAGTATGCCGAACTCAACGGGGTCAAGTTCTACGGCTTCACCCGCGGCGACGGAAAGACGCAGTTCTTCGACGAGGCGGGCAAGAATATCAAAGGCTTCCTCCTGCGCACCCCTGTTGACGGCGCCCGCATCACCAGCGGCTTCGGATTCCGCCGTCACCCGATCCTGGGCTATAACAAGATGCACCAGGGCATCGATTTCGGGGCTGGCAGCGGCACCCCTGTCCTGGCCGCCGGCGACGGCGTGGTCGAGACGGCCGGGCGGTTTGGCGGCTATGGCAACTGGGTCAAGGTGCGCCACAGCGGCGGCTATTCCACAGGCTATGCCCACCTGTCCCGCTACGCCCGGGGCCTGAGGCCAGGACAGAGCGTCTCCCAGGGCCAGGTGATCGGCTATGTTGGAAGCACCGGTCGCTCGACGGGGCCTCACCTTCATTACGAAATCTTCTTCAAGGGAGCCCGGGTCAATCCGATCGGAGCCAAGGTTCCGACAGGCACTATCCTGGCCGGGGCGGAACTGGCCAGGTTCCGCGCCTCCCGCACCCGGGTTGACGCCCTGCTCGCTTCCAGCGGCCATGAGCCGACCATCGAGAGCAAGAAACTGGCCGGAGCGGACTTCAAGGACGCCAATAACGCCGGCCTGCGCAAGGCCCAGCCCGCCAGCCGCGGGCAGAACTGAACCTTTCGTCGCACCGAAGTCAGGGAAATCAACTGATTGGAGGGCGGCGGGTCTTGACAGGGCTGGACCACGACGCCATGTGCGCCCCTCGTGGATTTGCCAGGTAGTTGACTGACATCGATCGGGCCGCCGCCCTGCTGCGCGCGCCCTTCCTGAAACAGGATGTCATCCTCGCCGCCGTCGAATCCCTGGGAACGCGTTGCTGGATTTTTCGATCCTGTCCCGCGCCCGCCAGGCCACCCACTCCGACGAGGCTCGCCTCGCGGTCAGCGGTTCTGCGCCTTGCGGTACGCGATGACTGACAGGGCAGGAATTTTTTCCACAGGGCCGACCCCGGGATTTGCGCCGCTCTAGAGGCCGGAATGGCGACCCTGCGATTGACGAAAGCTGTAGTTTTGCGGCCCCGAACCCTGGCGGGTTTGCGCCGCCATCGGAGATAGCGATGAGCAACACGACCGAGCAGGCCGAACAGACCGAAGCCCCCGTCGCGGACGGTCCGCTGCTGGATCTGACAGACGCCGGCGTCAAGAAGTTCATCAAGCAGGCCAAGGCCCGCGGCTACGTCACCATGGACGAGCTGAACAAGGTTCTGCCCTCGGAGGAGGTCAGCCCCGACGCCATCGAAGACACCCTCGCCATGCTGTCGGAAATGGGCGTCAATGTCGTCGAGGCCGAAGAAGACGCGGCCACCGAAGAGGGCGGCGAGGTCGCCACCCGCGAGGAAACCTCGATCACCACCGAGGCCGAGACCAAGCCGGCCTATGACCGCACGGACGATCCGGTGCGGATGTACCTTCGGGAAATGGGCAGTGTCGAGCTGCTCAGTCGTGAAGGCGAAATCGCCATCGCCAAGCGTATCGAGGCGGGCCGGGACGCCATGATCCGGGGTCTGTGCGAAAGCGCCCTGACCTTCGAGGCCATTATGGTCTGGCGCGAGGAACTGGGCTCGGGCCGCATCCTGCTGCGCGAGGTGATCGACCTTGAAGGCACCTATGGCGTGCTGTTCCCCAGCGCCCCGCCGGTGGCCGCCCCCGAGCCGGGCGAGGCGCCCGAGCCCGCTGAAAAGGCCGAGGGCGAGGAAAAGCCCGAGGGTGAAGACGACGAGGACGACTTCGACGACGGCGCCGGCCCGACGGTCAGCGCCATGGAGGGCGAACTGCGTGAAGGGGTCATGGCGACCCTGGACGCCATCGCCGCCGAGTTCGACGGGTTCCGCCGGCTGCAGGAAAAGCTGATGGAGCGCCGGCTGCAGGGCGCCGACCTGACCGACGCCGAGCGCAAGAGCTACGCCACCGCCAGCGGCGCCATTGTCGCCAAGCTCAAGACCCTGAAGCTCAACAACAACCGCATCGAGGCCCTGGTCGAGCAGCTCTACGCCATCAACAAGCGGCTGATGGCCCTGGAAGGCCGTCTGCTGCGTCTGGCCGACAGCTATGGCATCAGCCGGGGCGAGTTCCTGAAAGCCTATTTCGGCTCCGAGCTGAACCCCAACTGGTCCGATACGGTCAAGCAGATGGGCGTGCGCTGGACCAAGTTCGTCGAGAACGACGTCAATTCGGTTTCCGACATCCGCCAGGAAGTGGCCGCCCTGGCCACCGAGACGGGCGTGCCCATCGACGACTATCGCCGCATCGTCCAGACCGTCCAGAAGGGCGAGCGCGAGGCCCGTCAGGCCAAGAAGGAAATGGTCGAGGCCAACCTGCGCCTGGTCATCTCCATCGCCAAGAAATACACCAACCGCGGTCTGCAGTTCCTCGACCTGATCCAGGAGGGCAACATCGGCCTGATGAAGGCGGTGGACAAGTTCGAGTATCGCCGGGGCTACAAGTTCTCCACCTACGCCACCTGGTGGATCCGCCAGGCCATCACCCGCTCCATCGCCGACCAGGCCCGGACCATCCGCATCCCGGTCCACATGATCGAGACGATCAACAAGATCGTCCGCACCAGCCGTCAGATGCTGCACGAGATCGGCCGCGAGCCGACGCCCGAGGAACTGGCCGAAAAGCTGGCCATGCCCCTGGAAAAGGTCCGCAAGGTCCTGAAGATCGCCAAGGAGCCCATCAGCCTCGAGACCCCTATCGGCGACGAGGAAGACAGCCATCTGGGCGACTTCATCGAGGACAAGAACGCTATCCTGCCGATCGATGCGGCCATCCAGTCCAACCTGCGCGAAACCACCACCCGCGTCCTGGCCAGCCTGACCCCCCGGGAAGAGCGGGTCCTGCGCATGCGGTTCGGCATCGGCATGAACACCGACCATACCCTGGAAGAAGTCGGCCAGCAGTTCAGCGTCACCCGCGAACGTATCCGCCAGATCGAGGCCAAGGCCCTGCGCAAACTCAAACACCCCAGCCGCAGCCGCAAACTGCGCAGCTTCCTGGACAGCTAGGGCAAAAAGACGTCCGTCACCCCGGACGGCCCGCAGGGCCGATCCGGGGCCCAGAGTTGACAGAGCGCTGTATCTCAGCCGCAAACTCCGCACCTTCGGGGCTCTAAGTTCCGGCGCTCCGCTCCGCAGCTGCCGGGCTGACGTCCGAGGCCAGCGCCCACTCTCGACTCCCGACCTCGGCCCGGTCATGGTTAAGGCCGGACGTCGGGGAGGGCGGTATGCTGAATCTGGAACTGATCAAGACGCGGCTCAGTCACTATGGGGCGGCCTGGCTGCTCGCCTTCATGGTCTGCGCCATGGCCCTGATCGGCGGACCCTGGCTCTTGGGTCTGGACGTGATCGACATGTCCGACCAGGTGTTGCCGGTCGCTTTCACGGTGATCGGTCTGGGCCTTATCCTCTTTCTGAGCCTGACCCTGAT
Organism: Caulobacter sp.; assembly: GCA_029866155.1. Taxonomy (GTDB): domain Bacteria; phylum Pseudomonadota; class Alphaproteobacteria; order Caulobacterales; family Caulobacteraceae; genus Caulobacter. The sequence goes on along the minus strand of JARWZW010000036.1, from coordinate 13,378 downwards.
CTCGCGCGAGACCCTGGGAACCAAGCTGGTCCTACTGGTCCTGACCCTTTTCCTCACCCTGCCCCTGCTCTGGTCGCCGGTCCTGGCGGCCGTGGCGGGGGCCTGGGTCGCAGAGCGGTCGATAGAATACTCAACCGCCTATGCGAGGTTCCGGATCGTGGTCGGGAACCTGATCTATCCCCTGGCGCAGATGGTGTTCAGCCGCGCCCTGTTCGAGACCGTCTGGTGGTGGATGGAGTTCCTCTCCGCCTTCATCGGCTTCCTGGCCGCCCTTGAACGCGGCTGGTCCTCGATCAAGTCGCTGTTCGGCCTGGAGCGCGCCCCGGCTGCGCAGGAGACGCAGGGTGAGTCCGAGCCTTCGGCTTGACGCCTCTCCCTATTCTTTTTCGCGCAACCAGGCCGCCGTCTCACCCCGGGGGGTGCGCAGTTCGCCGCCGTCCGGGCGAGTGAGCAGTTCGGCGCCGGCGCTCAAGGCCGGCGGCAGGGCCTCGAACAGGGATCGGGCGGCCTCGGGGTCGCGGGTGCGAAACACCCACTGTCCCATCATCTGATGTTCGGTGATCTTCTGACCGCTGGTCATGTCCCTGTAGTCTCTCGCCTGTCTGTTGAGACCAAGACTGGTCCCGGCAACCTGAACGCCGGCTGAGGACGTCCTGCAGGGTTTGGCAAGGTGAGGAGCCGTACGGTCGCTCACGTGTTAGGATGGGGCAGAAGGAGCCCGATCATGCGCACCCTGACCCTCGCCGCCACAGCCGCCCTTGTTCTCGCCCTGTCCAGCCTGTCCGCCACCGCCGCACCGCCCGGGGGAAAGACCGCACGCGGGCCGGACACCCGGATCATCTGCCTCGACGTCGGGGGCGAGACCCGGCCGGCCCTTTGCCGGGCCTCCTCCAGCCGCATCGACCAGAGCGACCTCATCTGCCTCTGCGAAAACGCCCAGCGGGTCTCGGCTCCGGTCTGCGGCGCCGGCGAGCGGCCCCTGGCCGAAAGCCGGCTGTTCGAAAAGGCCCGCAAACTGGCGGCCCGGGACGGCAGTCTGGTCGGCGATCTCTATGAAGGCCGGCGCATGTGTATCCGCGCCCGCAACGGCTGACGCGGCGCGCGGTCAGCGCCAACCGTAGTTGAAGCTGATCGACACCCGCTCGGTCTCGGCGGCATTGGCCGGCACCTCGTGGCGCAGCCAGCTTTCCCACATCAGCAGGGTGCCTCCGACGGGGCTGACATAGACAAAGGTCTGCTGGTCCTGCGGCGCGTCGGCCAGCCGTCCGGGGGCGGCCATCATCATGGGCAGCCGCGGATCCTCCAGCTTCAGGCCAGAGGCGCCCTGCGGCACAACCACATAGACCGTGCCGCTGATCACGCTATGGGGGTGGATATGGCCCGTATGGGTCCCGCCCGGCTCCAGGACATTGACCCACAGATTGTCCAGCCGCAGCCGGCCGTCCGCCAGATCCAGGCCCAGGTCCGCCGCAAAGGCCTTCGCGTGGCGATCCAGCTGTTTCTTCAGATCGGCCATGGCGCTGGCCCGGGTCCAGAGAGGGCCGGGCGAGGCATAGGAGGTGTAGCCGGGATAGTGATGCGCCTCTGACCAGGCCTGCCCCGCTTCATCCTCCTGCGCCATCATGGCGCAGACATCGGCCAGGTCCTCCATCAGGGCATCCCCGCCCGGTGACCCGGCCAGTTCGGCTCGATACAGGCGGGTGGCGAAAAGCAGCTGCGTGGTCATCCCGGCGGGTTAGAGGCCCGCGCGCCACAAGTCAAAGATCCTCCCCCAGGCCCGCAGGGCCGATTCTGGGGAGGCGGACCCTCCCAAACGCGATGGTGGAGGGGGTCCGCCCCTGTCTGTCATGTGGGCGATTTCAGATGCGGCGAGTGGGTGGGGAACCCCCTCCGTCGGCGGACTATTCACCGCCGCCACCTCCCCCGGACCGCCGCTTTCGCGCCTGGGGGAGGATCCGCTCTAAACCACCACGGCCTTGCGCGTGGCCGCATAGGGATCCTCGACGACCCGGCTTTTCACATTGAACATCATGGTCGCCCGGCGGCCGGGCTCATAGGCCGGCCACTTCGGGACCAGGGCGGTGTTGGGATTGCCGGACCTGGCAAAGGCCAGCCATGCGGCGCTCATCTGGGCCGCCAGGATCTCCGGCTCCGGTCCCGCGCCCAACTGGACCCGGGCCTTGTCGACATTGTCGAACACCAGGGGAATTTCCAGGGTATGGGGCGACTTGAAAGGCCCGACCGGGGTCTCCCACTCCAGCAGATAGAACCAGGCCTTCGCCCGCCCCTGGGCGGCCTTGCGCTCGGCTATCTGCACCGAGCCGGCGAACATCCGGCCATAGGTGGTCAGGTGACAGGCCAGGTAGGTCGGCGAATAGTCCGGGAAGTCGGCCTTCAGTGCCGCCACAACGGCGCCGGCCCGCTCTCCGAACAGGCCGCCGGCCATCTTCATCAGCCCGGCCTCGTCCAGTTTTCCAAACCAGGGGGCCGAGGCCAAGAACAGGGTCATCTCGTCCTTGTTGAGGCCGATCAGCACCGGCACACCGGCGCTGATGTCCGGCGCCGCCGGGTCCCAGGGCTGGGCCGGCAGTCCGGCGCCGTCAACCACGGGCGCAAAGCCGGTCCGCTCGAAACCTGCGCCCGGCTGCTTCTTCTCGGCCTCATAGGCGGCCGACAGCAGCTTTTCGGGCGGTACGGCCCGCAGGCCTGCGACATCATCGGCCGCTAGGCCAAGGGCGGCGGCCAGGTCGGCCCGCAGGCTGTTGGCTCGGTCGGCCGGCACGGCCCTGACGCCGGGGCCGCTCTGGATGATTGCCCGGTGGAACAGCCCCTTCGCCGCCGGCATGGCCATCAGATAACTGACCTTGGCGCCCCCGCCGGACTCGCCAAAGATCGTCACATTGCCCGGATCGCCGCCAAAGGCCGCGATATTGGCCTTCACCCAGTCCAGGCCGGCGACGATGTCCAGCATCCCGGCATTGCCGCTGCCCGGGACCCCCGGCAGGTTCAGATAGCCCAGGACATTCAGGCGGTGATTGATCGTCACCACCACCACATCGCCGCGGTCGGCGAGGCTGGTCCCGTCACAGGTGTCCCAGGCGCCGGAGCCATAGGCGAACCCGCCGCCATGCAGCCAGACCATCACCGGCCGGTTTCGCCCATGGCGGGCCTTGCGGGTCCAGACATTGAGATAGAGGCAATCCTCGCTCTGGCTGTCGACATCCTTGCGGACCGGAAACACCGCCTGCAGGGCCTTGCCCATCTCGGAGGTGGGATTGACGGACGAGGGCGAGGGCATCTGGATGGCGGCATTGCCAAAGATGGTGGCCGCAATAACCTGGCTGCGGACGGCTGGAGGCTGCGGAGGCGCAAACCGCAGATCGCCGACCGGCGGCGCGGCATAGGCCAGGCCCAGGAAGGTCTCCACCGGTGCGCCTGCAACCCCGGTCACCGGACCCTGTGCAGTCATCACCCGGGGCAGGGCCCTGGCCAGGGCCTGGGGCGAGGCCGCCAGGGCCGCCCCCGCCACGCCAAGCGACAGCAGCGATCGACGGTTCAGCCTCTTGTCCTGCAGGATCATCATCGCCTCCTGGCGCCCTTTTCCCCCTTGAGGTATCGCAGGTTTTTCGTCGCGTCGAGGGATCGCCCCCTTCCCGTCCCTCGACTTACCGGCGATAACTCTGCCCAAACAAACGTTCGGGAGACATGTCATGAAGGCCGCCGTTCTGCGCGAGGTGGGCAAGCCCCTCCTGATCGAAGAGGTCCGCATCGGAAAGCCTGGCCCGCATGAGGTGCTGATCCGCACCGTGGCCGCCGGGGTCTGTCATTCGGACCTGCATTTCGTCGAGGGCAAGTATCCCCATCCCCTGCCAGCCGTAATCGGCCACGAGAGCGCCGGGATCGTCGAGGCGGTCGGCAGCGAGGTCCGCACCTGCAAGGTCGGCGACCATGTCATCACCTGCCTCTCTGCCTATTGCGGCCACTGCAACCACTGCCTGACCGGCCACATGTCCCGCTGCATCAGCCCGGACGTGCGTCGCGACAAGAAGGACGAGCCGCGGCTGTTCCGTGAAGACGCCAGCGCGCCGAACATGAACCAGTTCCTCAATCTCTCGTCCTTCGCCGAGATGATGCTGATCCACGAGCACGCCTGTGTGGCCATCCGCAAGGACATGCCCCTGGACGTCGCCGCCCTGATCGGCTGTTCGGTGACCACCGGGGTCGGCGCGGTCATCCACACCTCCAATGTCCGTCCGGGTGAAACTGTCGCGGTGATCGGCTGCGGCGGGGTGGGCCTGGCGGCGGTCAATGGCGCGGCGATCGCCGGCGCCGGCCGGATCATCGCCATCGACATGCATGGCTCCAAGCTGAACCTGGCCAAGGAATTCGGCGCGACCGACGTGGTCGACGCCAGCCAGGGCGACCCCGTCGCCCAGGTCCTGGAAATGACCAACGGCGGTGTCCAGCACAGCTTCGAAGCCATCGGCCTCAAGGCGACCACCGAACAGGCCTTCCGCATGCTGGCCCGGGGCGGCACCGCCAACGTCATCGGCATGATCCCGATCGGTGTGAAGATCGAACTGCACGGCGCCGACTTCCTGGGCGAAAAGCGCATCCAGGGCTCGCTGATGGGCTCCAATCGCTTCCCGGTCGACATGCCGCGGTTCGTGGATTTCTACATGACCGGCAAGCTGAAGCTGGATCAGATGATCAGCCGTCGCATCAAGCTCGACCAGGTCAACGAAGCCTTCGAGGAACTGAAGCGCGGCGAACTGGCCCGTTCAGTCATCGTGTTCGACCAATAGAAACGGTCTGAGGCTCCGCTCCTTTCGGCTGCCGCCGGAAGGGGCGGCCCATCAATTCAGCCAGCCGGCCGCCTCGCCCTCTTCGGACCAGGCGCCGCTGTCCACCAGCCGTTTCAAGAGGTCGCGTTCGGTCTTGAGTTTCATCAGGATCGCGCTGTCATTGTCGCGTTCCAGGTCCTGTTTGGCCGTCTCCACGGCCCGTTCCAGGGCCTCCAGCTTGACCATCAGATCGAAGGCGAGGGACCAGAGCTGTCGCGCCCTGGCCGGCTCAAGATCGGCAGCCAGGAAGGCCGCGCCGGCCGAGCGGGCGACCTGGGCCAGCTGGTCGAATACCCCCTCGCCAAAACCGCGCGCCTCCAGCCGGCGGCGCACCGAGGCCGCATCCACCACATCGGTCTCGAACCGGTACTGCACCAGTTCGTCGGCCAGCCGGGCCAGCCGCTGGTCGCAGAAGCCGCGCACGCTGACCAGTTCCACCTTGTCGTCCAGCATGTGCGGGTCCTGCAGCACTGCCTGGGCCAGGGCCGCCGCCAGGGGCCTGGGCGAGGCCCGCATCCGGCCGACAGACTCCCGGGTCTGATCGAAGGGCCCGGTCGGTCCCGCTGACTTGCCCCTGGGACCGTCCCAGCGCTTGCGGGACAGCTCCCGCGCCGCCGCCCCGACGGTGAAGACAGGCCGGCTGGTCGGCCAGAGTTGCTCGTAGCGGCCCAGCAGGTCCTCGCGATAGGCGTCGGCCAGGTCCTTGTCGGCAATGGTGGCGGCGATCTTCCGCAGGCGCACCTTGAGCCCCGCCCGGCGCTCCGGCGTATCCAGCGGCTCCAGGTCGCGCTCGCGATGGAACAGCTGCTCTACAAAGGGCGTGGTGTCGGCCAGCTGGGCCTTCAGGGCGATGGGCCCCTGTTCCCGCAGGACATCGTCCGGATCCTTGCCGCCCGTGACGATGGCGAACCGGAAACTGCGGCCCGGCTTGATCAGGGGCAGGGCCCGGTCGATGGCGGAATTGGCGGCCCGGCGGCCGGCTGCGTCGCCGTCGAAGCTCAGGGTCGGCTCGGGATGCAGACGCCACAGCACCTCCATCTGGTCTTCGGTCAGGGCCGTTCCCAGGGGCGCCACAGCGGCGATACCCGCCCTCTGGCAGGCGATGGCGTCCATATAGCCCTCGACCACCACCAGGGCCGCATCAGCCCCGCCGGCATGCATCAGCTTGCGGGCCTCGGGCAGGCCATAGAGCAGCCGTCCCTTGGAAAACAGCGGCGTCTCGGGACCGTTGAGGTACTTGGCCCGGGCGGCGGGATCCATGGCCCGGCCGCCGAAGGAGACGATCCGTCCCCGCGCATCGCTTATGGGAAAGATGATCCTGTCGCGGAACCTGTCAAACGGGGCTGCGCCGTCTTCCGGGGAGATCAGCAGGCCGGACTCCACCAGCTCCGGCGCCCGGGCGCCCTTGGCGATCAGATAATCCTTAAGGGCGTTGCGACCGGCGGGGGCGAACCCCAGGCCAAACCGGCTCCATTCCGCCTCGGGCAGGCCGCGTCGCTCCAGATAGGCGCGGGCCTCCCGGCCTGACGGTCGCCGTAGTTCGCCCTCGAACCATCTGGCCGCCAGATCTATCCAGTCGGACAGGCCCTGACGACGCCTTTCGGTCTCGGCAGCCTGGGGGTCGGGGGCGGGCAGGGGCACCCCGGCCTCGGCCGCCAGCCGCTCCACCGCCTCCATGAAGCTGAGCCGTTCGGTTTCCTGGAAAAAGGCGATCAGGTCGCCATGCTTGCCGCTGCTGAAATCGTGGAAGAAGCCTTTGTCGTCATTGACGAAAAAGCTGGGCGACCGCTCCTTGGTGAAGGGCGAAAGCCCGACAAATTCCCGGCCCTGGCGTTTCAGCTTCACGGTCTTGCCGATCACGTCCGACAGCCGGACGCGGGTCTTGATCTCCTCCAGGAACCGATCATCGAAACGCATGGGTCCATTAGGCCCCGCCGGGGCGGCAATTCAACTGCTGGCCTTCATCTCTGGCGCAGGTTCGTCATCCATGGCCTTATGGTGAAGATTGCGCCTGCGTCCTGTCCTCAAGGGGGAAAGCCCATGGTCTGGTGGTGGTGGATTGCACCTTCGGTCGCCGCCCTGTTGGGGTCGGTCGTGTTGATCCGGGGCCTGGGGTCCCTGTTCAGCGGCCGGTTTGTCGGCGGGCTGTTCGGGACGACCGTTGGCGGCGCGCTCCTGGCGGCGGGGGCGGTCACCGCCCTGGCGGCCCTGGATGTCCAGACCTATGCCCGACTGACTTTTGAACGGCCCGTGGCCTCGCTGGAGACCCGGCAGCTGGGCCCGCAGCTGTTTGAAGTGACCCTGACCGAACCGCCAAGCGAGGCCAACGCCACCGGCCGCAGCCAGCGGTACGAAGTCCATGGCGACGAATGGCGAATCGAGGCGCGGGTCCTGAAATGGAAGCCCTGGGCCAATATCCTGGGCCTGGACAGCCAGTACCGTCTCGATCGCCTGTCCGGACGCTATGAGTCCACCCAGGACGAACTGACGGCGCCACGCAGCGCCTATGACCTGGGACCCGAGCCCGGCAATGTCGATCTCTGGAAGATCGCCCGCAAGTCGAAGCGCTATGCGCCCATGGTCGACAGCCTCTATGGCGGCGGCGCCTTCATGCCCATGGCCGATGGCGCCCGCTACGAGGTCTGGCTGACCCAGAACGGCCTGATCGCCCGGCCGATCAATCCGGCGGCCAATGCCGCCGGCGCCGGGGGGTGGCGTTAGGTCCCGTTGCCCGTGGGCGGGTTTCGCTTTAGGGCCAGCCTCCTCACCGACCGGGAAGGACCAGGATCATGGACGTACGCGACAGCAACGGCGCGGTTCTGGCCGACGGCGACAATGTGATCCTGATCAAGGACCTGAAGGTCAAGGGCTCCGGGGGGGTAACGATCAAGCGGGGAACCCTGATCAAGGGCATCCGCCTCACCGACGACCCGGCCGAGATCGAATGCCGGGCCGAAAAGGTCCGCGATCTGGTCCTGCGGACGGAGTTCGTGAAAAAGGCCTGAGCCCTTGGCCAAGCCGCTTTGCGGTATTGGCAATCCGCCAGGGCTTGTCTGATATGGCCCCGCCTGGACCGAGGGGCAGACTGTGATGGAACCAGAGCCGCAGCCGCCATTCCAACCGCCGCGCCTCCAGGCGATCTCTGCGGTGGTCCTGGGCTCGACCACGATGGTCGCCGCCAGCCTGCAATCCCTGCTGCTGGGTGAACTGGCCGATGCGGGGCGATTTCCAGCGACCCTGATCCAACCCGCCGGAATTGCGGGCATGCTGGCGATGGGCCTGTCGGTGGCCCTCTGTGGCCTGCTCCTCCCGCCGCACCATCTGCGCCAGAAGGCGGCGGGCGCTGCGCTGGTCCTGCTGGTCGTCGCCCTGGCAGGTATCTGGCTCCGGGGCGAGGCCTTCATGGCCCTGCGGGTCCTGGCCGGTCTGGCGGGCGGCGTCACCCTTTGGATCACGGTCGGCCTCATCGCGCGGCTCCCCCGGCCAGAGCCCTGGGCCGCGGCCTTTTTCATGATCCAGGCCGCCGGTCAGGTCTTCGCCGCCGGCCTGTTCGCCAGTATCGTCCTGCCCGGGCTGGGTGCGGCGGCCGGGCCCGTGGTGCTGACCGCGCTTGCCGGGATCGGGCTCCTGGCCAGCCTGGCCCTGCCGCCCGCCCTTCCGGACCTGGTCGATCCTGGCGGCCATCGCCAGCCGTCCAGGTCGGGCCTGGCCGGCCTGATGGCCCTGTTCCTCTATTTCGCCGGCAGCGGCGCCGCCTGGTTCCATATGCGCCCGATCGCCGCCGAGCTGGGCCTGTCCGGCTGGGTCGGGACGGTGGGTCTGACTGTTCTGGTGGCCCAGATGCTCGGCGCCCTGCTGGCCCTGGCCCTGGCGGACCGGGTCCCGCGACGCAGTCTGTTTGTCGCCGTATGCCTGGTCACGGTCTGCGCCTACGGGGTGCTGGTCCTCGGCCCTTCACCGCTGGTCTTTCTGGCCGCCTACGCCCTTGCGGGTCTGGCCGGGCTGGTCCTGGGCGCCAGTCTTTTCTCGGTCCTCCAGGCCTTTGATCCCAGTCGTCGCGCCAGTGCGATCAGCGCCACCGCCCAGCTTCTCGCAGCGGGCCTGGGGCCGCTGGTTGGCATGGTCCTGGCTGCGTCCATGGGCCCGCCTGGGGCCCTGCTGGCTGCGGTCCTGCTGATTCTGGGCAGTATGGCAGTCGCCTTGCGTTTCTGCCCGCCCCGGCGGCGGCGCGCTGATCCTGTGGAATTGATCGACTGAATCACCGGTCGATCGCAGTCGCCGGCTGCTCCGCCATTGACGCCCCTATCCTGCGCGGTGGAACCTCAGGCCATGCAGAGTTCCCTCAAGATCGGTCCCCTCCTCGCCACCCTGCTTGTGGCGGGCAATATGATCGGTGCGGGAGTCTATCTCCTCCCGGCCTCCATTGCGCCCTTCGGGACCTCCAGCCTGGTGGGCTGGCTGGCCGCTGCGGCGGGGGCGATCGCTTTGGCGGGCGTGTTCGCCATCCTGGGCCGACTGCGGCCGGATGCCGACGGCCTGCTCGACTATCCCCGCATCGCGCTGCACCCCTTCCTGGGGTTTGTCGCCTGGATCGCCTATTGGGTCGGCTGCCCGCTCAGCAACGTTGCGATCGCCCTGGCTGCGGTTGGCTATCTGACGTCCCTGTTTCCGGCCCTGTCGGGCGCGCTTCCGACGCTGATCGCCCTGCTGGGGGTCATCTGGCTTTTCGTTCTGATCAATCTGGCGGGGGCAAGGACCGTGACCGGACTTGGCGGGGCCGCCCTGGCCCTGGGCCTGTTGCCGGTCCTTTCAGCCATTGTCCTGGGCCTGGCAGCCTTTGACCCGGCGCTGTTCGCCGCGTCCTGGAGCCCGGAAGGCAAGACCCTGTCCCAGACCGTGCCGGGCGTGGTCCTGCTGGTCTTCTGGGCTTTCACCGGATTGGAATGCGCCAACGCAATCGCCGCCAAGGTGCGAAATCCGGCTCGCGACCTGCCCATCGCCGCCCTGGGCGGCGTTCTCCTGGCCGGGACCATCTATGTCCTGGCCTGTGTTGCGGTTCAGGGCGTGATCCCGCCTGCCGAACTGGCCCGGTCGACCGCGCCCTTCGCCGATGTCGTCACCCGGCTGGCCGGGCCCATCGCCGGAACCCTGGTGGCCATCTTCGCCATCATCAAGGCCTTCGGAACCCTGGGGGGCTGGATCCTGGTGACGGTCGAGACCGCGCGGGCCGGGGCGCTTGCCGGCTATTTCCCGAAGTTCCTGACAGAGGCCGACCCGGAGGTCACACCCCGCCGGGGACTGTTCTTTTCCGGCATCCTGATGTCCCTGATCGCGGTCACCACCGTCGCCCCGACCCTTGCCAAGCAATTCAACGCCCTGATCAGCCTGACAGTGGCGACGACCATGATGACCTATGGTCTCTGCTCGATCGCCCTGGTCGTTCTGGCGCGGTCGATCGCAGCGCCGGGCCGTCGGCTGGCGGCCCAGGCCCTGGGGCTGGTCGCCCTGGCCTTCAGCCTCTGGGTCATCTGGACCTGGATCGCCAGCCTGTAGGTCGCGGTTACCAGCCCCAGTCGGACGCCTTGGCCCGGCAGCCGCCGTCTGGCCAGCCGGTCCAGGCCCGGCCCCGGACAAACCGGCCGCTGCGAACCTCCGTCGGCTCCCCGTCCTTCAGGACCCAGCCGCCATTGACCACCACCTGGCGGATCCCGGTGGCGAACTGCCGGGGGGAATCATAGGTGGCGTGGTCAGCCACCGTGGCCGGATCGAACACCACCACATCCGCCATGTAGCCGGGCTTCAGCAGGCCGCGGTCCCTGAGGCCCAGATTGTGGGCGGGAAGGCCCGAAAGGCGATGGACGGCGTCGGCCAGGGTCAGGGCCCGGTCTTCCCGCACATATTTACCCAGCACCCGGGCGAAGTTCCCATAGGCGCGGGGATGGGTTGAGGATTTCAGGAAGATCCCTTCCGGCGCAAGGGCCGAGGCGTCGGACCCGAAGCTCATCCAGGGCAGGCTGGTCTGGCGGCGGACATTATCCTCGCTCATCAGGAAATAGACCACCTGGATACGGCTGCCGTCGGCGATCACCAGATCGATCATGGCGTCCTCCGGCGACTGGCCCCGCTCCCGGGCGACATCAGCCAGGGTGCGGCCGGTCAGGGGCTTCAGCGCCTCGCTGCGAAAGCCGACCAGGATGGTCCCCTCGGCGCCGGCATGGCGATAGAGGTTCTCGTAGGGTGCTGCCGGGTCGCGCATCTCTGCAATGACCCTGGTGCGGACCGCAGGGTCCTTCAGCCGGTTGATCCACGCCTCCCGGCCTCCGGCCTGGACCCAGGGGGGCATGGCGGCGTCAAAACCGGTGCTGCCGGCCGTATAGCTGTACATGTTGGCAGTGATCCGCAGGCCCTGCGCCCTGGCTGCCTCGATCCGGGCGATGGCGGCGTCCAGCTTGCCCCAGTTGGTCTTGCCGGCCTGTTTCAGGTGCCAGATCTCGGCAGGGGCGCCGGATCGCCGGGAAATCTCGATCAGCTCGTCGATCCCGTCCAGCAGCCGGTCGCTCTCATAGCGAATGTGGCTGGCATAGATCCCGCCACAGCGCCCGGCGACGCCCGCCAGGGCCGCCAGTTCGTCTGTTTCCGCATAGCCGCCAGGCGCATAGATCAGGGAGGAGCCAACCCCCAGGGCGCCCTCTTCCATGGCCTGTCTCACCAGGCCCTTCATGGTCTCCAGCTGGGCCGCATCCGGGTCGACATCGCCCTCGCCCAGCACCCAGGTCCTGGCCGTCTCGGCCCCGATCATCGAGGCGACATTGATGGAAACCCCCCGCGCCTGCACGGCCTCGAGATAGCCGCCAAGGGTCGTCCAGGTGATCGGATACTTGATATCCCCCTGCCGCGCGGCTTCCTGGGCGATCATCGCCGGGTTCCAGGGGCCCATGGAGGAGCCCTCGCCCATGACTTCAAGGGTTACACCCTGTTTCAGGTCCGACAGCCCCCGGCCGTCGGCTATCAGGGTCTCGCCGGACCAGGACAGCATGTTGATGAAGCCCGGGCTGACCGCCTGGCCGGCCGCGTCGATCTCTTTCGCACCCCGGCCCACGAACCTGCCCACGGCCACGATCCGGTCGCCCTTGATGGCAAGGTCCCCGGCAAACGGCGCGCCGCCGGAGCCGTCATAGATCTGCCCGCCCCGGATCACCAGGTCATAGGCAGGAGCGGGGTCGGCTCCCGGCGAGGCGCAGGACAGCAGCAGCAGGGCCAGCAGCGGGACAAAGCGTTTCAAGGCGACCTCTCGGGTTTCCTCCGCCCGGGCAGGGGGAGAGGGGCGCCAAGGGACAACGATTATCCGATTTCGTCCAGCCATCCGGGAAGGTCGGCCAGACTCGCCAGTTCGCGATAGCGGGGATGATCATGGGGCGCACTGGCCGCTTCATGGGCCCAGACCAGCGGATAGGGAATCAGGGCCGCCCAGGCGCCGGCCTCAAGGGCCGGTATCACGTCCGACCGCACCGAATTGCCGGCCATCACCGCGCCGTTCGCGCCGGTTCCATGCCGGGCGAAGACCCGCTCATAGGTCGACTGGTCCTTCTCGCTGACGATTTCCACCGCGGCGAACAGGTCGCCCAGGCCTGACGCCGCCAGTTTCTGTTCCTGATGCAGCAGGTCGCCCTTGGTGATCAGCACCAGGCGATGGGTTCTGGACAGCTGGTCCAGCGCCGTCTCCACCCCGGGCAGGGGCTCGACCGGTTCGGTCAGCATCTCGCGCCCCGCCGCCAGGATCTCCTGGATGACCCGGCTGGGAACCTCGCCGTTGGTCAGGTCCATGGCGGTCTCGATCATCGACAGGGTAAAGCCCTTCACCCCATAGCCATACAGTCGCAGGTTCTTCGCCTCGACCGCGTTCAGCCGCGATTCCAGCACCGCCTCGTCCGCGTGGGGACTCAGCAGCTCCACGAACCGCCTGTGGGTCAGGCGAAAGATGGTCTCGTTGTGCCAGAGGGTGTCATCGGCATCGAGGCCGACCGTGGTGATACGCATGGGCTGCTTCTAGCGATGGGGAAGGGGTAGGTGAAGACCGTCTGTTGCTGGCAGAGTGCGTGCTTCGACACGCCCCTTGCAGGGGCTGCCCAGCATGACGAAAACTGTGCAAATTCAATAAAATCGTCATGCTGAGCAGCCTGAGCAGCAGGCGTGTCGAAGCACGCACTCTGGCTGCACCCGCGGCATGTTCGCGCCACCTGACCCGCCCGTCCGTGATAAGGGTTTGACCCGCGCCCCGACAGTCCCTACCAACGCGCCCGTTTGCCCACCCGCCGGAGATTCACGCTCATGACTGATCTGCTGCCCGGCGTTACCGGCCTGCTCGTCCTGGCCGAGGGCACGGTGCTTCAGGGGATCGGCGTCGGGGCGACGGGCGAGGCGGTGGGCGAGGTCTGTTTCAACACCGCCATGACCGGCTATCAGGAGATCCTGACAGACCCCAGCTACATGGCCCAGATCGTCGCCTTCACCTTTCCCCATATGGGCAATGTCGG
>JARWZW010000028.1 GCA_029866155.1 Caulobacter sp. | reverse complement strand
TGCGCGCCTTCCCCCAGGCGTATCCGCCATTGTTCGATGATCGCCTGGCCGACATCCTCGACCTGCAGAACCTGTCGCTGTTCGACCACCGCCCCGCCCAGGGCGGGCATCGGGCCATAGACCTGGTCCTGAAAGGCCTGGCGGAGAATGGGCGCTCGGCGGCGAGTCCAGTCCGCCGCGGTCGTGACGGCCGGATCGCTGCCGAAGGCCGCCAGAGCAGGGTTCCGAGCCGGCGGGACTGCCGCCAGATCTGGCTGGGAGGCGCAACCACCCAGGGCCAGCAGTGGCGCAAAAAGCAGGACAACGAGCAGACCGGTGGCGCGCAGCAGCATCGGGTGGGCTTTCCGTGGATCTGGGCGGAAGATAGCCTGTTCAGCCGGGCGCGCCATGGGCCTGTCTGGAAGGTCGGCTGGCCATCTGGATAAAACTGGCCCCGGTTCTGTTGTTTGACGCAGTTTTCGACCGGCCGGCCAGTTCGCAGCCATACGATTTTACTCTAGAAGGCCGCTTCATGAAGAGCCAGACCCCCGCCCCGGCCCCCGTCATGTCCGCCTCGGGCTCGATCGACTGGGACATACTGGACCGGTCCAAATACCGGGATGAGACCGAGGCCGTCAGCGAGCTTTTGGCCGCCAGCCCTCTGTCCCTGGAGGACCGGGCGGCCGTACGCGCCGAGGCGGAAGCCCTGGTGCGGGGCGCCCGACGGTCGATGCGCCGCCAGGGCGTGGTGGAGAACTTCCTGCAGGAGTTTTCCCTGTCGACCCGCGAAGGGCTGGCCCTGATGTGTCTGGCCGAGGCCCTGCTGCGGACCCCGGACGAAGAGACCAAGGACCGGCTGATCGCCGAAAAGATCGGCAGCGCCGACTGGGCCAGTCACATGGGCAGATCGGGCAGCCTGTTCGTCAACGCCTCAACCTGGGGCCTGATGCTGACCGGCAAGCTGGTGGAGGTGGACGATGAGGCGCGGTCCGACCTGCCGGGCTTTCTGAAGCGACTGGCCGGCCGGGTCGGCGAGCCGGTGATCCGGGCGGCTGTGGGGCAGGCGATCCGCATCATGGGCGAACAATTCGTTCTGGGCCGCACCATCGAGGCCGCGATCATCCGGGCCCGGAGCGATGGTGATATCTGCAGCTTCGACATGCTGGGCGAGGGCGCACGCACGGTCGCCGACGCGGCGCGCTACGAGGCCTCCTATGCCGCAGCCATCGAGTCCGTGGGCCGGCTGTCAGGCGGACAGGGGCCAGAAGCGGGTCATGGAATCTCGGTCAAGCTGTCGGCCCTGTCACCCCGCTATGAGGCGACCCAGGAGGAACGGGTCTGGAGCGAACTGTATCCTCGCATCAAACGCCTGGCCCTGATCGCCGCCCGCCATGACCTGAATTTCACCCTCGATGCCGAGGAAGCCGACCGGCTGGTCCTGTCCCTGAAGCTGCTGGAGAAACTCGCCGCCGAACCGGAACTCGGCGACTGGACTGGCCTGGGAATGGCCATACAGGCCTATCAGAAGCGCTGCCCCCTGGTGATCGCCGGCCTGGCCGAGCTGGCGCAGCGCACGGGTCGGCGGCTGATGGTCCGGCTGGTCAAGGGCGCCTATTGGGACAGCGAGATCAAGCGGGCCCAGGTCAATGGCCGGCCCGGCTATCCGGTCTTTACGACCAAGCCGGCGACGGACCTGTCCTATCTGGTCTGCGCCCGGGCCCTGATCGCCGCCTCGCCCCACCTCTATGGCCAGTTCGCCACCCACAACGCCCACAGCCTGGCGGCGGTGCGGCGCATGGCCAGGGCGGCCGGGGTGAAGGTGGAGTTCCAGCGCCTGCACGGCATGGGCGAGGCCCTCTATCGGGCTGCCGACGACCTCTATGACGGAGTCCTGGTCCGGGCCTATGCCCCGGTGGGCGGTCATGAGGACCTGCTTCCCTATCTCGTGCGGCGGCTGCTGGAGAACGGCGCCAATACCAGCTTCGTCCACGCCTTGCTGGACGAGCGGGTGCCGCCGGAAACCGTAGTGGTTGACCCCATGGCCAGCGTCGAGGCCACTGGCCCGGGTCCGCACCGGAAGATCGCCCTGCCAGCCCATATCTATGGCGACCGCCTGAATAGCGCAGGGGTCGACCTGTCGGTGACGGCAGAGCGGCTGGCACTCTGTGCGGCGATGCGGGAGCTGCCCGTCCTGGCCGTCGGAGGCCCAGGCGGCGAGTCCGTGCGCAATCCGGCCGACCCGGACCAGATCCTGGGAACTGTTGCCGAGGCCAGCCCCGAGGCTATCGAGGCCGCCTTCGCGGCGGCCCGGCGTACCCAGCCAGGCTGGGACGCAACCGGAGGCCTGGCCCGCGCCCAGGTTCTCCGGGCCATGGCCGACGCCCTGGAGACCCACCGCGACCGTCTGATCGCACTCTGCGTTAAGGAAGCTGGCAAGACCCTGGCCGATGGCGTGGCCGAGGTTCGCGAGGCGGCGGATTTCTGCCGCTACTATGCCCGACTGGCGGAGACGCGCTTTGGGGGACCCGAGGCGCTGAAGGGCCCGGTGGGCGAGACCAACAGCCTCGAGCTGCGCGGCCGGGGGGTCTTTGTCTGTATCAGCCCCTGGAACTTCCCCCTGGCCATCTTTACCGGCCAGATTGCCGGCGCTCTGGCCGCCGGCAATGCGGTTCTGGCCAAGCCAGCGGAACAGACCCCGCTCATCGCCGCCGAGGCGGTGCGGCTGTTCCATGCCGCCGGGCTGGACCCTGCCCTGCTGGCTCTGCTGCCGGGGCGCGGCGAGACGGTCGGCGCCGCCCTGGCAGCCCATCCCGGCTGTGACGGGGTGGCCTTCACCGGCGGCACCGAGACCGCCTGGCGGATCAACAGCGCGCTTGCCGCCCGGCGCGGCCCCATTGTGCCCTTCATCGCCGAGACAGGCGGGCTGAACGGCATGTTTGTCGACACCACCGCCCAGCGGGAACAGGTGATCGACGATGTCATGGTCTCGGCCTTTGGCTCGGCCGGCCAGAGATGTTCGGCCCTGCGGCTGCTGTTCCTGCCCAGGGACACGGCGGATCATCTGATCGAGGGACTGATGGGCGCCATGGACGCCCTGGTGGTCGGCGACCCGTCCGATCCCCGCACCGATATCGGCCCGGTCATCGACGCCGAGGCCAGGGGCGTGCTGGCCGCCCATCTGGAGCGACTGCAGCGCGAGGCGAAAGTGCTGAAGGCGCTGCCCTCGCCGGCGACGGGGACCTTCTTCGGTCCGGTCCTGGCCGAGATTCCGTCAGCCGATTTCCTGGATCGGGAGGTGTTCGGCCCGGTGCTCCATATCGTTCGCTATGATCCGGAAAACCTCGCTACTGTTGCCGGCGCCCTGGCCGACCGGGGATATGGCCTGACCCTGGGGATTCATTCCCGGATCGAGGCCTTTGCTGCAGAGGTGATCCGCAGGGTTCCGGCCGGCAATGTCTATGTCAACCGCTCGATCATCGGCGCCGTAGTCGGGGTACAGCCCTTTGGCGGGCTTGGCCTGTCCGGCACCGGACCCAAGGCCGGCGGCCCCGAGGCCCTGTCCCGCTACGGGGTCGAGCGGGCCGTGTCGGTCAATATCACGGCCCAGGGCGGCGATCCGGCGCTGCTCAATCTTTGAGTCCTGGAAGGTCGGGACGAGACGCGGCGCAAAAGGGCCCATTGCAGTCCGGCGCGGGAGTTTGGATACTTGTATCCCTGCTCCTGCGAGACCCCCGACCATGGCGCTGAACATCGGCGACCCCGCCCCCTGGTTCTTTGCACCGACCCAGGAGAACCCGAGGTTCGCCTTTGCGACCCTGGCCGGGCGCTGGGTCGGACTGATGTTCGCGCCGGATGCCGGAATCGCCCGCAGCCTGGCCGAACGGGTGGCCCTGTCGCCGCCGCTCGCCGACGAACATGGCTGCCTGTTCGGCGTGGCGGTGGGAGCGACGCCGGACAGCGTCCCTGGTCCCCGCTGGTTCATCGACCCGGACGGGGGGCTGGCAGGCCTCTATGGCATGGAGGCCGGCGGCTGGCTTTTGCTGGACCCGCAACTTCGCCTCTTCGCCCGGGGGGGGGCCGGCGAGATGGCCCTGTTGCAGCCCCTCATGTCGAAGCTGCCGCGGCCTTCGGGCCATGCGGGGGTGGAGCTGTCGGCGCCGGTCCTGATCCTGCCGCGACTGTTCGAGCCGGGCCTTTGCAAGGCCCTGATCGAGA
Source organism: Caulobacter sp. (assembly GCA_029866155.1). Classification (GTDB taxonomy): domain Bacteria; phylum Pseudomonadota; class Alphaproteobacteria; order Caulobacterales; family Caulobacteraceae; genus Caulobacter. The sequence continues at coordinate 11,546 of JARWZW010000028.1, read as the reverse complement.
CTTATCGACAGGAGGGCGGGGCCGAATCCGGTTTCATGCGCGAGATTGACGGCATAACCCGGTTGATCAGCGATCCCCGGCACAAGCGGCGCAAGGATGTCATCCTGGAGGACGAAAGCCTCAAGGCGGCCGTTCGGGAACGCATCAATCGCCGGCTGATTCCGGAAATCAGCAAGGCTTTCCAGTTCCAGAGCACGAGGATCGAGCGCTATCTGGTGGCTTGCTACCCGGCTGGCGCCGGATGGTTCCGGCCGCATCGCGACAACACCACCAAGGGCACGGCCCATCGCAAGTTCGCGGTGACCATCAATCTCAACGCCGAGGACTACGAGGGTGGCGAATTGCGGTTTCCAGAGTTTGGCGACCGGCGCTACCGGCCGCCGACGGGCGGCGCCGTGGTGTTTTCCTGTTCCATGCTGCATGAGGCCCTACCGGTCACCCGGGGCGAACGCTATGCTTTCCTGCCCTTCCTCTATGACGAGGCCAGCGCCAGGCTGCGGGATGAAAACCTGAAGTTCGTCGACCTGCCGGAGCCTGTGTCCCCATGAGTGAACCCCTCCAGATCCGCCGGCTGGCCGGGGCCCTGGGCGCCGAGATCGGCGGGATCGACCTCGCCGCCGAGCTTTCCGACACCAGGATCCAGGCCATACGCGAGGCCTTCAACCAGCATCAGGTGATCTTCTTTCGGGACCAGTCCCTGACCCCTGAGCAGCAGGTCCGGCTGGGCCGGCGGTTCGGGCCGCTGAACATCCATCCCTATGTGTCCGGCATGGCCGGGCATCCAGAAGTCATGGAAATCATCAAGGAGCCGGAGGACCGGATCAATTTCGGCGGCGGCTGGCATTCGGACATGAGCTTCCTGGAGACCCCCAGCATCGGCTCCATCCTCTATGCGGTCCAGACCCCCGGGTTTGGCGGCGACACCCTGTTCGCCAGCCAAGCCGCGGCCTATGACGCCCTGTCCGAGGGGCTCAAAACCACTCTGGAGGGGCTCAGCGCCGTCCATTCGGCGGGCCGGGAATACTCCGCCCAGGGCGCTTCCGCCCAGAAGCGGAGTTCGATGCAGGTGGCCGAGGCCGAGGGCGCGGCCGGGGAGTTTGTCCATCCGGTGGTGAAGGCCCATCCCGAAACCGGTCGCCGCGCCCTCTATGTCAATCCGGCCTTCACCATGCGGATCGACGGCTGGACGAGCCGGGAATCCCGCCCCCTGCTGGAGTTCCTGTTCGAGCACAGCCGTCAGGAGCGGTTTACCTGCCGGTTTGCCTGGCGGGACGGGTCGGTGGCCTTCTGGGACAACCGCCAGGTCTGGCACTATGCCCTGAACGATTATCCGGGCCAGAGACGTCACATGAGGCGGGTGACGGTGGATCCGGGCGGACCGGCCTCCGGCCTATGACCCGGTAAAACGGGCCGGGCGCTTTTCATTGAAGGCCAGGACGCCCTCGCGGCGGTCCTCGGTGGACACGGTGCGGTTATAGGCCTCGACCTCGATGGCCAGGCCGGTCTTGAGGTCGGTCTCGATCCCCAGGGTCATGGCCCGCTTTGCCTGACGCACGGCGATCGGTCCGCCCGCGGCGATGGCGCCGGCCACGGCCAGCACCCCCTCCATCAGGCCGTCCGCCGGCCAGACCTGGTTGACCATGCCCCAGGCCTGGGCTTCAGCCGCCGAGAAGGGCCGGCCGGTCAGGATCAGTTCCCTGGCCCGCCGCACACCCACGGCGCGGGGCAGGTTCTGGGTGCCGCCACAGCCTGGAATGATGCCCAGCCGGGTCTCGGTCAGGGCGAAGCGCGCCGTTTCGGCGGCATGGATGAAGTCGCAGGCCAGGGCGAACTCCGCGCCGCCGCCGAAGGCCGCGCCATTGACGGCGGCGATGACCGGAACGGGGCAGTCCATCAGGCTGTAGAAGGCCTGCTCGAACAGCACATGCTGGGTCCGCCAGGCCGCGTCGGTCATGCCGTTGCGCTCCTTCAGGTCGCCGCCGGCGCAGAAAGCCCGGCCGGTTCCCGTCAGGACGATGCAGCGCAGGTCGCCGGGGTCGAGGATCAGGGACTGGAACAGGGTCAGGACATCCCGGCCCATCTGGGTTCCCAGGGCGTTCATCACCTCCGGCCGGTTGAAGGCGACCCGCAGGATATGGGGCTGGGGCCGGTCCAGGAGCAGGGTTTCGAAGGCGGGAAGGCTTGTCATCGGGTCAGGGTCCTTGCGGCAGAGGTCGTCGGGGCTGCCCTTTGAGGACCCCCTCCGTCGACGGTCCATGACCGCCGCCACCTCCCCCTTTTCGGCGCGGCGCGCCTGGGGGAGGATGGGTTACTCCGCCGGGAGCAGGTTTTCGTGACGCTTGGACAGGAGCTGGTCGAACTGGCCCCAGACCCCGGCGTCGCCATGCCATTGGCCCTTGGTGGCGGCCTTGGAATATTCGGTGGAGCGGGCCTCGAAGAAGTTGGCGTGCTCGACGCCGCTCAGCATGCTCTGCAGCCAGGGCAGGGGGTTTTCCTTGACCCCGTAGATTTCCGGCAGCTTCAGCTGGCGCAGCCGCCAGTCGGCGATGAAGCGGATATAGGCCTTGATGTCCTGGGGGGTCATGCCCTGGACGTCGCCCATCTCGAAGGCAAGGTCGATGAACCGGTCTTCCAGACCCACCACGGTCTCGCAGCAGCCCATGATGTCGTCGGCAACGGCCTTGGTCACGGCGCCCGTTTCGGCGTTGAAGGCATGGTAGAGCTTGATGATCCCCTCGCAATGCAGGCTCTCGTCCCGCACCGACCAGCTGACGATCTGGCCCATGCCCTTCATCTTGTTGAAGCGCGGGAAGTTCAGCAGCATGGCGAAGCTGGCGAACAGCTGCAGGCCTTCGGTGAAGCCGCCGAACATGGCAAGGGTGCGGGCGATGTCGCCGTTATTCTCGACCCCGAACTGCTGCATGAAGTCGTGCTTGGCCTTGAGGGCCTCATATTCCATGAAGGCGCCGAACTCGCTCTCCGGCATGCCGATGGTTTCCAGCAGCAGGGCGTAGGCCGCGATATGGATGGTCTCCATATTGGCGAAGCTGGACAGCATCATCTTGACTTCGGTCGGTTTGAACACCCGGCCGTACCGTTCCATGTAGTTGTCGGCGACCTCGATGTCGCCCTGCGTGAAGAAGCGGAAGATCTGGGTCAGCAGATTGCGTTCCCGGTCATTCAGGTTGGCCGCCCAGTCCTTGCAGTCCTCGCCCAGCGGCACCTCTTCGGGCATCCAGTGGACCTGCTGCTGCTTCTTCCAGAAGTCATAGGCCCAGGGATAGCGGAACGGCTTGTAGGCCGCCGACGGGGTGAGAAGACCGGGAAGGGTGATGAGCTTGGCGGGCGAGGACATGACGGGCGTTCCGGACTCAGGACGGGGGCGGGCAGACGGAATCGTTTCACCAATAGGGTTAACAAAGTTGCACCACATTTAGTGGCCCGACTATGGGAAACCACCAAATATGTGTGGATTGGCGATCTGACGCACAAGGATGCACCGGCAGGGCCGGCAAGGCGAGAGGCCCCGGGCGGCCAGGCCGCAGTTTCCGGTGGATAGTCCCGGGGCGTCAGGCCGGAGGATCAGACCTCCATGGCCTCGCCCGTCGGCTGCAGCCTGGGCGGCGGTTTCGCCCCGGCGAACCGCCCGGCCCGGGCCGCCAGCCACAGGACCCCGACCCCCGCCGCCGTGCAGATGACCAGGGCCGGCAGGGAGGCCTCCGGCCCGAAGGGGCCGCCGGTCAGCCATTCGGGCAGGCCGGGAAGGGCGACCGACCGGGCCAGGGAGGGGCCAAAATCGCCGCCCGAGACGGCGGCGCCGAACAGGTAGCCCTGGGCAAGGTTCCAGCCGGCATGGACCCCGATGGAGACCCAGAGCCGCCCGGTCAGGGCATAGAAGGCGCCCAGCATGATGCCGGCCTCCAGGGCGATACAGACCGCCGCGAGAACGGTGGCGTTGGGATTGCCCAGATGCCCGCCCCCGAAAAAGGCCGCCGACAGGGCAAACGCCACCCAGGGTCCAAAGGCCCGCCAGAGCAGCCGCAGCATGATGGCCCGGGTCAGGACCTCCTCGATCACCCCGGACTGGATCGTGAAGCCAAGCCCCTCCCAGATCGCCGCCGGGCCGTTCCAGCCAAAACTGTAGAGCCCCAGGGCCGCCATCACCGCCATGACCAGGGCAAACAGCCCGGCCCCGATGACCAGGCCGGTCAGGACCCCGACGGGCGCCGGCGCCAGGGCGATCTCCGACACCGGCCGGTCCTCGGCGAACCGCGACAGCAGGCCATAGAGGCCCAGGGCCACCACCGCCCCGGCCAGATGCGGCAGGACCAGCCAGACCGGCGTCTCCTCGGGCAGCAGATGCTCCAGGACCGAGATGGTCCCATAGGCCGGCACGGCCACCACGACAAACAGCAGCATCATCCATGCAAAAGACCGCAACCACCGCCACGGCCCCGGATGCAGGACCCTTCGCGACCCCAGATCGATCTGGATACTCTGATCCGACATGGTAACCTCTCTCCCGCCCTGTCCGGCGGCCAGACTAGCAAGTTCCGCCGTCGGTAGAATGGACGGGCGGGTGAATTCGGCGTCATGACGGGGTCGGTCCTGCAGCCTTGTCGCCAACCTGTCCGGCCAGAAAACCTGCGCAAAAGTCGCGTTGAGAAATTTCGGGGGCCGAGACGTTGTCCAGGGGCCGGCCGGCAAGCGGCCTGGACCTCCCGAAAATGATGACAAACCCTTGTATTCATGACATTTCCGGAGCTGATTCAACCTCGACTCACCGCCCTCGCCCGCCCTTTCACCCGGCGTCCGCAATGTCAGAAGCGTCGGATTTCGGGTCCGTTTCTGTCGGGTTTTGTCGGGTTTCTGTAAGGTTTTGACGGCGTCCTGTCAGATTTCTCCACGGGTGTGGCAGGTCAGGCTTGGGGGTCTGCGTGCTGCTCGAAGCGCCGGTGATACGATAACAAATTCCTTCTCCCCTCGAGGGAGAAGGTGGCAGCCGAAGGCTGACGGATGAGGGGGTCTATCCGCGCGGCCTGTGTTTGGAAGTCATTCCAGATCAATCCCTACCGCCGGCGCGGCCCCTCATCCGTCGGCTTCGCCGACACCTTCTCCCTCAAGGGGAGAAGGGATTTCTGACCGTCCGGCGACTGGGCATCCGCATCCTGGTCCAGGCGGGACGGCGCCCCCCCTGTCGGAGGCGTCGCTTTCAGGATGGACTTTGTACGGGTCGTCACAGGGTTCGGTAACGAGGAAGTCAGGGTCGTCAAAGGGTTCGGTAACGACGATATCAAGGTGGTCACGGGTTTCGGCAACGAAGGGTCACGCGTCCTGTAAGGTTTCTGGACGGACGCGGCCGGTGGCAAGGGTTCTCCTGAAGCGCTCGAAGCGGGAGGGGTGATTATCGCATGGGGACCACCGGTTCGACCTCGCGCCTTCCCAACCAACCTGACCCGGCTTCTGCATAGTTCGGGTCACCAACAGGTGGAGCAGGCCCCGGCTCAAGCCCTTCGCGCTGCTTCGATGAGCGGAAGCGCGTACTCAACGACATGGAGGTAGTCGCCATGGGGCAGATCGTCATGCGGATCGAGACGCAGCGCGGCGATGATGTCCGGGGCGATCTTCAGATAGGCCTCATGGTCGGCCGCGATGGCGGCCGCGCCCGGCAGGATCGGTTGGCCGCTCTGGCGGTTGGCGCTGAGCCAGTCGCGCACATGCTTGATGACGCGGCCCACAGTGTTGCCGAGCGTCTCGATGTCCATCCCGGAGATGTCTGACAGGGTCTTGTCATAGCGGTGCGGTTCGGTATCGAGAATGAGGATCCTGCGCGTGCGCTGCCTGGCCGGCCCTTCGAGCCTCAAACCAAGATCGGCGCCCAACTCAAGAGGCATGTTGAACCTCGGCAGCCTGGACTCCCGGTCCAGTTCGACCCGTGAGATGTCATGGATCGAAAGGTCGCATTCCGTGATCATCTTGACGATCTCGGCGAACCGGACCGCGCCGCTGTCGCTGTAGTCGAGGGCACAGCGGGGCGCGTAGCCGCAGGCGAGGATCGCGAAACAGACCGCACGAAAGAGTGGCCTGTACTCAGAGTCAAACGGGCAGTTGATAAAGACCGATCGCGCCCGGGCGGGTCTAGTTCCCGCCTGCGAGGACATCGGCATTCTTCGCGACGGCGGTCTCAACCGCCATCCTGATCTGGGCGAGCGAAAACTGGGTCCGGCCGGCAGTGACCTGCAGCTTCACGCCGCGGTAGGTGCGCGGCGTCTTTGGGGGCGACGAACGCTTCAAGACGGTTGACCTAATCATGAGCGGAGTATGCGCTTTGGAGTTGAAAATTTCAACAGCGGCCCGGCGTTGAAGGGGGATGCCGTGGGAGCAGGACAATGCTTTGTACAATCAAACTGTCCAAAAGGTATCTGACTGTCCGGTCTGGTGATGGTCGCCCTTTCTCCCGAGCCGCGCGCCTCCCTCCCGCGAAAGCCAGGGACCAGGCAGGGTTAAGTATAGTGTCCCCTCAATTCACTCGGCGAGGCAGGGCGGGACACGGAGGCGCCGGCGGCGGTCGAAGCGGGAGGGGTGATTATCGCATGGGGGTAGTTGGTTTGTTTGGTTGACTCTTGGCCACCACGAATGCCTCGGCGGAAGCCAGGGATCGGGCGGCGTTCAGTGAGGTATCTCTCACCACAATTCCCCGTCATGAATTGACCACGACCCCGGGTTAGGGTTCCCTGTCCTACTCGCCCGGACCCGCCCGCCATGACGACCAACGCCCTCGCCGTCTCCGCCCATTACCCGACCTCCATCGAGCGGCGGGTGGATCAGTGGGTGCATCTGGTGGGGCTGGGGTTTGCCTTTGCCGGGGGCGGGGTCCTGCTGGGGCTGTCCATCGGGTTTGGCACCCTGGGGCAGGTGGCGTCGGTGGCCATCTATGGCCTGTGCCTGGCCCTGATGTTCCTGTTTTCCATCCTCTACAACATGGGCAATCCCCGGCATCAGCCGGTGCTGCGGCGGCTGGACCATGCGGGGATCTTCCTGATGATCGCCGGCAGCTATACCCCCTTCACGACCCAGAGCCTGGAGGGCGCCTGGGCCATCGGCATGACCACGGCGGTCTGGAGCATCGCCCTGCTGGGCGTGGCGGGAAAGCTGTTCCTGCCGGGCCTGGGCAAGGGGTTCTGGGTCGCCATCTATCTGGCCCTGGGCTGGATTGCGGTGATCGCCATCGGGCCCCTGGTCGAGGGGGTGTCCCTGGCCGGGATGATCCTGCTGGGCGTCGGCGGGGTGATCTATTCGGCCGGGGTGGTCTTCTATGTGCGCAAGTCGCTGAAGTTTCGCCGGGCCATCTGGCACGGGTTTGTGCTGGTGGCGGCCGGGACCCATTATGCCGCCATCATGACCGGGGTGGTCTTGTTCAACCGCGCCTGAAAGGCTTGTCCCCAAATTTAGAGCATGGTTCGATCCGATAACCGCTTCACACCTGTCGGACCATGCTCTAGACACCGCCCGCACCGTTCGCGGCGCCCACACAACCGATCCCCTTCAGCCCGCCGAGTCCCGTCGAAGGGCGCGCTGAAGTCTCCCTGGCGGGCGGAGGATCGTATCCATGGCCAATGTCACCGTTGTCGGCGCCCAGTGGGGCGATGAGGGCAAGGGCAAGATCGTCGACTGGCTGAGCAACCGCGCTGATGTGGTGGTGCGGTTCCAGGGCGGACACAATGCCGGCCATACCCTGGTGGTGGACGGCAAGGTCTACAAGCTGGCCCTGCTGCCCTCGGGCGTGGTCCAGGGCAAGCTGTCGGTGATCGGCAATGGCGTTGTGGTCGATCCCTGGCACCTGCTGGAAGAGATCGCCAGGATCGCCGACCAGGGGGTGACGATCACTCCGGACCTGCTGGTCCTGGCCGATAATGCATGCCTGATCCTGCCCCTGCACCGCGACCTTGACCAGGCCCGGGAAACCGCCTCGACCCAGAAGATCGGCACCACGGGCCGGGGCATCGGCCCGGCCTATGAGGACAAGGTGGGGCGCCGGGCGATCCGGGTGGCCGACCTGGCCGATCCGGAAGCCCTGAAGCCCAAGATCGAGCGGCTGCTGGCCCATCACGGCGCCCTGCGCCGGGGGCTGGGCCTGGAGGACGCCGATGGCGAGGCGCTGTTTGACGCCCTGATGGCCCTGGCGCCGAAGATCCTGCCCTATGCCCAGCCGGCCTGGCGGCTGCTGGACCAGGCGTTTCGCGATGGCCGGCGGATCCTGTTCGAGGGGGCCCAGGGCGCCCTGCTGGACGTCGACCACGGCACCTATCCCTTTGTCACCTCGTCCAACACCGTGGCCGGACAGGCGGCGGCCGGGTCCGGCATGGGACCCAAGGGACCGGGCTATATCCTGGGTATCGTCAAGGCCTACACCACCCGGGTCGGCGAAGGGCCGTTCGCCTGCGAGCTGTCCGACGGGGTGGGCCGGCACCTGGCCACGGTGGGCCGGGAGGTGGGGGTCAATACCGGCAGGCCGCGCCGCTGCGGCTGGTTCGACGCGGTGCTGGTCCGCCAGAGCGTCGCGATCAACGGCATAGACGGGATCGCCCTGACCAAGCTGGATGTGCTGGACGGGCTGGAGACCCTGAAGATCTGTGTCGGTTACCGGATCGGCGACCGGGTGCTGGACTATCTGCCCGCCGGCATGCGCGACCAGGCGGCGGCGCAGCCCATCTATGAGGAGATGGAGGGCTGGACCGAGAGCACCCAGGGGGCGCGATCCTTCCGCGACCTGAACGCCAACGCCATCAAATATGTACGGCGGATCGAGGAACTGATCGGGGCGCCGGTTGCCCTGTTGTCGACCAGCCCCGAGCGGGACGACACCATTCTCATGCGCGACCCCTTTCAGGGGTAGCGGGGTCTCATGCGCGACCCCTTTCAGGGGTAGCGAGGTCTCATGCGCAGGTCCCCGGCTCCGGGTTGGCTGAGGTCAGCCGTGGGCAATGACCGGTCGGGTCAGGCCGCGGGCGATAGCGGCGCCGATCAGGCCGGTCACGGCGGAGCTGGCGGTTCCCAGGGCGAGCAGCGTGACCGGAACATCCTTCAGCGCCCAGCTGATGGCGATGCCGAGAAAGGCGCAGACAGCGCCGGCGATGACCCCGCCGATCAGGCTGTCGCTCCAGCCGGAGCGGGCCGCCCGGACATAGAGAACGCCGGCGACCAGGGAAAAGCCCATACCGCCAAGGGCGTAGAAGTCCCGGACCGGCAGCTGGAAATGGCCGATCACGACCATGGCCGCCTGCAGGACGGTTCCGATGAAGATGGCGTGGATAAGCGCGGCGCGGTTCATGACAGGTCCTCCCGGGCCCCTGGCCGGGTCTGACGCCCGGGGCTACAGGCCCTGAAGCGACATTAACGCCCCGTCCCGGCGGCGATGCAAGAGCCAGCAGGATTGAGGCTCTGGCCTCAGACGACCCCGACAGTCCGGAGCCGGACCCGGGGGTGGATCTCGCTCTGGCTCATCACCACGGTCTGGCCGCGGAACCGCTCGATGATCGACCGGACATAGGGCCGGACCTGGGGACTGGTCAGGAGCACGGCCGCATCCCCGGCCAGGGCCGCCCGCTCGAAGGATTCCCGCACCGCCCGGATGAAGTCCTGCAGCCGGGAGGGGGCCATGGACAGCTGCTTGTCCTCTCCCGTCCCGATCAGGCTGTCGGCGAAGGCGCCTTCCCAGTCGGGGGACAGGGTGACGATGGGCAGGGAGCCGTCATCGCCGCGATTGGCCCAGCAGAGCTGGCGGCCCAGCTTGGCCCGGACCGCCTCGGTGAGCTGGGTCAGGCTGCTGGTATGGGGCGCCGCCTCGGCGATGCCTTCCAGGATGGTGGCCAGGTCACGGATCGAGACCCGCTCGCGCAGCAGGGCCTGGAGCACCCTCTGGAGGGTCGAGGCGCTGATCACCGAGGGGATCAGGTCATCAGCCAGTTTCTTCTGTTCCGACCCCAGTTCCTTGAGCAGCTTCTGGACCTCGCCATAGGACAACAGCTCGGCCATATTGTCCTTGAGAATCTCGGTCAGGTGAGTGGTCAGGACCGTGGCCGGATCGACCAGGGTATAGCCCCGGAAGGTCGCCTCTTCCTTCAGGGCGTCATCGATCCAGGTGGCCGGCAGGCCGAAGGCTGGCTCCCGCACATGGTCGCCCGGAAGGTCGACCTGGCCGCCGCGCGGGTCCATGGCCATGAGCGAGCCGATGCGGACCTCGCCCTCGCCGCACTCCATCTCCTTGATGCGGATGGCGTAGCCCTGGGTGGCCAGGCGCATGTTGTCGAGAATCCGCACCGAGGGCATGACGAAGCCGTATTCCGAGGCGAGGGTCTTGCGCAGGGCCCGGATCTGGTCGGTCAGGCGCCGGCCTTCCATGTCGTTGATCAGGGTCAGAAGACCGTAGCCCAGCTCGATCTTCACGTCGTCAATGGCCAGGGAGGCGCCGATGGGCTCCTCTTCCTGTTCCACCGGGGCGGCCTGGGCGACCACCGGCGGGGGCGCCTTGGAGTCCTGCGACCGTTGCCAGGCCAGGGCGCCGCAGGCGATGGCAACGACGACAAAGGGGATGATCGGCATACCCGGCACCAGGGCCATGACGCCCGAGGCGGCGGAGACCATGCCAAGCGCTACCGGGTTCATGCCCAGCTGGACCACAAGGGCCTTGTCCGCGGCGCCGTCCACACCGGCCTTGGAGACAAGGAAACCGGCGGCGATGGAGATGATCAGGGCTGGCACCTGGCTGACCAGGCCGTCGCCGATGGTCATCATGGTGTAGCTGGCCGCAGCATCCCCGATGGGCAGCTTGTGCTGCATCACCCCGATCAGGATGCCGCCGATGATGTTGATGGCCGTGATGATCAGGGCGGCGACGGCGTCGCCCTTAACAAACTTGCTGGCGCCGTCCATCGCCCCGAAGAAGGTGGATTCCTGCTCCAGCTCCTTGCGGCGCTTCTTGGCTTCGTCCTGGTCGATCAGGCCGCTGGACAGATCGGCGTCGATGGCCATCTGCTTGCCGGGCATGGCGTCGAGGGTGAACCTTGCGGCCACCTCGGCGATCCGTCCCGAACCCTTGGTGACGACGATGAAGTTCACCAGCACCAGGATGGCGAAGACGATCACCCCGATGATGAAGTTGCCGCTCATCATCAGCTGGCCAAAGGCCTGGATCACCTGGCCCGCGCCATCGGTGCCCTCATGGCCATGGCTGAGAATCAGCCGGGTCGAGGCCAGATTCAGGCCCAGCCGGAACAGGGTGGTGACCAGCAGCACGGTGGGAAAGGCGGTGAATTCCAGCGGTTTCTTGATCAGCAGCGAGGTCATCAGGATCAGGACGCTGCTGCTGATCGAGATGACCAGCAGCAGATCCAGCAGAAACGGCGGGATCGGCAGGATCAGCAGGACGACAATGCCGACAATGCCGATGGCCAGGCCGACATCCCCACGCGCCACCCAGCCCCAGACCTGACGCAGGGTGGGCGGATTGGCGGCCGAGGTGGGGGCGAGGTCTGACATGGTCTAGG
>JARWZW010000012.1 GCA_029866155.1 Caulobacter sp. | reverse complement strand
GCATTGGGAACAGGAATGAGCTTCTCCGGCCAAGCGGGCAGATCCGACCGATCGTCTGTCTATCGCGAGGTCAGCCCCAGTTAGTGGATAAATTCCGACACTGGAGTCCCGCTGGAGACTGCTCGCCGAAGGTCCGCTTGCGTGCCTGGAGCCTATGACCGGCTTCGACCAATTGCGGACATCGAAAGCGAAGCTGGCTGACATTTCGGCGTGGCTCTCAGCGGACTCTAGAATGGTCAGCTTCGCCGGCGGAAGCCTAGTCGATTAGCCGGTTCGCAACGCCCTTCATGAAGCCGGCCCAGCTTTCATATCTCCTCATCCCGCCAAGTGTGTATTCGTAACAGAGCGCAGTCGGCATGATCTGGTTCGCCTTGGCGACAGCTGTCGCATTGCGAAGGTTGATCGCCGACCGTCCAGATCGGTGCGAGATGAAGTTCCTCAGATGCCTGAGATCACTGAGGACCCACGGCGTGACACCCAGTTCTGCGGCAATCTTGTTCTCGTTGGTGAGGGACAGTTTGCCTGCAGCCACGATTGCATCTTGGGGAAGGTACCAATCCGGCTCGTAAGAGCGCTTATTATATTGGGCGATCAGGACGTGGCCGGCGTGCTCGCGACTGCGAATCTTCACTGGTAGGTTTGATGCCACCGGCCCAGACCGCGTCGAATGGCGTCCTGTCGCGCTATCCAAGATCAGCGCGCGAACAAAATGTTCCCACTCGATTTGCATCTGAATGATGCTGCGTTCGACCACGAAAGTGTCGACGGCAGAGAGGGCTCTGCCCTCGAAAGGCTGCAACCCGCTTGTGAGGGCATCCACCCGGCTTTCAAGTCGCCATGCATGTCTCTCAAGCAGCATTCTAAGCCAGCGCTCCGACCAGAATTTGGAAGCGAACCTTCCTTGAGGCGACGCGATGCGTTGAACTGGCGGACGGGTCTTGTCAGGTGAAACGCACCACGACCGTTTGGCCGTGATAAACCCTTCCGATGGCCCGCCGTCGCAAGCCCGATAACCCGTTCCGCTGGTTCGACTCGTCACCCGAGGTGATCCAGATGGTGGTGATGCTCTACGTGCGCTTCCCGCTGTCGCTGCGAAACGTGGAGGATCTGGCGTTCGAACGCGGCATCGACATCTGCCACGAAACCGTGCGCCTCTGGGTCAATCGCTTCGGCCCGATGTTCGCCTCCAAGATCCGCTTGCGCCGAGTCCAGGCCATGCGCCAGCAGATCCATTGGCGTTGGCATTTGGACGAAGTCTTCGTCCGCGTGAACGGTGAACGTCGCTACCTCTGGCGCGCCGTCGATCATGAAGGCGAGGTGCTGGAGTCATTCGTGACGAAGCGTCGGGACAAGGCCGCAGCGCTGAAATTCTTGAAGAAAGCGCTCAAGCGCCACGGCCCCGTGCGCACCATCGTCACCGACCGACTCCGCTCGTATCGCGCGGCGATGAAGCAGATTGGAAACGCGGACCGCCAGCAGGTCGGCCACTGGCTCAACAATCGCGCCGAGAACAGCCACCTGCCATTCCGACGAAGGGAACGGGCCATGCAGCGGTTCCGGCGAATGAAGACGTTGCAGAAGTTCGTCGCGACCCACGCCTCATTCCACAATCACTTTAACCAGGAGCGCCACCTCGTCAGCCGCCAGGAATACCGAACCCGACGCTCCGCCGCCCTGGCGGAGTGGAAATCCCTCGTGGCCTGAGCACCGCTCGGGGTTGGACGAAGTGCGCCAAACTGGAGACGAGTTCTCGTTCGACTGACACCACCCGCGCCGAACTGGAAACTCAGGGCAACCGCTCCGGCTTCCAGGAATGACAAGGTCCGGGGCGGCGAGTCGATGAACCGCAAACCTGGCCGGAAGCGGACTCTCGGACTGTGTGATGTGGGTCTTTCCCCCCTGTCGGATCAGCGCCGGAAACCCGCCTTTCCCCAGCAGGCCACTAAAGGCCTGCCGACGGCGAGAAACCGGAACAGATCAGGGGCCTTTTGCAGATTCGTCTCGGACGTCGGGAAGGTCCGTTTCGGGCTGGCAGCCCAATGTCCGTTTTCGGTTCATTTCCCAACGGGTGCTTCCGAGCCTTCGCTGACATTCACCAGGTCCGCTCTCAGGCAGGACGCTCGAAGGTCCGCTTTCTGGCTTGGCGCCAATGGGGGCAATCGACCCCCCTCGGAAGTCGGCAGAGCCTCTTTTTGGGCATTTGAGATGGCGAGCCTATTGGCCCTCCGGGCGAGCTACAGGATCGCCTCACGGGAGGGGCCGCACCAAGCCTGGAGCCGCCCGTGAGTGTCCCCCTCAGTCAATGACGAGATCATCCTGGCTGTAGCGTTGGTGCCGCAAAATCTGCCGCCGCGACCTTGCCCCTGCGCCTTCGAACGGCGACGCTCACAGAGCACGGTCGGCCCGGCTGCCCGGCGGGGCGAGAGCAGCAAGAGTTCCGTCCAGGGCTTCGACTTGGAAGTTCCTGGCCGCCCGCGCGGTCGTAGAGAACGCCTTCAATCTCCAGCCCCATCTGATCCGCCGGGCGCCCCTCCGCTACCTCCTCGCCAAGGCTCACCGCACCTGGACGACTGCGCCAGCCACTGCCTGAAAGACGCGCGGGGCGGGACCTTTTCGGCCCGCGTCCATTACTCTGATAGCAACCTTCGACAAGCTGTCAGGTGGCGAAGCCGATCTGTGAACGCGGGCGTCAGTGAGCGGGTTGGCAGACTTCGGCGCGCCCTGAATTCGCGCCCTGAGATCCCAAAGCATTCACGCGGTGCGGCTGCGGCAACAGCAGCGCCTGGCCATCGATATGTCCGAAACGTGAGTAAATCCTGAAACCCATATAAGGGTACAACTTAGCTTGATGATTCTGGGGACGGACAGAACGAAGCGCTGATATGGATAAAATCATCGACATCTGTATCGCTGACAGCCCCCACATGCGCCTTGTGACGGATAGTCCAATCCCTTCGGTGATCAGCGACCCAAGATTGCCCGACAATCCGATCATCGCCTGTAATAACGCCTTTTGCGAGCTCACGGGTTATCCGCCAGAGGAAGTGGTGGGGCGCAACTGTCGATTTCTGTCGGGACCGGCTACCGAGCCTTGGCTGACCGAGGAAATCCGTCGGGGGGTCCGCGAACATCGTCCCGTGCTGGTCGAGATCCTGAACTACAAGCGCAATGGGCAACCCTTTCGCAACGCCGTCCTTGTCGCGCCGATCTACGACGAGGAAGACGCCTTGCTATATTTCCTCGGCTCTCAGGTCGAAATCGATGCCGATGCGGCGGCGCCCTCAAGCATGCGCCGGATCCGGGCTGCGGAAATGGTGAAGTCGCTGTCGCTGCGGCAAGCTCAAGTACTCAAGTTGGTCGCCGAGGGACTGCTGAACAAGCAGATCGCGGCACAACTGGCTCTGGCCGAGAAGACCGTCAAGATGCACCGTGCCATACTGATGAACCGGCTCGGCCTGCATACCACAGCCGACCTGATCCGCCTCGCGGTCGAGGCTGGCCTCTAGCCCGTCACCGTTTGCGATACGGTATAAAGCCTGTATCGCCGAAAACTTGACAGCAGCGCAAACTCACTCCCAAACTTGCTTAGTTGACATATCGGCATGGCTGCACGAATCAAGTGTCAGTCGCCTGGAGAGCATTCGCTCACCCAGTAATGTCGCTGTGACGACTCTTCGGGGGGCTGAAGATCGTTTGACTATGATCGTGCGACCTCCGCAAAACCTTGCCTTGCGCACTCGCGCAATGGACAACTGCGACGGAGACTTCAATGGATACGGTTACACCTTTCCAATACCAACTTATCTACAACGCGTTCTCGTTTACGTTCGCTGCAATGGCGGCTGTGACGATTTTCTTGTGGCTGAGCCGATCGCAAGTCGCGTCTGCCTACCGCACGGCCCTTACGATCTCGGGCGTTGTCACCGCCATCGCGGCCTATCACTATTTCCGGATTTTCGAGAGCTGGCATGAAGCCTACACGTTCAAGGACGGCGTGGTCACGGCAACCGGCGTCGCCTTCAACGACGCCTATCGTTATGTCGACTGGCTTCTGACGGTTCCCCTGCTGCTCATCGAACTGATCCTTGTGATGCGCTTGTCGCGGGCCGAAACGACGTCTAAGTCGATCAACCTCGGCCTGGCCGCAGCACTGATGATCGTGCTGGGCTACCCCGGTGAGATCGCCACTGATCTTTCGACACGCGCCTTGTGGGGCTCGCTGTCCATGGTGCCGTTCCTCTACATCGTCTACCAGCTGTTCGTTGGGCTGGGTAATTCGATCAAGGAACAGCCGGCCGCCGCGCAAGGTTTGATTCGGACCGCACGCCTGGTGACGGTTGCGTCATGGGGCTTCTATCCGATCGTCTTTTTCGCGCCGTTCATGGGCCTGACCGGCGGCGCAGTAGAGACGACCATTCAGGTCGGCTACACAATCGCTGACCTCGTCGCCAAGGCCGGTATCGGCATCCTCATCTTCCTGATTGCGGTCCGGAAGTCGGAGTCCGACACCGATGGCGGCAAGGCCTACGCCGCCTAACCCCATGAAAGGGATTGGGTTAGCCCCAACTGCACCTGGTTACGACGCGCCCTTGGGACGTTGCAACCGGGTGCTCCCGGTATTCTGGCCAGTAGCAGTCGCACTGCTGCTGGCCATAGTGCTGGGCGCGCCTCTGGGACAGTCGATGGCGGTAACAGCCGCCACAGTCCTGTTTCTCGGTGGCGGCCTGCCGCACGGCGCCTATGACATCGCCTTGCTGCGCAAGGCTATCGCGCCGGGTCCGGGCGTTCTGATGCTCGTTGTCGGCGGTTACGTCGCGATCGCCATAGCGATGGCGCTGCTGTGGTTGACGCTGCCCCTGTTGGCGCTCGTCCTGTTCCTGGCAATCGCGGCCGTGCATTTCGGCGAGGATTGGCAAATGCTCGAAGAACCTCTGCTGCGCATCGCAGCTGGTGCAGCCGTCATTGCGGCGCCCGCAGTCAGCCATCCGGCGCAAGTGGCAGAGCTGTTCGTCGCGATGAGCGATGAACGTGCGGCGCTTGTGGCCCAGATTATCGGTGCGGCCGCTCCGGTGACATTGCTCGTCACCGTTGTCGGTATCTCGGTCGCCTGGCGAAACGGAAACCGCGCATGGGCGACAGCGATGGCGCTCTGCCTGCTCATTCTCTTCCTGGCGCCGCCCGTCATCGGGTTCGCCCTGTTTTTTGTCTTTCTGCATTCTCCGCTGCACCTTGATCGTGCGCGTTCCCTGCTGAGCGACATGTCGCGCCCCCGCTGGCTTGCGACGGGCGCCCTGTTGTCGGGCGCTACGATCTTGGGCTGGATTGCGCTGCGTTTTTTACTGCCGTCGCGAATCGACGAGAACCTGACCTCTCAGGCTTTTCAATTGCTGGCGGCGGTCGCTGTCCCGCACTTGATCCTGTCGCGTTGGCTTGAGCATAGGCTCGATGTCTTGCCTGAGCCGCTTGCGATTGGCCGCAAGTGACGCGGAGTGGGCGGTGACCCAAACCCCCGCCCTTCGGCTTCACGCAGTCGCGAGTACCAAAAACGCCGGGGCGTTATCAGAGAAACGGCACTGACACATTAAGTCGGCCCTTGAGAAGGGTTAGCGTCATGCCATCCGCACCATCAGGGAGCCGGGACCGCCTCCCCGAGGAAGTCGGTGACCAAGTCCGCGACCCTTCGCGGTTGCTCAAGGTGCAGAAAGTGCCCCGCGCCATCAATCAGTTCCAGGCGGAAGCCGCCCGTAAACCTGTTGGCCATACCCTCGGTGAGGGACGCCCCCATGCAGCCGTCATTCAAGCCATGAATATAAAGGGTGGGCGCAGAGATCGGTCCGCCAAGACTGACACCGGCAGGCGGCGAGGTGGAGAAAAGTTGGCGATAATAGGTCAGGGTCTGGTCCAGCACGCCGGGCTGGGCGAACATCTGCTTCAACGCGACCCTGTCCGCTTCAGGGAGTGAGAATCCGGGCGACCATTCTGCCCACAGGCGATCTATCAGGGCGTAATCGTTCATCGGCACGGCCAGGCTCGCCAGATCGAGCTGGAAGAAGAACATGTACCAGCTGCGCCTCTGCTGATCGCCATCCATCAGGAAGGCCGCGCTGACCTGCGGCCCGTAGGGCACCGCCATGGTGACCAGCCTGTCAATTCGGTCCGGGCCCATATTCGCGGCAGCATAGGCTGCGCTGGCGCCCCAGTCGTGGCCCACCAGATGGGCCCTGGGATAGCCAAGCGCCTCGATCAGAGCCAGGGCGTCACTTCCTGTTGCCCAGGGTTGATAGGCGCCGTCCGGCGCAGCGCCGTCTGACCAGTAGCCGCGCATGGCTGGCGCCACTGCGTGATAACCCTTCGCCGCCAGATGTTCGATCAGGCCGATCCAACTGTCAGCACGATCGGGAAATCCATGCAGGCAGAGCGCCAGGGGGCCTTCGCCTGCTTCAATGACCGGAAAATCCAGTCCATTGGCCCGTACGGTGCGTCGGTGCAGGGTCATCGGGCAACTCCTGAATGGGGGCATGCCGCTCGAGCCATAGGTGAGTTCCTGAATCGTGGAGAGCAAGATCGGCGCAATCTGCCCGGCCCCGGGTGTCTTGGCTAGGCAGTCAGCGCAGGCGGACAGGAGGGCCGCACCAAAGTCCCGACCCGACGGGACGCCCGGCCTGTTTTGAGTAGCTTGCGAGCCAGCTCCAATTGTGCGGATTGTCGGCCAACATGTTTCACAATCGGGATCTCGCTTTCATAGATCCAACGCCGCCCTGGGAGGGAATGTGCCGAGCTTTGATCCAGATCCATCCGTGATTGTGACTGGCGATCGCGGCCAGCGAACCCACTACCGCAGCCTTGAGCAGACCGCGCGCCTGGCGCGGCAGCTCTATGTTGTGAGGCCGGGGGTCTGGACACTTGTCGGAAACGGTCTGTCGAACCAGACCTTCATCGAAGGTCCCGAAGGCATCATCGCCATCGACACCGGTGAAAGCATCGAAGAGATGGCATCGGCGTTGCGCGAGTTGCGCGACCATACCAGCACGCCGGTGGTGGCTGTGCTGTATACGCACTTCCACTATGTGGGCGGCACAGCCGCAGTGTTCGAAGATGCAGGGCGTCCGGTGCCTGTCTATGGCCACGCAGACATCGCCCGCAACCTGGCTCGGGTCTCAAGCGAGATCGCGCCAGCCTACGGAAGCGGCCTTGTTCACCAGTTCGCGCTCCGCATGCCGACGGACGGGCCAGACGCGGTCGAGAACGTCGGGCTGGGGGTTCTCTTCCGCAATCCTGAACACGCCCCCTATAGCCCGGGTCATGTCCCGGTGACCAACGCCTGGCGGGGGGGCGAGACAGCAACCATAGCCGGACTTAAAGTTGAAGTTGCCCATGCGCCTTCTGACGCGGACGACAGCGTCACCCTCTGGTTTCCCGAAATCGGCGTCTGCGTCCAGAACCTGATCTGGCCGGTGCTTTTCAACATATTCGCCATCCGCGGCGAGGCCTACCGCGACCCACAGCTCCTGCTGAGCGGCATCGACCATGTCATCGGCCTGGCGGCCGACCATCTGGTGGGCGCCCACGGACCGCCGATTTCGGGAGCACCCGAAATCCAGGCCCGATCAATCCGTTGTCGCGACGCGATCCAGTTCCTCTGGGACCAGACGGTGCGGGGCATGAACCGGGGACTGACCGCCGACCAGATCGCCCACACAGTGCGCCTGCCGGCCGCCTGCGAGGATGACTATCTGACCAGTGAGTTCTATGGTGTCGCAGAGCATCATGTTCGCCAGATCGCTGCGGGTATGCGCGGCTGGTTCGATGGCGACACCGCCAAACTGTTCCCGATGGAACCCGTCGAACGGGCCGGACGGATGGTCAAGGGCTTTGGCGGCGTCGCGGCCGTGCGGGCGCAGGTGCTGGCGGCGCGATCGGAAAACGATCTGCGCTGGGCTCTGGAGCTGGCCACCTGGCTCGCCACGCGTTCCGAGGCCGAGCCGGCCGATCGCCAGCTGCTCGCGGATACGCTGCGCGACGTCGGCTACCGTTCAAGCGCCGCCAACATCCGTAACTGGTGCATCACCCGGGCACGGGATCTGGACGGCTCGACCGACCTCTCACGCTTGCGGGAGCACCGCTTCCGCCCCGCGGCCCTTGCCGCCTTGGCGCCGCGCGAAACGCTCGGGCTGCTGCGGGTTCTGCTGGATCCGGCCCGGGCCGCAGGCATTGACCTGCACATTGGATTTGCCTTCAACGACGCGCCGGCTGCGGGCCTCCACATCCGCAACAGTGTCGCGGTCGCTACGGGCGGCGCCGACGCCGGCGCTACTCTGCAGATCAGCTATGGGGAACTGATCAGGATTGTTTGCGGGCAGCAGTCGTTGGACGAGGCAATCGCGCGGGGTCACGCCGCCATTCTGGGCGACCCGGAGGCCGTACTGCGCGCCCTGGGCGCCTTCGACATTCCCGGACTGGCGAAATGACCGGGGTCAACCTCCCGCGCCCTCCCCGCCCGTTTGATGGTCGTATCGAACGCCTGATCACCGATGCGAAGTCTTCGCCGCTGCGGCCGGAGAGAGCTCCCAAGGGAGCGCCGAACATCGTGCTGATCATGCTTGACGACGTCGGCTTCGGCTCGTTCGGGACCTTCGGCGGACCGGTGCCGACCCCCGCCCTGGACGCCGTGGCCGCTGCAGGTCTGCGGTACAACCAATTCCACACAACAGCGCTTTGTTCGCCCACGCGCGCGGCGCTGCTTACCGGCCGCAACCACCACGCGGTGCACATGGGCGGCATTCCGGAGGGGGCCAACAGCTTTCCCGGCTACGATAGCGTGATCCCGCGATCGTCAGCCAGTGTGGCCGAGATACTGCGTCAGAACGGCTGGGCGACTGGCTGCTTTGGCAAGTGGCACCTGACGCCGACATGGGAACAGGGGCCCGCAGGCCCGTTCGATCGATGGCCGACCGGCATGGGCTTTGAGAAGTTCTACGGCATCATCAACGCTGAGGCATCTCAGTGGGAACCGCCGGTCTATGATCAGACGGTTCCCGTTTTCCCCTATCGGGGACGCCCGGATTACCACCTGACCGAGGATCTGGTCGATCAGTCGATCATCTGGCTGGAACGGTTGAGAGCGACGGCGCCGGAACGCCCCTATTTTCTCTATTTGCCGACGCCAGCGGTACACACCCCCCACCATGCCCCGAAAGCATGGATCGACCGTTTCGCCGGACAGTTTGATCAAGGTTGGGATGCGCTCAGAGAGCAGATTTTCCAACGCCAGCTGGCGATGGGCGTGATTCCGTCCGGGACTCGCTTGACGCCAAGACCCGATGAAATTCCGTCCTGGGCTGACTATCCTGACCGTTTCAAGCCAGTGGCGCGGCGGTTGATGGAAGTGTTTGCCGGCTTCCTTGCGCACACCGACCATCACATCGGTCGCCTCCTGCAATTCATTGAAGCGTCTGGCGAGGCCGACAACACCCTCGTCATATATATTACCGGAGACAATGGCGCCTCAGCCGAGGGCACGGTCAATGGCGCCTGGGCTGCACCGTCGTTCCAGAATGGCCTGCCTGAGGACCCGGAGTGGTTGCTGGCCCACATCGACGACTTCGGAAGCGCTGCTTGCGAGAACCATTTCAACGTCGGCTGGGCCTGGGCCCTCGACGCGCCGTTCCAGTGGATGAAGCAGGTGGCATCGCACTTCGGCGGAACGCGGAACGCCATGGCGCTGAGCTGGCCCTCAGCGATCTCTGCCGGCGGTGAACTGCGCACCCAGTTTCATCACGTGATCGACATTGCTCCGACGATCCTTGCGGCGGCCGGTCTCGAGGCGCCGACCAGCGTCAATGGTGTGGAGCAGGCCCCGATGGACGGCGTGCCGATGAACTACAGCTTCGATCAGGCGACAGCACCGAGCGCGAGAACCACCCAGTATTTCGAAATCCTCGGCAATCGGGCGATTTACCATCAGGGTTGGATGGCCTCGTGCTTCCACGGCAGGGTGCCCTGGCTTCGGTTCATGTCTGTTGATTTTGATGGTCCGCAGGAACGTTGGGAACTTTACAATCTCGCCGATGACTTCTCACAGAGCGAGGATCTGGCAGCGCTCTTCCCCGAGAGACTCGCCGAGTTGCTGGCCGTTTTCGACACCGAAGCCAGGCGCAATGGCGTCTATCCCCTGCGTGATCCGGCGAGACGATCGGATCCGGGCCTTTCCGTGCCATCCGCGCTGGGGGCGGTGCGGTCGGTGACCTACACCACCGCTCATGTCCGCATCCCGGAGACGGTGGTGGTCAATCTGAAGAACTGCTCGTACCGCATCGCCGCCGATATCGAGATCAGGGCTGCGCCAGCGCGCGGCGTGATCGCTTGCCAGGGTGGCAACATGGCAGGTTGGAGCATCTATCTCGACGAAGCCGGAATACCCCACTTCCTGTACAATTACTTCGGGCGTGAGTTGACGTTCCTTGCCGGGCCGGCGCCCTTGATCGAAGGCAGACATCACCTGGAGTTGAGGTTCGCCTATGATGGCGGTCTTGGCGCCGGCGGGGAGCTGAGTCTGGACATTGACGGTGAGACGGTCAGCCGGGCGCGATTGGAGCGGACGGTGCCGGTCGTGTTTTCGATGAGTGGTGAGACCTTCGATGTCGGCATGGATACCGGAGCACCCGTCGGGCCTTACCCCCATGTCTTCGAATGCACAGCCCGCATCCTCGGTGTCACGCTTGAGCGGATGAGCGAACTGTCGGCCGCCGACCGTGAAGATCTGGGCCGCCGGGAATTCCGAGCGAGCCTTTCCTCACAGTAAGGCGGACGAGGCGTTTAGGGCCAGGGCCGGCAGGGGTCGCCTCCTTGCGGCAAGGGCAGGTGGGAGTCTTGCGGAAAGCCCCCCGCCCGCATTGCCAAGCCTCAGCCGATCATCTATTGACACGATTAGTGTCAATAGATGTCAGCAATCGAAGCTGACGGAGCAGGGGGCTGGACATGGCGAGTTTCCGGATTTGGCGCTTCGCCCTGCCGACGCCCGCCGCGCCGAACTGACGCCTCGCCTCAGCCTCAAACTGACCTTCAGACCAGAGCCGATCCATGAAAATCCTGCGCACCCCCGATGAGCGGTTCGAAATCCTGCCGGGCTTCCCCTGGGCGCCCCACTACATGACCGTCACGGACGAAGACGGAACCGACATACGCATCCATTTCATCGACGAAGGGCCGCGCGACGCCGCCCCCGTCCTGTTGATGCACGGCAATCCCTCATGGGCCTACCTCTATCGCCACATGATCCCCGGCCTGCTCGCCACCGGGCGACGGGTGATCGCTGTCGACCTTGTCGGCTGCGGGCGGTCGGACAAGCCGGCGGCGAAGAGCGACTATAGCCTGGCGCGACATTACGACTGGATGGGCAAGTGGCTCACCCAGATGGACCTGAGCGATATCTCCCTCTTCTGCCAGGACTGGGGCGGCACGATCGGACTTTATCTGGTCGCGCAGCAGCCTGAACGCTTTGCGCGTGTGATCACCGCCAATACCGGCTTGCCGCTGGGCGAGGGCGAAAACGAATTCATGAAGATGTGGGTCGGCATGATGCGCGAGGCGACGGATTTTCCCTGGCCGATGCTCGAGGCGGGCATGCAGCGCAAGCTGACCGAGGCGGAACTGGGCGCCTATCGCGCGCCCTTCCCCACCTCGGACTACGAGGCCGGCATCATCCAGTTTCCGGTCCTGATCGCCGTGCAGACCGACAACCCAGGTGCGCCGCTCAACCGCGAAGCATGGGCGAGGCTGGCGACCTTCGACAAGCCGTTCCTGACCCTGTTCGGCGATCTCGACCCTGTCGCGAAGGGATGGGACAGGCGGGCGCAAGCCCATATTCCCGGCGCGTCCGGCCAGAAGCACCAGAACATTCCGAACGCGAACCACTTCATCCAGGAGGACGCGCCGGAGGAACTGCTCGCCCACATCATCCCGTTCCTTGATGTGAACTGAGGAGGACCCTCCATGGCCCTGCTGCCTGCAAGCACCAATGACGACTATCGCGGATCGATCCTCGCAGTCTGGTTCCTCGGACTGTCCGCCGTGACGACCATCATACCGGGGCTGATCCACTATTTCCTGCCGGATGGCGGCGCCGGCGTCATCGGCAATGTCGACCTGACAACCCGCGCCGACACCATCATCGCGATCTTCGCCTGGTATGGCGCCATGCAGATCCCGTTCGGGCTTCTCATTCTGATCATCGCCCTGAAATACCGCACGCTTGTGCCCCTGGTGCTGCTGCTCCTGGTCCTCCTCCAGTCGCTCAGCGCCTTTTCCGCATGGTTCTGGAAGGGCTCGCATGGCGGCCACCATCCTCCGGAACACTATGGCGCGGCCCTCTTTGTCGTGCTCGGCCTCGTCTTCTTCGCTCTCTCGCTGCGTCCACGCCGCACCTGATAGGAACACAGATCATGATTACCCAGGTCCAGGTCCGCCGCTCGGCTTTCGCCGAAACCCAGGTTGTTTCCGTCGACAGGCCAGAGCTGGCGGACGGCGAGATTCTCGTGGCCATCGACAGGTTCGCCATGACCGCGAACAACGTCAGCTACGCCCTTTCGGGGGAGATGATCGGCTACTGGAAGTTCTTCCCCGTGGCCGAGCCCTGGGGGATTGTCCCCGTCTGGGGCTTTGCCGATGTCATCGAATCCAGGACCCCGGATGTGGCCGTTGGAGAGCGGATCTGGGGCTTTCTGCCCATGGCCAGCCATCTTGTCATGCACCCGGCCGCAGTGACCGGACGGTCCTTCAACGACGGCGCCGCCCACCGCGCGGACCTTCCGGCGATCTACAACAACTACCAGCGCACCAGCGGCGACCCGGCGGCCCTGACCGCCATGGAGGACGCGCGATGCCTGCTCTTCCCGCTCTTTTCGACCTCCTACGTCCTTTACGACTACCTTGTGGACAATGACTTCTTCGGCGCCCGTCAGGTGCTGGTCGGCAGCGCCTCGTCGAAGACCGGCCTTGGACTGACCAATCTGCTTTCACGGCATGGAGACGGCCGTCCCCGGGTGGTGGGCCTGACCTCGCCGCGTAACGCAGGCTTCGTGACGGGTCTGGGGACCTGCGACGAGGTGGTCACCTATGACGCCATCAGCGGAATGGACCCCTCCCTCCCCACCGCCTTCGTGGACATGTCCGGCGATGGTGATTTGGTGACCGCGGTTCACGCCCGGTTCGGCGCCAATCTGAAGCTCAGCTGCGCCGTCGGCGCGACCCATTGGGGCGCCGGGCGCTATCGGCCAGAAAAGGCCGCCGCCCCACACAGCTTCTTCTTCGCGCCGGCCCAGTTCGCCAAGCGGGACGTCGACTGGGGGCCGGGCGAGATCATGCGCCGCGCCCAGGCCGAGGCCGTGCGGATGACGGCGGAACTCGAGGGAACGCTGGAGGTCCGCCACGAACACGGACCGGATGTGGTGGTGGCCGCCTGGCGGAATCTCGTCGGAAACACCATCGCGCCGAACGTCGCCGTTATGGCCTCCTTGCGCTGAGGCAGCGGCGTCCCCGGCCGCATCAGTGAAGGCCTGCGGCGGCAGCCTGCAGGAACGGACCTTGGCCGGGTTGCCGCGATTTCATCTTCCGACCCGACGCCAACCGAAAGCGGTTCCGCTATCATCCTCCCGCAACCCGCCCCGAACCCTGACCAGGGGCGCAGGACGGGGATGACCATGGCCGGCAAGACCCGCGCTGACCTGCTGAAGCGGCTGGAGCCCTACTGGAAGATGGAGGCGGCCAATGTGGTCTTCGTGCCGCTCATGCTCGTGTTGTTGAGCAAGGGCCAGCTTGGCTGGGTCTCCCTGACGCCCATGGCGGCGACCATGGTTCTGCTGGTGATCGGGGCCCTCTACTGGCGCGGCAAGGTGAGGCAGTTACGGGGCGAAGACGCCGGTTTTGCGGGCCTTCTGCGCGGGATTTCGGCCTGGCGATGGCCGGCCCTGACCCTGACCCTAGCCGGCTGCGCCACCGCCCTGGCCGGCTGGTTGAACCCCGCCTGGTCAGCCGGCCCGGCAGACCGCTATGTCGCGACGGGATGCGCGGTCCTCGCGGCGCTGGAATACATCAACTACTATCACCGCCAGCTGCAACACTTCGACAACCGCGAGGACTTCCAGCGCCTGCTGGCCGGCAAGGGCTTCCGCAAATCCTGGATGGCGCGGGACCTCGAGGGCTTGGGTTGAGGCGGCGGGTCACGCAATGGGCTGCACGGCCCGTTGCGGAGTTTGGAACCTGACTGAATGTGCTGGTCTGTCGATTTGAGGTCGATCCATGGCAAACATCACTCAGGTAACACCCTTCATGATCGTGCCGGCTCTCGAGTCCGCGCTCGACTTCATGGTCAATGTTCTTGGATTCGAGATCGACTATCGATCGGGCGAC
>JARWZW010000062.1 GCA_029866155.1 Caulobacter sp. | reverse complement strand
GTCCCCGTCCCGGCGCCGGCGTCGCCAATGCGCCGCCCGCCACGCCGGAAGTCCAACGCGCCACCCGTTCGGCGCCCCGCCCCGGCGGCGCCATTGTCGATCGCCGTCCCGATGAAGAGGACGATCGTCGCAAGGGCGCTGGCCCCGGCAAGGCGGTTTCCCGCACCAAGGGCGAGCCCAAGCGCCGTGAAGGCCGCCTGACCATCCAGGCCGTGGCCGGGGATGACGAGGGCGCCGTCGAGCGGATGCGGTCCCTGGCCTCGGTTCGCCGGGCCCGTGAGCGCGAAAAGGAAAAGCGCCGTGGCGGCGCGGCCGAACAGGCCCGCGCAGCCCGTGAAGTGGTCATTCCCGACGTCATCACCGTCCAGGAGCTATCCAACCGGATGGCCGTCCGCGGCGTCGACATCATCAAGTTCCTGATGCGTCAGGGCGTGATGCTGAAGATTACCGATGTCATCGACAGCGACACCGCCGAACTGGTGGCCACCGAATTTGGCCATACCGTCCGCCGCGTTTCGGAAGCCGACGTCGAAGAAGGCTTCCTCGCCGAAGAGGATGTGGACGATCACCTGGAGCAGCGCGCTCCGGTCGTCACCATCATGGGCCATGTCGACCACGGCAAGACCAGCCTGCTGGACGCCCTGCGCACGACGGATGTGGCGGCTGGCGAGGCCGGCGGCATCACCCAGCATATCGGGGCCTATCAGGTTCGCCTGAAGGATGGCGACCGCGTCACCTTCCTCGATACCCCCGGCCATGCGGCGTTCAGCGCCATGCGGGCCCGGGGCGCCAACATCACCGATATCGTGGTGCTGGTCGTCGCCGGGGATGACGGGGTGAAGCCACAGACCATCGAGGCCATCCAGCACGCCAAGGCGGCCGGGGCGCCGATCATCGTGGCCATCAACAAGATGGACAAGCCTGACTCCGACCCGACCCGGGTGATCAACGAGCTGCTGCAGCACGAGATCGTGGTCGAGAGCCTGGGCGGCGAAACCCAGGTGGTGGAGGTCTCGGCCAAGACCCGCATGGGTCTGGACGACCTGATCGAGAACATCCTGGTCCAGGCCGAGCTGCTGGACCTGAAGGCCAACCCCGAGCGCACCGCCGAAGGCGTGGTGATCGAGGCCAAGCTGGACAAGGGCCGCGGCGCCGTCTCGACCGTGCTGGTCAAGCGTGGCACCCTGAAACGCGGCGACATTGTTGTGGCCGGATCGACCTATGGCCGGGTGCGCGCCCTGCTCAATGAGCGCGGCGAGCAGCTGGCGGAAGCCGGTCCCTCGACCCCGGTCGAGATCCTGGGCCTGGACAGCACCCCCAGCCCTGGCGATGCCTTCGCCGTGGTCGAGAACGAGGCCCGCGCCCGTGAATTGACTGAATACCGCGCCCGTCTGAAGCGCGAGAAGTCCTCGGTCAGCGGCGCCGCCGCAGCCGGCGCCTCCCTCGCCGACATGATGGCCAAGCTATCGGCCAAGAAGGTCAGCGAACTGCCGCTGATCATCAAGGGCGACGTCCAGGGCTCGGTGGAAGCCATTGCCGGGGCCCTCGACAAGCTGGGCACCGACGAGGTTCGCGCCCGGGTCATCCTGTCCGGGGCCGGAGCGATCAGCGAAAGCGACGTCACCCTGGCCAAGGGCGCTGGCGCCCCCATCATCGGCTTCAATGTCCGCGCCTCGAAACAGGCGCGGGACCTAGCCGAGCGGGAAGGCGTCGAGATCCGCTACTACGCGATCATCTACGACCTGATCGACGACATCAAAGGCGTCATGTCGGGCATGCTGTCGCCGATCCAGCGGGAAACCTTCCTGGGCTACGCCCGGGTCCTGCAGGCCTTCGACATCTCCAAGATCGGCCGCGTCGCCGGTTGCCGGGTCACGGAGGGCGTGGTTCGTCGCGGCGCCAAGGTCCGGATCATCCGGGACAAGATCGTCGTCCTGGAACTGGGCACCCTGCAGACCCTCAAGCGCTTCAAGGACGAGGTGGCGGAAGTCACCAACGGCATGGAGTGCGGCATGGCCTTCGCCGGCTTCCAGGACATCCGGGAAGGCGACGAGATCGAATGCTTCACCGTCGAGGAGGTCAAGCGCTCCCTCTAGAGCCTTGTTTTCCCTTTTGATCGGTCTGGTCAAAAGGGAGCAGGCAACTGGGACGGCAGGCCATTTTCGAAGACCAGAGGCGGTCCGCCATGCGGGCCGCCTCTTTTCGTTGAGTCGCAGGGACCTGTCCGGTCCGGGCTGGCGGGATGGTTCGGGCTGTGGTCAATATTACCGTGTCAGGCGATCACAGCGAGGTCGCCTCATCCTGGAGCGTTCATGGCCGGCGGAAGCGTAGCGAAAGCGACCCTCATGGGCGGTCTGGCCGCCGCCGTCCTGGCTTTTGGCTTTTCCTGCCTGCTCTATGGCCTCGGGCCGGGCGTCATGGCCAGGACCGTGGCCGCCGGCTGGCTGGGCGCCGGCGCGTCCGGCGGGGGCCTTCTGATCACGGGCCTGGGCCTCATCTCCCATTTGCTAATCTCCCTGGTGGCCGCCGCCCTCTATGTCGCCGTCAGCCTGACGTTTCCCCTACTGCGGTCGCGGCCGTTTCTGACCGGACCCCTGTTTGGCGTCCTGGTGTTTCTCGTCATGCGGTTTCTGGTCCTGCCCCTGTCGGCCGCCGGCCAGGGCGGGATCACCGTGGCCCTGCTGATTGGCAGCCTGCTGGCCCATGGCTTCCTCTTCGGGCTGCCCATCGCCCTGTCCGCCGCCCGGTACCTGCCGGTTGCCCGCCCCATTTCCGCCCCCAGCCTGGAGGAGAACGTCGCGTGACCCGTCTTCGCCCCCCCCTGACCCGGCTGCTTCCGGCGAGATTGATCCTGACCGGTCTGATCCTCACGGCCCTGGCTGGCTGCGCCACCGCGGCGCGTCTGGACGCCGCCGGGGATGTCCACGCCCTGCTGGTCGCCATAAGGGACAATGACCGGGTCGCCTTCGACGCCAGGGTGGATCGCAAGGCCCTGAAGCGGTCCATCGAAAGCCGCTTGATGGAAGAGGCCGAACGCCGGACAGAGGACGCCGGCCTGCGGGCCCTGGGCGCCCTGGTGGCGCCGGTCCTGGCCGACGCCGCCGACAAGGCGGTGATCCAGCCCTCGACCTTCCGTGCTGTGGCCAGTTCCTACGGCTATCGGCCCGACCAGCCGATCCCCGGCCAGGTGGCGATAGCCGGCGCCCTGAAGGCCATGCCCGACGGCAGGGTCTGCGCCACCCGCAAGAAGGATGGCCCCTGTGTCCTGATCTTCAGCCAGGAAGCCGGGGTCTGGCGGCTGTCCGGCTTCGATGGCGACCTGGGACAGCTTCGTAGCCGTCGCCGACAGCCCTGAGCCTGGTTCCATGACGCCTTCCCCTTTCGCAAACACGACGGCCCGACTTCTGGGTGGCGCGATCCTGGCCTTCGGACTGATTGCCGCCCCCGCCGCCATGGCGGCGGACCGGAGGATGGTCACCTTCGATTCGGCCTCGCCCGACGCCCGGCGGCTGACCGGGGCGGGCCTGACCTTCGTCTTTACCCGCAGCTTCTTCCGGACCCGGATCCTGGCGGTTCGCGCCACGGCCGTGCCGGTCGGCATCATTCCCCGACCGTCCCGTGACGGCCAGATCAATGGCCAGCTGGACAGCCTGATGGGCCCCGATCGCGGGCGCGGCGAACTCTATGAGATCGATGCCGAGAAGGGCGAGGGCCGGGTGATGATCCAGGCCTTCTGTCCCGGCGCAAGACGGGGCTGGCTGGCGATCGGGTCGGTCTATGCCCGCAAGCCCCTTCGGGTGCATGCCTTTGGCGATGACGGAACGGGCGGCGTCCGTCTCTGCGCCGCCATGGACTTCTCATGGCGCGGCGAATGGACCCTGCCCCAGCCTGGGCGAACCGACGTGACCAGCGCGGTCTTCAAGCCGGACTATGGCCGGCCAGGCAGCTAGGGCCTCCGCCGACTGGAACGGACCGACCTGCTGACCCGGCAGGGCGCTGGTTCCATGTCCCCGGGTCGGTGGCGGTCCAGGGCCTGAAGGGCTTCAGCCCCGATCAACGGCCGCCGGCAGACAGGTCAGCCAAACTGTCCCCTTCCCTTGCGGCGGCGGATGAGACTAGCCTCTCCCCAGGATTTGGGGGTTGATCATGACGGATATACTGGCGAGCTGGGCTCTATCTGACTTTACCGACGGTCCCTGGACCCGGCCGGTCTATCGCAAGGGTTCCGGACCTGCGGTGATCATCATGCATGAGATTCCCGGACTCCACCCCCTGGTGGTCGAGTATGGCGAGCGGGTCGCCGCAGCGGGGATGACGGTCTTCATGCCCAGCCTGTTCGGGACACCCGGCAAGCCCATGTCGACGGGCTATGCGCTTGGCCAGATGGTGATGAACATCTGCATTCGCCGGGAGTTCAACACCTGGGCCAATGATCGCTCCAGCCCGATCGTCGACTGGCTGCGGGCCCTGGCCCGGAAGGCCCATGCCGACTGCGGCGGCAAGGGTGTCGGCGCCCTGGGGATGTGTTTCACCGGCGGCTTTGCCCTGGCCATGATGACCGAGCCGGCGGTGGTCGCCCCGGTTCTGTCGCAGCCATCCCTGCCCCTCGGGAAGAAGGGCGCGGCCAGGATTGACGCCTCCCCCCGCGAGATCGCCTGCGTCAAGCAACGGATGGCCGACGAAGACCTGTCGATGATCGGCCTGGCCTTTGACGGTGATCCTTTTGTGCCCGAGGCCCGGATGGACATGCTGCAGGCGACCTTTGGCGACCGGTTCGAGCGACCGAAACTGACCCAGGCCGACGCGCGGCCGGGCACCGGCATGGCCGGACACTCGGTCCTGACGGTTCATCTGAACACTGCCGGACCGACCCAGGAAGCCGAAGCCCGGACCATCGCCTTCTTCCGGCAAAGGCTGGGTCTGGACTCGCAATGACGGGTCTGGCCGCGGGCTGACAGGCTACCGTCGGTCTCCGCCCCCCTTCCCCGCTGGACAGGGGAAGGCATCGCGCCCGGAGCCCGTTCCGGTATGATCGAAGGGATCACAGCGGAAAAACAGGCTCTCATTCAGAATGTTGGAGCATGGTTC
Organism: Caulobacter sp.; assembly: GCA_029866155.1. Taxonomy (GTDB): domain Bacteria; phylum Pseudomonadota; class Alphaproteobacteria; order Caulobacterales; family Caulobacteraceae; genus Caulobacter. Next base: position 3,621 of record JARWZW010000062.1, on the reverse strand, counting down.
GATCCGATAGCTCCTTCACACCAGTCGGAACATGCTCTAGAAGCGCGCCCTTTCCGCCGCTGCGGGGTTCGATCCCCCGCCGGACGTCCTGGACATAGAGACATGAGCCCCCGCAAACCGACCAAGGGCCGGGAAACCGGTCCCAGCCAGCGCCAGCTACGCGCCGGCGAACTGATCCGTCACGCCCTTGTCGAGGTGCTCCGCGAAGAAGAGATCGCTGATCCTTCCCTGGCCGGCGCCTCCCTGACCGTGACCGAGGTGCGGATGAGCCCGGACCTGAAACACGCCATCTGTTTCGTCGAACTGCTGGGCGCCGGGGTGACCGGGGCCAAGACCACCGACGCCATCGGGGCCCTGAACCATGCGGCCAAGTTCCTGCGGGGCCGGCTCGGCCGGCATATCGAGCTGAAGTTCACTCCAGACCTGAAATTCATCCACGATGAGAGCTTCAACAGCGCGGCCTATATGGATCGGCTGTTTTCCAACCCCAGAGTCCAGGCCGACCTGAAGGACGAGGACTAGATGGCCCGTCGCAAGAAGGGCCTGGCCATCAGCGGCTGGATCAATCTGGACAAGCCCTATGATTTTGGCTCGACCCAGGCCGTGGGCCGGGTGCGGTGGCTGTTCAACGCCCAGAAGGCCGGCCATGCCGGGACCCTCGACCCTCTGGCCACCGGCATTCTGCCCATCGCCCTGGGGGAGGCGACCAAGACCGTTTCCTACCTGATGGATGCGGACAAGACCTACCGCTTCACCCTTGCATGGGGCCGGGCCACCGCGACCTTCGACCGGGAAGGCGAGACCACGGCCACCTCCGACGTCAGGCCGGACCGCGCCCGGATCGAGGCCGCCCTGGGCGGTTTCATCGGCGAGATCATCCAGATTCCGCCCAACTATTCGGCGGTCCGGGTCGAGGGCGAGCGGGCCTATGACCTGGCCCGCAGCGGCGCCCAGTTCGAGCTGGCCGGCCGGCCGGTGCGGATCGACGACCTGCGGATCGTGGCCATCCCCGACCTCGACCATGTCGAGCTGGAAATGGACTGTGGCAAGGGAACCTATGTGCGGGCCATCGCCCGGGATCTCGCCCAGGCCCTGGGAACCTGCGCCCATGTCAGCGCCCTGCGCCGCACCCGGGTCGGCCCCTTCACCGAGGAATCGGCGATTGGGCTGGAAAAGCTTGAGGAATTGAGCCATAAGGCCGCACTTCCGGAGGCCCTGCTTCCGGTCACGACCGCTCTGGACGACATCCCGGTGCTGGCCGTGACCGCTGAAGACGCTTTCCGGTTGGCTCAGGGTCGATCGATCGTACTCGTTCCCCGACAGGTAGAAACCCTGTGCGCCCGCCTGCAAGGCGGCTCGCGAATGGTTTCCGCCATGGAGGGGGAGCGGCTGGTCGCCCTTGCCGAGATGCGCGCCGGACAGCTCAATCCGGTGCGGGTCTTCCAACTCACCTGAGCGGAGACAGCCCGATGTCGATTACTGCAGAGCGCAAGACCGAGCTTATCGTCGAACACGCCCGCTCCGAGGGCGACACCGGAAGCGCTGAAGTCCAGGTGGCCATCCTGTCCGAACGGATCGCCAACCTGACCGAGCACTTCAAGACCCACAAGAAGGACAACCACAGCCGTCGTGGCCTGCTGAAGCTGGTTTCCCAGCGTCGCTCGCTCCTCGACCATCTGAAGCTGTCCGACGCCGGACGCTACCAGTCGCTCATCGAGAAGCTGGGCCTGCGTCGCTAGGCGACCAAGACAGGCGGGGCGGGATCCCGACGGATCTCGCCCCGCCTTTTCATGTCCGCACCATCTCCCCCAGGTCCTGGGGATGGCCGGAGGGGCTGATGAAAGCCCCGAGACGTTCGTTCGGGGTTCCTTCGTGATCCTCGCCGGGCCTGACACTGGAGAGGATACCCGGAACCGCCCGTTGGGCCCCCGTCCCTGTCCGCCCCCGACCGGAATACGCCGGCGGGACATGAGAGCAGAAAGACCATCCATGTTCGAAATTCGACGCAAGACCATCGAGTGGGGCGGCAAGACGCTGACCCTCGAAACCGGCCGCATCGCCCGTCAGGCCGACGGCGCTGTCCTGGCCACCATGGGCGAGACCGTCGTCCTGGCCACCGCCGTGTTCGCCAAGACGCAAAAGCCCGGCCAGGACTTCTTCCCCCTGACCGTCAACTACCAGGAAAAGACCTTCGCAGCCGGCAAGATCCCCGGCGGCTTCTTCAAGCGCGAAGGCCGTCCGTCGGAAAAGGAGACCCTGGTCTCCCGCCTGATCGACCGTCCGATCCGCCCCCTGTTCGTCAAGGGCTTCAAGAATGAAGTCCAGGTCGTCTGCACTGTGCTGCAGCATGACCTCGAGAACGATCCCGACATCATTTCGATGGTTGCGGCCTCTGCGGCCCTGACCCTGTCCGGCGCCCCCTTCATGGGCCCCATCGGCGCGGCCCGGGTGGCCTTTGTCGACGGCGCCTACATCCTGAACCCGACGGCCGACGAGCTGAAGGACAGCAAGATGGATCTGGTCGTGGCCGGCACCGCCGACGCCGTGATGATGGTCGAATCCGAAATCCAGGAACTGGACGAGGAAACCGTTCTGGGCGGCATCAAGTTCGCCCATGACGGCATCCAGCCGGTGATCAACGCCATCATCGAACTGGCTGAACATGCCGCCAAGGAGCCCTTCGAGTTCGCCGAGGAAGACACCGACGCGATCAAGGCCCAGATGAAGACCCTGGTCGGCGCCGATATCGCCGCCGGCTACAGGATCCAGAAGAAGCAGGACCGCTACGAAGCGATCGGCGCCGCCAAGAAGAAGGCCATCGCGGCCCTCGGCAAGAGCGAAGCCAATCCGGACGGCGTTGACCCGCAGAAGCTGGGTGGCGTGTTCAAGGAGCTGGAGGCGGATGTTGTCCGTCGCGGCATCCTGGACACCGGCATCCGCATCGACGGTCGCGATGTCCGCACGGTTCGCCCAATCCTGGGTGAAGTGGGCATCCTGCCCCGCACCCACGGCTCGGCCCTGTTCACCCGCGGCGAGACCCAGGCCCTTGTGGTCGCCACCCTGGGCACCGGCGATGACGAGCAGTTCATCGACGCCCTGGAAGGCACCTACAAGGAATCCTTCCTGCTGCATTACAACTTCCCTCCCTACTCGGTCGGCGAGACCGGTCGGATGGGCAGCCCCGGACGCCGGGAAATCGGCCACGGCAAGCTGGCCTGGCGCGCCCTGCGCCCGATGCTGCCGGCCAAGGCCGACTTCCCCTACACCATCCGCCTGGTCTCCGAGATCACCGAGTCCAACGGCTCGTCCTCCATGGCCACGGTCTGCGGTTCCTCCCTGGCCATGATGGATGCGGGCGTTCCCCTGATCCGTCCGGTCTCGGGCATCGCCATGGGCCTGATCCTGGAAAGCGATGGCTTCGCCGTCCTGTCCGACATCCTGGGCGACGAGGATCACCTCGGCGACATGGACTTCAAGGTGGCTGGCACCGAAAACGGCATCACCACGATGCAGATGGACATCAAGATCGCGGGCATCACGCGCGAGATCATGGCGCAGGCGCTGTCGCAGGCTTCGGAAGGCCGCGCGCACATCCTGGCCGAGATGACCAAGGCTCTGGGT
>JARWZW010000060.1 GCA_029866155.1 Caulobacter sp. | reverse complement strand
CTTGTAGAAGGTCGGCGAACTGATCCCGTGCTTGCGGCAAATGTCCGCCACCGAAACTCCGGACTCCTGCTCCCGCAGAACCCCAATAATCTGCTCTTCCGTGAACCTTGATCGCTTCATCCGTCCGTCCCTTTCCTGGGGCAGACTCTAGTTATTTCTGGACGAGTTTCAGGGGGTCACGTCAGGTCGAAAACGCCCATCTGGCCATCCGGCGACGAGAGCGAAAGCAGCAGAAATTCAAACCGCAGGGATCAGCTCAGAGGTTCCTTGGCAGCCGCTCCGCCGTCCACAACACGTTCAATCTGCAACCCCAGCTGATCTCCAGGCCAAGTCTCCGGATCCTAAGCGTCCCGGTCGACGGGGCCTGCAAAGCTGCGACCATCGCCGCTTGATCCAAGAGTTGAACTTGCAAAGCAGACACCATTCTCGAAGTAAAATCGAAGCCAGCTGCATGGCACAGTTGGGCCACCAAAGCCGGCCACGCACAGCTCAATCCATTCCACCGGGCGCCGCCGTTTGTAAGTGGCGGCCTTGATGCCTAGCCCCTCCCAGTATTCAACAATCCCCTTGGCGCCCTGGGACGACATAGCTCCCTCGCGAACGAGTTCCTCATCGAACCAACACGTAATTCCCATGAATTCCGCATTGTCATGAACGTACTGCTGAAATCCTCCCGGGTAGACCCGGGCCAGAGCGTCGCGGCGGATGATGACATTTACGTATTCTAGATGTACCGACAATTCATCCACCATTTCCTATTGTATTGGAGGGCGTTTGCAAAATGGTCTTTTAGGGGTTCTCATTGAAGCTAGATTTGAATTCAAGCTGTTAATCGGCTCCCCTATCTTTCATCCAGCCATCGTCAGTGTCCCGCGGGTGCTGGCAGGCTAACGCTTAATTATCTCTGGGTTGGTCCCCGACCGTGCAGTCAAGCGGCGAGGGAGCATGCGGCCGGTCTTATGCACGCGGCACCGGTTCCCGCCGGACGTGATCCATCATGCGGTCTGGCTGTGTTTCCGGTTCAGGTTGAACATCCGCGGCGTCGATGTCAGTCCAGGGCCTGTATGATGCTGGGTCAACAAGCTCGGCCCTCTGATCGCAGCGAACCTGCTCCGAAATCGGGGCGTTTATCCGCAGACCATCACCACGGACTAACTGGCGTCCAAGGGCGCCACGGCCTGTGATCTGGGCCTGGCGAGCCGCCACCGACCGGTCGGGATTCGGGAGAACAACTGCGTCGAGAACTCCCACCTGATCTCCCGGCCAACTCTCCGGATCGTGCGCACCCTGGAGAGCCGGGCATAGGAAGCCGCGACCGTCGCCGCATCATCCAGGGGTATGAGGGGGCATTCTGGCCGAGCCGGCTTAACGTGTCAGCACCCGCGCAGTTCAGCGCCGCAACCAGTGACTTAATCCTTTTTCTGATCGCTCTTGCCTTCCTCCTGGCGCCGCCGCAGAAAGCTGGGCCGGGTCGCTTCGAAGCTGGCGCTGAATTCCATAAATTCGTCGGCCGCCGATAGCCGGGTCATCATGCGCTGCGACTTGAACGAGGCTTCCTTGGCGAACTGCTGGCGGTCCCGCATCCGGGCGTAGCGTTCCAGCGACTGCATCGACGCTGATAGCCATTCATTGCCTTCGGCCTCTGTGCGCGCCGTTTGCAAGACCTCGTCCACCCGGCTCCAGTCTTCCTTGCGGGCCGCATCGGCGGCGTCGCGCTGAAGCTCCGCGAAGCGCACTTCCTGGGCCCGCCGCGCCACCGTCTCGTCTTCTGCCAGGGCCACATGGGCGGCCACAGGCAGGGCGGGCAAGGCAAGCGAGATGGGCCCGATCGCATGGGCACCGTCCTGGGCTTCAAAGCTGAGCGACGCCTCCAGCAGCCGTAGCGGTGAAGCTTCGCCGGACGCGACCACCGACTTGGCCAGGCTGAGCCTCACCACGGCCCATGCCTCCGCCCCGTAGGCCAGATCGGGAAGTCGCCATGCGCCGTGGCTATGTTCCAGGTCGTTGGCCACCTGAAGTTTGACGCCCGGAGCGGCCGAAAGGGTGAGCTGCAGGTTGGTGGCGTACAGCGCCTGCAGCAGGTCGAACTCCTGTTGGAAGGGGCCCATCAGATCCGCGGCCGTCTGCCCATAGTAGCCATTGCCCCGGCCGCTCTTGGCCATGGCCAGCATGAGATCCTCATTGAAGCCTTGGCCCAGGCCATAGGTGGATGTGCCGATGCCCTTTGCCGCCAATTGCGCGCACTGTGACGCTATGGCAGCCGGATCGGTGAGCCCCTTATTGGCGCCGCCGTCGGACAGCAGCAACACGCGGGAAACACCGGCCTTGCCCACGTTCAGGGCGGCCTGTTCCGCCCCCGCCGCCCACCCGTCGTGCAGCGCGGTCATGCCGCCTTCTCTTATCCTGGATACCGCGTCCTTGACGCTGGCGGTGCTGGTCACCGTCTGAGCCGGCCAGACGAGTTCGACCTGGTCGTCATAGGCCACCACGGAGATGTAGTCGCTTGGCCCCAGGCGGTCGATTATGGCGGCCGCGCAGCGTTTGGCCTCATCAAGGGGCTGCCCGCTCATGGAGCCAGACTTGTCGATGACCAGGGTCAGGTTTAGCGCCTTCTTCACCGGCGCGTCGCTCGGCGGTTGCGGACCGACGGCCCGAACCAGGACCTCCAGAAGATTGTCGTGGCCAAGAAGAAGGGCGCCCTTGCGCGGGCAAAGCTGCAGTTCAACTTGCATCACTTGGGATCCTTTCCACGAGTAAGATTGGGGTAGTCGATAAGCGCAGCACTGATGGCCCGGCCGATTGCGTCGGCCTCACTCACCGTGATGTTTCGAAGCCGCTCCCGATCGATGATCAGGGTCAACCGATCGCCGAATTCAAACGTCACGCCGTTGCGCACCGCTGGTGGGGAGCCGTCGCCGCTTATCTGCCGCATGAGCATCGGCAGTTCGGCGCGCCGGCGGGCGGCGACGGCTATGCGATCGGAAAATTCGGGCGGCTGGGCGGCCGCCACGGTCTGTGGAGGTGCGTCGGCGGGCCCGCGGCTGAAGAGGGCTCCCTGCTCGTTATGACGCTGGTCGAGGCGCCTCGCGTCGCGCCGGAACGACCGCGCAAGGGCCAGCGCCTCATTCTCTTCAGGCTGGCCCGGTATCAAGGCGAGCAGTTCGTCCGTACCGGCGCCGATGTTGTGCTGGGCGATCTTGTCTAGCGGCCATCCGTCATTGAGCAGCACGCGCGCAGCCAGAAATTCGACCAGATGGCGAAAACCGTAGAAGCCTCGTTCGTCGCTGCCGGACCCACGCAAGGTGGGGCTGAGCACACGGCGGCGTACATAGTCGCGAATGACCCGATCGCTGGCAGGTTCAGCCTTCGGGCCCCGTCCGCCGGTCTTTTCCAGGCCCAAGGCCTCCACCAACTGGCCGGTGATCTCGGCGAATTGCGGCAGCCGTTCGTGAAGGGACTCGAATTTTCGAATGTCATATTTGAACGGCATGACTTTTAATTATGTCATTCACTTTTATATGTCAAAGTCGTCGCTCATCGCTGACGCCCAGTGGCGGCCTGGCAATTGCGCCGCGCGATTGTCGTGACGGCGACATCCCCGCTCTAATGGCCGCATAGGGCAGCCGGCAGTGGTCTCACTAGAACGGCAACCGGTCTCCGGTTTGGCGCAGTTTTGCCGTCCCGAGGCTGCGACCTGCCCCTGAAAATTCCTCTGTATAGCAATTTATTCCTGCCTATTGAGGGAGCCGAGGGATGAATAGATCGCTGGTCATGAAAATTCAGAGCTTGGCGAGTCCGCGTCGAACGAGAGTGGTGCGAAGTTGGGAGTCCTGGATTCGTCTCTTAGTCGTTAGTGCCATTATTGGCCGGAGAGCGGACACCGGGCCATTCTTCGATTTATTCAGCCCGACGCCAGCCATGACTATTGACCGAGGCGGGCGACGAGTTCTCCGTTGGTCGCGTCCCACACTGTCATGATCCTGCTGGTCGAAACGGTTAGGAAACGCGACCCGTCGGGCGAGAAACTTATGTCTGTCAAGGAGCCGGCCGCATCGCGAAGGTTAGTCCTCAGGGCGCCGCTGACGGCGTCGCGCAGTTGAGCCGAGCCGTCTTCCAGCCCAACAGCGAGGATGGCGCCATTGGGAGAGAAGGCGAGCTTGGAGACCTTGGCCGGCATCGTGATCTGTAGTCTCTGCGACTTGCTGTCTGGCCACAGGTAAACGTCGGTCACGCTTATGGCAGCGGCGCGTCGTCCCGAGGGATCTATCGCCGCCTCGGTCCAGATTGAGTATTTCGCATCGAAGCTGGCGAGGCCCGCACCCGTTCTGGCGTCGAACAGGCCGAGGAAGGGGGCTTGACTGTAGCTGTGTCCGAACAACATGCGTTGCCCGTCGCCGGTGAACTGCATCGTCGCATTGTCGACCTTTGGCAAAGGCAGAACTGTCGCGCCCGTGCGACCGTCAATCACGCGATCGTCGCCGGTTCCCATTACAGCGAAAAGCGATCCGGTAGGTGCGACAACGATACGGGAAGACCAGCCTAACTGAAGGTCCTTCAACCTTCGGCCTTTGGCGTCGAAGAGGCCATTAGCGGTCACGATGCCGCCGTTGCCGAGATAGACGGGATAGATCACTCCCCCATTGTATTCCAGGGACTGCAGCACCTTGCCGCTGATAGCATCGGTGACGCCGTCGGTGGTTAGCAGCCGGGTCCCATCCGCAGACCATTCCACCGAGATTCCACCGCGGCCCACCGTCAGTTGGACACCGGTGGCGGCATCCCACACGCGAATGCCGTCGACGCCCGCGCTGGCTACCTTTGTGCCGTCTGGCGAGAAGGCGGCGTGCCGGATCTCAGCGGTGTGCCGGGCAAACTGTGCCTGGCCGCCGAGAGTAAGCAGGGGCTCGCCGGTGTCCGCGTTCCAGATGCGCACCGTCTGATCCTTGGATCCAGAAACGATACGCTGGCCGTCGGGCGAGAACGCCACTGCAGTGACCTCTGCGGCATGGCCGTCCAGGCGGGTGATTTGCCGGCTGGTTTCGACGTCGAACACTTGCACCGAACCGTCGTCGAAGGTCAGGGCCATGCGGCGGCCGTCCGGCGACAAGACCCCCGCGTCGACGAACCCGACATCAAACGTTTTGATCGTCTTTGCGGTGCTGCCGTCGAACAGCTTTGGCCAGAGCAAACCGGCGTTGAGGATACGCCGACCATCCGGGGTGAAGGAAAGGGATCTTCCGCCCCCGTCGAATCCCTCGCACGCCGTTTCCCGGCCTTCAGGCAGGGAATACAGGCAGAGCCGCTCGATCATGTCCGGATCATTCGGCGCGGTTGGGTAGTCATACTCGACAACGGCTATGCGCCCACCATCGGGACTGATCGCGATGGCGGCCGCGTCGTCGGTCTTCAAGACCTGGGTCCGCGCGGTTCCGGCCTGCCGGTCATAGATCCAAAGAACATTCGCGGCCGGACTTTTCGAAGTGTCGCGGCCGGCGACCGCGATCCAGCGCTGGTTAGCGGCGATTGTGCCCGGTGAGACTGGTGGCTTGATTTTTTCGGGCGCTGGCCCTCCCGGACGCCAGGATCGAACGGAGTCGAATGTTTCAAACAGCACGCCCCCGCCATCGATCTGGAGGCCGTATATGGAACCCGTCTCGTCGGCTGAAAGGGTCGCGAGAGGTCTGCCTGTGGAGGCATTCCAGACGATGATTGATCCCTCTTCGGCAGCGCTGATCACTTGCTGGCCATCCAGGCTGAACGCCACTCCCGTCAGGGGCGAGCCGTGACGGGCAGCGGAGGGCGATGCGCCGGCGGACCTGGTCCCAGGGGGAACGACCGGCCGGCCGAGTGCGGGCTGGGCTGTCGCCCAGGCGGCCGCCACCTGGACGCGGAACAGGCTGCGGAAACGGGCCAGTTTGGCGGCGCCCTGACTTTTACCTGTGTTCTGCTGCCCGGCGGCCAGCACGGCCTTTCCTGCCTTGCGCAGCTCCGACAGCGCATTGGCCGGCTTGCCCAGCTGCTCCAGCCACAGTTGGGAAAGTTCGAGCTGTCCGGTCAGCACTGACGGGTGCGTCGTTGGGTACATCGGCTGGTAGGTTGCGAGCGCATCCTGCAGCAAAACCGCCGCCTGGGCGGCCTTGCCTTGCCGCGCGAGGTTTCGGCCCAGCTGAACTTCAGCATCGGCAAATTTCGGGGACTTCTGGTTGGCGGGGCCGCCAGGCTGGAGATGGACCGGCGTGCGGGCCAATAGCTGGCTCCTCAGCCCTTCGGCTTGGGCCCAGTTGCCCAATCCTTCCAGGGCGCTGGCGCGGATCTGCAGTAGAGGATCGCGCCCGTACGGATCGCTGAGGGCCAGGGCCTGGTCAACGGCGCGCAGCGCTTCGGCATGGCGGCCAACCACAACAAGGGCGGCAGCGAGGTCGCCCTGGATTTCGCTCCGGTAAGCACGGGAGTTGTCCTCGCCGATCTCGTCCTGGCCCTCCCATGTGGCGGCCAGGACCGCCGTGAAGATCCCGATGGCGTCCACCGGACGACCGTCTGCGGCCGCAAGCCGGCCCATACGCGCGCGGGCTACGGGACGCAGAGGGGGGATGCTGTAACCCGTTTCATCCAGGACCCCCTGGTAGACTAGCCGGGCCTTGTCTGGCTGATCCTTGGCCAGCAACATGTCGCCGATTTTGATCCGGTATCTGCCAAGCGAGGCGAAGCGGTAGTCCTCCGCCGATGCGCCAGCCGCCTGGAAGAGGGCGAACAGCGCCGGATTCTCGGTTCGCAGCTGCTTGGCCTCGGCGCTGGCGTCGGGCGAGGCCTGCAAAGCGGCAGCCGGGAGCGCAAAGGCAGCCAGAAGTCCCGCCAGTGCTATGCCGCAGATGATCCTGCTCACATTCGGCCCCGTCGTCTGTGGATGCGCCCGCCGAGAGCCAACCCGCTGGCACTGAAATCTTGCGATATCCAGAGCAGGCGACGTCCGATGGCTGCGGCGAAGAAGGTCATTTGGACGGAGCCTTTCATGGCTGGGCCCTGGGTCGGCCCAGGGCCTAGCCCCATCCAGCCGCCGACGGTGAGGATCAGGACAGGCAGCGACTGACGGTTCTCAATGGACTTGCCATTTCCGCCATCGCCGGCCCGACCCAATCAAGCTGAGTTATAGTGGCCGTGGTGCGGCCATCGTCGTGCGGATCCAGTCGGTGTAGCTGGCGACCCGTGTATAGACACCGTATTTGTAGGCTCGGCCGCAGCCCTCGCCCCAGCTTACAACCCCGACCAAGGCAAAGCCCGAGCCGACGGAGCCCTGGACCAGGGGGCCACCGCTGTCACCCTGACAAGAATCCACCCCTGTCATGCCGGCGCAGACCATGGTGTCGGCGATCTGGCCATCATAGGCTTCTGGTGCATTGCAGGTTGCATTGGGGACCAGCGGAATCTGAGTCATCATCAGGTCGGTTGAGATGTCGCCGCCCTCCGAGGTCAGGCCAAAGCCGCTGACGATCACATTGCCTGTCAATGACCGCGAACGCGCGAGGGTCAAGGCATAGGGCGAGATTGATCGGCTTGCCGCGGTCAGGCGTGCGACGGATTCATCGCTCAGTCGCACCAGGGCGATGTCATTGAGATTGTTGCGGGGGTTCCAGCCCTCGTGGACAATGATGTAGTCCACCTCCATCGCCCTGCCGCCCTCTACCAGGCTGTTCGTGCCGGTCAGGACGCGGAATGACGGCGTGGCGTCCTCTGTGTCGACGCAATGGGCTGCTGTCAGCACCCAGTGCGGGTCGATCAGTGAGCCGCCGCAGAAGTGACCGATGTCGGCCCGAAACAGCGATACCTGCCAGGTCAGGGTGTTTGGCGGCGCCTTGACCCCGTTGAGGATTTTGCCACGGGTGGGGCCACTGGCGGCCGGCGCGGCCGCTTTCGGCGTTTGCGCACTGGCCAAAGATGGCAGGGCGACCGACATGGTGAGGACAAGCAAAGCCGCGAGACCGACTGCGAGACGCGAAATCATTCAGATCACCTCTTCTGGGCCGAAATTTCGGCCGTGACACGATAGGACAAGGTTGTCGCGCCCCACGTCCCGCCAGGGGCGGAAGGGGAGGCGGACCGCAGGCCGGAAGCGGCGTCGGCGATCAGGTTTTGCAGGGGGTCGGCGCCACGCGGCGCTCCACTGCGGGTCGCCACGGACCCCTGCTCCAAAAGCTTGATGGCCGGCAGGGCGCGATCCGCTGCGATGAGCAGGAAGTATTCGCGCCCTTCGCCGCTGGCGTTGGCCGGGTTGCTCCAGCAGCCGCCGGGGGCGACCGGTTCGGCGTTGTCGGTGTCAGCTGGCGGATAAAGCAGGGTGACCGACTGGTCGGCGGCCAGGTTGAGCAGGTGGACGAAGATGGGCTTGGCCTCTTCGTCGTTTCTAACCTTCAGATGGAAGCGGTTGCGTCGGCTGCTGGTCTCGAGCATCGGCTCTCCGCCGTCGATTGCGAAGGGGCGAGGATCGGTGCTGGTGCAACTCGTCTCGCTCATCTCGAAGCGGACTTTCGGCGGCGTGTCGCCGGCGCCAAGTTTCAGCAGGGCCTGGTAGCGCGCCAGCCTTTCGAGATTGTTGGCGAGCAGCGCCGTGTCTGACGCGGGGCCGGACGCGAGCAACGCTCCATCCGCCCGCGCAAGGGTAACTCGCTGGGGATCACGCAGGTCGAGGCCAACGTCGGGGTCCTTGTCGACAGATTGCAAGTAGGTCAGGCGCGCAAGGGTCTTGTCCAGTGCGGCGCGCTGAGCCGCATCGCCGCCGATCACCTGCAGTCGCATCCTGTCGTCGACGCCTCGCGAGATCGGGCGCCACTGCAGCGCCTGAGGCAACGGTCCGGTCGCGCTCTTGGTCACCCTCAGGCGGGCTTCGAACGGGGTGGCGGAGGTGACGACGCCCTCGGCTGCCGGTGGTCGGCCGTTGATGGCGTCGCCTCCAGTGGCGTAGCCCTTGAAACTGGAACCGACGGTGACGCCGGAAAGCTCGCCGCCTGACAGCAGATATTCGCCGGTGGACTGGCGAGCGCCGCCGATCAGCCGGAGACTGGTTTGCTGGCCGTTCAGGAATGGGGCGTCGAGGTCGCCCTCACCCCGAATTTTGGGTGTGGTGCCGGCCAACTCCAGGTTCACGCGCGTGCGCGTCAGGACGTCCTGGTATGTGGCGCTGGACGGCGCGACCGCCAAGGCCTTCGCTAGCGCCTCGGTGAAGTCGCCACGCCAGACGCCGTCGACGAGGCGCTCGTCTGCGGTGACCCCGTCTGGCACAGCGGCGAGGTGCACGCGGTAGCCAGCTCGCAACGAGGGCGCTTTGTGGATCGGTGGCGGCTGTGCCTTGAGCGTGCCTCCAATGGCTGGTGCAAGCTTGGCCCGTACCGAGGCCAAAGGGCGATAGGGCGTGCTGCGCGTCACTGTGCCGGAGTTGCAGCTGTCCATGATGGTTACGACGTTGACCCCGCCGGCGTTGGCGGCCGCGATCACCTCACGCAGCTCGACGTCAAGAATGTCGCCGGCCAGGGCAGGATCGGAGATCTTTGGATTGCGCGCGTCATAGGGGACGATTGTGCTGTGGAAGCCGGTCTCCTGGGTGCCCGTCATGTCCAGCATCTGCGCGCCATGGCCGGAAAAGTAGAACACCACCGTATCCCCGGCCCCGGCCTGGTCTATGAGCCGCGCCAGACCATCAAGGATGCCCTTGCGCGTGGCTTCGTGGCCAAGCAGGACCGTTGAACTGACCAACGGAAATCGCGACTCCAACGCGGCCTTGATGGTCTTGATGTCCTGTGGTGCGCCGCCTAGGTCCTCGAGTCTGCCGCCGGGGACGCGCCCTTTGGCGAACTGATATTCAGCGACGCCGGCGAACAGGGCGTAGGTCCGGCTCGCGGGTGGAGAGGCCGTGGGCTTGGCTTCATCGGCTGCGAAAGCAGGCGTGGCCATGGCAAGGCTGGCCACGGCTAACAGTGAACGCCCAAGCGACAGCCCCCCGGCCCTTGCCACAACATCCCCTCTAATTCCCAAGGGCAACTTCGACGGGGAGTTCGATTTTAGTCAACTCTATTCGTTGAGGCTCTCCAACTCTTTCAGCCAGGGTTCAACTGCCCCTGATCAAATCGGGGCATGAAACCGTCGCCATCAAGGATGAGTTGCGTTTGACCAAGCAATCCAGCCGCTACGCAGATGGACAAAGCGCAGTCGGACGGGAGAAGACCGTCGACTTCTCGAGGCTCTGTCCCTTCTCGTCGGCAGCCGGCTCTGGACGATTAAGTCTGAGGCTCGCCCACCAGGGAGAAGGGGGCCCAGAAGAACGGGTCGGCGAAGCCGGGGCTTGCTCGAACTTGCATCATGGCGCGCTGCAGCGCCTTGGCCCGTCCGCCGACCGAGGCGTCGGACGCCGCAGCCAGGGTTTGCACAATCAGGCTGCTGGTCGCCGCGTCGCTGACCTCCCAGTGCGAGACCAGTAACGAGCGTGCCCCCGCATAGAAGAAGGCCCGGGCAAGGCCGGAGAGGCCTTCTGCTCCCGGGCGCCCGTCCGGAGCAGCGGTGTTGCAGGCTGACAAGACCACGAAGTCGGCGGTCAGGCGAAGCTCGGCCGCTTCTGAGGCGCTGAGGAAGCCGTCGTCATCCAGTGTCGCCTTGCCCGGCGGTGTAAAGACGAGGCCGGGCTCGGCCAGGCCCTTGGCGCCGCCGCCGGCGGAATAGGCCGCACCGGCCACGAGGCCGTGGGTGGAGAAGACGATGTTTCGGGCCCGCGCCAGATCCGACCGGTAGGTTACCCGTACGGCCGTTTCGGTAGCGTCCGCGCCGGTGAACACCTTGGCTCCGCTGATCCTGGCGCTCAGGGTCTCCAGTTCAACCAGCGAGCCATCCAGATAGTTCAGGCGGCGCAGCTGCTCGGGGTCCGCGAGACCTTCGACAGTGACCTCGGACGCCGCCGCCGCCGCCTCGGCGCCGGGACCCAGTAGCGTCGGTGCGCCGAACCCGACCAGCGGAAGGCGCTGGGATGCGGCTGAGATGGTCGAGCGGCGGGACGAGGCGGGGCAAATTTTTGGCCGCACCGCAACGTCGCCGAGATAGCAGCGAAGAGCCTTGAGGCTGGAGACCGCGGGCAAGCTCGCCAAGGCGTAGCGGTCGATGAGATAGTCGCCTGGCTTGGCTGCCTCGCCCGGCGCGAGCGGACGGGTCAGCAGTGGCGCCTGTGGCAAGGAGGTGAGGGGGCCTGTCGCCACGATGATCAAGGTGTCGACCTTGCCCAACGCAGGCTCCAGGGGGCGGATCAGCTGGTCGTAAACCGTATAGGAGGCTGCAGGGACCGACAGGAGCGCGGATGCTGGCGCGACGGATGTCGATTCCAGCGAAGCGCCGCGCGAAGCGGAAGCGCCCCCCGGCCGCGACAGCGCCCGGCGCAGGCCTGTAACCAGGTCGCTCAACGCCCTTTCATTGAGCGACTCGGAGCGGGTCCACATGACCTGGTCGCGGGTGACGCCCCAGGCATAGGTTGCGTCGGGGTTGGACAGCATAAGCAGGAGGGCTTCATTGGGCCCCAGTAGAGCCTGGACCTCGGCGACGGGTATGGCGCGCGGTGAGGTGAGTTCAGCATAGTCGGGAAAGCGGCGCTCGATCTCGGCGTCAGTCGCCGCCAGCTCCTTGAGCACGACATCGTATTGGCCGCGCAGGGCCTGGGCGTCACTGCTTGCGTTGGCGTAGGTTCTTTCTATCGCCTGTTCGAGCACTGCGCGGCGCTCGAGGAGCCCCTCGCGTTTTTCGGCAAGGGCCGCAACGGCGCTGTCGCCGCTGGCGAAGCGAGCTGACAGCTTGGCGAGGGCCTCGGCTGCGTCCGAGGCCATCGCCCATTGGGCGGCTTCAAACGCCTCGGCCCGAAGCGATGACGTATCCTCGGGCGCGGCCAGGGCCGTCGCCGCAAGGATGGAGGCGGTGACCGCGCCGAATACTGCCCAAAGCCCGCGCCGCACTGCGCGCCCCCGTAAAGTCCAGCAACCCATGGACAACACCCAGCAACGTCGCGGTCCGGATTGTCAAGCTAGGCAGGCAAGCGTCGCTGGGTGACGCAACGCTGACCGATCAATCAGGCGCCACGTGCAACGGGCCGACGATCAAGTGTCCGCCGTCATAGCCTTTGAGACAGATTGATGATTGCGTTTAGAGGAAGGTTTGACCACGTCAGTTTATAATCCGGAGCGCCAAACAAAAATGGCGCCATAGTCAGTCATGGAATGCGCCAGGGGAAAAAGGTCGCGACGACTTGCGGGCCATCAGAATGGCCACAAGCTGCCCGAGCCAGGCGGTCACGATGATGAGCCAGGCCAAGCCGTGCACGGAGTACTTCACCGTGTCACAGATCGGGACGAGCCAATACAGCGTCGAAAGCACTACCCCGTCCTGAGACGGATAGTTGAGGATAATCACCGGCATCATGGTGTTGGCGATGAGCACCGACGCGAGATAGACGAACGCCATTCCATCACAGAGGCTCCGCACGATCGATGACCTGACCGTCGAGCGGTAGACGCTCATCAGGAAACAGCAGAAGCCGGGAGGAGCCAGCGTGTCGGCGCCGAGTTGGAACTGGGCATACATTTTGCGGCCGCCCTCAGTCAGGGCCTGAGCGAACTGGGCAATTTCGGTCTCGTGATAGCCAAATTGTACGTCCAGCGGCGGGATACCGCCCGCAAGCGCCGTCAGCACCTTGATCTGAGACGTCACCAACCAGAGCGAGGGGAACAGCGCGGCTGCGGCGATAACAATCCCCATCGGGTTAGACAGCAACCTCTGCCCTGTGGGCGAAAACATCAGAAAGAGCGTCAGCAAGGTCCAGGCCAGTCCGATCAACGAAATACCTGAGTAGAGGGAAGGATCGGACAATAAGGTCATTTGCGCGCCTTTGCTCCGCTTGGATCAATGCAGATCACTTCTGTCTCATTGCCTTCCAGTGCCGCATTCAGGATCGGACTGTTGGTCGTACAAGCCCACCCGGACGCCGTGAAGGTGAAGTCACGGGTGAAGGTGCCGCGTAGTGGCATGGGGTAAACGATGAACCGCTTCTCCTTTGGCAGGAAACGATACACGCGGTCCGTCGAAGTCTCGTTTATCCAGACCTCCTGCGTGACCGGATGGATCGCAAGCGAATAGGGGGCAGGTCGATACCCCTTGGCGAACTCGGGCATTGGATAGACGTCGCTTTTCATGCGCGCGGTATCAATACGCGCGATCATGCCTTCGCTGTATCCTGTCACCCAGAGCGCACCGCTCGCATCGAAGCGCAGGCGACGGGGCCCTTCAACGGGCGAACTGAATTCCGTCACCTCAAGCGTCTTTGGATCGATGGCGCCAAGCTTGTCGCCCCACAGCCGTGCATACCAGACGCGCCCGTCAACTGGGCTGACATCGATACCGTAGGGAAGCGAGCCGCCTGCACCGCCAAGCGGCTTGAGCTTTGGCAGATCGATCAGCTTGATGTCCCCACTGACTGGATCAAGCCGGCCGATCTGCGACGATGCCGCCAGCGTGAACCAGATGATGCCGTCGCCGCCTGCCCGGATGGTATGTGGATAGCGTGCTGGCTCAGGCAGCAAGAACGAATCCTTCCACGTCCGTGTCTTCGGATCGAACACGCCAATCTCGTCGGAGCCGGCGTTCGTTGTGTACCAGTAGCCGGTCTTGCCGAGGGCGAGCGAATGGGGACCTGGGTCCTTGGAGCGTTGGGAATAGCTGTCCCCCTTGCCAACGGCGGGACGCATCGACGGCGGCTGTTCGAAAAAGACGGACTTTCCGGAATCGAGGTCCGTCACCGCCATCTGGCTGGCCGTACGGTCGACGGTATACATCAGGCCGTCGGCAGGGTTGATGTCAGCGTCATGGGGGAAGACGGTGTTCTCGAGTCTGTACTCGCGGATGACAGCCTTCCGGGTTTCGGCGTCGACTGGAAACACCGGCCGCACGTTCGGCACCTGCCCCTGGAACCCGGCGAACAGAAGTGCAGCCCGGCTCTCGATCAGCTTGGGATCCGGGTTGCCAAGATAACCCTGCATGCGCTTGACCACCTCGACCCACTGCTCAGGCGGTCTCGGTGAACGCGTGACGCTATTGCCCAAGGCATGGCAGCCCGCACAATCACGCTGCAGGTTCTGGCGGCTGAAGATCGCCGTCGGATCCTTGTCGAAGGCAAGGGTCCCGAAGTGATAAGCGGATGGCAGGCTTTCGGAAATCTCAGCGAAGTCTGTCATTGGCTTGAGTACTGCCTGCTGCTCGACAGACTTCCCGACGGTGAGTATCAGCTTGTTCGTCTCGTCCCGATAATAAGGCAGGCGGAACCGGACCGTAACATCCCCAGTCAAACGCGTTGACAGTTCGTACCGGCCCTTCTTATCGGTGAATACGCTCTCCGAGATACCGGATTCCTCGTGGGTCACCCTCACCATGACACCGTTGAGCGGTTTGCTTTGACCGTCCTTCACGACCCCCGTCAATCGCGCCGCGGTCACAGCCTGCACAGCTTTTGGGGGATCCTTTGCCGAACAGGCTACGAGCGCCAAGCTCAAGAAAACAATCGAGGACAACCTTTTCATGTGCTTTTCCTCGCGATCGAAAAAGTGGTGAACTTCCAGCATTGCAATTCTGTACCAATCGGTCAATAATAAACCATGGCTCGGCCCGTCGAATTTGACATCATGACTGCGAGGGAGAGCGCAATGAAGCTCTTCTGGCGCAACGGCTACCAGGCGTCATCGCTTTCGGATCTTCTGGACGAAATGAAGATTGGCCGCGGCAGTTTCTACGCAGCGTTCGGAGATAAGCGGAGCCTGTACCTCGAGTGCCTTGATCTTTTCGCGGAGCGAACCGCTGCCATCGTCCAGAAGACGAGGGACAAATACCCGCCGATGGATGCACTAAGGTATTTCCTGGAACACAGCCTGAACCACAGTGAAGGATCGAAAGCGGGCTTCGGGTGCATGGCAGTCAACACCGTCATCGAACTCGCAGGCGTAGACGACGAACTTGCCGTCGCGGCCAGCGCTTGGCTAGCCAAATTGCAGGCACTGTTCGAAGATTGTCTGCGCGACGCTGGCTATACTCCGGCACGCGCCGCCGAATACGCCGCCTACCTCATGCTGGTGAATGAAGGCGTCCGGGTGGCGAGCCGCCGCAAACTCCCGCATCGTCAAAGCCTCGAGGCAATTGATACCGCGCTTCGTCTGCTGCCAGCCGCGTGATTTGACCGCCCAAACTGCGATCAGCCGTAGCGAGAGGACTGAGTTGAAATGAGACTTCGTTGAGGCAGGCGGCAAGAGGCGGCCGCGCGAAAGGGGCGGGGTGAACATCGCTGTGCTAAGCAACCGGGGGGTAGTTTTGTGCTTCAGCCGACCGACTTGCTGGGTTTCCGCATGTCCGCCGGAGGGCGTCCCGTCAGTACTAGGCGACCATCGCGGATCGTGTGCAGGATCCTGCTGACGGCCACATTCTGCGGCCCCATTGGCCGGCAGCAACCTCGCCAGTCGATCAGTTCGGCCTCGCGCTTGGCAAGCCGGGCATGGCTCTGGTCATGGATCAGGCAGAGATTGCTCTGGCGGATCATCAGCGCGCCCTCGGCGGCACCACCAGGCCGCCGTCGACGATGCGCCCCATGATCGGCAGTGTTTCGATTGGCGCCCGCCTCTGACGCCCCGCCTTCGGGATTTCGTTGGCAGGGCGGGGAGGGGACTCTTTTGGGGCTGGCCGTGAAGCGAACAGAACGGCGCCGGGCCCTCGAAGGCGGGAGCGAGAAGGGAATATCCTGGCAGAACGCGACCGCGCTTTTGTAGGGGCTCAGTTGGGAGGAGTCCCCCAACCCATTGATTTCACGTGAACTAAAATCTCCTCAGTTGTGAATTGAAGCGATTGAATGTGTTGGTGTCCTGTCAGCTTCCCAAGCTGAATGTCGGGGGTTCGATTCCCCCCGGCCGCTCCAATAAATCAATGACTTACCAGATCACCGCGAGAACGGTTGGGCGATATGGGATGAAAATCTGCACAAAACGCTGACTTTTCCCTTCGACAGAGCCGCCTCGCAAACCACATGAGCGAAAGGTCCGTGGCGGAGGAAGGCGTCCAGAATGATGTCGGATACATAGTCGCAGGCGTTGTCCGGGTGGGATTTTCGGCCTCGCAGCGAAAGGCGCTATCGCGATTTCAGCAGGGACTTGAGCCGCCGGTTCTCATCTTCCAGCGCCCGGGACCGCTGTGCGGCAGATACGCTCAAGCCCCCGAACATTGGCCTTCCACTTGTAAAAGGTCGGCGAACTGATCCCGTGTTTGCGGCAAATGTCCGCCACCGGAACCCCGGACTCCTGCGCCCGCAGGCCCCCATTAATCTGCTCGTCCGTGAACCTTGATCGCTTCATCCGTCCGTCCATTTATCTGGGCGGGCTCTAGTTAGTTCTGGACGAGTGTCAGGGGGTCACGTCACGGGCGCCGCCGGCGACCAGGCCTTCCTGCAGGTGGCTGCCTTTACCGGCGCTGCCGGCCAGCTGCGCCTGACCTATGACGCCGGCGCCCAGCAGACCACCCTGGCGGTCGACGTCAACGGCGACGGCCTGGCCGACTTCGCCCTGCTGATCGCAGGGGAGCATCTGTCGGCGGCGGGGTGGGTGCTTTAACCTTAAGATAGAGACCGGCAGGTGTGAACTGCGCAGGGCCTAATAGGTGGGAAGTTACGGCTTCGGCTAGTCCGAGGGCGGGGCATGTCCAATTCCGCCCCTCGGACTCTAGTTGACTCCTGACGAGTTTGAGGGAGGCACGTCACGTCCCCATCAAAGTCGGTCAATCTGAAGGGGTCAGGACGGCGATGGTAGCGATAACCGTCGCCGTCCTGGCTCATTAGTTGAAGCGGTACTGGAGCTGCAAACCGACCGTCCTCGGCGGTGTGATGCCGTAGACCACCCCAAAACTGTCCGCGGCCGCAGGCGGGGATGCCAGACGGCGGCCATCGGCGTTGTCATAGCCCACTTCGTCGAAGGCGTTTCGGACAAAGGCGATGATCCTGTAGCGGTCGTCAGCCTCGGTCCACACGGCGCGCAGGTCTACCCGATCATAGGCCGGGGCCAGGGTGTATTCGCGATTGAAGACGCCCTGGTAGGTGTCGTCCCGCCAGATGTAATTGCCCGAGAGGGTCAGGGTGCCAGCCGAGAAATCGATGTCATAGCTGGCGCTGAAGGCAACCTTGTTCTGAGGCGTCTGGGGCAATTGCTGTCCCTTGAGGCTCTGGGGCTGCTGGCCGCCGACGAGCGGTCCAACCGGATTTGCGCCCGGCTCGTTGGCGTTGGGATCGACGCCGTCGATAAAGCAGCAGGCTTCGTTGATCTCCGACTGGGCGTAGCCATAGCTGAGCGACAGCCTCAGCGGATCGATCGGACGCCAGATGGCCTCGACTTCAGCGCCGTAGGATGTCGACTCCTCGAGATTGAAGAACTGGGTCAGGGCGATACCGGCGGCCGTGGTCACCGTCAGCGGGATCTGCAGGCCGTCATATTTGTAGTGGTACAGCGCCGCGTTGACCTGCAGGCGTGAGCCGAAGTTGCGCTTGTAGCCCAATTCGATGGCGTCGACATACTCCGGATTTGTCCTTGGCAGCGGCGTGATGCCGCCTGCATTGAAACCGCCAGACTTGTAGCCACGGCTTGCCTTGATGAAGGCCAGCGTATCGCTGTCGGGTGTCCATTCGAGGCCAACGGCGCCCGTCGTTGCACTCCATTCTCCGGAAAGACCGCGCCGGGCCAAGCCCGTCGCCGGGTCTATGGTCACCGGTGAGGAAACGCCGGGGGCGGCGGCAAGAGAGATGGTTGCAGCGGTAACGTCCAGCGCCGGCGTCGAGGTCCCGTACTGGTCCGGCGTGAAGCCGCCGCAGCCGAAGCAGACGACCCGCAGGGCTTCAAAGCCCGACTTTTCGTCACGGGTATAGCGCAGGCCGGCCGTGAGCTTCAGGGTGTCTGTGAAGCTCCAGTCCACCTGGCCGAACGCCGCCGCTGATCGGGTCTCGAGCGTCGAAAGCGCAGTCACAAAGTCACCGCTGGGATTCGCTGGACCGTTGGAAGGTGTGCGCAGTTGGACGAGATCTGGCGCCTGGAAGTGGGATTGCTGCTCCAGTTCATCAGCGTAGTAGTAGACGCCTGCGATCCATTGGAACGCCCCATTGTCATTGGAGCTGAAGTTTATCTCACTGCTGCCGAAGGACTTTTCCTCAACGTATCCGAACGCCTGCGAAGGTGCGATCCTTGTCGCGGTACAGCCGGGGATGAAGAAGGCGCAGATCGAGAACCCAGGCGCCAGCGGGACCGTGTATGACTCCATGCTGGTGTCATCAAGGTCGCTCAAACTGTTGAACACATAGGTCTGGTATCCGCCGATGTAGCGCACATCGACGCCGGGCAGCGTCCAGACAATGTCCGAGGAGAACCCGACATTGTCGCTCAGCTTCTGATGGTTGGTCGTGTTGGTGTTGATGCGCCTGACGTCTTTGTTGGCGGGGTTGGTGGCTGGGCCGCCCGCCACGAAGCCGGCTGTCGTGTAGCCGAACGCCGACCCGGGGATGATCGAGTTGGGGGGATAGAGGGCCGAGTCATAGTTTCCGACATAATTGGTCGCCCGGTCGTTTGTGTCGGCGGATCCGGTGAAGATTTTTGCCCAGGCCGTCAGGTCCGGGCCAAGATCGGCTTCGAGCTGGAGTTCGGCAAAGGTCCGCTCGCCAACGCCGCCTTCGTCGGGGCCGCCTGACGCGTTGGTGAAGTAGCCCTCATCCTGGTTGTAACGTGCGCCGGCAAGGCGGGCGCGCAGACCGTCCGTTATTGTGCCCGAGACCGCACCTTCCAGATTCAGGACTCCGTAGTCGCCTGCTGTTGCACGGATCTCGCCGGAAAAGCTGTCTGTGGGACGCTTTGAGATGGCGTTGATGGCGCCGCCGATCGAGTTGCGACCGTAGAGCGTGCCCTGGGGCCCGCGGAGGATTTCAACGCGCTCGACGAAGAAATCAGAGGCGCTCACCGATCGCGTCGAGGCGTCATAGACGCCGTCGGTGTAGGTCGCCACGCCGGGGTCGCTGCCGTTGGTGTTGGTCTGGCGGCCGACCCCGCGAATGAACACCCTGTCCTGGGACCCCGAGAAGCTCAGTCCCGGAGTGAAGTTCGCCAGATCCTGGATCGTCGAAATGCCGATGATCTGGCGCGTTTCCGCCGTGTAGGCCGACACCGCGACAGGCACATCCTGGAGGCTTTCAGTCCGCTTCTCGGCAGTGACGATGACTTCATCAACCGTGGTTTCTCCGGGCTTTGTCTGCGTTTGCGCATGGGCCCCGCCGGCGAGCGCCAGAAGCCCCGCGGACATCATCAGTATGCATTTGGTACGCATGATTGATCCCTCCCTGTGCCGGTCATTGCGCCGGTTTGATTATTTGGTCTCTCCGCGCCCTGAGGCGGTACGGCCAGCCTAAGTGACAATAGGATTAGATATAATTCTATGTCACTAGAAAAATCATTGTAACACGGGGTTGCGTGCCGTGTATGGGTAGAGACATCTGAGCATTCAAGAACCCGGCGGAAAGTCGGGCATCGGGGGCGGGGCGTTGAGGCATCACCATGACGGCTGAACGAGGGGCATTGCCAGAAGGGCCCAACCTGGCCGTGCGCACGGCGTTCGGAATGGGCGCCATGTCTGCAGGCGTCCTGACCCAGGCCCTGAACACTCTGGCGCTGCTTTTCTACAATCAGGTGATCGGGATGAGCCCCGCGACTGTCGGCCTTGCGCTGATGATCTCCCTGATCTTCGACGCCTTCTGGGATCCGGCCATCGGCCTTTGGTCCGACAATACGCGGTCCCGGATGGGACGACGGCACCCGTTCATGTACGCCGCTATCGTCCCGGCCGGTGTTGCCTTCTGGCTGCTCTGGAGCCCGCCGGCAGGTCTTTCTGAAGCCGGGAACTTCGCCTGGCTGTTGGGCACGCTTCTGGCGGTGCGCTTCTTCAGCAGTCTCTACGAGGTGCCCAGCACCGCTCTCGCACCAGAGCTCGCGCCCGGCTACAACGCTCGCACCGGTCTGCTGGGGCTTCGCTACTTCTGGGGTGTCCTGGGCGCGGTTCTGACCAGTGTTCTGGCCTTCCAGATCTTCCTCAGCGAACGCAACGGCGGTCTGACAAATCGCGAAGGGTTCGCCGCCAATGGTCTTGCAGGCGCAGTCATCATCAGCATCACATTGCTGATCTCCTGTCTTGGTACTCACCGGGCAGCCGGGCGTTTCACGCCGCCGCCTGAGGCGCCTCGTCATCCTTCTGCGCTGCTTGGTGAAATCTGGTCAGCGCTGACCAACCGGAACTTCTCGGCGATCATGATCGCCGGCCTGTTCGCAGGCACCGCCTCTGGCCTGACCTCCGGTCTGTCGATGTATTTCAATCTCTATTTCTGGGGCCTCTCGACGGACGATCTCACCCTGCTCACCATGGCCGGGCTTGTAGCCTCGGTGATTGGCGTCTTCCTCGCCCCGGCCGTCGCGCGGCGATGGGGCAAGAAGCAGGTCGCGCTGGCGCTGTTCGGACTGTCGGTTGTCACAGCCGTCATGCCCATGGCCCTGCGATTGCTGGGCGTCCTGCCTGGAAACGACTGGCCAGGCCTGATGCCGCTTCTGTTCGTCGAGACGCTGATCGCCGCCACCATGGGTCTGATGTGGATGATCATCGTCACGTCGATGCTGGCTGACGTGGTCGAGGACAATGCTGTCCGCACGGGCCGCCGGTCCGAGGGCCTGTTTTTCGCCGCCAACTCCATCCTCGCCAAGAGCGTCACGGGTGTCGGCACACTCGGAGCAGGCCTGATGCTGACGGCCGTCAACTTCCCCCGCCACGCCGGACCGGGCCAGGTGAGCCAGGAGATGATCCATGCGCTGGGCTTAATCTACCTGCCGGCGGCCCTGGTCCTGTCGGCCCTCGCTCTGGCCTCACTGGTCTTTTTCCGGATTGACCAGGCCAAGCATGAGGAAAACCTCTCCCTACTGCGCAGTGGGGCTCTCGCTGATGAGACCATCGGCGAGTCCCATGTTTCACTGCGCGAAGGGCGTTAGCGCTGCAGAGCCCCTCGAGGCATCGCAGACTGAGGGTCCGGTCGCGGTATCTGTCAGGGTTGGCCTGTGATCGTGCCGGGCTTTGGAAAATCAATGAACGGGTCTTGAAGTGATGCGGTGTTTGAGAATGGGCCTGATCGGCGGGGGCGTCGGTTCACTCATTGGACCGGTCCACCGCATTGCGGCGGAGCTGGATGGCCGGATAGCACTCGTGGCGGGGACGTTCAGCAGCGATCCTCAACGATCGGTTCAATCTGGTGAGAGCTATGGGGTTGATCCGGCTCGAGCCTATGCCTCGGTGGACGACATGCTGGCAGGGGAAGCCGGGCGACCGGACGGTATCGAGCTGGTGGCGATCGCAACCCCGAACCACCTGCACCTTTCCGCAGCTCAGGCCGCCCTGGCTGCTGGCCTGGCAGTGATTTCCGAAAAGCCGGCCACTGCGACCCTCGCCGAGGCGGAGGCGCTTTCACGATCCGTCCAGTGGTCCGGCAGACCCTACGCGTTGGCCTACACCTATACCGGCTTTCCGATGGTCCGGGAGGCCCGCCGGCAGGTGGCTGCGGGTGCGATCGGCCGCGTCCGGAAGGTCGTGGTCGAGTTTTCACAAGGCTGGCTGGCGGTGGCGATGGAGGCCCTGGGCAGCAAACAGGCCGGCTGGCGCGTCGATCCGGAAAAATCGGGGATCGGCGGCTGTATCGCCGACCTTGGCACCCATGCCTTCAACCTGGCTGAGTTTGTGACCGGCGATCAGGTTGCCGAGGTCATGGCTGACCTGGGGAGTGTCGTCGACGGGCGCCGGCTGGACGATGATGCAGCGGTCCTGCTGCGATTTTCCAATGGCGCGCGGGGTGTTCTGATCGCGTCACAGATCGCGACAGGGGAAGCAAGCAGCGTGCAGTTGAAGGTCTACGGTGATGTGGGCGCGCTGAGTTGGGATCTCAAGACGCCGGACCAGCTCCTGCTCAGCCGACTTGATGGCGGGATCGAAGTGCTGGTCGAAGACGCAGTGAAGCTCGCGCGGACGGCTCAGCGCGCCGCAGCGTTGCCAGGCGCCTTTGCGCCCCTGATCCTTGCCTTTGCCGACATCTATCGAGATTTCGCTGACGTCCTCGTCGGCGATGGAGACGGAACCTATCTTCAGGGCGTGGATGCGGGCCTTCGAGGGATGGCCTTTGTGGAGCGTTCGGTCCTGGCCAGCCGGGAACAGCACGGTTGGACTGAATTGTCCGTGTGAGGCTCAAGATGTCGGGGAGGGCGACCCGGCAGCCTACAGGCCCGCAAGGACGCCACCGTCGACATAGAGGACCTGACCGTGGACGAAACTGGCTGCGTCCGAGGCCAGGAATACTGCCGCGCCCACCAGTTCATCGACCTCGCCCCAACGGCCGGCAGGCGTGCGCCCGCGGATCCAGGTGTCAAACCGGGTATCGGCAACCAGATCCGCGTTGAGCTCTGTTGCGAAATAGCCTGGTCCGATCGCATTGACGTTGATGCCCAATGGCGCCCACTCCACGCACATCGCCCGGGTCAGCATCTTCACGCCCCCCTTCGCTGCAGCATAGGGGGCGACAGCGGGGCGAGCGACCTCACTCATGAGGGAGGCAATATTGATGATCTTGCCCCTTCCGCGGGGCGCCATCCGCCGGGCAGCCTCTCGTCCAACCCGAAAGACGGCGGTGAGGTTTGTGTCGAGCACTTCGGCCCAGGTCTCTTCGGGCGTGTCCAGAAGGGGGCCGCGGCGCTGGATTCCGGCATTGTTGATCAGAATATCGAGCGGGCCCATTCGCTCCTCAGCGTCCGACAGTCCTTCGGTGACCTGCTGTGGGTCCGTGACGTCAAACGGGCAGGCCAGGGCGTCATGGCCGTCGTCCCTTAGCGCCTTTGCCGCCGCTGCTGTTCTCTCCGCGTCCCGCGCGTTCACCGCCACCCTGGCCCCGGCCTCGCAGAGCCCGCGGGCCAACGTCATTCCGATCCCCCGAGAGGAACCGGTCACGAGGGCGTTTCGGCCGGACAGGTCAAATCTTTGCAGGGACACTGGCGCGCTCCGGTCGAAATGTACGCGACCTGCCTGGCAGCCGCCGTGTCGATGTCAATTTGGAAGGGAAGGGGCGGCTTGCAGGCGCGCCAGCTCGCTGGCGCTCAAGTCGACAATCCTCCCCATCACAAGCTCGAGCTCAAGCGCAGGCTCCCGGTTCCCGAACGCAACACGGATCCTGCCCGAAGCCTGTGGGTCCAGGATGACGCGGGTCAATCTGCCGGCCTCGATCGCTGCTGACACCAGAACCGCACCATCGGCGCGCAATCCGTCAAAGGAGACGTCGCGCCAGCCATCCGGAAGGGCAGGGAACAGGCGAAGGCGGCCAGAGCCGCTCTGCAACACCATGGTCTGGATGGCGTCCGAAGCCCCCATGGCGCCTTCGATCGTGAAGGCCCCGAAAGGCGCCTTTCCGCGCCCCAGACCCTGCCAGTCGCCGTTTGCATGGAAGCCGTTGGGAAACACAAAGGCCTCTGCGTAGTCGAGCAGACGTCTGCGGGCCGACTCTCCGTCCCCCACCCTTGCGGCAAGAGCGGCCGCCCAGGCGTGACTGTAACCCATCCAGAAATCACCGGACGCCGTGTCGATATCGCGGAATGTGCCAAGGGCGATCTGCCGGTCCCCTGCCGAGCCTTCAAGGACATCATACAGGCCAAGGGGGTGCACGCCGACGGCATGAGAGAAGTGGCGATGGTGCCCGGGATAGGCGAGGCCGGGGGCGACAAGGAGGGCGTGGCTATCCGACAGGCTGGCGTCGGGAAGCTCGCCAAGCACCCGGCGCCAGTGATCCGCCTCAGCTGGCAGCGACAGATCTCGCGCCATTTCCGCCGTCGCGCCCAGGACCCAGCGAAACAGGGTCAGGTCATAGTTGGTCCAGACCGAGAACCAGGCTTGTGGCTGATTGTCACCGACTTCGGGAGAGGACGACAAGGCCACGGAGCGAAACCCCTGCGCATCGCGCTTTTCACTGATGGCCTCCACAAACCGGCAGACAGCATTCAGGTAGGGATAGGCGCGGTCCACGAGAAACTGGCGGTCCTGGCTATAGCGCCAGTGCAGGTGGAAGTGGTGGGCGAGCCAGGCGCTGGTCGACACCGAATGTGTATACTGGCGCCACCCCCCGATCTGTCTGTTGGCGATATCGGCCGTCATCGGGACGTTTAGGCCGTCCGCGCCAAAGAACCGGAGCGTCCAGGCCTGGCAAGCCTCGCGCGTCTCCCAGAGCCAGTCCAGAAAGCCCAACCCGCCTTCAAGCTGGTCGCCCACATAGGACGGCCAATAGGTCATCTGGGTGTTCAGGTCGTGATGGTAGTCGCCCTTCCAGGGTGGGAGGCGGCCTGAATCACTCGTCCAGACCCCCTGTAGCGACACGGGTGGTCTATCGCGGCGAGCGGCGGCGCCAAATTGCGACATGCCTGCATAGTAGGTCCGCTCCACTGAAGCTTCGGGAAGGCAGACCCGACCCCTCGACCAGTAGTCCGCCCACCAGTCCGCCAGGGCCAGGGCGTCATTGTCGAATTCACAGGTGAGGGCGGATCGGGCGGTTGCGGCCGTGCGACCCAGGAACCCGGCGTCCGTCGATGTTCCGGCGTCAAGGCTCCACACCCCGTTCCACGTCTCTCCCCTGGTCTCTTCAGCCAGGACAGCCGTGAAGGCGAAGTCGCCAAAACCCTGTTGAAGAAATCCCTTCAGCCCGTCTCCGGACAGACTCTGCGGCGGCGGATAGCCCAGGTCCCAGGCATTGTGTTGACTTAGGCTGAAACCGCTGGCGGGCGGCAACCCCTCAGGCGGCCCGCCGAACGGAGGCGTGATCAGTCGCGCGACGGGAGCCACGCCTGTGACCTTCAGGCGCCCAAGGCTGCCATCTGCTGGAATCATCGCCTCAAGCACCGTGCCGTCGGCAAAATCGACCCGCGCCAGACCCGTGGCCCTTTCCAGCCTCCACCGAACGGGAGGCGCCGCGAAGGTCAATTCCAGCCTGCCAGCGGAGAGGCGCGTCGGGCCCGCCCGATCATAGGGGGCCTCGAGCAGGGCCTTCAGCCTGTCATGCTGACCGGCATGGTGTGCTGCGGCGACATCGTCCCACCGGTAGTCCTGGCTTTCATATTCCGGGATTGGCCGAAGGTCCCAAAGATCAGACCGGTCAAGGGACAGGATAACGCAAGCGCCATTGCCCCAAAGGCTGGCCCCGACCAGGCCGTTGCCAATCGGCAGCCCCTGATCTGACGACACAGGCGCAGCATCAAACAGGATGGGATGTCGCCAGACGGGATGCGCTGGGTCAAGCATGGTTGCCTGCCGATGATCTATCGCGGCCACAGCCTTGGATTCAGCGGCCCGTCCGCCAGCTCGCCCGGCGGTATGGCATTGAGCCAGAACTGGTGATCCATCGCCCGCATTCCTGTCAGGTCGGCGCTGACCTTTGTACCATCGGCATACCAGATCACGGTCATGACGGAACGCACCAGGTCAGTGGGGTTGGCAGGCGCCCGATGCAGGGTCCAGCCTCGATGGAAGGTAGCGTCGCCGGCCTTCATCGGGCCGTGGGTTGAAGTCGAAAACCCCTCGCGCTCGACCATTTCCGAGAAGGCCGCTTCGCTTTCATCCCCGATCACCCAGGGGCCAAGGTCGCGCCGGATGTGGCTCTGGTCGGCAAAGGTCATCGAGCCCACGTCCGCAGGTACATCAACGAGGGGCATCCACATGGTGATCGTGTCATCGGTGTCGAGCGGCCAGTAGGTCTGGTCCTGATGCCAGGGCGTGTGTCCGCCACCCGGCTCCTTGGTCAGCGATTGGTCATGATAGAGGCGGACGCCTGGCGCCCCCATGAGATCGGCCGCGACCTTGGCGAAGCGGGCAGAAAACACGAAGGGCTTGATTGCGGGGTCGCGCATCCAGAGATTATGCCCCTGCAGAAACGCCTTGAAATAGGTCGATCGTTCTTCGAGAGGCGGCGCCTTTGCAGCCAGAGCGCGCTCCTGAGCCAGAATGGGCGGGGCAAATTCGGCGATCTCTTCAGCGCTGGCCAACCCCCGCACGACGGCATGACCGTTCTTGCGGAAGCCTTCGACCGTCGCATCATCCACCTCGAAAGGCGCGTCTATGCCGGAAAAGGCCGGGAGCTCAGCTGACAGGGTCATTGACATGCTCACTGTACGATGGGGATCAGGCCAGAGACCGGCCGATCGGCGGCAGCCCGTTCAGGTAGGCGCATGGCGATACTGCCCTCTGCGCCCTGCACCCTTGAGGATGCATCTGCGATGTCAAAGAAGGCATCGGCATCAAACAGGCGCGGGTGGGCGGCCTGATGATGTTTGCGATCCATCTCCGCCAGGGTTTCCCGCCAGCCTTCGCGCCCATAGGAGGGCCATTGGACACCGTGCTGCACGAAGGCGATATCGATGAAATAGCGCTTGCGATCGCCGCCGCCGGGCTGAGGTCTGCGGGCGTGGACAACCGCAGAATGGACAAAGACGACGCTTCCCGGAGGTAGATCGTTGACGACGACCGTGCCGGGGATTTCCTGGTCTCCCAGGAAGGCCAGGGCGTCACGGCGCATGACCGAGCGGTGGCTACGGGGCAATAGCAACAGATCGCCGACAGTGCCGTTCAACCCGTCAAGATAGTGCAGAACGTGCAGTTGTACATGACTGCGATTGGTTTGAGGGATCTGTTCATAGTCATGATGCCAGGGCACGCCGCGCAGACCTGGTTCATGACGCGCAGCATGGCAGTGATGGAAGCTGAAGCTGTCTCCACCCATGATATCCTGCGTGATTTCAAGGGTCAGTGGATCGACAACGAGACCTGACAGGGCGTCATAGCGTGCTATGTGGCTCCCATCGAAAAGCGGTTCTACCGTGATGTACCGGTCGATTTCAGCGGATACGGCTGCCACCCGCTCGGCGTCCAGCATGCCCGGTCGAACGACATAACCCAGCTTGCGAAACTGTTCTTTTTCGGCCTCTGACAGTCTCATCTGAAACCCCTTGTTCGTTAGTCGCCCAGACCCGCTGCCTGACATCATCCGCGAGACAAAGACCGTCCCGCGTTCGCGTTTTTCGTAGAACAATCTATTAGACTAGAATTTTGGAGCGGCAACAGATTTTAGAGGTTGCAATGAATGAGCGCTGAAGCCTAGAAGTCGGCTTCGAAACGTCCGTCAGGCTGCAAAGACAGGTTCAGGGTCTTTAGAAGGGCAGGCTTTCCGGCCTGACCAAGCCGATCGAAACACCATCACCTTCCCGCGTCGCTCTTCCTTTGCCGGCGCCTTACCAAACAGGACCATGGGCAAATTCAGGTCGCGCCCTTTCCGTCCGCCCCCGGATAGCCCTAAAACCAGGCACGAACTGGCGGTTTGATCTGATCACACCCCAACCTTAGCCAAACCGCCAATCGTTGCGAATAATCGGCGGTACCTTGTTTTGACCAGGGCCGTTCGGCCAGGGAGCCCACCAATGTCGAAGGTCCTCGATCCAGCAGAACAGGCCGTGCTCTCATTTCCGCGACGGTCGCGGCGGAAACGGGAAACCCGGCAGCGGATCGTTGACGCGGCTGAGGTTCTTTTCCGTCAGGCCGGCTTCACGACGACGACCATGCAGGCCATCGCGGAGGCGGCTGACGTCCACGTCACAACGCTCTTCACCCATTTCAAATCCAAGCGTGACCTGAGCGACGCCATCTCGGAGCGCGTTCTGGAGGCTATGGCATCGGCCATCGAGGAGAGCCGCGGCAAGCGCCGGTTTTTCGACTTCATGCGCAAGCTCACAGAAAACGCGGGCCGTGAACATCTGCGTCGGCCGGAACAGAACCTTGCCATGGGGCGGCTGTTCGGCGCTGACGAGGAGTTCACCGCCAGCTGGATTGCCTACGAACGGCGCAAGATCGAAATGCTCGCCGACTATATCGCCGAGGACTTTGGGCTCGATGTCGCCCTCGATTATCGACCTACCCTGATCGCCAACATGATCGTCGGCGGCAACATCATGGTCCATCAGCGGTGGGTTGAAAGCGAGGGGGCCGTGGACCTGGTGGCCGAGTCCTTGGCTGTGCTCGAGGCTGTTGAAACCCTGGTGAAGCGTGGTCTCGCGCCGCCCGGAAGAGAGGGGCCGGTTCCCATGCGGACAGGTCAGGTCTGAAACAGTCGTCCTGAAAACCCTAACGTCCGCACAATCGCTGGTCTGATTGCTCAAGGCGAGGAGTAGCCCGGAAACTTCTGGATCATTATCCGGGAGCGAGCCTGGCCGATCCGTTGGCGTTGCGGGCGGCGTGTCTTTGCCCGGAATGGCCGTAGCGACATCCCCCCCGCAGGATGAGATTCAGGCCGATCGGAACTTGTTCTAGGCGCTTCGGACTTTCGGGCGGACCTGTTTGGTAGCGGCGCCGATCAGGGCCCGTGTGCGATCCCCGATGAACGATCCGTCGGACATGCGGTTCATGGCGTAGGCGACCACCATCTGCCGGTCAAAGTCCAGCCAGACCATGGATCCGCCCCAGCCGCCCCAGTAACAGACCCGTCGGCCTGGATCTTCGCCGAGGCCGTATCCGAGCCCAAAGCGAAGGTCGGCGCCTACGACAAGATCCGCCCCGCTGGATTGCTGGGACAGCGCCGCCAGGCAGCCTTCTGCCGACAGCAGCCTGCGCCCGTTGGACTGCCCTTCGCAGACCAGAACCGATTGCAGTTGGGCGATCGACCGGGCGTTGCCCAGTCCATTGCAGGCAGGAATATCAGCCCGTCGAAAAGCCTCGGACCATGACCATTCGGCGCGTTCATAGGGATTGCGAAACACGCGACTGGCCATGCCGGAGGTTGCCCGGTCCCCCGGGCGGGTCTCGGTCGGGACCAGGCGCGCGATGCGGGCATCCACCTCTGGCGGACTTGCGAAATAGAAATCGGCGCCGATCGGTTCGGCGATGCTGTCGCGGAAATACTGGCCAAAGCTTTTGCCGGTGACGCGGCGCACCACTTCGCCAAGCAGATAGCCCTGGGTCACGGCATGGTAGCCCGACGCCGTTCCGGGCGTCCACCAGGGCGCCTGGGCAGCCAGCAGGGTGGTCACCTTTTCCCAGTCATAGAGGTCCGCCTCGACAACGGGTTGATCCCAGCCTGGCAGGCCGGCCGTGTGACCCAGGACCTGGCAGATCGTGACAGCGCCTTTGCCGTTGTCCGCGAACTCGGGCCAGTATCTGGCCACGGGCGCCTCAAGGTCCACCTGGCCGTTGTCCGCCAGAACCAGCAGTGCGAGCGCCGTCATGGTCTTGCTGGTGGAATAGAGATTGACCAGCGTATCGCTTTCCCAGGGATCTCGGGCCTCGTTTCGATGGCCTCCCCAAAGGTCAACCACAATTTCTCCGGCAACGCTCACGGCCACAGACGCGCCGTCCTCTAGGCCGCGGTCGAAGTTCGACTGGAAGGCCGCCCGCACCGGCTCCAGATCCGGTGCGCAATGGCCTTTCAACTCGACGGATGGGAGAGTCACAGGCCTGGCCCGCTCACAGCGCCATAGATGCTGTTCCATTCCGCCCGGATCCAACTGGCGCAGGCGATCGAGTTTTCGAACTGGGAATAGCGAGCTCCGCCGCCATAGTCCGTGAACGGGATGAACTCGGTGGATATCGTCGCGACGGGATTTTCGACGTCAGTCGCATGGCGCCTCAGAAACTGCCGCACCACTTCTTTCCAGGGCTCCAGATTTTCGGCCGCCCAGGGGCTATGCCATTCGTCAGGTCCGGGTTCGATGAAAGGATACTGGATGCCTCGCCCGGGTTCGCCATTGGGGTGTTTGTCCCAGAGGTTCGGCGGCCCGTTCGGAGCCGCCGCACGGGCGTGCATGTGCCTTACATAGCCGGCGTCAATCCAGCTCTGGCAGATGCTGCCGGGGCTGAAGGGGTCCAGAACGATTGCGCCAGATGCGATGTCCGCATCCATGCCCTGCACGGCCTGCTGTTGCGGGTTGTCGATCTTGAAAATGACATGTGAGTGGTCAAGGGTCATGCAGAACTTCACACCCCGCGCTTCCACCAGACGGGCGACCTCTGCGACGCGGCCGAAATGCTCTGACCACATGTTCACATGGACTTCGAAACAGGGAACCACCCCATTGGCCGCGCCCTGTTCGGCTGCATGCAGATAGGCCTCGGCGACCTGCTCATTGGTGACCAGTTGACCCTTCAGGTCGTGGGAAATGATCTGAACATTATGGACCCTGGACCCCAGGTCTCCGGCGATCCTCAGGTTCCAGTCGAGAAGTTTTTCATCGCGATTGAGGAAGTAATAGAATCCACCGGCCGCAAGAGGCAGGCCGTGAGTCTTGCTGGCCTTGTAATAGTCCCAGATTAGATGGGGCGCCGGTGTCTTGTCGAAATATTCGAACACGCCCGCGTCCTTGACCATTCCAAACCGCGTATCGAGGTCAAACTCGTCAGGCTGGGCATGCATGACGCTGGCTTCAACAATACCGATCAGGAGTGTCTTGTCGGTCATTCAATCAGACCCTTCATGAACCTTGTTGTGGTCGGCTGATGACCCACAAGGGTCTCCGGGGCGGCAACAACTCGCCGGGGCTCAGGCCGCGACAGCCTGCTCGAACAGGTTCGGCGGGAAGGGCGACGGATAGATGCTGACACCCAGCTCCTCGCGGATCTCATCCGGGGTCTTGGCCCAGATGTCCTCCCAGACGACACCGAGAAGCGCGGGTGTCTGGCGCCCGTGAGCCCAGGCGCTCAGGATGGTTTCCAGCATCAGTGGGCAGTAGGCATTGGCCTTGAGCGAGGTTGATCCCACGACCATGGCCAGAAACATGGCGGAATAGCCGTGGCCGAACTGGGCCAGCTGAAATCCGGAAATCGCGATCTCGTGCAGGCCTGTGAGGTGATAGCCGCCGACAATGTGCCACAGGTCATGCAACTGCAGGATTCGAGCGTTCAGATAATGCAGCGGCTCAGGCAACCGTTCGAGGTTGAGATTGTCACGATCCAGAACCTCGAGATCGAACCCGTTGTCGATCGTCATTCTGTAGAACGCGTGACCCAACGATCCTTCCGGACAGGCGGCCAGATCCTCAAGTCGAAAACGGCCCGGGGGACCGTTGGCAGCGGCGCTGGCGACGCCCGGATAGGTCATGCAGGCCTGAGCCAGCCGCTCCGCATAGGTCGACGAAAGGTGAGCGCCAAGCGCTGCCGTGCGCACGGTGACCGTGCCGGCATCCATCCCTGAGCCGGTGTCGCCGACCAGGCCCCAGAAGTCGTTCCAGAAAATGGGAGGCAAGGCCTCATTCACCAGTGGAGAGGCCGAGACCGGTACTGCCGTCATGGGGGTCCCATACCAACCGCTGGCGGCCTGATCATAATAGTCGGCGATCCGCTCGGGGGCCACGAATGCGGCGTGAGCAAATGCAGCGCCCAGGGACTTCGCGGCGTCCTCCGAGGTCGCGCCGCCGGCGCGAACCTGTGCAGCCAGGGCGGCAACCTCCGAGCCCGAAAGCCCGGACAGGGTCAGGGCTTCAAATCGACCCCGATCAGCATCACTCACCATGGCGGGCTCCTAAATGGGTCGGCAATTTCGGGACTTCGACGCATTCCGGGCCTCCCGGGTTGGCATCGACAGAGATTATTCGATTGGCATAGAATAACCGTGTGGTCTAGAATTTTTTGGTGTTTTCAATGGCCCTGCGCGCCTGGCCAAAGCCTTTGACGAGATGATCACCCATGGACGATTCAAGCCTACCAACCGCGCCTGCCAAGGGCGCTAGTCACTCTGAAATCACGCATGCCGTGGATGCCCTGATTGGCGCGATGAGCCTCGCTGAAAAAGTGGAAATGATGTCTGGCCAGGGCTTCTTCGCAAGCTACCAGGCGAACGATGGTCGTTGGTGTGCAGAACCCTATCGCGCCGGCGGAGGGTGCGAGCGCCTTGGGCTTGTACCGCTGTATTTCACGGATGGACCGAGAGGGGTCTGCGCCGGGGACTCAACCTGCTTTCCCGTAACGATGGCCCGGGGCGCCAGCTTTGACGTGGATCTGGAGCGGCGCATCGGCGAGGCTATGGGGATCGAGATCAGAGCGCTCGGCCGCACCATGACCGGCGCGGTCTGTGTCAACCTGTTGCGCCACCCGGCCTGGGGCCGCGCCCAGGAAACCTACGGGGAGGATCCGCATCATCTCGGCGAGATGGGGGCCGCCCTGTCCCAGGGAATCCAGTCTCATAATGTGGTGGCCAGCGTTAAGCATCTTGCCGTCAACAGCATGGAGAACGCCCGTTTCAAGGTCGATGTGCGGGTTGATGAACGCACATTGCGCGAAGTCTATCTGCCGCATTTCAAGCGAGTCATCGACTCAGGTTGCGCCAGCGTCATGAGCGCCTACAACAGGATGAATGGCGAATACTGTGGTCAGAACCGCTATCTGCTGACAGATATCCTGCGCGGCGAATGGGGGTTCACGGGGTTCGTACATTCTGACTGGGTTCGGGGAGTGTACAAGGTCTACGGGGCAAGCGCCGGGCTTGACGTGGAGAATCCGGAGCCCCTGGTTTTTGGCAAATCCCTGGTGGATGCTGTCGAGAATGGCCATGTCGAGCCGCAGGTCATCGATCAGGCCTGCCGTCGCATTCTTGAAACCCAGTTCAGGATGACCTGCGCGGAAGATCCCCTGGCTGCCTATACGCAGGACCTTGTGGCCTGCGCCGCCCATCGCGAGCTTGCCTATGAGGCCGCCTGCAAGGGGGCGGTCCTGCTGAAGAATGAAGGCCTGCTGCCGATCTGTTCCGCGGACGTGCGCCGTATCGCTGTGCTTGGCCGATTGGCGGGCCTGGTGAACACAGGCGATGGCGGCTCCTCACGGGTTTTCCCACCCTATGTGGTGACCGCCCTGGCCGGCATCACGCGGGCCCTTGGTCCGGATGCTTTGGTGGTGACCGGCGACGAGACCGATTTGGCGGCGGCCGCTGCGGCCGCGAACGACGCCGATGTCGCCATTGTCGTGGTGGGCTACACCCTGCGGGAAGAAGGGGAATACATACCCGGTGATATCCCGCTGGATGAGGGGGCAACGTCCGGGCAGGGGTTGCGGACAGGGATGGGTGGAGATCGCACGTCCCTCCGGCTTGCCCCGGATCAGGTGGCGCTGATCAAGGCTGCGGTGGCGGCCAATCCCAGGACCGTTGTCGTCGTTGTCGCCGGGTCGGCCGTGATCATGTCTGAATGGGACGCCGCGGCCCCCGCGATCCTGCAGACTTTCTACAATGGAATGGAAGGGGGGCGGGCCCTGGCGGATCTGCTTTTCGGGGCGGTTTCACCGTCCGGGAAACTGCCCTTCACCGTCCCCGTCGACGAGGTGGATTTGCCCTTCTTCGACGCCCATGCCGACACAATCGAGTACGGACCCTTGCATGGCTACACCCTGCTTGAGAAGCAGGGCGTGGCCGCCGCCTATCCCTTCGGTTTTGGCCTCTCCTATACGTCCTTCAGCTATCGAAGCCTGAAGGTGCGTCGCGCCCAAGACAGGCTCGACATAGAAGTGGCCGTGCGGAATGACGGAGAGGTCGCCGGCGACGAGATTACACAACTTTATATCGGCTTCCCCGGCGTTCAAGCCAAACGGCCACGCAAGCTGCTCAAGGCTTTCGCTCGAACACAGGTCCCGCCCGGACAGACTGAAATCATCCATTTTCAGGTCGCTCTGGACGACCTGCGCTGGTGGGACCTGGAGACACGCAAGTGGCTGTTGGAACCAGGCGCCCACAAGGTCTATGTTGGTGGGTCGTCTGCCTCAGCCGAGGCTTTGTGTCAGACAATAGTGATCGGCTAGTTCATGCAGGCTGGCGGCCTTGATCCCGACAAAGCCTCCCTGCTGGACCTGTTCGGCGCCGGCGTCGTCGCCGCCGGCATGGTCAGCAAGCGGATTACCAATGACCTGCTTGAGACCGGCGACTGGATCGTCATCAAGGCGCGTGCTCGCAGGACTATGAATCTCATCGCCAAGACACGGAGCGATCTCGCTTGAGCAACAACATCCTGACAATTCGGCCGGCCAGTGAGACCCGATGGGACTGCGCCGCGTTCGGCGAGGTGATGCTGCGCTTTGATCCGGGTTTTGGCAGGGTGCGCAACGCCCGCCAGTTCCACGTCTGGGAGGGCGGGGGCGAGTACAACGTCGCCCGCGCCATGCGCAAGTGCTGGGGCCAGCGCGCAACGGCGGTCACGGCCTTGCCGGCCAATGACCTGGGCTGGCTGGTCGAGGACCTGATCATGCAGGGCGGCGTGGACATGAGCCACGTGATCTGGCGTGACTTCGACGGCCTTGGCCGCAACACAAGGGTCGGCCTGAACTTCACCGAGAAGGGCTTCGGCGTCCGCCCGGCGCTGGGCTGCAGCGACCGGGGCCATAGCGCCGCATCGCAGATCCGGCCGGGTGAAGTGAACTGGGAAAAGCTGTTTGGCGAGGAGGGCGTCCGCTGGTTCCACACCGGCGGAATCTTCGCGGCGCTCTCCAGCAACACCGCCGAGGCGGTCATGGAGGCCGTCGAGCTCGCCCGCAAATACGGCGCCGTCGTCAGCTATGACCTCAACTACCGCGCTTCGCTGTGGAAGAGCCAGGGCGGCAAGCCTGGCGCCCAGAAGGTCAACCGGCACATTGCGCAATATGTCGACGTGATGATCGGCAATGAGGAGGACTTCACCGCCTGCCTCGGCTTCGAGGTCGACGGGGTCGACGAGCACATCAGCGAGATCGATCCGGCCAGCTTCAAGCGCATGATCCAGACAGCGGTCGGCCAGTTTCCGAACTTCAAGGTCGCTGCCACAACGCTGCGGAATGCCAAGACCGCCAGCCTCAACGACTGGTCAGCGATCCTGTATGCCGGCGGCCAGTTCTATGAATCGGCCTTGCGCGAGAACCTCGAAATCTACGATCGCGTCGGCGGCGGCGACGGCTTCGCCTCTGGCCTTGCCTATGGTTTCCTGGAAGGGAAGGGCCCCCAGGCGGCCGTCGAATATGGCGCAGCCCACGGCGCCCTGGCCATGACCACGCCTGGCGACACCTCGATGGTCCGGGCGGCCGAGGTTGAGGCTGTGATACAGGGCAGGGGGGCGCGGGTTATCCGCTAACCGCCGGTCCGGAAGGTCCCGGCCAATCGCGCCAATGTTCCCAGCGCGCTCAACCCCCAGCTCCATGCGACCTGTTTTCGCAAATGATGTTGGAATTAAACGGCCCTGTCCCGGACAGGGCGAGGGAGTTTGATGAGCCTCTATCCTGATCCTGCGAGTGTTGCGCAAACATCCGGAAAGCCCCTTCGCTCGCGCGCCTGGTTCGATAATCCGGACAATCCGGACATGACCGCCCTCTATCTTGAGCGGTACCTGAACTACGGATTGACCCTGGAAGAACTACGCTCGGCCAGGCCGATCATCGGCATCGCCCAGACAGGGTCTGACCTCAGCCCCTGTAACCGGCACCATATCGAACTGGCCAAGCGGGTGCGTGAGGGCATCCGTGAGGCGGGCGGCATCGCCATGGAATTTCCGGTCCATCCGATTCAGGAGACCGGCAAGCGACCGACGGCGGGCCTCGATCGAAATCTCGCCTATATGGGCCTGGTCGAGGTTCTGTATGGCTACCCGCTTGACGGGGTCGTGTTGACGATCGGCTGCGACAAGACCACGCCCGCCTGCCTTATGGCGGCGGCCACTGTCGACATTCCGGCCATCGCCCTGTCCGTCGGCCCGATGCTGAACGGCTGGCACAAGGGTGAGCGGGTCGGCTCGGGCTCGATCATCTGGACCGCGCGCGAAATGCTGGCGCGAGGCGAACTGGACTATGAGGGGTTCATCGATCTGGTGGCCACCTCGGCGCCCTCGGTGGGCTATTGCAACACCATGGGCACGGCCTCGACCATGAACGCCCTTGCCGAGGCCCTGGGGGTGTCCCTGCCAGGGTCTGCCGCCATTCCCGCCCCCTATCGCGAGCGGCCCCAGATCGCCTATCTGACCGGCAGGCGGATCGTCGAGATGGTCCATGAGGATCTCAAGCCCTCGGACATCCTGACCCCGGACGCCTTTCACAACGCTATTGTCGTCAACTCGGCCATCGGCGGCTCGACCAATGCCCCGATCCACATCACGGCGCTGGCCAGGCACGCCGGCCTCGAACTGCCGCTGCAGCAGTGGGAAGAGGTCGGCCACGCTGTGCCGCTTCTGGTCAACCTGCAGCCGGCGGGCAGATATCTCGGCGAAGACTTTCATCAGGCGGGCGGCGTTCCCGCTGTGGTCAACCAGTTGATGGGGGCTGGCCTGATCCGTGAGGCGGCCCGGACCGTCAACGGCCGCACCCTCGGCCAGAACTGCGCCGGCAAGGCGATCCAGCTTCCGGACGTGATCCGGACCTTCGACGCACCCCTGATGGCCAATGCCGGTTTCCTGGTGCTGAGCGGCAATCTGTTCGACGGCGCCATCATGAAGACCAGCGTCATCGCCGCCGAGTTCCGTGAACGCTATCTCTCCAGCCCCGGCGATCCGGACGCCTTCGAAGGCGAAGCGGTCGTGTTCGATGGCCCTGAAGACTACCACCGCCGTATCGACGATCCGGAAATCGGCATTACCGAACGGTCGATCCTGTTCATGCGCGGAGCCGGCCCTGTGGGCTATCCCGGGTCGGCGGAAGTGGTCAATATGCGCCCACCCGCCCATCTGCTGGCGCGCGGCGTTTCGGCCCTGGCCTGTATCGGCGACGGGCGCCAGTCGGGCACCTCAGGTTCGCCATCCATCGTGAACGCCTCGCCGGAAGCCGCGACGGGCGGCAATCTGTCGCTGCTGCGGACCGGGGACCGGGTTCGGGTGGACCTGCGGGCCCGCACCGTCAATGCGGCAGTTTCCGACGAAGAGTTTGCCGCGCGCCGAGCGGCCCTGGACGCTGCTGGAGGTTATGCCGTCCCGCCGTCACAGAGCCCCTGGCAGGAACTTCATCGCCTCACCGTCGGCCCTCTGTCCACCGGCGGCGCCCTCGAGCCGGCCATCAAGTACCACCGCATCATCGACCGGTTCGGCAACCCGAGGGACAATCACTGACGGGCTGTTGAAGAGAAGAAGGATGTCGCTGTCCGCCAAGCTTCTGCGCCGTTGAAAGCGGCTGACGTGACCCCTGAAACGCGTCAAGCCACAACGAGAGTGCTGAGTTGACTTGAATCTTCGTTGAGGTCGCTAGCAACAGGTGTCTTCGCAGAGGATCCAAGTTGAACATCTCTGTGCCAGTCAGCCGGGGAGTTCTGCGTTTCAGCCTAAAGGGGTTTTGTGGCCCCCCACATCAGGGAGCGGCCGTCCCGTCAGCACCAGCCGCCTGTCGCGAATCGGATCCAGAATCCTGCCAACGGCCAGGTACTGCGGTCCCATCGGCCTGCAGCGACCTCGCCAGGCGATCACTTCGGCTTCGATCCTGGCAAGTTTGACGTGGCCTTCGTCGTCGGTCAGGCCCAGATAGCTCTGGCGGACCATTAGCGCGGCCGCGGCGGTAGCGCTAGGCCGCTCTCGTCCAACGGCTCGACGATTGGCAGGCACTCCACCGCCACCCGCCTTTGACGCGCCGGCGTCGGGTTGTCGTTGGCGGGTCGGGGAGAGGATTTTATTGGGCTGACCGTGGAGCGAACAGAACGGCGCCGGGCCTTCGACAGCAGGAGCGAAAAGGGAATACCTTGGCAGAACGCGACCACGTTTCTGTGGGGCTCAGTTGGGAAAAATCCCGTAACCCGTTGATTTAACGTAGGCTGATAGGGGCCTAGTTGGGAGCAAAAGCCATTGATTTTGTTGACGTCCTGTCAGCTTCCCAAGCTGAATGTCGGGGGTTCGATTCCCCCCGGCCGCTCCAGATCCGACGATCTTGGGTCGTAACCGGTCCGGTTCAGGGTCCGATCCTGTTGTCTTGGATCGAAGCTGCGGGGCTGCCCCGGCGACAGTTGATCAATGATGGTTTCCTCCCGAGCCGGCCCCTGCTAACCCGCAGGACAAAAGGGAGAACGTCATGCGGGACATCCATCATTTCGTGAACGGCGCGTCGTTTGTGGGCGCATCTGGCCGGTTCGGCGAGGTGTTCAATCCCAATACCGGCGAGGTCCAGGCTCGGGTCCAGCTGGCCACGCCGTCTGAACTTGATCTGGCGGTCCAGGCAGCCCTGGCCGCCCACGGCGGCTGGTCGACGACCAATCCCCAGCGCAGGGCGCGGGTGATGTTCGACTTCAAGCGGCTGGTTGAGGCCAATATGCAGGATCTGGCCGAGCGGCTCTCGGCCGAGCATGGCAAGGTCATCGCCGACAGCAAGGGCGACATCCAGCGCGGGCTGGAGGTCATCGAGTTCGCCTGCGGCATCCCCCATGCCCTGAAGGGC
The DNA here is from genome assembly GCA_029866155.1 of Caulobacter sp. Lineage (GTDB taxonomy): Bacteria > Pseudomonadota > Alphaproteobacteria > Caulobacterales > Caulobacteraceae > Caulobacter. The sequence goes on along the minus strand of JARWZW010000060.1, from coordinate 39,537 downwards.
GAGTATACCGAAGGCGCTGGTCCCGGCATCGATGTCTATTCCATGCGCCAGTCCCTCGGCGTGGTCGCCGGCATCACCCCGTTCAATTTCCCGGCCATGATCCCCATGTGGATGTTCGGGGTGGCCATCGCCGTGGGCAATACCTTCGTCCTGAAGCCGTCCGAAAAGGACCCGACGGTCCCGGTTCGCCTGGCGGAACTGATGATGGAGGCGGGGGCTCCGGCCGGGGTGCTGAACGTCGTGCATGGCGACAAGGTCAGCGTCGACGCCATCCTGCAACATCCCGACATCAAGGCCGTCAGCTTTGTCGGCAGCAGCGATATCGCCCATTACGTCTACAGCCAGGGCGCCCTGCATGGAAAGCGGGTCCAGGCCATGGGCGGAGCCAAGAACCACGGTATCGTCATGCCCGACGCCGACCTCGACCAGGTGGTGAAGGACCTGTCGGGCGCAGCCTTCGGCTCGGCCGGCGAACGCTGCATGGCCCTGCCTGTGGTGGTGCCGGTCGGCAAGAAGGTCGCCGACGAACTGCGGGAGCGGATGATCGCCGAGATCCAGACCCTGAAGGTCGGGGTGAGCGCCGATCCGGAGGCCCAGTATGGTCCGGTGGTCAGCGCCGCCCACCGTCAGAAGATTGCCGACTATATACAGATCGGCCGGGACGAAGGCGCCGAACTGGTGGTCGATGGCCGCGACTTTTCCCTTCAGGGTTTCGAGAAGGGCTTCTTCATCGGTCCCAGCCTATTCGACGGGGTGATGCCCGGCATGAAGACGTATCATGAGGAGATCTTCGGCCCTGTCCTGCAGATCGTGCGGGCCGAAACCTTCGAGGAAGCGGTCGATCTGCCCAGCCAGCACCAGTATGGCAACGGCGTCGCCATCTTCACACGCAGCGGCCGGGTGGCGCGGGAGTTTGCCTCTCGCGTCCAGGTGGGGATGGTCGGCATCAATGTCCCGATCCCGGTGCCGGTGGCATATCACACCTTCGGGGGCTGGAAACGCAGCGCCTTTGGCGACACCAACCAGCACGGCATGGAAGGGCTGAAGTTCTGGACCAAGGTCAAGACCATCACCGCCCGCTGGCCTGAAGGCGACCTGGCGGATTCCAGCTTTGTCATCCCGACCATGAAATAGAGGGCGCCGGAGTCCGGCGGCTTCGCAAATCTTTAGCCTCCGGGGCCGCCACACCGGTTGCCGCCCGCAGTCAGTAAGGTTAACGTCCCGACGTCAAAAAGCCGTCCCCAATGGGAAGGCGCTCATTCGGGGGAATGTCCATGAAGTCCAGACTGCTGATTGCTCTTGCCGGGCTGGCGCTCGTCGCCTCGCCGGCTCTCGCCGCATCCACCACGGTCGAATTCGCCAGCTCCGACGGCCAGAAGGTCGTGGTTGTGTTCAATTCCGATGGCACCGCCGTCGTCAACGGCGGCCCAGCGGCCCCCTATACGCTCGACCAGGCTGCAAAGAAGATCTGCACCCAGGGAATCTGCGTGACTTTTGCCGAAATGGGCAGCACGGCAGGATTCAAGACCAGCTACACCGCTGACAACGGCAGCGCTGGAACCGCCACGGTCACCAACATTACCGAATAGGCAGGGCCACAAGACCTCCGGTCCAGAGGTGAATTCCCACCTCCGGACCGGCTTCGGTCAGGCTCTAAAGTCCAGGCCTTCAAAGGCCCCGGACGTACGCCAAGCGTCGATATACTTGAAATAGGCCGTCGCGCCGGCTGGATAGCCGACATAGTAGCGTGACGCTTCACCGGGGTCCTGACCCTCGTTGTTGTAATAGCCCGGCGTGCAGTCGGGCGAGCCCAGCATGCGGCCGAAGCCGGTCAGAAGCAGGGCGATCCAGGCGGCCTGCGCCTCCTGTGTAACCTCGATCTCCTTGAAGCCATTGTCCAGGGCATGACGAATGGTCATGGCGATCGTCTGGCCGGCCTCTGTCAGATTGTGTGGAACATTGGAGATCAGGTTGGCGCCCTGGGTCGGCTGGACCAGGAAGGCGTTGGGAAAGCCATGGACATGAATGCCGTGCTTGCTGCGCATACCGTCTGACCAGGCCTCGGACAGCTTCACTCCATCCCGGCCGGTCAGGTCAAACCCTGTCCGCCGGGTATAGTCGGTCCCCACCTCGAAGCCGGAGGCATAGATGATGCAGTCAACCTCATACTCGACGCCGGCGACGACGAGGCCCTTTTCGGTGATCTGTTCGACCCCCTTGCCGTCCGTGTCGATCAATCGGGTCCCTGGGGTATTGAAGGCCTGGAGATAGGCATCGTGGAAACAGGGGCGCTTGCAGAGCTGCCGATACCAGGCCTTGAGCCTGGCGGCGGTCTCGGCATCCTGGACGATGGTGTCGACCCGGGCGCGGATCTCCTCCATCTTTTCGAAATCGGAATCCTCATAGGCCGCCAGCATCTTTTCCGGCGTCATGTCCTGGGGCGGCAGGGTCATGATCTTGCTGCGGATACGGCGTGACAGGTCAGTCCATCCGTCCTGGACGAGGTCGACTTCGACGGGGCTTCCGGCCTGGTTGGCCGTGAAGTTCTCCAGCCAGCGGAGCTGCCAGCCCGGGGTCGCGATGGAGGCGAACCATTCCGGGTCGATCGGCGCATTGGCGCGGATATCGATGGAGGAGGGCGTGCGCTGGAACACCAGCAGTTCCTTGCAGGCGCGCGCCAGGTGCGGGACGCACTGAACCGCCGTCGCGCCCGTGCCGATGATCGCAACCCGCTTGTCAGCCAGCTTTTCCATGAGGCCGCCCTTGGGGTCGCCGCCCGTGTAGTCATAGTCCCAGCGGCTGGTATGGAACGAGTGGCCCTTGAACCCCTCGATACCGGGAATGCCCGGAAGCTTGGGGACATGCAGGGGCCCGGTGCCCAGGCCTATGAAGTCCGCCGTGAAGGCATCTCCGCGGTCGGTACGGATCAACCACCGCGACGAGTCCGCCTGCCAGGTGATCTCCTTGATCTGGGTGTGGAACAGGGCGTTGTCGTAGAGACCGTACTGCCGGCCGATCCGCTGGCACTGCTCCAGAATTTCCGGCGCATGGGCGTACTTCTCGGTCGGCATGTGACCGGTTTCTTCCAGCAGCGGCATATAGATCATGGAAGCGGTGTCGCACTGGGCGCCTGGATAGCGGTTCCAGTACCAGGTGCCTCCGAAGTCGCCGCCCTTTTCAATGATCCGGACATCCGTGACACCCTGCTCGACCAGGCGGGCGCCTGTGACCAGACCGGCAAACCCGCCTCCCACGAAAGCGAAGGTGACGTGATCGGTCCTGGGCTCGCGCTCCACCCGCGGGGTGTAAGGGTCCTCCAGATAGTGGGCCAGGCGACCCGTGATCTCCAGATACTGACCATTGCCATCCGCGCGAAGGCGCTTGTCCCGTTCCTCGAGATACTTTGCCAACAGGGCGGACTTGTCGATCTGCGGGTTGGGCGAAGCGGTTGTCGTCATACGGTAGGTCTCTGTCCGGATTGCTGCGAATTCTGGATTTCTCCGCGACACTGGGTCATCAAATCCGGGGCGGCAAGTCGTGTTTGCTGTCAAATCGACATGCCGCAACGTCATTCCGTTGGGTTCTCGCATCCGCACAGATCCGCTGAGAGCGGGGGTGTTCGTGCGGACGGAGCCGACCGCTTGGCCTGGACAGGCGAATGGCGCTAGGTGCTGCCATGATCGACACCCTGGAAAGACTGGACCTGGAGGCGCTTGGGGCTTTCGACGACATCATCGATGTCCGCAGTCCCGGGGAGTATGCCGAAGACCATATGCCGGGCGCCATCAACCTGCCTGTGCTGGATGACGCCGAGCGGGCCGAGGTCGGGACAATCTATGTCCAACAATCGCCCTTCCTGGCCCGCCGGATCGGTGCGGCCCTGGTGGCCCGGAACATTGCCCGCCATCTGGAGACAGCCCTGGCCGATCGATCTGGCGGCTATCGTCCATTGATCTATTGCTGGCGGGGCGGACAGCGCTCCAACGCCATGGCCACGGTCCTTCGCCAGGTCGGATGGCGGGCCGTCCTTGTCGCCGGCGGCTATCGCACCTGGCGGCGGCATGTCACGGCCAGCCTGTATGACGCCGAACCCTGCCTGAAGGTGGTTTTGCTGGACGGCAACACCGGCTCCGCCAAGACAGAAATCCTGAACCGGTTGCCAGGACGGGGGATTCAGGTTCTCGATCTCGAAGGTCTTGCCGGCCATCGGGGGTCTGTGTTCGGCGGCCTATCCCGTACGCCGCAGCCGAGCCAGAAGGCATTCGAAAGCCGCTTGATGGGGGCCCTTGCCGACATCGATCCGGCCCGGCCTGTCGTGGTGGAGGCTGAGTCCAGCAAGATTGGCGACCGCATGATCCCGCCGGTCCTCTGGAAGGCGATGCAGGCGGCCCCGCGGCTGTCGGTCAAGGCCGAGGCCCGCGATCGTGTTCAGTATCTTGTCCAGACCTATGCCGAGATCACCTCCGATTCTGAAGCCCTGGGCGCAGCCCTGGATCGCCTCCCGCCGCTTTATGGACGGCAGCGTCTTGCCGAATGGGTTCAGATGGCCCGGTCTGGCGATTTCTCCGCCCTGGCGGCGGCTCTGATCGAGATCCACTACGACCCCGCATATGAGCGTTCCAACCGACGCGACACCCGCCCGACACTGGGCGACATCATCATGTCAGACCTTGGTGAATCGGGTCAGGAAGCCGCCGCCGACCAGATCACGGATCTGGTCCAGGCTATCTGACCTGTCAGCCAGGGATACGGATCTTCGGTCCTTGCAGTCCTGCGGGAACCAGGGCGCCGATCACCCACATCGATTGTCCCAGGGCTCGGGCCTCCGCCGCCCGGTCATCCAGATGCTCAGGTGGAAGCGCGGCCAGCAGGCCGCCGGAGGTCTGGGGATCAAACAGCAGCGGGAACCGTGGATCAGTCCGCACGGCGTCCCCGGCGATCATCTGCTCCGCGAGTCTGGCGTTCGCTGGATAGATAGAACTGTGGATTCCGTCTGAAGACAGCGAAATCGCGCCGGGTGACCAGGGCACGGCCTCCAGCGTCAACTCGGCGTCGAGGTTGCTGGAGGAGAGGATCGACTGCAGATGTCCGGCCAGTCCAAATCCTGTGACATCGGTCATGGCCGTAGCGCTGTTGCGCAGCACTCGGCTCGCGGGACCGTTGGAAAGCTGCATCTGCTGCAAGGCCGCCGCCACCCATTCGCCCCGGGCGCGGCCCTGCATCTCGGCGGCCATCACCACCCCGACCCCGATCGGCCGGGTCAGAACCAGGCGGTCGCCTGCACTGGCGCCGCCAAGGCCGAGGGCGGGGCGGTTTTCCAGCAGCCCGGTCAATGAAAGGCCCAGCGTGAACTCGGCGCCCAGGCTGGTATGGCCGCCCACCAGGTCTGCACCGCAATCCTGCAGGACCGACTGCAGCCCCTGGAGGATCTCGGCGGCCATCCGGGCCTGCAGTTCTGCCGACTGTGCGGGGAGGACCAGGCTGGCCAGGGCCGCTTGAGGTTCGGCACCCATGGCCCAGATATCGCCGAGCGCGTGCTGGGCGACGATCCGGGCCATGACGTACGGATCTTCGCTGAAGGCCCGGAAATGGTCGGTCGTCAGGACCTGGCGCCGGCCGTCGCCAAGGGCCAGGACAGCGGCGTCATCGCCCTGTCCCTGCAACACGTCCGCCCGGCGGGGCAGGGCGATGTCCCGCAGCAGCGGGCCGAGAATACCGGCCGAGACCTTGGATCCGCAGCCGCCGCAAAGGGGCTGGGCCGTTTCAAGCTCCACGACCCCAAGGGCTGCGGGACCGGAAACCCGGATGGGCGCCGCCATGGGCGCAGGCTGGTTCAGCCGGGTCATGAACCGTCGGTCGATCCGGTTCTTGAGGGGCCAGAGTCCGTTGCCTGGCAGGACCAGACCCCATTTCTCGGCCAGGGCAGCCTGACTGCCCAGGCTGACCAGTTTTAGATGGTCCCCTTGGGGGCGAAACGCCCTCAAGCGTCTCCCGGACAGGGCGGCTCGCAGGTTGGCGAACAGCACCGGCCCTTGACGGACCGCATAGACCCCCGCCTTGGGCCGCGGGTCCAGCTCCAGATGGGCAATGTCGCCTACCGCAAAAACTTTCGGATGGCTGATGCTGCGCAGCTGTCCATCAACCCGGATGAACCCATTTTCCAGGGCGAGACCGGTTGATCCCAGCCAGCGGGCGGGTTGTGCGCCTGCTGCTGCTGCCACAAAGGCCGGGGGAAGGACCTCGCCGGTCGCCAGGTGGATTGAACCGTCCTCGACCCTGCGGATATCGACGCCTGTCCTGACCTCGATCCCCAGCGACTTCAGATTATGCGACAACACACGGCGGAGCCCGGAAGGGCCGGCGGGCAAGACCCGGTCGGCCTTTTCAAGAACGCAGACCCGTGGACGTTCGGACGAAGAACAGAGAGCCTTCAGCCGCCAGGCCATGGCCATCGCCAGTTCGAGTCCTCCCAGCCCTGCGCCGATCACCCTGACGACAGGCGGCGCATCGCCTGACTGGACGGAGGCAAGGAAGGCTTCCCAGGCCTTGGCAAAGGCCCATAGCGGTTTGACGGGAAACAGGCCGGTTTCTTCGGCGGGGTCGCCCATGCCCGAAGTAACCCCGATATCGATGGAAGCGATATCGAACTGGATGTCCGGCCGCTCGGAAAGCCGCACGGACCCTGACTCAGGATTCAAGCCGATCACCTGGTCCATGACCAGTCTGGCGCCAGCAAACCGCGCCAGCCGGACCAGGTCGATCTCGAGGTCATCGCGCTGATAGTGTCCGGCCACATAGCCGGGCAGCATGCCGCTATAGGCGGTGGTCGGCCCGGGATTGACGAGGGTTATGCGGACGCCCTGCAGCGGATTCATGCCCCACATCCGCAGCAGGACAGCGTGGGCGTGGCCTCCGCCGACAAGCAGGAGATCGCGGGTCAAGGGAGCGCCTGTGCGCATGATGGCCTTTGCTGGGTTTCGCTCCGCTGGTTAGCCCGGGTTGAGCTTGGGCGCCATCGAAACGACTGCAGCGCCGCGGTGGCTGGCGTCCGCCCGCCTGCAATGGTTCTATGGCGCATGGGGCGAAGGGCTGCATCTGGGCTGGCGGGGTGGCTGGGCGGCGGCCTGCTGCTTTCTAGCGCCCTGACGCCCTGGGAAGTCAGCCGGCCAGTCGATCCATCTCCGCCTGTCCGCCTGGCAGCCCTGCCACTGAAGGGGCAGTCCGAGCGGGACAGGCTGCAGCGCCGCCTTGCGAGCCTCGCGCGGGATTTTGACGGCCAGGTAGGGCTGTTTGTCCGCCCCCTGGACGCGCCGTGGTCGGTGAGCGTCAATGCCGACCAGGTTATGCCGCAGCAGAGTGTCAGCAAGCTCTGGGTCGCAGTGGCGGTGCTGGCGGCCGTCGACCGGGGTGAACTCAGTCTGGACGAGACCGTGACCATCCGGCGTGAGGACCTGAGCATCTTTCATCAGCCGATCCGGGCCTTTGTCGGCGATTCAGGCTACCGGACCACCCTGCGTCGCCTGCTCGCCGGGGCGCTTCAGCAAAGCGACAATGCGGCCAATGACGCCCTGATCCGGAGGCTCGGCGGCCCTTTTTCAGTCCAGGTGTCCCTGGTGGGGCGCAATCTTGAGGGCGTCCGGTTCGGTCCGGGGGAGCGGACTCTGCAAACCGCCGCAGCGGGACTGGGCTGGAAGCCGGAATACTCGTTCGGCCGGACTTTCTGGCAGGAGCGCGACGCCCTGTCGGCCGACCAGCGCCGAACGGCCCTGGCGGCCTATCTTGCCGATCCGCCAGACGGCGCGACGGCGCGCGGCGTGGCTGAGGCCCTGGCCAGGCTGCAGGCGGGCCAGTTGCTGTCCCCGGATTCCACGGCCCTGATGCTGGGTCTTATGGAACAAAGCGCAACTGGCCAGGGCAGACTGCGCGGGGGTCTGGCGCCGGGCTGGCGGCTGGCCCACAAGACCGGAACAGGCCAGGTCATGGGGTCCCTGGCGACGGGCTACAATGATGTCGGGCTGTTCACCGCCCCTGATGGACGGGTCTATGCGGCGGCTGTGATGATCGCCCGCACCCGCAGGCCCCTGGCCGAACGGCAGGCCTTCATGGCGGCCGTGGCCAGGGCGATCTGTGACACCGCCGCCCCGCCGACTGTCGCCGGGCCGTCCGATCAGTCCTGAGCCGGAACCCCCGGAGCCAGACTTGACCAGTTGGTGTTGGCGATCGTGGGCGCCGGCCCGGTCAGTCGTTCGCTGAGCGGCAGGGTCATGCTGCAGACCAGGCCGCTTTCCAGAAAATCGGTCTGCACGGTTCCGGCAAACTCGTGCTTGACGCTGGCGGCGATCAGGCGTGCCCCAAATCCGCCCCGGTCTGGTTTGCGGACGGCGGGTCCGCCCCGTTCGCGCCAGATGATCGTCAGTCGCTGATCGCTGTGTACGCTCCAGTTCACTTCCACCCGACCCTCGGGCAGGGACAAAGATCCGTACTTCACCGCATTGGTCGCCAGTTCGTGGAACACCATGCTTAAGGTCACTGCGGCGTTGGGCGCCAGCAATACCGAGGGACCAGATGGACGGGCCTGTTTTCCATAGGGTTCCAGGGTTCGCGTCACGACATCCACAAGGTCGGCGTCCAGCCAGGTCCGCTCAGTCAGCAAATCATGGGCCCTGGATAGGGCCATCAGTCGGTCGTTGAAGGCGGCCAGTCCAGGGGTCTCGTCCCTGCCGCCGAAACTCTGGCGGGCCAGGCTCTGGACCATGGCGAGGGTGTTCTTCACCCGGTGGTTCAGCTCATTGATCATGACGTCCTGACGGTCTGCCGCCAGGGTCTGTTCCGCCTCCCGGGCGCGAAGGGCGAGCGAGGCGCGGCGCAGCGCCTCGCGAACCTGCGCCGTCTCTTCCAGGTCATCATCCCGGCTTTCGACGATCTGATTGTCCGTAATCGATCGTGCGTCCATCGCCAGGCTGCGAACCTGTCGCGATATCTGCATGGAAAAGGCGATGGCAAGGGTCAGGCCGATCGCCAGCAAGGCAAGTGTCGCCAGGCCCAACCCGAACATGGATCTGAAGATTGAGTTGTTAAGCTCGCTTCGTGGGACTCCGACAACGAATGTCCAGCCGTTGGCCGGGGAACGGCTGAAGGCCGAGAGGGTTGGATCCCCTTCGAGATTGAAACTGCGGACCACCCCTTCATCCGATTTTGACATCGCAGCCTGCAGGTCGGGGGTGGCCTTGCGGCCGCGAAACTGATCGGCGCTACGTGACCGCGCGATGAGAACCGAGTTTCCGTCGATGATGGCGCCGGTCCATCGGATCGGAAGGCCCTGGGCCTGGAAGAGACTTTCGAAGGCACGCGGCTCCTGGATGTAGGACAGGGCGTGGAGGCGGCCGCCGATGACCACCGGTGCGTCGATGGCGATAATGTACCGGCCGATCACGGTGCCGGTGGTCAGGTCAGAAACCCGCGGCGACCCCTGACCCAGCTTCTGCCAGACCGGAGCTGGCAGCTTTGACGGCGGCAGCCGCGTTCCAGGAGGGACCAGGGTATTGATGATCTGACGATCTGAATTGCTCAGTACGATCCAGGCCTTGCGGTCAGGAACGGCGCCGCGAGCCTGTTTTTCGAAGGACTCGAAGTCGCCGGAACGGAGCGCCGGCGAAATGGATAGGGCCTGCAGGGTCGCCTGGCCCTGGGCGATCTGCCTGTCAGTCGCCACCGCAAGGGCGCGAGTGGTGGCGATGAGCTGTTGTTCGAAGCGTTGCTGGTTTTCCCGATAGGCGATCGCGGCAAGCAGAACCATGAGTATGGCTGCCGGCGCAATCAGGCTGAGGGCCATCAGAACCAGACGGCTGCGGACCGTGGCGCCGATCCGGCCGGTCTTGCGATTGGATGGCGCGTTGTCTCGGGGCAATCTGGGCTCGAACTCTGTCAATATGTCGCGAATTGCGCAGCCGGCTCAGGCGATATGGCCTGAAATGACGGCCCCGGTCCAAACCTATTCACGGCAGACCCGATCGGCGGCCTGAAATGTCACTTTTATTGCAGGGCGCCGGGCAGGTCAGCGTGCGTCGAACCGGCCTTCGCGCGCCAGATTTCCGAACTTGGTCAGGTCCTCGTTGAAGTGCAGCCGAACAGTTCCGATCGGGCCATGCCTCTGCTTGCCGATAATCACCTCAGCCTGGCCCGCAACCCGGTCCATCTTTTCTTGCCAGTCCATATGTTTGGCGCTGTCGGCGGTGTCCGGCTCGCTGCGGCCGAGATAGTAGCTTTCCCGGTACACGAACATCACCATGTCGGCGTCCTGCTCGATCGAGCCTGACTCCCGGAGGTCGGAAAGCTGGGGACGTTTGTCCTCGCGGTTCTCTACCTGGCGGGATAGCTGGGACAGGGCCATGACCGGCACGGAAAGTTCCTTGGCCAGGGCCTTCAGGCCCTGGGTGATCATGCTGACTTCCTGAACCCGGTTGTCACTCTTTCCTTCGCCGCCGGTGATCAGCTGAAGATAGTCGACCACGATCAGGTCCAGTCCGACGGATCGTTTCAGCCTGCGCGCCCGGGCTACCAGCTTGGCGATGGACAGGCCGCCAGTGGCGTCGATGTAGAGAGGGGCGCCCTGGATCTCCATGGCCGCGTCCCGCACCCGTCCGAACTCGGACGCGTCGATCTCTCCCTTTCGGAGGCGGTCACCGGAAACGCCGGAAGCGTCAGCCAGTAGACGCAGGGCCAGCTGCTCGGCGCTCATTTCAAGCGAGAAGAAGGCGACGACCCCCCCGCTGACCGTTTTGCGCGATCCGTCCGGCTGGGGCTCCCACGCATAGGTCTTGGCGACGTTGTAGGCGATGTTGGTGGCCAGGGCGGTCTTGCCCATGGAAGGTCGTCCGGCGACGATCAGGAGGTCGGAAGGGTGGAGTCCGCCCATCTTCTGGTCCAGGTCGATCAAGCCGGTCGAGATCCCGGCCAGTCCGCCTTCCCGGCCATAGGCGGCCGCCGCCATCTCCAGGGCGCCGTGCAGGGCGTCGGCAAAGCCGATGAACCCTGTGGAGGCTGTTCCGCTTTCCGCCAGATTATAGAGCTTCTGCTCCGCGATCTCGATCTGATCGCGAGAGTCCCTGCCCGCGTCGTGGGCCTGGGCGACGGCGGCGATCTCGCCTCCGATCCGGATCAGCTCCCGGCGAACCGCCAGTTCATAAACCACCCGGGCATATTCGGGCGCGTTGGCCGCCGGCGGCGCCCTGTCCACAAGGTCTGCGAGGTAGCGGAGGCCGCCGAGTTCCTGGAAGGCGGGATCACCCCGAAACTCGTCGGCCAGAAGGATCGGTTCGGCCAGTTGCCCCTTGCGGATGTGGGTTTCCATCGCCTCGAACAGGCGTTGATGGAAGGGCTCGTAAAAGTGGCTTCCGCCCAGCCGGTCGCTCAGCCGTTCATAGGCCGCGTTGTCGTACAGAAGGCAGCCCAGCAAGGCCTGCTCCGCCTCGATGTTGGAGGGGATGCCGTGGGGCGTCGGGTCTGCAGGGACCGGTCGAAGGTCGAGAGCGGGCACAATGGACATGGGTTACCGATAGCTTAACGAGGCGGCCTTGTCGGGACGTCAAGCGACGATGGACGGGGACAGAATGGGTCTGGCTGTGGATGCCTGCGCCCAGGAGGATGGCTGCCGGGAGGCAGGCAAAAAAAGCGGCCCGGAGATCGCTCTCCGGGCCGCTCTCTTGTAACAGTCCAACCTTTTCAGGTCGAAAGAGGATCAGTCCTCTTCGCCAAACCGGTCTTGCTGGCCGGCGCCGCCTTCGAGAAGGTCGGCGGCCGCTTCGGCGTCAGCGCGGGCTTCCTCTTCGAAGCGGGACGCAATTACGTCCTCGCCGCGCGCCTGACGCTCGGCTTCATCCTGGCTACGGGCGATGTTGATGTTCACCGTGACGGTGACTTCCGCATGCAGCTTCACCTTTACGGGGTGGACGCCCAGGGTCTTGATGGGCTTATCCAGGACCACCATGGCGCGGTCGATCTTGCCGCCTTCGGCGTTGACCATGTCGGCCACGTCGCGTCCGGAAACCGAACCGTACAGCTGACCGCTTTCCCCAGCCTGACGGATCAGGATGTAGGAGGTTCCGTCCAGCTTTTCGCCGGACTGGCCAGCGGTTTCGCGGGCCTTGGCGTTGCGGGCTTCAATGTCGGCGCGCTGGCCTTCGAACACCTTGATGTTGGAAGAGGTGGCGCGCAGGGCCTTGGAACGGGGAAGCAGGTAGTTACGGGCGAACCCGTCCTTGACCTGGACCACATCACCGAGGGCGCCCCAGCCTTCGACACGTTCGAGCAGAATGACTTTCATCGGACCTGTTCCCCTTACTTCACGACATAGGGGAGCAGGGCGAGGAAGCGGGCGCGCTTGATCGCGCGGGCCAGCTCACGCTGCTTCTTGGCCGAGACGGCAGTGATGCGGCTGGGGACAATCTTGCCCCGTTCGGAGATGTAACGCTGCAGCAGCTTCACATCCTTGTAGTCGATCTTCGGCGCATTGGCGCCGGAGAACGGGCAGACCTTCCGGCGACGGAAGAAGGGGCGGCGAGCGCCGCCACCCGCCGAGGGGGCGCCAGTTTCAGCAGCGTCGGTCATGCTTCTTCTCCCGTGGCCACGCGCTCAGGACGTTCCGCCCGTTCGGGGCGTTCGCCGCGCTCGGGACGTTCCGGACGATCACCGCCGAAGTCGTCGCGACGATCGCGATCACGATCGCGTCGCGCCAGGACTGGCGACAGTTCGAGATCAAGTTCTTCCATGCGGATGGTCATGTAGCGCAGCACGTCTTCGTTCAGAGACAGCTGGCGCTCCATTTCCTTCACGGCCGGCGCCGGGGCGTCGATGGCCAGAAGGGAATAGTGACCCTTGCGGTTTTTCTTGATGCGGAAGGTGAGGTTGCGGAGGCCCCAGTACTCGATCTTGGCGATATGACCGCCCAGACCTTCAATGATGGCCTTCATGTCCTCATTCATTTGTTCGGCCTGTTGCGGGGAGATATCCTGCCGCGCAATGACCACGTGCTCGTAAAGCGCCATGTTTTCCTTCTTCCGAGGGGGAAGGCGGCGAGGTCGACGACGGAAGCCCGTCGAGCCCGATGGATCATGCGCGTCGGCGAGAGAGAAGCTCGCGCCAGTTTGGGAAGCCGCGCAGGACCGCCTTCCTAGAGAGCCGGCGCAAATACACGGCAGTGGTCAAAAACGCAAGCGGATGCCACGTTTCGCAGCGCCGGGTCCCGATTTCGGCGGGCGCAAGCCTAGCCGCCCTTGAATTTTCGAACTGCGGCCAGGGTAAGGGCGACATGTTCCCGCGGATTGAGGTCGCTGTGAACGAACAGCACCTGTCCGCTGGGGGCGATGACAAAAGAGGTGCGGTTGGAAATGCCGGCCGGGAGAGTGCTCTTCCAGAGTTTGGCGATCCTGGCGCCGGGGTCGGCGGCTACCGGAAACTTGCCGGAGCAGCGCTCGTTGTCCGCAGAGAATTCGGCCAGCCGATCCAGGGAGCCGGCTGTGACCCCGATGATGGTCGCCCCCGCCTTGGCATAATCATCGGCCGCCTCTGCGAACAGATGGGCCTCCAGGTCGCAGCCGCCGGTGAAGGCTGCGGGGAAGAAATAGACCACGACCGGGCCCTTCTTGCGGGCCTCGGCCAGGCTGTAGGTGATCGGGGCGCCGGCCTTGAAGCCCGACAGTGTGAAGTCCGGGGCCCGGGCGCCGACCGCCAGGGCGCTGAAGGCCGGCGCAGCAACGAGGCTGCAGGCCATGGCGAAGGCGCTGGCGATGGCGATGCGGCGGTTCATGGCGACAGGCTCCGGGCGAAACTCGCTCGCAAGCTAGGGCCTGGCGGGCCCCGGGCAAGCCTTGCGTTCCGGGGGCCGCCGGATCCCTCAGGGGCGTGACTCAAGCCGGGACGTGGCCGGGTTCCAGACCTGCGGCTCGCGCGGGCAGGCATTGGCTTCCAGGCCGCAGTCATCATTGTCCAGGACGACATTGAAACGGGCCGGCTGGGTAGCGATGTCCAGTTCCCAACTGATCTGGCGACGGTCCAGTGCTGTGACCAGGGTCGATCCCTGGGTGACGAGTACGGTTAGGGGCAACGCTGGCGGGTTTTCTGGGCCTTCGCCCTCAAAGTGGCAGCTGTCCCAGGTTCCAATCACCCAGTCGCGAAGGCTGTCGCCGTTCAGGTCCGGGACGTCGACAAAATTGGAGTCGTCGACATCGAACCGTCCGCCTGCGGTTGCGCAGATCTGGCCGCGCCGCACCACCTCGGCCTGGACCTCCGCCGGAGCGGCCGCCAGGGGCGTGCGCAGCACCGGCGTGGGTCCATAGCGCATCAGGGTCTGGCCCTTCTTGTTCGGCCGCTCGAGCAGCCTCTGTGCAGCAAGGTCCCAGACATAACGGCGGGGGCATTCTTCGACGCCATACCCGCCGCAGACCGAGCCGTGGTAGTCGACATCGACGATCCGGCCGGGCTTGGGCCCCGAAATACGGATCTCCCTGACCATGGTGTCGAACACCTTGGTGACCGATCCGTCGGAAGCCCCGAGATAGAGCTCGGTATGGCAGCCGCCGGTTCCGCAGAAATAGGATCCCGCCGGGGCCTTTCCGAAGTCCACCATCCAGTCTGCCAGGCGATCTCCGTTTACATCGACCCGGCTGAACATCTTGTCCGGCGCCGTCAGCAGCGCCGGCGACGAATAGGCGGGATCGGCCATCTCCTCAGGCGTCATGCCCTCTGTGACCGCTGCGACGATCTGGGTCCTGACCAGTTCGACCATGGACGGCGGGGGAGAGGCGAGCGCTGCCGACGGGGAGAGAGCAAAGGCCAGCAGGGCGAAAAGATGGGCGCGGGGCATGATGTATCCAGGTTTGATGTCGAGGTCGTAGCGCTGTTGTTGGCCTTTGGCACCGCCCGAATGGGGGGCGGTCTTGCCGCCGCAGGGCCTTTCCCCTATCGCTCGGTCCGGATTTTTCTGGGCCCTGGAGTGCGCCTGCATGTCTCTTGCCTTTGTTTTCCCCGGTCAGGGTAGCCAGTCGCTTGGCATGGGCGCCGACCTTGCCACCGCTTTCGCCAGCGCCAGGGAAGTGTTCCAGGAGGTGGATGACGCGCTGGGTCAGAGCCTCTTCCGGATCATGCAGGAAGGGCCGGAAGATGTCCTGACCTTGACCGAAAACGCGCAGCCCGCCCTGATGGCGGTCAGCCTTGCGGTGACCCGCACCCTGGAACGGGAATTCGGCGTGGCGATCGAACGGGCCGCCTTTGTTGCGGGTCACAGCCTGGGCGAATACTCCGCCCTGGCCGCCGCCGGGGCCCTGACGCTTTCGGACGCGGCCCGTCTGCTGAAGCTGCGGGGCCAGGCCATGCAACGGGCTGTGCCTGTCGGGGACGGCGCCATGGCCTCTCTCATCGGCAAGAACACGGATGTCGCCCTGGCCGAGGCTGCGGCGGCTGCCGGCGCAGAGATCGGCGTCTGCGTTGTCGCCAATGACAACAACATGGGCAATGTCGTCATCTCCGGCGGCAAGGCCGCCGTCGACCGGGCGATCGAGAAGGCAGAATCACTGGGCGCCCGGGCGATCCGCCTCAATGTCTCCGCCCCCTTCCATTGCCCGCTTATGCAGGCCGCCGCCGACGAGATGGCGGCGGCCCTCGCCGAAGCAACCCTGATCGCTCCGCGGGCGCCGCTGGTGGCCAATGTGACGGCCAGGCCCGTTCATGATCCGGAACTGATCCGCCAGCAGCTGGTCCAGCAGGTCACTGGCCGGGTGCGCTGGCGCGAAACCATGGACTGGATGGCCGGGGAGGGGGGCGTATCCCGCTTCGCCGAGGCCGGTTCGGGCAAGGTGCTGTCCGGGATGATCAAGCGCGCAGTTCCGGACGCCACGGCGACTCCGCTGAACACGCCCGCCGATCTGGAAGCCTTCGCAAAGTCGCTCTAGACGGCTGCGTCAACCAGGCTGGTCCGGTGCAAGACCGGGCCGGCGACAACAGGACTGGACCCTCATGTTTGATCTGACCGGCAAGACCGCCCTCGTCACCGGCGCCACGGGGGGCATTGGCGGCGAAATCGCCAGGGCTCTGCATGCGGCTGGCGCCCATGTCATTCTCTCGGGCACCCGGCAAGCGGCGCTGGACGCCCTGTCAGCTGATCTGGGCGAGCGGACTTCGGCGGTCGCGGCCAATCTGTCCGACGCCGCCAGTGTTGATGGTCTTGTTGCGGCGTCGGAGGCTGCGTCAGGCCGTGACCTGGATATTCTGGTGGCCAATGCCGGCATCACCCGGGATGGCCTGATGCTGCGAATGAAAGACGAGGACTGGGAACAGGTGATTCGGGTCAACCTGGAGTCCTACTTCCGCCTGTCCCGGGCCGCCTTGAAGGGCATGATGAAGCGCCGCTGGGGGCGGATCATCGGAATCACCTCTGTTGTCGGGGTGACCGGAAATCCCGGACAGGCCAATTATGCGGCGTCCAAGGCCGGAATGATCGGCTTTTCCAAGGCCCTGGCCCAGGAAGTGGCGAGCCGCAATGTAACGGTCAACTGCGTCGCGCCCGGCTTTATCCAGAGCCCGATGACCGATGGTCTGGGCGATGCCCAGAAGGCTGCGCTGCTTGGCCGCATTCCCGCGGGACGACTGGGCGGCGGCGCAGACGTCGCCGCAGCCTGCCTCTATCTTGCCAGTCTCGAGGCCTCCTACGTCACCGGACAGACGCTTCACGTCAACGGCGGCATGGCGATGATCTGAAACGGCGATTTGTCGGCTGCGGGCCGACGATTTCTCCTGCTGGCAAGCCCGAAAGAAAGGTGCTAGCCAGAGCCCGATTTCCGCACCAGACCTTGGCGCGGCCTACAATGACCTAAGAGGGACCATATCGAATGTCCGACATTCTCGAGCGTGTGCGTAAGATCGTCATTGAGCATCTCGATGCCGACCCCGAGAAGGTCACCGAAAAGGCGAGCTTCATCGACGACCTCGGCGCCGACAGCCTCGATAACGTCGAGCTGGTCATGGCGTTTGAGGAAGAGTTCGATATTGAAATTCCGGACGACGCGGCTGAGCATATCCAGACCGTCGGCGACGCCGTGAAGTTCATTTCGGAGAAGACGGGCGGCTGATCCCGCCCTTCCAGTTCCAGACGTTTGGCCGCCGCGCCGCATGGGCTTTCACCTGATGCGCGCGGCGGTCTTCGTTTCAGTTCAAGCGCTTGCGGCAAAGGGAGTTTGACGGAATGCGTCGTGTCGTCGTTACCGGACTGGGTCTGCTGACCCCGCTCGGCCAGGGAGTGGACCAGACCTGGCAGGCCATCAAATCCGGCAAGTCGGGCGCTGGCCGCATCACGACCTTTGATCCGGCTGACTATGGATGTCAGATCGCCTTCGAGGTCCCGCGCGTTGATGGGCGGGGTGGTGGCGGTCCGGATGTTCCGGGCAGCTTTGATCCCAACCTGACCATGGCTCCGAAGGACCAGCGCAAGGTCGACGATTTCATTCTCTATGCCATGGCAGCCGCCGACGAAGCCGTCCGCGATTCGGGCTGGGTTCCCCAGAGCGATGAGGACAAGGAACGGTCCGGCGTCATTATCGGATCCGGCATTGGCGGCCTGGCGACCATCGCTGAAACGGCCCTTGAGTTGCGTGACAAGGGCCCGCGCCGGATCAGCCCCTTCTTCATCACCTCGGCCCTGGTGAACCTGGCCTCGGGTCAGGTCTCCATCCGCTACGGGTTCAAGGGACCGAACCACTCGGTGGTCACCGCCTGCGCAACCGGCGCCCACGCCATTGGCGACGCAACCCGGCTGATCAAGTACGGCGACGCCGATGTCATGATCGCCGGCGGGGCCGAGGCCTCCATCTGCCCGATCGGTATTGCCGGTTTCGTAGCCTGCCGCGCCATGGCGACGACCTTCAATGACCGCCCCACCGAGGCGTCCCGACCTTATGACCGCAACCGCGACGGCTTTGTCATGGGCGAAGGCGCCGGCATCGTCGTGCTGGAAGAGTACGAACATGCAAAGGCGCGTGGCGCCAGGATCTATGCCGAAGTCATAGGCTACGGCCTGTCGGGCGACGCCTATCATGTGACGGCGCCTGCCGAGGATGGCGATGGCGGCTACCGGGCGATGCGGTCCGCCGTAAGGGATGCCGGAATCGACCCTTCCCAGATCGATTACGTCAATGCCCATGGCACCTCGACCATGGCTGACGGCCTGGAACTGCGGGCCGTAGAACGGTTGCTGGGCGATGCAGCAGCTGGCGCGACAATGAGCTCGACCAAGTCGATGACGGGACACCTGCTCGGGGCGGCCGGCGCGATCGAGGCGATCTTCTCGATCCTGGCCATCCGGGACCAGATTGCGCCGCCGACCATCAATCTCCAGGATCAGGAGTTTGAAACCCTGATCGACCTGGTTCCCAATGTCGCCAAGCCCAAGGCGATCGAGGTTTCCATGTCCAACAGCTTCGGCTTTGGCGGCACCAACGCGGCCGTGATCTTCCGACGGGCCTCGTGAGCTCGCCCCGCCGATCGGGGGGGCTGCCGTTGATGCGGCGCCTTGTGATCATGGGGTTCAGCGGCTTGGTGACGCTTGCGCTGGTCGTCGGTCTGCTGACGGCCTGGGCGGTCTGGACCTATCAGGGACCAGGGCCTGCGGCAAAGGGCAGGATACATTCCGTCGTGCTGCGCCGTGGCTCGGGTCTGAATGAGATCGCCGCCGCCCTCGAAAAGGCCGGCGTGGTTCGGTCTGCTCCGGTTTTTCTGGCCGCGGCGCAGATCACCAGGGCCGCCCGTGACCTCAAGGCGGGGGAGTATGAATTCCCGTCCGGCGCGCCGATGGCGCGGGTTCTGGATGACATTCGCGCCGGACGGGTTGTCCGCCATCAGGTGACTGTACCCGAAGGCTACACCTCCGAAATGGCTGTCGAGCTGTTGATGAAGGAGGCGGCCCTGATCGGTGAGGTCGCGACGCCGCCAGAGGGCGCTTTGCTCCCCGAGACCTACGATTTCGAGCGGGGCGAGGAACGGGCGGCGGTCCTGAAGCGTATGATGGACGCCCGGGACGAACTTCTGGCCACCCTCTGGGACAAACGTCGGGCCGGCTTGCCGATCCGCACGCCGGAGGAGGCGGTGATCCTTGCGTCCATCGTCGAAAAGGAAACCGGCCTGGCCTCTGAACGGCCGAGGGTCGCTGCGGCCTTCGTCAACCGCCTGAACCGCGGTATCCGGCTGCAGAGCGATCCGACCATCATCTACGGGATCACCAAGGGCCGACCGCTGGGCCGTGGCATCCGACTGTCAGAGCTGAACGCCCAGACCCCCTACAACACCTATCAGATCGATGGCCTGCCCCCGACTCCGATCGCCAATCCGGGCCGGGCCTCCCTGGCGGCGGTGCTGGATCCTCCCGACACGACCGAGATCTTCTTTGTCGCGGACGGCACCGGCGGCCATGTGTTCGCATCCACCCTGGAGGAACATAATCGGAATGTGGCCCGATGGCGTCTGGTCGAACAGCAGAAGGCCAAGGGGACGGGTCGCTGATGGCGCTGTCCGGAATGACCGGTTTCGCCAGGGTCGAGGACGCCAGCGGAGACTGGTCCTGGGCGGTTGAGGCGAGGTCGGTCAATGGACGGAATCTTGAGGTTCGTTTCAAGGGGCCGCCTGGTTTTGACGCCCTGGAACGCGTGACCCGGGAAGCTGGCCAGGCCCGGTTCCAGCGCGGCCAGGTTTCGCTGACCCTTCAGGCCCGTCGCGCTGAAATCTCGGGAGCTGCAGTTCAGGTGAACTTGGCGCAACTCGAACAGTATCTGTCGGTCCTCGCCCCGCTGATCGCGGCGGGAAGGCTGGATCCTCCAACAGCGGATGGCGTGCTGGCCCTGCGGGGTGTCGTCGAGAACGCCGAACCCACCGACGATGCCGACCTGCGGGCGGCCGTCGAGGCTTCAATGATCGCCAGCCTGGAACGGGCCCTGGACCGCCTGAAAACGGCGAGGCTGGCCGAAGGCGCCTCCCTGTCCCCCGTCCTTGATGGCCTGGTCGATCGCATCGAGGCCCTGGTGCGTCAGGCCTCCGAGCAGGCCCTCGAACAGCCTGCCGTGATCCGCGATCGTTTCGCCAGGCGGCTTGCCGAACTGGTCGGTGAGGCGGCCCCTGTGGACAGGATTCTTCAGGAAGCGGCCGTCATGGCGGTCAAGGCCGATGTCCAGGAAGAGCTGGACCGCCTGTCAGGCCATGTGACTGCCGCCAGACTGTTGCTGACCGGCGATGGCGCTGCCGGACGGCGGCTGGATTTTTTGATCCAGGAGTTCATGCGTGAGGCCAACACACTCTGCTCGAAATCTGCCACATCGGCCCTGACTGCTACGGGCCTGGAGCTTAAGGCGACCATCGAGCAGTTTCGCGAACAGGTGCAGAATGTCGAGTGATCCCCGTCGTACCCGGGGCCTGCTGATGATGGTGGTCGCCCCTTCCGGTGTTGGCAAGACCTCCCTGACCCGGCGCCTTGTCGCCGACCATCCCGATCTGCACCTGTCGATCTCCGCCACGACCCGCTCTCCTCGGCCGGGCGAACATGAGGCCCGGGACTACCACTTTGTCGACCGCCAGCGCTTTCAATCCATGGTCGCTGACGACGCTTTCCTGGAATGGGCCGAGGTCTATGGCAACTTCTATGGCAGCCCGGCTGAACCCATTCTCGACGCCCTGGACCGTGGCGAAAGCGTCCTGTTCGATATCGACTTCCAGGGGGCCATGGCGGTCCAAAAGCGCGCGCCGGAAGACTCGGTTCTGGTCTACATTCTGCCCCCCTCCCTCGCCGAGATGAGCCGTCGCCTGCACGCCCGTTCTCAGGACAGCGAAGCGGTCATTGTCCAGAGGATTGCCCGGGCCAAGGACGAGGTCAGCCAATGGCAGGCTTTTGATTATGTGGTCCTCAATGAGGATTTCGACCGGGCCTATTCGGACCTGGCCCATATCTTCCATGCGGAACGGATGCGGCGCAGTCGAAACCTGTGGCTTGGACCCTTCGTGGAAGAACTGATCGGGGAGTCCCTGGACTAACCCTCAGGCCGGTTGATCGGCCAGGGCTCCGGCCAGGGCCAGAAAACCGGCTATGTCCACTGTCTCAGCCCTGACGTCCGGGCTGATCCCCCCCGCTTCGCAGAGCCCGGCGCCGCCCAGTGTCTTGAGGCTGGACCGTAACATCTTGCGCCTCTGTCCGAAGGCGGCAGCCGTGATCCGCTCCAGGGCGGAGACAAGGGCCGGCGCCGGCGGCTCTGGCAAAGGGTCCAGCCTGACAACTGCGGAAGCCACCTTGGGCGGCGGGGTGAAGGCCCTGGCCGGCAGATCCATCACCACCTGGGCCCGACAGACTGCCTGGCTTATCACCGCCAGTCGTCCATAGGCGTCGGAGCCGGGCGCAGCGGCGATCCGGTCCGCCACCTCCTTCTGAAACATCAGGCTCATGGAGAGTGGGCGCCAGGAGCCGGTCAGCCAATGAATGAGCAGCGGCGTCCCGACATTGTACGGAAGATTCGACACCACATGGGCCGGTCCGCCAGCAAGGGCGGCTTCGTCGACCCTGAGCGCGTCGCCTTCCACGAGGGTCAGGGCCCCGTCTGCAGCCTCGGCCAGGTCCTGCAATAGCGGTAGGAACCGCGGGTCCTTTTCAATGGCGATCACACGAGCGCCAGCCTCGAGCAAGGCGCGGGTCAGGCCGCCAGGGCCTGGTCCCACCTCGATGACGGTCTGGCCCTCGAGCGGACCGGCCAGTCTGGCGATCTTTCGCGTGATGTTGAGATCAAGGAGGAAATGCTGGCCGAAGCTTTTGCGAGCCAGCAGGCCATGCTCCGTCAGGCTCTCCCTCAGGGGGGGCAAGGTTTCCAGAGATATGGGAGGCGTCATTTCCCCGTCCGCCGCTCAGCGATTTTGGCCGCCATGCGCAGAGCCTGGATCAGGCTGTCGGGCCGGGCGACGCCGCGCCCCGCAATGTCGAACCCGGTGCCGTGATCTGGCGATGTCCGGACCACCGGCAAGCCAAGCGTGATGTTTACGCCTCCCCAGAAGTCCAGCATTTTCAGAGGTATGAGTCCCTGGTCGTGATACATGCACAGCACGGCATCGTACCGCTCCCGCGCGGTGGGATGAAACAGGCTGTCGGCAGGAACGGGACCGATGACGTCCAGCCCCCGGCCGGCCAGGGCTGCAACAGCCGGGACGATGATGTCGATTTCTTCGCGTCCGATGGTTCCGCCCTCGCCGGCATGGGGATTGAGACCGGCTACAGCCAGGCGCGGAGAAGCTATCCCGAAATCACGTCTCAGGGCATGGACGATTATCTCACCGCTACGGATCAGTCCTTCAAGGTTCAAGGCTTCCGAGACCCGGGACAGCGGCATGTGAATGGTGGCGAGGCAGACCCGTAGGCCCTCGGTGGCCAGCATCATCACCGGTCCCCTCGGGCCGGTGCAGGAAACCTCCGCCGTGAGGGCGGCCAGAAACTCGGTATGGCCGGGATGGGGAAATCCGGCCGCATAGAGCGACGCCTTGGCGATGGGCGCGGTGACGATGCCGGACGCCTCGCCTGCCAGGGTCAGGGCGACGGCCTGCTCTATCCAGCCGAGGATGGCGGAAGCGTGGGCCGGATCGGGCGCCCCGGGAACCGGTGGTCTGATCAAGGGCTGGTGCAGCACCGGCAGGGCCTGGTCGAAGAGGTCCATGGCCTGCGACGGGTGACTGATGACGGCCACGGGCAGGATCCCTGAACCGGCGGCTGATCGGATCACTTCGGCGTCGCCGAGGACAAAGAACCCGGGGTCACCGGCCGTCCTGGCGCGCCAGGCCTTGCCAACAATCTCGGGTCCGATTCCTGCCGGATCGCCCAGGGTCAGGGCGAGAGGGAGCCGGTTCAACGCAGTTCGATGGTCGCCGTCGTCCGCAGGTCGCGCATCACCCGCTTGGCGATCAAGGTCAGCTGCTGGCCATAGAGGCGGTTTTCAACCTGTTTGGAGGTCATCTGGGGGCCGCCGCTGCTGCGGCGACCGCAGACCATGACGAGGTGGACCCCGCCCTGGGTGCGGATCGGGCTGGCCGACAGGGTGTTTTCCGCCGTGCTGGCGGCTGCCTCGGCGAAGCCCGGGGCCAGGCCCGAAACCTCCGCCTCGCCCAGGTCTCCGGCCAGGACGCCGGAGACTGTACCGGCCTTGGCTTCGAGATCGGCGCAGGTTGGCGACAGGGCGCGAACCTGTTCCAATGAGCGGGTGGCGGCCGCAACGGTCGTTTCATCGGCCTCCGCGGGAACAATGACGGCGGCCTGTTTCAGCGTCACGAGACTTGTACCGCCACCGGCCCGCTTGTCTCGCAGATAGATGACATAGACCCCGTCATCGGTCGCGATGGGGGGCGACAGCTGTCCCGGGCGAAGATCGGCCAGCACGGCGTCGACCTGCGGGGGGAACTCGCCGGGCGAGATCCAGCCCGCGTCCCCGCCGGAGGCAGCGGTGGACGAGGCGGAGAACTGACGAGCGACGGCCGGGAAGGGCGCGCCCTGTTTCATCTGCTCAATCAGTTGCTGGGCGCCCTGGACCGCAATCTGAAT
Organism: Caulobacter sp.; assembly: GCA_029866155.1. Classification (GTDB taxonomy): domain Bacteria; phylum Pseudomonadota; class Alphaproteobacteria; order Caulobacterales; family Caulobacteraceae; genus Caulobacter. Next base: position 15,941 of record JARWZW010000060.1, on the reverse strand, counting down.
GCCGCCAACCCGGTTGGCGTCGATGTAGATCTCGCTGATCTCGAACTGGGGCTTGGCGGCGGCGTCGGACATTCGCTGCATGGCCGCCTTCACCTGGTCCTCACCGATGCGCAAACGGGAACCGTAGCGGCCATGCATGTACTGCTGCCAGCTCATTTCGGCCCGGACCTGGTCGCGATAGGTTTGGCGACCGACATTCTGCTGCTCCAGCTGGGCGTAGAACTGCTCAGGCGTGACCTTGTATTCGTTCTGGACGACGTCGGCGATCTGCTCGTCGACTTCCTTTTCGGTCGCGATGATGCTGGTCTTGTTTTCCTTTTCGACCCTGCGGAGCTCCTGAATCTGCAGGCGCTCCTCCACCAGGGATCGGAGGGCTTCCTGCTGGATCTGGGGCAGGTTTTCCTGCGTCGGCTGCATGCCGGACGTCAGGATCAACAGCTTCATCCGCTGGACGAGATCGTAACTGGAGATGATGTCGTCATTGATGACAGCCGAGACGCTCTCGGCGATCTGCGGTTCGATCGGGGCGCCGGACTGCGCCCATACAGCCGGCGATGCGCCAGCCATGACCATGGCCAGCACCGAGGCTGTCGCCAGAACCTTGCCCGTAATTCCTGCCGCTAGCCGCAATCTGCTATTCCCATATTCTGTGTTGACGGTCGCGCGTCACGATCCGCGTCAATCGTTACCGCCTGTAGCCTTTATCGCCCAATGTGGCGAGCGTTAGGCGCAGCACCACTGCGTCGGACGGTCCCAGGGTGCGATTGAAGGTTTCTTCGTGAACCCAGACCACCGCCGCGTCCAGGCAGTCGTCTCGGTAGAAGACCCCGAGTTCTTGCCTGCGCCAGACATCGTTTTCGATGTCCCAGATACCGGCCATGGTGACCCCGATCCGCCTGGTTACGAAAACATCCCCCGAGAAATCAATGTCCTGGCGCTCGACCCCGGTGATGTCCTGGTTGTCGTGCAGATACCGCAGGTAACCGGCGCCGCGCTCGAAGGTCATATCCGCGCCAACCTCAAGTCGCCGCAAATCGCCTGTATCTCCGTCGAAACGGGCCCGGCCATAAAGTTCGAGGCCTTTGGTTGCCTTGGCGTCCGTGGCGACGATCCAGTCGGACGCCTTCGCCTGGAGCCCGCTTCGCGCAGGCAGGGCGGTATCGCGTTGATCACGGAAGCTTCGGCCGACCAGCAGGCTTAGGGCCCGGCCATCATCGAAACTGACGGTCCCGCGCATACCGGCATTGAGTCGTAGGCCCCCCTCGAACAGGTCGAAGCCCGGAGACTTGTTGGCGCGCAACAGGTTTGTTTCGTCGAACTCGAGAACCAGGCTGTCTTCGTTGGGGATTCTCGGGTCGGCATCACTCTCGGGCGACAGGGCCAGTTGGGCCAGGGGCTCCAGGATGATCGTGCGGTCGCCATCTCGTCGGAACAGAGGATAGGAGAGGTCTGCCCCCATCACGCCGAGGGCGCGACCGATACTGCTGTTGTCGCCTGCGGCCGGGTAGTCGTCGATGTTGTAATAGTCGGCCCTTGCCAGCAGGAACGGCGAGAGGCGAAGGCCACTGGTGAAGGTCAGATTGGTTCGCCAGTCGGCCTGGGCAGTCGCTCGGCGGCTGTCGGCGCCTGGCTGTGTGGCGACAAACTGCGACTGGTCTCGGGTCAGGACCACAGCGTCGCCCAGGACGCGAAGGCGACCACCCATGACCGGCGCCGGCGCTTCCCAGCGCGCCTCTATCAGGGGGGCGATGGTTGGGAAGGACCGGTCATTGTCGGTCGGCCTCAGCCCCTGGATGCTGATGGCGTTGATGGAGAACCAGGACAGATTGTCCTGGCGCGTCGTGAAAAGCTGTGAAGTGAGGCGGCGATTGTCGGAGGCGATCAGGCCACGCTGACGAGCCACATCGTCCACATCATACTTGTCGAAGATCAGGTCATCGCTGGCCCGTTCGGCCGAAAAACCCCACTTCCAGTGACTGTCGATGTCGAAGGCGCCATCGGCCAGGACGTAGCTGCGGCTGGTCAGATCGCCGATCCGCTCGCCGTCGCCGTCCAGATCGCGTTCGTAGGTATAGCCGAGCCGGGCGGTGATCTGGCCGCTGTAGAATCTCTGGCGATACTGCAGGTTCAGGAAGGGGCTGACCTTGGTATTGATCTGCGGACTGAGTAACAGGTCGCGGGATGGAGAAATGGCCCAGTAGTAGGGCTGTTCGTAGGACAGGCCGCGGCGTTGGGAAGCTACGGCTTTGGGCGGCAGCAGGCCGGACATCCTCGGGGCGTTGGGATCCGCATGCCAGAAGACCGGTGTGTAAAAGACGGGCAGCCCGAACATCTCGATTACTGCGTTCTGGTAGTAGATCGTCTGATTGTTCTGGTCCTGAATGACCTTTTCCGCCCGGATCGACCAGGTCGGAGGCTTTTCCTTATCAGTCTCGCAGAGCAGGCACGGCGTGTAGATGGCCTGGTTGAGTTCCGCCGTGTTGGCGTCCCGGCGAACCACCGTGTCTGCGGCGATCTTGATATTGTCCTTGAGCCGCAGGGAAAAACCCTTGGCAACCCCGGCTGCAAGCCGGTCATCCAGGACCACGGACTCTGCAAAGGCTGTCGCACCGTCAGGTTCGATGATCACCACCGAGCCACTGGCGCTGACCACGCCAGCCGCCTGATCATAGATCAGCCGGTTGGCGCGCAGGGTCCTGCCCTGGTGACGAATTTCCACGTCGCCTTCGGCGGTCAGGGTCTTGGCCCTGTCGTCCTGGATCAGAACGTCCGCTTCCAGATAATAGCCGTCGGCGCCCAGGCCGTCACTGTTGTCGATCGGCGGGTCCTGAACGATCTGGGAGCCGACGGCATCGCCGCTCTGTGCGGTCGTCACGACAGGGTCTGAGACCACCTGGGCCTGGGTCGCGCTGAAGGCGCAGACGGACAGGGCCGCCCCGGCCAGCAGCCGGGCGAGCAATGCCTCGCGGATCTTTCGACGAAGGTTCGGCATCGACATATCCGTTCTGGATCTCGCTGACCGGATGGGCCAGCGAGTCACCCGTCCTCCGTATAGCAAAGCAGCGTCAGTCCCGATAACATCGCGAGTAACGGGGGCGCCCAGGCCGCCAGGGCAGCCGGGATGATCTCCGCCTTCCCGAGCGCCAGGCACATCTGGTTGAAGAAGAAGAACACGAAGCCAAGGATGACACCGGACCCGGCCAGGGCCGGCAAACCGCCGAGCCTCATAAGCCTCAGTGAAAAGGCCGCCGCCAGAACTGACATGGCCGAATAGAGCAGGGGAGTCGCCAGAAGTTGCTGCAGGCGCAGGCGATAGGGCAGGGCGGAGAAACCGGCCTTCTCGGTCCCGGCGATGGTGGCCGGCAGGCGCCAGAAGGCAATCGACTCCGGCGTTGTGAAGCGCTCGATTGCGGCTTGGTCATCCAGGGTCGAGGGAATCGTAAGGCTGTCGGAACGAACCGATCCGGCTCCTGGTGTCGCCTCGCGAACGCCGGTCAGACGCCAGTATCCGGGCATTAGCCGGGCCTCGGCCGCTTCGACACGGCGAGAGAAATCCAGGCCGCCATCCTCGGATACCCGGTAGATGAACATCGACACGACCTTCAGTCGGACGGTTCCGTCGACCTCGTCATGGGCCTGTGCGCGGATGACAACCTGGGACCGCTCGTCGGTTTGTCTCAGCCAGGTTTCCTTGGGGGCTGAGGCCAGATAGTCGTCCAGCACCGAGGTCCGGGCCTGTTCAAACCTGACATTCATCCACGCGGCTACCGGATTCAGGACGGACACGGTCAGAGCCCCCACGACGAAAGCCGCAGCCGCCGCTGGCAGGATGAAGCGCCAGGCCGAAACCCCGGCTGCGCGCATGGCGATCAGTTCGCTGCGGCGGTTCAGGGCGACAAACGCCGCCAGGGTCCCGAACAGGAAGGCGAATGGCAGCAGGGTCAGGATGGTCGATGGCGCCTTGAGCAGGGTCAGCCAGAGCAGGCTGACAAAGCCGGTATCGGCCCGCCCGCCTACGGTGCGGGACACATCCACGAAATCAATCAGCAGAATGACGGCTGCTATCACCGCCAGGGCGCCTGCTACCGAAACCAGGGTGCGATTCAGAACATAGATTTCCAGGCGGCCGGGCAGCAGTCTCATGCAGCGACTCCCACGGTTGGCCGGGCGGCAGGAACAAAGGGCAACAGGGCCCGCCATCCGCTTCTGGCTTCAACCGGCCGGAAAATCTGTTCAAAACCCCAGAATGCCGCCGCCAGCGGGATGACATACTGGAAGATGTTCAGGGCGATGCTGTCATCACAGGCGGCCTGGACGGCAAATCCTATGATCCGGACCAGGCCCGCAGCGGCGCCTACCAGGGCGATCCGTCTCGCATAACCCATGCGGCTGAACCCGGCCCCGATCACTGCGGCCAGGGCCATGGCCATGAACCCTATGGCATAGAGAGGCGAGGCCAGTCTGGAATGGCCCTCAGCCACCATCCGGAGCTGGTTCTTGCGTTCATAGTCCAGGCGAAGGTCTGGAAAGAAGAGCTCGTGGAGATAGCGGTCCGAGGCTTTGTACCGAATGGATTCGCGGGTGTTCAGGTAGGGACGCAGATCGAGGGTGTATTCCTCGAACGACAGGTAGTTCAGGACCCCGCGATCGGAAAATTCCTGGGTCGACCCCTTGTTCATCACCAGGAGAGGCGCGTCGTTCTTCCAGACCACCCGCCCGGTCTTGGCGGTATAGGTGGTCGACTGGCCATCCTCGGCCATCTGGTGAATGAACAGGTTGTGGATGGCGCCATCCGGATCGACGGTCTGGCCATAGACCGTAAGTCTGGGCGCGGGATCGGTAAACTGACCTTCGACGACCAGCATGGCGGCCAGGTCTGTCTTGGCCTGGAAGATCAGTTTCCGATATTCGCGATAGGCGGCGGGCTGAACCCAGAGATTGATCGCCAGGCAGGTCAGGGCCGCCAGCACCGCCAGCTTGACGGCCGGAGAAATGACCCGCCAGCGGCTCATGCCGCTCGCGTAGCAAACCACCAACTCCTGGTCCCCCTGAAGCTTGTTCAGGGCCACCAGGGCCGCTACCAGAACCCCGATGGGAATGATCAGATTGGCCAGTTGCGGCATGGCCAGGACAATGATCTGCAGATAGGTCCAGGCGCTCTGGCGCTGCTCGATGATGATATCGAGCTGGCCAAGGCTCTGGCTCAGCAGGCCGACGGCCGCCAGGGCTGCAGTCGCCAGCAGCGTCGGCCAGAGCAACTGCCGGAAAATGTAGCGTTCGATCAGGGGCATGCAGCGAGACAGGTCGGGCGCCTCCGGGCATTCGGAGGCCTGAACGATCGTTACTAGGGCGGACGGAGGGTCTGCACAACCGCTGCGCCTTCCCCATCGTGCCTCATTGGACTATTCCGCCGGAAGACTTTTGCAGGAGCGCACCATGCGTATTGAATTTGTTCCGGTGAACCGGGCCGCGCCGCCGTCCGAAGGCGCGGTCGCTGTGGTCGCCTTCGATGGCGGCCTCCTGTCCCCGGCCGCAGAAGACCTCAACCAGGCCGCCTCGGGCGCCCTGGTCCGGGCGATCGCCACGGGACGCTTTACCGGAGCCCGGGGCCAGAGCCTGGAACTGATCGCTCCGGCCGGTCTGGACAGGGCCAGGGTGACCCTGGTCGGGGCCGGGCCGAAGGACGAATTTGGTCCGGAAGCGGCCGAGCTGTTCGGGGCCTACGCCTTTCAGGCCGTCAAGGTCAGCGGCGCCGCCACCCTGACCCTGCCCATGCCGGGCGCCAGCGCTGAAGAAGCGGCCCGCGCTGCCTTCGGTTGCCGTCTGGCCAGCTATCGGTTCGATCGCTACCGGACCACGGAAAAGGCCGACAAGAAGCCGTCTGTCGCCTCTGTTCAGGTCGCGGTCGACGACCCCGATGCCGCCGCCGCCGCCTACGCACCGCTCGCGGCCCTTGGCGATGGCATCTTCTTCACCCGCGATCTGGTGTCGGAGCCCGCCAACATCCTGCATCCGGAAGAGTTTGCCCGCCGGGTCAAGGCCCTGGAAACCCTGGGCCTTGAAGTCGAGATCCTCGGCGAGGCCGAGATGGCCAGGCTTGGCATGGGGTCGCTGCTGGGGGTCGGACAGGGCAGTGTTCGCGAAAGCCAGCTGGCCGTCATCCAGTGGAAGGGCGGCGGAGACGCCCAGCCCATCGCCTTTGTCGGCAAGGGTGTCTGTTTCGACACCGGCGGCATTTCCATCAAGCCGGCCGACGGCATGGAAGACATGAAATGGGATATGGGCGGCGCCGGCGCCGTCGCCGGCCTGATGCATGTCCTGGCCAGCCGCAAGGCAAAGGCCAATGTGGTCGGCATTCTGGGGCTGGTCGAAAACATGCCTGACGGAAACGCCCAGCGGCCTGGCGACATTGTCACCAGCATGTCGGGCCAGACCATCGAGGTGATCAACACAGACGCTGAAGGCCGTCTCGTTCTTGCCGACGCGCTCTGGTATTGCCAGGAGCGTTTCAAGCCGCAGTTCATGGTGGATCTGGCGACCCTGACCGGAGCGATCATCATTGCCCTGGGCAACGACTATGCCGGCCTGTTCAGCAACAATGACGCCCTGTCCGACAATTTGCTCAAGGCCGCCAAATCCGAGGGCGAGCCGCTGTGGCGCATGCCGATTCCCGCAGCCTATGAAAAGCAGATCGACAGCATGGCGGCCGATGTGAAGAACACCGGTGGGCGGCCGGGCGGCTCGATCACGGCGGCCCTTTTTCTGCAGCGGTTTGTCAACGGTCTGCCCTGGGCCCATCTGGACATCGCCTCGACCGCCTGGAAGAAGCCGTCCTCCGTACCGACCCTTCCCGAGGGGGCGACAGGCTACGGCGTCCGTCTCCTGAACCGCATGGTGGCCGATTCCTACGAAGGCTAGGTCGACAGCGTCCCGGCCTGCCGCCATTCTCAAAACCCCGGAATGGCGGCTTCGGGGCGCAGGCCCCCTGCGCTTCGTGTCGTAACCGGGATCAAGGGGTTAAAGGGAGGTCCGACTGGCCCAACCATCCTGCGAGGTCTGGTTCTATCATCTGGAGCGGTCAACGCTTGACCAGGTGCTGCCTGAACTTCTGGAGAAGACACTCCAGAAGGGCTGGAAGGCGCTTGTGCGGATGGCCGACGGCGAACGGATAGAGTCGCTCGACAATTGGCTGTGGACCTACCGGGACGACAGTTTCCTGCCTCATGGCGTCGCTGGCGAGCCGCTGGCCGGGAATCAACCGATTGTCCTTTCCGCAGCGTCGGAAAATCCGAATGGAGCCCAGGCCCTGTTCCTCCTGGATGGCGCGGAACCCGGTCCTCTGTCGGATTATGCTCGGTGTATCGTGCTGTTTGACGGCCGTAACGAGACCGCCCTGTCCGGTGCCCGACAACTATGGAAATCGGTGAAAGCTCAAGGACTTCCTGCCTCCTACTGGCGTCAGAAGGACGAGCGGGGATGGGAGAAGCAAGCGTGAGACAATCGACTGTCGCGATGGTGGCCCTGGCGCTGATCGTGGCGTCCTGCGCCCCGACCGAGTTGCCCGCCGTTCCGCAGGCGCCGCCGCCGTTAGAACAGGCCCCGGCCCAACCCTCGCCGGAGCCTGAGATCGCGCCAGACGCCTGTGGCGCAGGCCCGCTCCAGTACCTGGTCGGTCGCCCAAGGAGCCAGATACCGGTGCCGGTGGATCCGTCAAAGCGCAGGGTGACCTGCTCGACCTGTCCCGTGACCCTCGATTATCGGGAAGACCGGCTGAACATCATATTCGACGCCGACACCGGGACCGTGCTTGAGGTGAAGTGCGGCTGACCGGCCGAAGGGTCAGCCCGCCACCGCTTCCAGGGCCTCGGCCGCCGCCATCCAGACAGTCTCGGCTTCGTCGACCTGGGCCTGGGCCCGTTCGCGGCGCTTGGCCAGGTCTGCGGCGGCCGTGGGCTCCCGGACATAGATGTTCGGATCCGCCAGTCTCGCGTCGATCTCGGCCAGGGTTTTCGTGGCCCGCGCGAGGGTCTCTTCGGCGGCTGACAGTTTACGCCGCAGCGGCCCTGCGGCCGCGACCGGATCTCGACCGGATGCAATGGGCGCCTTGCTGTTGACAGCGGGTTTGTCGGCTTCGCGCACCTGGGTTGGCGCCCGGGCGGCGACCCTGGCGCGATCCAGGACGAACTTGGCGTAGTCATCCATGTCGCCATCGAACGGCTTTACACCGCCATCGGCGGCCAGCCAGAGCCGGTCCGCGACAAGTTCCATCAGCGATCGGTCGTGGGTGATCAGGATGACTGCGCCCTCATAGTCATTGAGGGCGTCCAGCAGGGCTCGACGGCTGTCGATATCCAGGTGGTTGGTCGGTTCATCAAGGATCAGCAGGTGCGGGGCCGCCATGGCGACCAGGTTGAGCAGCAGTCTTGCCCGCTCGCCCCCCGACAGCTTGGCGACGGTGGTTTCCGCCTTTTCGTAGCCCAGGCCGAACTGCGCCAGTTTTGATCGTCGCTGCGCCTCGCTTGAGTCCGGCATGCCGCGACGGATGATCTCAAGCGGAGTGTCGTCGGGATCCAGGGCTTCGATCTGATGCTGGTGGAACCAGCCGACCTTGATCCGCCGATCGCGATGCAGGTGGCCGCTCTGGATATCCAGGGCTCCCGCGATCATCTTGGCGAAGGTCGACTTGCCGGCGCCGTTGACGCCCAGGAGGCCGATACGGTCATCGATATCCAGCCGCAGGTTCAGGTTCCGGAGGATCGGCGGGCCGCCGTAACCCACCGTGGCCTGTTCCAGGCGCACCAGGGGCGGCGCCAGCGGGCGGGCCGGGGATGGGATGGTGAAGGGCGCTGTGCGCTCTTCCAGGGTCATGGTCACGGGGGGCAGCTTGGCCAGCATCTTCAATCGTGACTGGGCCTGGGTCGCCTTGGAGGCCGTCGCCCGGAAGCGATCGACAAAGGCCTGCATATGGGCGCGCTTGGCTTCGATCTTGCCGCGCATGGCCTCGGCCAGCCTGGCCTTCTCCGCACGCTGATCTTCGAAACTGTCATAGCCGCCGGTATAGAGATCCAGCTTGCCGTCCCGGACATGCAGGATGTAACCCACTGAATTATTGAGAAGTTCCCGGTCGTGGCTGATGATCAGCGCTGTGTGGGGGTATTTCTTGAGGCGGGCCTCGAGCCAGAGAGCGCCTTCCAGATCGAGGTAGTTGGTCGGCTCGTCCAGCAGCAGCAGGTCCGGTTCGGAAAACAGCGCCGCCGCCAGGGCGACCCTCATGCGCCATCCGCCCGAAAACTCCGACATCGGCCGGGACAGGTCTTCGTTGGAAAAGCCAAGGCCGGACAGGATTTCAGAGGCCCGGGAAGGCGCAGAGTCCGCATCGATCTCGATCAGCCGTGTCCAGATGTCGCCCATGTCCTCCGGATCGGCGGTCTCCAGGGATGACAGCAGGCGATGACGCTCCTCGTCCGCCTCGAGAACCGTGTCCAGCAAGGTCACCGGCGTCGCCGGATGTTCCTGGTCCACTGAACCGATACGGGCCGATTTCGGGAGCTTGATTTCGCCGTCGCCAGCGCCGAGTTCTCCGAGAATGAGCTTGAACAGCGTTGTTTTGCCGACCCCGTTCCGGCCGACCAGTCCGACCTTTGCGCCAATGGGCAGGCTCACGCTGGCCTTGTCGAAGAAGCGACGCCCCCAGGCATTGAAGGTCAGTTCATTGATTTGGAGCATGGCGTGTAAATGACTTTGCAACTGGCCATATCAATGTGACCAGTCATGAAACGGGACCCTGTCGCGGCCGGGGAAGGGCTCGTCATAACGGCGACCGGGTTCAAGGCCAAGGGTCTGGACCTGCAGGCGCGGGTCAATTCAGGGCGTCCGGCCGGTGCTGTCGTCATCAGGCGCGGCAGGTCTGACGCGGCGATGACCGCCGGCGCCCCTTTTGGCGTCCGGCCTGCTGATCAGTCGGGAGGAAGGTCGTTGAACACGGCTTGGCGGGGCGATGGGCCGCAGCTATAAGCCCGCGACCTCCCCAAAACGCGCTTCAATCGCAGGACTGAAAGACTTTCCATGACCGAACGCACCTTTTCCATCATCAAGCCGGACGCCACCGAAAAGAACCTGACTGGCGCCGTCAACGCCGTCATCGAAGCGGCTGGCCTGCGGATCGTCGCCCAGAAGCGCATCAAGCTGAGCCAGGCCCAGGCCCAGAAATTCTACGAGATCCACAATGAGCGCCCGTTCTTTGGCGAACTGGTGGAGTTCATGACCCGCGCCCCGGTCGTGGTTCAGGTCCTGGAAGGCGAAAACGCCGTCGCCCGCTACCGTGAAGTCATGGGCGCCACCAACCCGGCCCAGGCCGCTGAGGGCACCATCCGCAAGCTCTATGCCGACTCTGTCGGCGAAAACTCGGTTCATGGCTCCGACAGCCTCGAGAACGCGGCGATCGAGATCGTGCAGTTCTTTACCGAAGCCGAAATCGTCGGCTAAAGGCCTCGCCGTCCAGGCGGTCGATCAGGCCGGCGGATCCCAGGGGTCCGCCGGTTTTTTCATGGCTTCAGGTCAAGGCCGTTCGAACGAAGTCCGCCAGGCATTGCGGATACAGCTGGTGTTCCGCCGCCAGCACCCGGCCCGCCAGGGAGGCCACTGTATCGTCAGGCAGGATGGCCACCCGGGCCTGGCCCAGGACAGTTCCGGCGTCGAGGCCGGTGGTCACCAGATGGACCGAACAACCGGCCTCGGCATCGCCCGCCTCCATGGCCCTCCGATGGGTGTCCAGGCCTGGATAGTTCGGCAATAGGGAGGGGTGAATATTGATCATCCTGCCGCTCCAGCCCTCGACCAGGAAGGGCGTCAGGATCCGCATATAGCCGGCCAGGGCGATAACCTGGCAGCCTGCCGCCCGCAGGGCCGCGTCGATGGTCCGTTCATGACCTTCGCGATCCTGGCCGAAATCGGAATGGTCGATGATCCTGGCCGCCACCCCAAGGGCCTCGGCGGCCGCCAAGCCCGCGGCCTTGGGCCTGTTGGAAATCACCAGCGCGACGTCATAGGGACAGTCCGGCTCCAGGGACCTTCGAACGAGCGCTTCCATGTTGGAGCCCTGACCGGAAATCAGGATCCCGACCCGGAGGCGAGCCGGGCTGTCTGTCATGCCCGCTCGAGTTCGCCGCAGACGAAGGCGTCTTCCCCGGCATCCAGCAAGGCCATCAGCACCTCCGGTGCCTGGTCGCGGGCGACAATCACCAGGAAGCCGATCCCGCAGTTGAAGGTCCGGCGCAGTTCGTGGTCGTCCAGGCCGCCTTCCCGTTGAAGCCAGTCGAAGACCGGCGGAAGGGGCCAGGCGTTCCAGTCGAACCTTGGCGCCAAACCCTCGGCTATGGCGCGGGGCGGGTTTTCAATCAGTCCGCCGCCTGTGATGTGGGCGCCGCCCTTGATCCTGCCGGCCTTGATCAGCGGCAGCAGGCTTTTGACATAGATCCTGGTCGGGGCCATCAGCACCTGTGCAAGTGTGCCTTCGGCAAACGGACAGGGCGCGTCCCAGGCAAGGCCTGAGCGTTCGACGACCTTTCGAACCAGGGAATAGCCGTTGGAGTGGGGGCCGCTCGATCCGAGACCGATGAGAATGTCCCCCGGCCGTTGCTGGTCGAGCCTCGGCAAAACGCCGTCACGGTTGACCGCCCCGACCGTGAAGCCGGCCAGGTCATAGTCACCCTGGCTATACATGCCCGGCATCTCTGCCGTCTCACCACCCACCAGGGCGCATCCGGCGAGTTTGCAGCCATCAGCGATCCCCGCGACAACGCTTGTCGCTGTGGCCACATCCAGCTTGCCCGTGGCGTAATAGTCGAGAAACAGCAGCGGCTCGGCGCCCTGGGCGAGCAGGTCGTTGACACACATGGCCACCAGGTCGATTCCGACCGTGCCATGCAGTCCGGTTTCGATCGCAATCTTCAGCTTGGTGCCGACGCCATCCGTGGTGCTGACCAGCAACGGGTCGTCATAGCCGGCCGCCTTCAGGTCAAAAAGTGCGCCGAATCCCCCAAGGCCAGCCTCTGCACCGGGCCGTCGTGTGGCCTTGGCGAGGGGCTTGATGGCCTCCACCAGGGCATTGCCGGCGTCGATATCTACGCCGGCCCCGGCGTATGTGAGGCCGTTTCGGCTGTCTGTCATGGCGGTTTCCGGGCAACGTAGGGGCGGGAATTGAACGGCGCGCGCGTCTCAAGACTTGCAGACTCGCCCGCGCGCGGGGCTATAGCTAACCGATGAAGCCTATTTCAACCACCGCCGAACTGGCGGCGTTCTGCAATCAGCTCAAAGGCCAGCCCTTCGTCGCCGTGGACACAGAGTTCATGCGCGAAACGACATACTGGCCGATGCTGTGCCTGATACAGGCCGCCGCCCCCAATGGGGCCGAGGCCTGTATCGACCCCATGGCCGATGGTATGGATCTTTCGCCATTCCTGGACATTCTCAGGGATGAAACGATCCAGAAGGTCTTTCATGCGGCCCGTCAGGATGTCGAGATCTTCAACAATCTCGGGGCTATGCCCAGGCCGCTGTTCGATACCCAGATCGCCGGCATGGCCGCAGGGTTCGGCGAGCAGATCGCCTATGACGCCCTGGTCCGCCAGATGCTGAAGATCGAACTCGACAAGTCCAGTCGGTTCACAGACTGGGCCCGCCGCCCGCTCAGCGAAAACCAGCTGACCTACGCCATCGCCGACGTCACCCATCTGGCGAGGCTCTATCCGATCCTGCAGGCCAGCCTGGAAAAGGCCGGTCGTCTGGCCTGGGTCGAGGAGGAGATGGAGGCTCTGGTTTCGCCTGACCTCTATGACGTCAATCCGGAAAACGCCTGGAAGCGACTGCGGCCCCGCAAACACGCTGCAAAGTACCTTGCGGTCTTCAAGGCCGTCGCGGCCTGGCGCGAGCGCACGGCCCAGACCCGGGACCAACCGCGGGGCAGAATCCTGAAGGATGACGCCATTGACGAACTGGCCAGCCAGGCGCCCACCGACGCGGCCGGGCTGGACCGGCTTCGCGGCGTGCCCAAGGGGTTTTCGGGCTCGCGTTTTGGTCCGGACCTGCTGGACGCCATTCGCGAGGCCCTGAAGGATCCGGAAGCCTATGCGCCGGTGATCGAACGTGACCGCACGGCCAGCAATCCGGCGGCCGGAGCCGTTGTCGAACTGCTGAAGGTCCTGCTCAAGGCCAGGTCAGAGGACGCCGGAGTGGCTTCCAAGCTGATCGCCACGGTCGCCGACCTCGAGAAGATCGCCAATGACGACAATGCCGATGTCGGCGCCCTGACCGGCTGGCGCAAGGACGCGTTCGGGGCGGATGCGCTGAAACTGAAGCGGGGGGAACTGGCCCTGGTCCTTGACGGTTCGCGGGTGCGGGTGGTCGAGGTTCGCCGGGCGCCAAAAGCCACCGACTAACTGCCCGCCGGGGCTTTGGGCAGTCTGACGCCCCGGGCCTCGTCGTTCGTGGGGGGAGCCATGTCTGATCTGATCGCGCCGGGTGAAACAGGCCTGGCTGAAGTCTGCTTGCCCTGTGCGGCCCTGGCGCCCGCCCTTGAGTTCTATGTCGGCCGGTTGGGATTTCGGGTCGAAACCATATTCCCTGCGGAGGACCCGTCGGTCGCCTTGCTGTCAGGACATGGCCTGCGCCTTCGCCTGTCGCCCGGGGAAGGTTCGCCTGGCCATCTGCGGCTGCTCCTGGCCGGTCACGCCTCCGGTCCTGAGCGCCTTGTCGCCCCAAACGGGACGGTGGTGGAACTGGCGCCCCTGATCGCGCCGATGGATATTCCTGCGCTTGAGCCGGAGTTCATAGTCACCCGGCAGCAGGACGGACCGGGACATGGTGAAGGCCGGGCTGGAATGCTCTACCGAGATCTCATTCCCGGGCGTCTCGGCGGGCGTTTCATCGCGTCCCACATCGCCATTCCTCAGGGCGGACCGGTTGCCGACTGGGTGCATTTTCATCGCGTCCGGTTTCAGCTGATCTTCGTCCGCAAGGGATGGGTCAGGGTGGTTTATGAAGACCAGGGCGAGCCCTTCGTCATGCATCCGGGCGATTGCGTGCTGCAACCACCGCAGATTCGTCATCGTGTGCTGGAAAGCTCCGACGGATTGGAAGTGATCGAGGTCGGATGTCCCGCCCTGCACGAAACGATCGCCGATCATGATCTGCAACTGCCCACCGGGGTCCTGGCGCCGGACCGTGATTTCGGCGGCCAGCGCTTCATGCGCCACCGGGCGGCGGAGACGCCCTGGGTATCCCACGGCGACTCCGGTTTTCTTCGCCAGGATACGGCCATGTTCGAGGCTACGGGCGGCCTGGCTGAGGTTATGGTTCTGAAGTCCGGCGGTGCGCAAAGGCTGGAGGTTGCGGCCCACCGGGGCGAACTGCTGTTTGCGGTCTTGCTGGAGGGCTCCGCCTGGCTTGAGCATCAGGGCCGCCACGCCCTTCGATCCTGCGACGCCTTCGTGATTCCGGCCGGACAGGACTGGGCCCTGGAGGACGCCTCACCAGATCTGGTCCTGCTTTTGGTCTCCCTGCCTGAAGCCATCGCAGAATGACCCTGTTTCGAGGAATGACCATGCGTCGTTACATCCTTGCCATTCTCGGCGCCCTGCTTGGGCTCATGGCGACTGCGACAGTCTCCCGGGCTGCAACCGAAAACCCGGATGCCGGATCTGACTTCACCATAGAGCATGTCACCGTGATCGACGGGACAGGGGCTCCGCCCCAGGCCGATATGACGGTCATTGTGGCTGGTGGTCGGATCGTCAGCCTTTCGCCCAGCAAGGCCGCCGGCCCTGTCCGCGGGCGCCGGCTGAATGGCCGTGGTCATTTTCTGATCCCCGGCCTGATAGACGCCCACATTCACCTTCGGGGAGCGTCGCCCGCCAAATCGCCCGCCGAAGGCTTTGTGATCGACGAAGTCGCCGCTCGCCAGGCTCTTGCCAGTTATCTCTATGCCGGGGTCACCAGCGTCGTGGATCTGGGAAACCAGCCCGAAATGATCCTGAAGGCCCGGGCCGACGAACGGGCAGGGCGCATCCTCTCTCCCAGGATTTTCGCCACTGGAAACCTGATCACATACCCGGGCAGTCACGGCGATGCCATGGCGATCCGCATTACCGATTTCGAGCGGGATCGCGCCCAGCTGGACCAGCATATCGCGGACCAGGCGCCGGACATCGTCAAGCTTACCTATGAAGAAAGAGGCTGGGGCGCCCGGCCGATGATAACCCTGTTGCCGCCAGACCTGATGGCCCGGACCCTGCAGTACTACAATCTTCACGGCATCCGGACGACGGTGCATGTTTCCAGTGAACGGCGGGCCCTCGAAGCGGTGGCGGCGGGGGCTGACACCCTGGCCCACCCCGTCATCCAGGGGCCGGTCAGTGAGTCCTTCATCCGCTTGTTGGCGGCCCGCAAAACTCCCTTCGTGACGACCCTGACAATTGGCGAGAACTACAGTCGTCTGGTCGAGCATCCGGAATACCTGGATGAACCGCTCTATAAGGCGTCCTTCAGCCCGGCTGAGCGCCAGACCCTCAAGACGGAGACCCGGACCGCCTGGCAGACCCAGACCTGGACCTGGTGGATGAAGGTGATGACACCCATCTGTCAGGACAACATCGCCAGGATTGTCGCAGCGGGCGGCGTGGCTGTTCTGGGAACTGACCAGTCCAACGGTCCTGCGGTCCATCGCGAGATGGAGCTACTGGCCAAGGCTGGTATCCCGCCCTTGCAGATTCTGAAGATCGCGACCCTCAACGGCGCCACCTTCCTGGGGCGGGAGCAGGACATGGGCAGCATCACCGCTGGAAAGCTGGCCGATATGGTGCTGCTGGAAGCCGACCCGACCCGCGACATCGCCAATGCAAAGGCCATCGCCTGGGTCATGAAGAACGGGGTGCTGATCGACGAGC
>JARWZW010000046.1 GCA_029866155.1 Caulobacter sp. | reverse complement strand
GATAGCGCCTTTGTGCGCCTGTCGGTCGAGCATAACCTCGACGCAAAGACCCAGCTGACCGGCGAGATGCGCCATACCGACGTCGACAGCGCCGCCGATACACTGGACCTGTTTGAGTCGGACGCCGTCGGCGGCGGCCTGGCCTCAGGCTACCGCCGCGCCTCCGAAGGCGGCTTCAAGGGGCAGTTTTCCGGCGCCACGGCCCGGGTCGTGCGTCGCTTCGAGGGTCAGGGCCATGAATGGTCCAACGAGCTGCGCTATGACCGCAATCGTTTCGGCATCGACCTGAACACCTTTGCCGACCAGCTGATCCCGGCGGCGGCGCCCTTCCACGAGCGGCTGGACAACCAGAACCGGTCCGACCAGATCGGATTCACCAGCGCCTATGTGCGGCCCATGAAGGACGGGGCCAAGCTGCGTCTGGGGTTCGAGCGCCAGAGTCAGGAGCAGGAACAGGACAACGCCTTCGCCCGTGGTCCGACGGCCTCTACCCTCGTCGTAGACCCCCGGGTTTCCAACCGGTTCGCCTTCGACCAGATAGTTTACGCCCTCTACGGCACCTATGAGCGGCCGTTCGGCGACAAGATCAGCGCCCAGCTTGGGCTGCGCCTGGAACAGGCCAATCTCGAACTGGACCAGAAGACCACCGGGATCCGCACATCCCAGGATTATTTCCGCGCCTACCCGACCTTCAGCGCCTCCTATGAGCTGACCGAAGCCCAGACCCTGCGCGCCAGCTATGGCCGCCGGATCCAGCGTCCCGGCGGCCGGGAGCTGAACCCCTTCCTGAGTTACGAGGACAATCTGAACCTGCGGTCCGGCAATCCGGGCCTGTCGCCACAGCAGACCGACGCCTATGAGCTGGTCTGGCAGCGCCGGGTCCAGCAGACCTTCTACCAGGCCACCCTCTATTACCGGGACACCCAGGACGCCTTCACGCCGGTGACGACGGACCTGGGCGGCGGGGTGTTCCTGACCCGGCCGCAGAACCTGGGCGCCAACAGTTCCACAGGCCTGGAACTGGTGGCCAACGGGGCCCTGGTTCCGACCCTGCGCTACAATGCCAGCATCAACCTGTTTCGCCAGACCATCGACGCCGCCGGCCTGCCTGGCGCCGTGGACAGCGAGGGTGAAAGCCTCTCGGGTCGCCTGACCCTGAACTGGCAACCGACCCAGCAGGACTTTGTCCAGCTGTCGGGCGTCTGGGGAGGAACGCAGCGACTGGCCCAGGGCACGAGGGAGCAGTCCACCCTGGTCAATTTCGGCTATCGGCGGAAACTGAACAGCGCCTGGTCGGTCAACGTCACGGTCCGCGACCTGCTGGACGATTTCGGCTCTACCACCCGGATCGGCACGGCCAGCTTCACCGACCGCAGCGACCAGGTGTTCGGCGGCCGGGCCGCCTTCATCGGCCTGACCTGGACCTTCGGCGGAGGCCAGCAGCGCCCCGAACAGTTCGACTTCTCGGCGCCGGCGACGGGCGGCTGAGGCGGCTCAGTCTCCACGCCACCTTCCCCCACGTCTGTCTTGCCCCCGTCTGACCGGCGGCTCATCATCGGCGTGACAGACCAAGGCTCCAGACAGAAGGGCTCCCAGGATGGCGGTGGAAGCGATGCAGGACAGCGGCGAAGAGAGCGTCACCTATCGGGTGCAGGATCATGTGGCGATCATCACCCTGAACCGGCCCCAGCAGCGCAACGCCCTGAATTTCGACGCCTATGACCGGCTGGAGCGGGCCCTGCGGCGGGTGGTCAAGGACCCGGAAGCCCGCTGTGTGGTGGTGACCGGCGTCGATCCGGCCTTCTGTTCAGGCGACGACGTCCGCGAGATCATGGCCGGGCCAAAGCCCGCCGTCGCCCCGCCGCCGGTGGTGCGGCACCAGCCGACGCCAGCGGCCATGGCGGCCTTGGAATGCGACAAGCCGATGATCGCCGCTATCAATGGCGCGGCCGTCGGCTGGGGCATGGAGCTGGCCCTCTATGCCGATATCCGGATCGCCAGTGAGAAGGCGAAGTTCGCCGAGCTGTTCATCTAGCGCGGCCTGGTCTGCGATGTCGGGGGCTTCTATCGCCTGCCCTCCATCGTCGGTCCGGCCAAGGCGGCCGAGCTGTTGTTCACCGGCGATGTCATCGACGCGGCCGAGGCCCTGAAGATCGGCCTGGTCAGCGAGGTCTGCCCACACGAGACCCTGATGGAGCGGGCCATGGCCATGGCCGCCAGGATCGCCGTCAACCCGCCCCTGGCTCTGCGCTACATGAAGGAGGGCCTGCGCCGCAGCGCGGCCGGCGATCCGCGCGAACTGGGCGGCTGGGCCATCGAGACCATCCGCGCCCTCATGCAGACAGAGGATCACCGCGAAGGCGTGGCCAGCTTCCTGGAAAAGCGCGCGCCGGTCTTCACCGGCAAGTAGAGCTGCCTCAGCTCTTGATGAAGTAACCGCCCGGCGCCGAGGCCCAGCCGAACTTGCGGATGCGCGGCGGCCGGCCCTCGAAGAAGGTCTCGACGGCCTCGGTCTCGCCCGGCCATTCACGGATGGCGAACTCGTCGAACAGAACGACACCACCGGTCAGCAGCCGGGGCCAGAAAGCCTTCAGGGCCGCCAGGGTGGGCTCGTAAAGGTCCATGTCCAGGTGCAGCAGCGACAGGCGAAGACCCGGATTTTCGGCCACATACTGCGCCGCCGTCTGGCAGACATCGCCATCGACCAGCTCGATGCGGGGGCGCACCTGCACAAAGGCGTCGCGATTGAACGCATCCACCAGGGCGAACAGCGTGTCGCGGAAGGCGCCGGGGTTCCAGCCCTCGGCCGTGTTGCCGACCCGGTCGTCCAGGCCATCCTTGTCGGTGCGATCAGCCAGGCCGCGGAAATGGTCGAAGCCCAGGACCTTGCGGGTGCGGTCGCCGGGACAGAAGGTTTCGAGGAACCGGGCGAAACTCAGCAGGGACGCACCCTTGTAGACCCCGCATTCGACGATATCGCCCGGCAGGTCCTCGACCAGCTTGAAGACCTCGTAATGAGCGAAGGCCTTCATGAAATGCATGCGCCGCCCGAAACTGCCCAGATTGGCGATCAGGTCGTGATCATCGATATGGGTCCGGAGCAGCTCGCGCAGGGTCTCGTCGGCGGGGATCATGGCTGTTCCTCGGAATGGATCAGGTCGGGATGGAGGGATTTGAAGGTCTCGAAGCCATCGGCCCGCCGGTTGCGCCAGCCGCGCGCCAGCATCTCTGGCGCCAGCAGGTCGCCAAACCGGATCTGAACCGAGAAACGATGGCGAGGGCCGGGATTGAAGCCGGAGCGATGGACCAGACGGTTGTGAAACAGGGCCACATCGCCGGGATCGAGGATCAGGGTCTGGGCCCCGGCGTCAAAACCGGTCTGCAGATGTTCGGCGATGAAGGCGTCGCGGGTGGCGAGGCGTCGTCCCTTGCCATTGCGCTTGAACCGGATGTCCACCGGATAGAGGCGATCCGACAGGTCCGGCGCCGCCTGGATGGAGCCATTGTGCGGCCCGGCCGCTGTCAAGGGCAGCCAGGCCGTGACGAACCGGTTGCTAAGGACGTTGTAGGGAAAGTCCTGATGCCAGCCGAACCCGCGCCAGGCCTCGCCCGCCAGGTCCATGCGGAACACGGCATGCTGGAGCGGCGCATGAACCCGCGTGGCGCCGACCATCTGCCTGGCGGCGGCGACCAGCGACTCGGCTGTGACCAGTCTCTGGAAAACCAGGGTCTCGCGGAAGGCGTCATAGACCTCGCCCAGTCGCGCCCGGTCGCAAAGTCGAAGCTCGTCGACGACCCGGTCAAGGTCGGCTCCGGGGGCGGAACCGGGGGCCATCATGTCGATGAGGGTGGCGACCGCCTCTTCGATGAGGGCCTCGGGGATCAGACCCTTCTCCAGACGCAGAAGGGCGAGGTCCCCCGTGGGAGCCGATAGCAGGTCCGCCTCGATTGCTGGGCCGGGAGGGTTCATGACCGAAAGGCTAGTCACATCCGGTTAACCATCCCTGTAGGCCCTCAGGCCTGATTGACGCTGTTGGCCTTTATCCGGGCGGCGCCCTCACCATCCAGATCGATGCGGGTGTCGTCCAGCTTGAGCGGCCCCAGCAGGCCGGCATTGATCCGGTCCAGGCCCGCCGCTGCGCCCGGAGCCCGCTCGAACAGATAGCGCAGGGATATCCGCTCCTGATCGGTCGCATCAGGCTGGGTCCCGTGCAGGGTGCAGGCATGCCACATGGAGACCGACCCGGCCTCGCCCAGCAGCAGGACCTGGCGACAGTCGATAGCCTG
The DNA here is from genome assembly GCA_029866155.1 of Caulobacter sp. GTDB lineage: Bacteria > Pseudomonadota > Alphaproteobacteria > Caulobacterales > Caulobacteraceae > Caulobacter. Next base: position 5,311 of record JARWZW010000046.1, on the reverse strand, counting down.
ATCGCCGCTGCCATAGCGCCAGTGCCCAGGGTCCGTGCGGGACAGGTCATGGGGGAAGACAGCGGCCCCCAGCCGGTGACTGCCTTCGAGCAGATAGAGGGGGGCATCATCCGGCCCGACCCTGGACAGATAGACATAGAGGGTCAGGAAGTCGGCCTCCCGTCCCTTGAAGTCGATCAGGTCCTGATGGAAGTCGATGCCATAGAAATAGGTCACATCGCGGTACTGGGGCTGCATATAGGGTCCCAGGTTATTGACCGGGTTGCCGGCGATCCGCGCCTTCAGCCAGCCGGGCATGGCGCTGTCCGGAACACCGCAGACGACCTTGCGATCAAGGATGCGATAGCCCGGCCCCAGCACCGCCGTCAGCCCGGCGACGATCTGCGGCGCCTGTTCGACAAAGTCCAGGCGATCCGAAAACCGGTCCATAAGGTTGCGCCCGGGGCGGGGATTGACCCCGCGATACTGCGGATCGGCGTCGAATGCAGCCTCCTCCAGAAAAAGCTCGGAGCCCCAGGCGCGGTCCGCCTTCAGATCGGCCAGAAGGGACGCGCAAGCCTGCGGATCGACGGGCTCGGAAAACCGATGAACACCCAGCTCGACGAAATCATCGACGACAGGCGAGTCTTCCGTCCTTGAAAGGTCCGCCGAAATCATGGTCCGACCCCCGCGTCTTTCGCTTGCAGACTGGCCGATAGAGAGCGACCGACGTGGTTAATGGCGCGTAAACTGCAGGAACCGCCTGTCGCCCCGGACCCCTGGCCGCAGATCAGATCGATAGCGCTGTCGACTCCAGGGTCGCCCGGGCCTAAGCCGCCGCCCCGCCCCGCAGCAGCCGGCCGGGACGAGCGCCGGTGTCCACGCCGTCCCGCCGGGTGATCTGGCCATTGATCAGGGTGGCGATATAGCCGCTGGCCGACTGGAGCAGCCGGGCGCCGCCGGCCGGCAGGTCGTGGTGCAGGGCCATCTCGCCCATGGCCAGGTTTTCAAAGTCGATGACATTGATGTCGGCCTTCATGCCCGGGGCGATGAGGCCCCGGTCCAGGAAGCCGAACAGTTCGGCGTTGCGGCGGGTCTGCTTGTGGATGACCTGGGCCAGGGGAATGGTGTCGCCTCGCTTGCGGTCCCGGGCCCAGTAGGTCAGCTGATAGGTCGGATTGACCGCATCGAAGATCAGACCGACATGGGCCCCGCCATCGGACAGGCCGACCACGGTGCTGTCATCGACCTGCATTTCCCGCACGGGATCCAGGCTGTGGCCGGCAAAGTTGGTGAAGAAGACCACGGCGAACCGGTCTCCATCGCCCGACGTCAGATAGTCATAGAGATAGGAGGTCCCGTCCGGATGGCCGCTGGCCCGGGCCAGGGCGGCGAAGCTCTGGTCTGCAGTGGGCTCATAGTCGGAGCCAGCCTCCAGGGCGAAACACATCTCCATGGGCAGGTTGGCGGCGACGATCACGCCTTCCATCTTGCCCGGGAATTCCGGCGGGATGTTTTCTTCGGCCAGGATCCTGGCCTTGGTCTCCGACTGGCGCAGGGTGGCCAGCCGCTCCGCCTTCGGCAGGTCCTTCAAGGCGACGAAGGACGGCTTGGCCATGAAGGGGTTGTAGGAGTCGATCCCGAAAACCAGTCCGGTCGGTCGACTGCCGACCTGCGGAAACACCTGGGCGCCGGCGGCGTTGCCTTCCTTGACCAGGGCGATCACCTCGCGCCAGCGGTCCGGCGCATCGGCGGTCTCGAACAGGGTGAAGGTGGCGGGCCGGCCGCTTTCCTGGCTCAGGCGGGAGATCAGTCCGACCTCGGATTTCAGCGGGGAATGCTCGGCCACCGCCCCGCCCTCGCCAAGGGTGCTGGACGGAATGATCTGGAAGACGCCCGATCCGGCGCGCTTCATGGCCTGGGCCAGGCCCAGAAGTTCGGGTTCATCGGCAAAGGTGCCGGGCACCGGATCGCCATGGATCGACCGGTGGCCCATGATGCGCGAGGTCGAAAACCCCACCGCCCCGGCCTTCAGGGCCTCTTCGACAATGCCGGCCATCGCGTTGATGTCCGCCGGGGTGGCCTCGGCGTTGTCCCGACCGCGCTCGGCCATGACATAGTTGCGCACCGCGCCATGGGCGATCATCGAGCTGACATTTAGGGCGTACTGACGCCCGGCCAGATAGTCGAGATATTCGGGATAGGTCTCCCATGCGCCCCAGGGCATGCCTTCATAAAGGGCGGTGCCGGGGATGTCCTCGACCCCCTCCATCAGCTCGATCAGATGCACCTCGCCGCCCTTCGGCACGGGCGCGAAACCGACCCCGCAATTGCCCATGACAATCGTGCCCACCCCGTGGCTGGCCGAGGGGTTCATCTCGGAGTCCCAGGTCACCTGGCCGTCATAGTGGGTATGGATGTCGACCCAGGCCGGGGTGACGATGGCGCCTGCGGCGTCGATGACCTCCCGGGCCTCGCCGTCGATCCTTTCGGCCACACCAACGATGACGCCGTCCTTCACGGCCACGTCCAGCCGCTGGCCGGCCGCGCCGCTGCCATCGAAAACGGTCCCGGCGCGAATGATGTAGTCGTACATGGGCGTCCTCCTGATGCCGGTCCGGGTCCAGGCTTCGAGGCCCGGCCGTTCCTGATTGGGCGCCGACAGTTGCGGGGACGCCGCCCGCGCCCTGATCCACCATCGCGCCTCAAGGGGGTGCGCCGCCAGCCAGAGCCTTTTTCTGACAGGGAGCTTCCCCCGCTGACACTGGGGAAGTCGAGGCCAAATCGGCGCCAAACGGGTCGGGGTCGGCCGGGGATCGCGCTCCCGGCCGAATCCGGGACTGGCAATGGATCCGGGTTTCAGCGCAATGTGTCGCCAGCAGAAAACAGGACCGGCGCGCCAAGCGACCGGCAACGGCGGGGGTGCAGGATGATCAGGTTTCGTGATGGCTGGGTGCGGGTCGCATCAATCCTGGCGCTCCTTTTGCCCCTGTATTTCATCCTGGCGGCCCTGCTCACCAAGTTCGGGCTGGTGGACTGGCGGATCGGCTTTGGCCTTATGGTGTTCCAGCTGGGCGCCCTGGTCCTGCTGGCGGTCCTGCTGATCACCTTTGTCGGGCTACTGCTGTCCGTGCTGGTCAAGCCTCGGCGCGGCTGGCGCACGGCCCTGGCGTCCCTGCTGGTTCCGGTCCTGGCGCTCGGGTTCGTGGCCAGCGTGATGAACAAGACCAAGACCATTCCGCCGATCCATGACCTTGCGACCAACATCCAGGACCCGCCGCAGTTTTCGCCCGCCGTCCTGGCAGCCCGGGCCGCTGTTGCCGGCGGCAATCCGGTGACCTCGATGACCGAGCCGGTCGCCATGCTGAAGGGTCAGTCGGTCGGTCAGGCCGGTCTGGCGGCCAATCCCGACCTCGCCTCCCTGACCCTGCCGCTCGCCGTGCCGGCCGCCACAGAGCTGGCCGCCAAGGCGGCGACGGACATGGGCCTGAAGGTCGCTATAACAAGCCCGGCGACCGGACAGGTCGAGGCGACGGCGGAATCCTTCTGGTTCGGGTTCAAGGACGATGTCGCAATCCGGGTCCGGCCGGGCGCCGACGGCAAGACCTCAATCATCGACATCCGCTCCACCTCTCGCGTCGGGATGAGCGACCTGGGCGCCAACGCCAAACGCATCCGGACCCTGCTGGCAGACATCAAGGCCAGGTCCGGTTCGCCGGCGAAATAACGCCCCCAAGGGCCGCCGGCCCGGTTCGGGGAAGCTGTCGCCTGCGCCAGCAGGCGACTGAGGGGTCCCCGATCCCTCGTTCAGCCGGGTTTCCCGGCTTATGGACCGACGGGGACCCCATCCACCATCGCTCCGCGATGGTCCCCCTGCCCCAAAAGGGCAGGATCCTTGAGGCGACTACCGCGGCGGCATGCGGATGGCGCCGTCCAGGCGGACGGTTTCGCCGTTGAAATAGCCGTTGCGCAACATGGTGACGGCCAGGTCCGCATATTCCTCCGGGTCGCCCAGGCGGCGGGGGAAGGGCACGGAGTTGGACAGGCTTTCAAAGATGGCCGGGGCCCGGACCCGGACGTTCAGCATCGGCGGGGTGGCCATGATGCCCGGCAGGATGGTGTTGATGCGGATGCCTTCATTGGCCAGGTCCCGGGCAATGGTCAGGGTCATGCCCTTGATGGCGGCCTTGGCGGCGGAATAGGCCACCTGCCCCACCTGGCCGTCCTCGGCGGCGACCGAGCCGGTATTGACGATCGCGCCCCGCTCGCCCCGCTCGTCGGGCTCAAGCGTCGCCATGCCGGCGGCGCTCTTGACGATGCAGCGGAAGGTGCCGACGGTGTTGAGGCCCAGCACCCATTCGAAGTCGGAGACGACGAACTGCTTGATCTCGCCGGTCTGGCGATCCCGGGAGATGGTCTTGCCGCCCCGGCCGCCCCCGGCGCAGTTGACCAGGATCCGCTCCTGGCCGTGAGCCGCCCGGGCCTTGGCAAAGCCTGCCTCCACCGATTCCTCGCTCATGACATTGACCTCGCAGAACAGGGCGCCCAGCTCCTCGGCCTTGCGGGCGCCGGTCTCGGGATTGAGGTCGAAGATGGCGACCTTGACGCCCAGGTCGCGCAGCGCCTTGACCGTGGCGGCCCCGAGGCCCGAGGCGCCGCCGGTGACGACGGCGGAGACGTTACTGTCGATCTTCATGCTGTTTCTCCCTGTGGTTTTTCGCAGGCCTGCTGATGGCCTGAAGCGTTGGCGGTCAGTTCAGCTCCGGCGCCGCAGGGTCAGGCAAGGGGCGGTTTGACCAGGCCGCAAACTCGCCGCCTTGCGGGGCTGATTGCGGCATGGCGCGGCCGGAAATTTTGTCTCATAGACAGCCGATCACACAGCCAATGGACCCGCCATGACCTTCAAGGCCCTGCTCGCAACCCGGATCGAGCGCAACCTTTCCGTCGACTTGGTGGAGATGGGCGAAGACCAGCTGATGGCCGGCGATGTCTGCATCGACGTCGACTACTCGACCGTGAACTACAAGGATGGCCTGGCCATGGCCGGCCGTCCGGGCGTGATCCAGACCTGGCCCCTGATCCCGGGGATCGACCTTGCGGGAACCGTGACCGCATCGGACCATGCCGGGTTCGGCCCCGGCGACCGGGTGGTGCTGAACGGCTGGGGCCTCAGCCAGACCCATCATGGCGGCTATGCCCAGAAGGCCCGGGTCAGCGGCGACTGGCTGGTCAAGCTGCCGGCCTCGATCAGCACCCATGACGCCATGGCCATCGGCACAGCGGGCTACACCGCCATGCTCAGCATCCTGGCGCTGGAACATAACGGCGTGAC